>CAYOBQ010000127.1:0-27713 GCA_964402225.1 uncultured Nannocystaceae bacterium | reverse complement strand
CTTGGCGACCACTGTCGCCTCAAATCGGGTGTCTGGAAAAGCGGGGCAGGTCCAGCTTCGACCTGGAGCAGATGCTGGACTGAAGGGCGGGAGCGGCAAGCAAGCGCGTTGGGGTGCACGTCGCGCTTCACCGACGCGCGCCGCGGCTGGTAGGTTCCCGCTCGCGTGAACGAAGCGGACTACATCGATTGGTACGAAGTGGCCGAGGCCGTCGCCAACGGGCGGTTGACGGGGCACGTCTGCCCCAAGTGCGGTGGTGGTCCGCTCGACGCTTCGACGGAGGGGGCCAACGTCCGCATGCGCTGCCCGGACTGCTCGATGGGCTTCGAAGGGCGCCTCGCCTACGGGCGTGACGACGGGCTGTACGCGGAGGCGGCGGCCCTGTCGAAGAAGAAGACGGCGGAGCCGGAGGCCCCGGAGCCCCCGCTGGCGACGACCGAGGCGCCCGAAGCTGGGCCTGCCCCCGAGCGGCGCGGCGAGCCTTGGGAGTGGCAGCTCCCCGCCGGGGGGGACGAGGAGGGCCTCGCGGTGTGGATGCCGGTGGTCGAGGCGATCTACAACGGACGTCGCACGGGGCTGCGCTGTCCCTTTTGCAGCGAGGCCCTCGACGACGGCATCACGGTGCAGGCGCCCCACTTCCGGGTCGTCTGCGCGGTGTGCAGCGAAGGCTTCGAGGGGCGCCTCGGTTGAGCAATGGTGAACGCAGCTTCCTCGGCCGAGGCATCGCCCATCCGCTGCGGATCGACGGCGCGGGCGGCGTGGCGTTGTCGGCCCACGAGGACAACATCGAGGAGTGCATCCGCATCGTCCTCGGGACGGCGCCGGGGGAGCGGCTCTACCGCCCCGAGTTCGGATGCCGGGTCCACGACTACGTGTTCGCTCCGAACAACGCGCACACCCGCAACTTGATCGCGTTCTACGCCCGCGAGGCCCTGCTGAAATGGGAGCCGCGGATCGACGACATCGAGGTCGAGTGCGTGCCCGACCGTGATCGCGAGGCGCAAGTGCTCATCGAGATCAGCTACGCCGTGCGGGCGACGAACTCGCATTTCAACCTGGTCTATCCGTTCTTCTTGAGGCGGGAGGAGGAGGCTTGAGCATCCCGGTCCCCAACCTCGACGACCGCACCCACGCGGAGATCGTCGAGGAGGCGCTGCGGCTGATCCCGCAGTACTGCCCGGATTGGACGAACTTCAACCCGTCCGATCCCGGCGTGACGCTGATCGAGCTGTTCGCGTGGATGACCGAGATGGCCATCTATCGGCTCAACAAGGTCACCGACAAGAACTTCATCGCCTTCCTCAACCTGCTGGGCGTGAAGCTCCAGGCGCCCCAACCGGCCCACACCCTGCTGCGCTTCGATCTGGTGGCCGGGGCGCCGGCGACCTGGGTCAAGACGGGGAGCCCGGTGGCCACCGTCCAGTCGGGGCGGGAGGAGCCGGTGGTCTTCGAGACCGGGGCGGATCTTCTGGTGACGGGCAACGTCTTGGCGCGCTGTTTCACCCAGGTCAGCGACGAGTACGCCGACCACACGCCGTTTGTCGACGGGCGCCGCGACGAGGGCTTCGAGGTCTTCGGCGGGGTCAACCACATCGAGCGCAGCCTGTACGTGGGGGACGAGCGCTTCGCCCAGGTGGGTGAGGACTCGATGCTGGTGGTGCGCATCTCGTCGGCGGGCTCGGCGCCCCTCGTCGACCTGCTGGAGTGGGCCTACTGGAACGGCCGCCGTTGGCGCGAGATGCAGCGCTCGTTGGCGGAGGTCGAGCCCGGCGCCATCGCCTTCGAGGGCATCGACTCCATCGAGCCCGCGGAGGTCAACGGGGTGACGGCCCCGTGGATCCGCGGTCGGCTGGTGGAGGCGCCGCCGGATCCCCACGAGACGATCGTCGACTCGGTGCTCGCCCGAGTCGAGGTCACGGGGGAGGGGCTCGAGCCCGCCGCGGCCTACGTCAACCTCGACAGCCAGGTCTTTCTGACGGTCGATTTCCAGCGCGCATGGGCGCCCTTCGGGAAGGAGCCGCGGATCGACCAGGCGCTGTACGTGCTGCCCAGCGCGATGCCGGCCCAACCCGGCTCCGTCGTGCGCATCGAGGTGCAACTCGCCGATCCCAAGACCCACCATCCCCCGCAGCACGCGGAGGATCTCTCGGTGCTCTGGGAGTACTACGACGGGAAGAAGTGGAGGCTCCTGGGGCGCACCACGCCCGAGGGCTCAAAGAGCGGCCGCGCGGTCGACTTCGTCGATGGGACGGCGGCGTTCACCTGTTCGGGGGAGATCCGCTTTCGGCGCCCCGAGAACCTGGGAGAGGTCGAGATCCAAAACGAGCCGGGCCCTTGGCTCCGCGCGCGGATCGAGGCGGGCGACTTCGGCGTCCATGGCCAGTACGAGCTCGACGGGGACCGCTGGATCTGGCGGGACGAGCGCCCGCTGCGACCCCCCTGGGTGCGGGGGATCACCTTCCGCTACTCCGAGGAAGAGCACGCGGTCACGAACGTGGTCACCTACAACGACTTCGCCTACTTCGACCACTCGACGACGGCGCGGACATCGCTGAAGACGTTCCAGGCCTTCGAGCCCTCCACCGAGGACAGCCCCGCGCTCTACCTCGGCTTCGCCCACGCCTTCCCGAACGAGAGCACGCGCATCTACTTCCAGATGCAGTCGAAGACCTCGCTGGAGGCCGATCACCGGCACCACGAGTACCTCGCCGACTACTACGCCCGGCGGGACCGCGAGCTCGCCGCCGAGCAGCGCGTGGTCTGGGAGTATTGGAGCGGTCAGGGGTGGAGCGATCTGGCGCCCGCCGACGGGACTCGGGCCTTCACGGAGAGCGGCTTCCTCGATTTCACGGGCCCCGACGACCACAAGCGCAGCAAGCGCTTCGGCGAGGCTCACTACTGGGTGCGGGCCCGGCTCGAGATGGGCGGCTACCACCAGATGCCTCGCATCACGCAGGTGCTGCTCGACACCGTCGAGGCCTACCACCACACCACCGTGAGCGACGAGGTGCTCGGCAGCTCCGACGGCACGCCCAACCAGGCCTTCCGCTTCGTCCAGGGGCCGCTGCTCTCGGGCCAGTCCATCCGAGTCCGTGAGAAGGAGGCCCCCGAGGGATCCGAGCTCGCGGCCCTCGGAGAGGACGCCGTCGAGCCAGCGGGCCGCAGCGGGCACTGGGTGCGGTGGTGCGAGGTCGACTCCTTCTACGAGTCCGACACCCGGGCACGGCACTACATCATCGACCGGGTCGAGGGCGTCCTTCGGTTCGGCGACGGGCGCAAGGGGCTCATCCCCGCCGCCGGGAGCAGCAACATCGTGGCGGCCCACTACCGCGTCGGCGGTGGGACGCGGGGCAACGTCACCCGGGGCACGGTCATCGCCCTGCGCAAGTCGGTGGCCCACATCGAGGCCGTGACGAACCCCTTCCCCGCCGCCGGTGGGAGCGACCAGGAGTCCGTCGAGGAGGCGAAGGCCCGCGGACCCCACGTGATCAAGAGTCGAGACCGCGCCGTGACGGGCAGCGACTTCGAGTGGCTGGCGATGCAGGCGTCCAACGGCATCGCCCGGGCGCGCTGCCTCAACACCATCGGCCGCGAGGGCGAGGTCAGCCTGGTGGTGGTCCCCAAGCAGGACGAACGCCGGCTCGACCTGTCGCAGAAGCTCGTGCCCTCGACGGAGCTGCTGCGGCGCGTGAAGCACTTCCTCGATGGCCGCCGCCTCCTGACGACGATGGTCCACGTGGTCCGACCCCGCTACGTCGAGGTGAGCCTCGAGGTGTGGATCATCCGCGCCACGTCGGGTGAGTTCGACCGCATGAAGGCCGGCGTCTCCGAACGCCTTCGGCGCTTCCTGCACCCGCTCGTCGGAGGGCGCGACGGCGCGGGCTGGGACTTCGGACGCAACGTCCTCAAGCTCGATCTGCACCACGTCGTGGAGGACGTCGATGGCGTGGACGTCGTCGATCGCGTGAAGCTGTTTGACGAAGACCGCCGCCAAGAGGTGGATCAGGTCAAGCTGGCCCCCGACGAGCTGGTCCACCTGGTGCATGTGACGGTCCACGAGAAGGCGCGGGAGCGGTTCATCTAATGAGGGCGCCGCGCGAGCGCGTCCGGCGAACGGTCAGGATGCCCGACGTGGTCGGCATCTCGTTGGCCAACGCAGGGCTCATGCTGCGCAACGCCGGTTTCGAGCCGGAGCGAGTGCGCCTGCGCTACGAGGAGGCCTACCGCCCGGCGGACGAGGTCATTCGCCAGAGCCCCCCCGAAGGCGCCCTCATCGCCCTCGACGAGCGCGTGGACCTCACCATCTCGCGCCGAAGCCTCTTGGAGCACCTCCCGCAGGTCTACCAGAAGGCCGACCGCAGCGGCGGCCACCAGCTCCGCGACTTCCTGTGGATCTTCGACCACCTCTTCGCGGACTTGCAGCGTCACATCGACGGGCTCCACCTCTACTTCGATCCGCTCGAGGCGCCGCCCGAGTACCTGCCGTGGCTCGCGGGCTGGGTGGCCCTCGCCATCGAGCAGGACTGGCCCGAAGCCAAGCAGCGCCGCCTCATCCAACAAGCGCTGAGCATCTACGGCCTGCGCGGCACCGTGCGCGGCCTCAAGATGTTCCTCAGCATCTTCACCGACGTCGAGCCGCTGCTGCGCGAGAACGAGTGGCCCTTCCGCGGCTTCCGCATCGGCGAGGTCCGCATCGGCGTCGACAGCCTCGTGATCCCACCGGTCAACCCGGCCCACTGCTTCATCGTCGAGGTCCCCGCGCGCTTCACCGACACCTCCGACGAGACCCTCCACAAGCTCCACCGGATCATCCGCATGGAGAAGCCCGCCCACACGGCCTACTACCTTACCTTCGCCGCCGAGCCGGCCGATCCCGATCTACGCGGGTTCCAGATCGGCCTCGGTAGCGTCGGCATCGAAGCCGACGGCGTCATCGCAGGCACCAAAGTCATCAGCTCCTCCGACGAAGACGAGTCCCCATGAGCGACCAGAACTTCCGGCGCATCCACTTCTTCCAAGGCTTCTTCACCACCGAGGACGACTGGAACGACTCCGAGCGCTACCACGTCGAGAAGCGGAAGCTTCACAACCGCTTCTTCCACGCCCCCGGCGTGGTCCCCGGCTACGCTGACCAGCTCCGCGTCAACAGCCGCGGGCGCGGCGACCTCTCCGTCGAGGTCGGGGCCGGCTACGCCATCGACAACGACGGCCAGGACATCCTCGTCCCCGAGAAGCAGATCCGCACCATCGACCGCGGAGACTTCAAGCTCCCGCAGACCCTCTACCTGGTGCTGCGCTACACCGAGGAGCCCGTCGACTTCCGCGTCAACAAGCGCAACCCCGACTACCAGGGCCACGCCCGAATCGAGGAGGGCTACAAGCTCGAGTTCACCAACTCGGAGCCCACCTCCTCCGTCGAGGTCTGTCGCGTCCACCTCACCAAGGACGCCAAGCGCATCACCGACGCCAAGGACCCCTTCAACCCGAAGGAGAACGAGATCGACCTGCGCTTCGTGCGCCACGCGGGCGTGGCCGGAGCCCGCCTCACGCCCATGCTGATGTGGCGCCTCAACGAGGTCATCATCGAGCAGAAGAAGGTGCTCTCCCACCTCGCCCGCACCAAGAAGATCCTCGCCGCCGGAGACGCCTTCCAGGCGGTGATCACCCTGGAGATGCTCCTCAAGACCGCCTTCGTCGACCACGCCAACATCTGGGACCTGCTGCGCACGGTCACCGATCTCGAAGGTGATGTCGTCGACGAGGTCGACAGCCGCGTCCCCGATCTGTCGGCGGCCGACGAGTTCCGCGCCTTCAAGAAGAACATCGAGCTCCTGCGCGGCCTGGTGGGCGAGCGTCACCGGACCGACGAGGGCCTCGAGAACGTCATCACCTACCAGATGAAGGCCTGCGAGGCCCTCCGGGTGCTGCTCGACGTGGTGCGCCCCGAGGAGATCAGCGTGCAGGCGATGACCGACGCCCCCGCCGACAGCGCGCTCCTCGACGACTCGACCACCCTCGAGGACATCAAGACCCGCTCACAGCCCTTCACCGAGACCCTGCTGGTGCAGGGCAAGGAGTGGCGGCTCGTCGACATGATCGACGTCCTCGACGGCGACAGCGAGACGACCCACGACTTCGCGATCCGCGAGGCCAAGGACACGTATCGAACCCGACAGAAGCTGCGCTACCCGGATGGCACCGTCATCGAAGACAAGGGCATCGCCCACGAGGGCGGCTGGTGCGAGTTCCGCGTACGCAACCTCACGCCGCACCAGGACCTCGTGATGATCCGCCGCATGGACTACGTGCACGGCGACTACCAGGCCGAGGTCCACGTGAACAATCAGCGCCTCGACCGCATCCTCGATTGCAAGGGTGACGACCGGAAGTACCGCTGGCGCAACTGGCCCTTCGTGATCCCCGCGCAGCACATCAGCACCGAGTCGATTCACGTCAAGCAGGTGCTCCTCACCGCCGACCGCGACATCAACATGTTCCGCTACTGGTTCTACCAGCCGACCTGACCGGCTACCGCCATCGCGCTCCTTTCGTTTCGCACGCCACCAGCTCGGGCCGACCGCGCACCCCGCGCAGATCGGCCGCGCGCAGATCGCACCGCACCATGCGGGCCCCGCGCAGATCCGCGTTACGGAGATCGGCGCCGCACAGCGACACGCCGATGAAGCGCGCGCCCTTGGCCTGAACCCCGTGCAGCACCGCTCCAGCGAGCGATCCACCGGAGACCACGACTCCCTCGAGACACATCCATTCCTCCGTCCTGGCCCATACCCCTTCTTCGGACAAACGAAGGCGTTGTTGCGCAAAAAGGGAAAAAAAATGGGAGACTGGTATTCGAGATGTTCCGCAACCCCAAAGATGTCCTGCAAGGGCGTGTCGACGCCAAGGTCAACCAGAAGGTCTTCGGCGCAAAGCGCAACGCGATGGGCGCCGCCCAGAAGGCGGCCCGGGGCGCGACATCGAAGGCAAAGGGGGATGGGACACCGGCTGAGGCGCCCAAGAAGAAGAAGAAGAAGAAGATGGGATTCTGGCCCTTCGGAGGAAAAGAAGACGCCGCCGAGGGCGCTCCGGCGTGCCCCGGTTGTGCGGCGGAGATCGATCCGAGCTGGCGCGCGTGCCCCTACTGCGGGGCTGAGACCGGTGGAACGCCCGGCCCCGCGCCGACGGCACCCGCCGCGCCCGCCGCCGCGGCCCCCGCCATGCCCCTGGCCGCGGGCAACAAGACGCAGGCCATCGACATCGAGGCGCTCAAGGGGCCGACCCGCATGGTGGTCGGGTGGATCGTCGTGATGCGTGGCTCCCAGAAGGGCACCGACTTCAAGCTCTACGAGGGGGTCAACAACGTCGGCGCCGCCGCCGACAACGACATCGTCATCACCGACGAGTACCTGTCCTCCAAGCACGCCTCGATCCGCTTCGAGGACGGGCGCTACGAGCTACGGGACAACGACTCCACCAACGGCAGCTTCGTCAACGAGAAGAAGATCGACCGCGAAGAGCTCATCGACAACGACACGGTCCGCTTCGGGCACACCGAGTTCCGTTTCAAGGCTCTCTATTGAAGATCCGGGCCCGGCCCATTATTTGAGACCGTAGTGCGACTCCTGACCACCGCCGTCATGCTCGCCGTCTGGGCCCCGGCGTACGCCGGGGACCCCCCCAGTCGAGGCGAGACGACCAACGTTCGGCTCGACGCCGTCGACGTCGCCAAGGCCGCGCAGGGCGAATTCCGGATCTACGCGACGCTGCTCGATCAGCGACGTCGATCGGTGGCGGTCATCGATCCGAAGTCCTGGGAGGTCTTCTTCGACGGCGAGCCCAAGCGCGAGACTGGCGAGCTGCGCGTCGAGCTGTTGCGCGACACCAAGGACAGCGTGGCGGTCGTGCTCGTGCTGGCAGCCTACGGGCCCTTCGAGACCAGCGCGGCCTTCAACGAGGCGCGCCGCGGCGCGGTGGGCCTGCTCAACGCCCTGCGCGCCGACGACCGGTCCGCGGTGGTCTCCTACGCCGACCGCACCGAGCACTCGGGCAGCCTCACCCCGGCCCACAACGAGAAGGTCGAGTGGCTCGGTGACCGCAAGCCGGGGGGCCTCACGGCCTACCTCCTCGACGCCGTCGAGAAGGCCCTCGACATGTTCCCCAAGACCTTCGACCGGGTCGGGCCCAACCGCGCGATCATCCTCGTCACGGACGGCTTCACGGAGAGCGACGAGAAGACGAAGAACCGGCAGGCGATGGCCGCTATCAAGCGTCGCGCCTCCGAAGAGCTCAACGTGCGCATCTCCACCATCGGCTTCGGCGTCGATGACCCGAGCATGCTCGAGACCCCTCGGCAACTCGCGCACGGGACCGGCGGCACCTACCGGGAGGCCGCGACGCCCGGCGAGATCGCCAACCTCTTCGACCACTTCACCAGCGAGCTGCTGGGCCAGCACGTCCTGACGCTGAACACGACGAGCTTCGACGGCGCGAAGGACATCACCTTCAAGGTCCGGGCGAACCACGGCGGGCGCGACTACGACAGCCCGAACCCCCGCATCGTCTTCGTCCCGGAGAAGGAGAGCCATCTCCTGACGTGGTTGCTCGGCGGCGCCGGCGGTATCCTGGCGTTGGTCCTGCTGGTCTTCGTCGGTAGAAAGACCATCGAGCTCATCAGCGCGGGTCGGGAGACGGAGACCGTCGTCGCCGGCCCGGCCACCCGCACCTGCCAGGGCTGCGGCAAGTCGATTCCCCTCGACTGGAAGAGCTGCCAGTTCTGCGAACAGCTCCCTCACAAGGGCCGGCTGGTGGTTCGCTCGGCGGGCGAAAACAACGGGATGACCTTCTTCATCAAGGAGTCGCTGACCAACATCGGCTCGGCAGAGAGCAACGACGTCGTCCTGGTCGATCGCTCGGTCTCCAAGCGCCACGCGGGCATCAAGGTGCAGGACAACCGCTTCGAGTTGGCCGACTTCGGCAGCACCAACGGCGTACTCGTCAACGGCCAGCGGATCCAGAAGCAGTTCCTCAAGGATGGCGACGTGCTCTCCGTCGGGGTCGTCGAACTGGAGTTCAGCCTCAAATAGCGCATAGGATGCGGCGTTCGAGCACCGCGTCACTCCGCAAAGGTCAGCCATGCTGCCTCGACTCACTTGCGCGGCGTTCCTGGTCGCGCTGACCGCCGCCCCCGTCGTCGCGCAGGATTACGCCGAGACCAAGGCCAAGGCCACCCAGGCCTACAAGGCCGGGAACTACGACGAAGCCGCGTCCCTGTTTCAGGAGGCCTTCGATCTCGAGCCTCGCGGGAACCTGCTCTACAACATCGGGCTCTGCTACGACAAAGCCGGCAAGACGACCGAAGCCGTGTCGTTCTACCAGCGCTACATCGAGGCGGTGCCGGGCGCGAAACGCCGCCCCGCGGTCGTACGGCGCATCGGTGAGCTCAAGGAGCTGCTGGCCGGGCGCTACGAGCAGGTCAGCGTGACCTCCCAGCCCCCCGGCGCCGTCGTCTTCGTCGACGACAAGTCGAAGGGTGCCATGGGCCAGACGCCCCTCGACTTCAAGCTGCTGCCAGGCACCTACACCATCATCGCCGAGCTCCCCGAGCACGAGACGGTCAAGCGTCAGATTCAGCTCCGCGAGGGCTCGCCAGCGGTCGTCGACCTTCGCCTCATCCCCAGCGGCCAGGTGGGCTCCGTCGGCGTGATCGTCTCGGAGAAGGGCGCCACGATCTCCGTGGACGGTCGCCGGGTGGGCCGCTCGCCGCTCCCGAAGGCCCTTCGGCTCCGCGCCGGTCCCCACGAGATCACCGTCTCCAAGCCCGGCTTCGGCGACCAGACGCGCAAGATCGAGGTGGCCGCTGGCTCGGAGGCCCGCGTCAGCATCAGCCTCGACGGAGAGTCCGGGGCGGGCGACATCGGCGGTGGCTCCGGTAGCGGCCCTTCCCTGGGTGGCGGCGGCGACATCTGGCCGTGGGTCACCGCGGGCGTGGGCGTCGCGGCGGCGGGCGCCGGGGCCTTCATGGGGCTCTCCGCCGCCGATCTCCACAGCCAACTCGAGGAGAAGAAGAAGAACGGTGAGCTCATCGCGCAGTCCGACATCGACACGGGCAACCAGATGGTGCTGATGAGCAACGCGCTCTACGGCGTCGGCGCCGCGGCGATCGCCGGCGGCGTCGCGTGGTGGCTCTTCGGCGCCGAGAGCGGGCCCGACGTGAGCGGCGAGCTGCAGACCTCGGTGCAGGTCGACGACTCGGGCGCGTTCATTCGTCTCCAAGGGGGCTTCTGATGGCGCGGCTGCTCGCGTTCGTGACCGCGCTCGCGATGGGCGCCTGCACCCTCGACTTCGATCAGTTCGAGGCCTTCACCCAAGAGCCCGACGTCAACTTCGTCGACCAGGACATGGCGGCCGACGTGGGGCCCCGCCCCGACCGCGGCCCCCTGCCCGACAGCGGCGACGCGGGCCCCCCGCCCGACATGGGTGACAACACCGACGGCGATGGCGACGGCGTGCCCGACGGCCAGGACAATTGCCCGATGGTGTCCAACGCCGACCAGGCCGACGCCGACGCCGACGAGCTCGGCGACGCCTGCGATCCCGACGCCGACGGGGACGGCGCGGACGACGACGCCGACAACTGCCCGGGGCTCGCCAACCCTGCCCAGCTCGACCTCGACCGCGACGGTGAGGGGGACGCCTGCGACGACGACGCAGATGGCGACAGCCTCGACGTCGCCGCCGAGGAGGGTCGCGGGACCGATCCCCACCGCGCCGACACCGACGCCGACGGCATCGCCGACGGCGCCGACCTCTGCCCGCTGCACCCCTCTCGGGTGGGCGTCGACTCCGATCAGGACGGCGCGGGCGACGCCTGTGACCCCGACGACGACGGGGACGGCATCCTCGACTACCGCGACAACTGCCCCGGCAGCGCGAACGAAGGCCAGGAAGACGCCGACGCCGATGGGGTGGGAGATGCCTGCGTCGATGACTACGACGGCGACGGCGCGCCCAACGCGATGGACAACTGCCCGCGGGGCTTCAACCCGGACCAGGCGGTCAACCCCTGCGTCTCGGCCTTCGCGAACATCGGCTACACCCGCGAGGGCCTGAGCGTGGCGCTCACTGACGGTGGCGCGATCGGGGGCACGGCTGGAGGCGCGCTGGTTGCCGACGGCGACGCGGTCACCGCCCTCACCAACGCCGACCGGCTCGTCGGCAACCGGATCGCCGCCGCCGCGAGGGACGAGGCTGGGCGCACGTGGCTCGCCACCGATCGGGGCCTCACGGTGCTGCGACCCGACGGCTTCGTCTTCGCCCAGCGCGAGGGTGACGCCGGAGGTGGCCCGAAAGGGGCGCTGCGCGATCTCCTCATCGCGTCGAATGGAGTCTGGCTGTCCTCCGACGAGGGGCTCAACCTGCACGCCAACAATGGCTGGAACTTCTTCGGCGCAGATCTCCTGCCCTCGCCCGATGTCCGCGGGCTCTACCTCGACGCCACCGATCGGGTCTGGGTCGCCACCGCCGCCGGCGTGGTGCGGGTGGTGGACGGGATGCTCGAGGCGCCGCTGGCGGAGCTGCCGGATGTCGGCGCCTTCAACGCGGTCACGGGGGACGGCGCCGACGGCTACTGGTTGGCGGCGGAGAACGGCGCGATCCACCTCGCCGCCGACGACACGGTGGCGGGCAGCTATCTGGGCTTCGAGGCCCGAGACGCCGCACCCGCGGCACGCGGGGCCCTCTACTTCGCGACGCCAGAAGGCGTCCGCCGCCTCGACGCCGCGGGGCGCCTCTTCGAGGCCGGCGATGGCGTGTTGCCCGGTCCCGATGTCCGCGATCTCGACGGCGTCGCCGACGAGCCACGCTGGGCGGCGACGGACGGTGGCGTCGTCGCCATCGACAGCTACTTCGCCCCCTTCCCCGTCCCCGCGGAGCTCGGCGGCGCTTGCGTGACCACCTCGACTCGCGCCGCTGGCGCGCTCTGGATCGGCACGCCCGACGGCCTCCTGCGCGACACCGTCGACGGCGGGCTCGCCGCGGTCGCCGAGGGCGTCCCCGCCGGCGCCGTCGCGGCCATACGCGTCATCGGCGAGCAGGTCTGGGTGGCGACCGAGGGCGGCGTCGGGGTGCTCAACGCCGCCGACGCCACGCCGGTCGAGCAATACGTCGTCGGAGACGAGACGGCGGACGTCCCCGAGGCGCCGATCACCGACATTATCGAGGGGCGCCCCGGCGACGTCTGGGTCGCCACCGACGGCGCGGGGCTCGCGCGGCTCGATGTGGAGGGCGCGTGGCGCACCTTCGACCAGGCGGCGGTGGGCGCCTTCTTCCTCGCCGACGAGATCGTCGCGCTGGCCCACGACGGCGATCGGCTCTGGGCCGGGACCGCCGCCGGATTGATCAACTTCAACGAGAATACGCAAGCCTTCGAGGCCCCCATCACCCGCGCCCAGGGGCGCCTACCGGACCAACGCGTGCAAGACGTCGCGTCTGGGAACGGCTACGTCTTCGCGGGCACCCCGTCGGGCCTCGCCATCCGCGATCCCGAGGGGCGCTGGTCATCGCTGAACCGCGCCAACTTCGCCTGGCCCCAATCCGTCGGCTCCGATCTGGCACGCGCGGTCGCCTTCGACGGAGCGAACCTGTGGATCACCTTCCCCGCCAGCCGTAACCAGGAGTTCGGCTCGGTGGTCCGTCGTCCCCTCGACGCGCCCCCGGACGACGTCGACTTCGCCACCGTCTACACCTACGCCAACGGACTGACGCGGTCCGCCGGACGTGAAGGCACCAGCATCGAGTACCGCGCCGGCGAGCTGTTCTTCAGCTACTGCGGGGAAGCCGAAGCGCCCGGCGGCATGACCGTCCTCGACGGGGGCGGAGTGGTCACGCGCGACCTCTCGAAGTACGGCCTCCCGAGCGCGGCGGCGGGCGCCTGGCTGACCACCGACCACACCGGTCGCCCCCTCTTCTCGGCCAACGTCCGAGGCGACTCGAAGGGATACAGCGTCGGCGCTGACGGCCAGCTCAGCCCCTTCCCGCTCCCGCCGAACCTGCCGGCCCCGTCGGCCTGTGACATCGCCGATGGCGAAGCCTCGCTGTGGTGCATCATCCCGGGCGCCGGGCTCGCGCGCCGGGTGAGCGAGGCGCAGTGGTCTCCCATCGAGCTCATGACGATCCGCGCCCTGGGCGAGGGTGATCTGCGCGACATCGTCGCGATCGGCGTGTCCACCGTTTGGGTGGCGGCGGCCACCGGCGTCGTCTTGATCGACCAGGGCAACGTGCTGCCCGTCAACGAGGCACGGGGCCTGCCCTCCAACGACGTACGCTCGATCGCCGTCGGCCCCGACGAGCGGCTCTACGCGGGGACCGCCGCCGGCCTCGCGATCTACGACCGCGGCACCGCCGAGTTCGAGATCATCGGCGCAGACGCCCTTCGCAACATCGACGTCCGCGCGGTGGCCGTCGCCGCGGACGGCACCCACTGGATTGGGACGGCCGACGGTCTCTTTCGCCGCGACGCCGGTGGCCTCATCGCGGAGTTCGACGTGCGCAACGGGCTGCCGATCAACCGAGTCAACGCCCTCGCGTTGCACCCCGATGGCCGGGTCTTGGTGGGCACTGACGCCGGCCTCGCGGTCGGTACGGGTCAAGGTGATTTCAGCCAACACGCCTTCGTCGATGGGCTCCCCGGGGACGCGGTCTACGACATCGTCGTCGCACCGGACGGACAGATCTGGGTGCGCAGCGACGATGGCGTAGGACGCCTGGACCAGTAGGAGCGAGCTTCCGCGGTGGCAACCGACGCGCGAATTGGCCAGCAGGTCGGGGAGTACGTCATCGAGCGGCGCCTCGGCCGTGGCGGCATGAGCACGGTCTATTTTGGCCGCGAGCCAAGCTCGGGGCGACAGGCCGCGATCAAGATTCTGCACGGCGATCTCCCGGCGAATATCGACGCGGACAAGCGCCTCGAGCAGGAGGCCCGGGCCATCGAGCGCATCGAGCACCCCCACGTCGTCCGGGTCAGTGGTTGGGGCCGCACCCCCGACCGCCTCCCCTACATCGCGATGGAGTTCCTGGAGGGTGAGCCGCTCTCGACGCTGATGACCATCCACTCGCCGATGGACGTCCAGCGGATGATGCACATCGTCCGGCAGATGCTCTCCGCGTTGCAGACCGCACACGAGCTGGAGATCATCCACCGCGACATCAAGCCGGACAACGTCTTCCTCGTCCGGCGCAACGGGGACGAGGACTTCGTGAAGATGCTCGACTTCGGCATCGCGAAGCTCCTCGGTCCGCAGCCGCACTCACTGGTACACACGGTCCGCGGCGTCGTCCTCGGTACGCCGGAGTACCTCTCGCCCGAGATCGCGATGGACCTGTCGATCTCCCCGGCGACCGATCTCTACGCCGTCGGCGTCATCCTCTTCGAGGGGCTCACCGGCCGGCTCCCCTTCAGCGGGCGAGGCCCGGGTGAGCTCGCCGAGCATCACTGCTTCACCCCGCCGCCGCGGCTCCGCACCTTCAACCGAGACATCCCGGTGGAGCTCGAGAAGGTCGTGCTGCGCTGCCTGGCGAAGGAGCCGACCCAGCGCTACGTGTCGGCGGCCGCGCTGTCAGAGGCGCTGCGGCCGTTCGAGGAGGGGTCCGACGCTTCGATGACGGTGGTGAGCATCCCGCTGGGCACCATCCAGGCCGAGGAGACGCCCGCCGTCGATCTCGCGGGCGTCGAGCGCGCGCTCCGCGAGGAGTCGGTCCGGCGCTGGGCAGACCGCCCGATGCCCAAGGCCCTCGCGACCAGCTTCGGTGAGCTCGATGCGCTGCGCGCGTCCCTCGATGACGTGGGCACCGAGCTGGCACTCGTGCGGGATCGGCTCTCCGAGCTGCCGGAGCTCTCCGGTCGTGACACCGAGCTGGTGGTCGCCATTCGTGACGACGAGCGCCTCGCCGACGAGACCCGCGATCTCCGGGCGGAGGAGCGCACGCTGCGGACTCAGCTCGACCAGATCAGCGCCCACGCGTCCAATCTGCTCAACGACCTGGTGGGCGGCGATCCATCGTCCACCGCGAGCCTGCAAGCGGTGCTGTCGCAGGACTACATCGAGCGGGTGGCGGACTACCTGCGCAGCGACGCCGAAGGCACGACCGCGGAGGGAGCGCGAACCACGGTCCTGGAGAAGCTGGAGGTGATCGCCACCGAGCGCGCCAGCGTGGTTTCGCGTCGAGCCCAGCTCGAGGCTGATCTCGTCTGCACGCGCGCCCAGCACAGCGGGAGGCGGCTGAAGCTCCAGGCCCAGCGGGACGTCCTCGTCGCGAAGCACGCCGCCCACGAGCGGAGGCTGGCGCGTGTTTTGGCCCAATGCGTCCTCGATCTCGCTGTCGCCGTCGGGTTGTAGTCGAGGGGCGCCCAATCAGAGCATCGTCGGACTTCGGCCGAACTGAAGAAAAAAGATCGACCCGACGCCGAGCTATCCCCCTGAAATAGCGCCGTTTTCGATCATGGCGGCGATCCAATCTCTACGCACTCGCTCCGATTCGTGCCCCATCGAACGATGTAATGGGTGAGTACGAACTCTGGTTTGGACTCCTCGAAGTCACGTGTTCATGACCCACCCCAAGGCCCGCGTCAGCGGGCTGACACGACTCGAGCTCGCGGCCCGGCCGACCACCCCCGGCCGGGCCGCCTCATTTCGAGAGCCAGGTATTCGCAAACCGTGAATTGGCGGGGGATCCGGGGCCCTATGCTATCCTCCGCGCGTTGCGTTGATTACCCGATCGGGGCCCTCATGCGCGCTGTCTTCCTGTCCAGGGCCATCGTCTGCGCCCTGCTTTGCACGGCCTCGGCGTGGGGCTTCGCTCGCCAGGCACCCAACGGCACGAACTACAACGTCGACGACCAGACCGGCGCCCTCGGCCAGCCTGCGGCCTTCTCCCAATGGGCCGGGCTCTGCGTTCGCGTGTGCGCCGACTGCGCGACGCCGTGCGCCGGCGCCGATGTCTTCAGCGCCGCCGGGCAGGGCGCCGCCGAGCTCAACGGGCTCCAGTGGCGGACCGCCGCCGACAGCCTCGCGGGGCTCGATGTCGTTCGCACCTACTTCGTCCCCAGCGCCGGCGGCGGCCTCGCCAACGGCTTCATCCGCTACCTCGACTTGCTCACGAACAACACCGGCGCGCCGATCACGGTCCAGGTCCGGTTCGGCGCCCAGGCCAACGGCGGTGTGCTGGGCGCGGGGATGCAGGTCTGGCGGACGCACAGCGACGACGGCACCATCGAGACGACCGACCGTTGGGCGGTGGTCGACGACGACAACGCCAACGGCGGCCTCGGCGCGGTCGGCGTGTTGGTGCATGGCGCCGGCGCGCGACAACAGCCGACGCGCTTCGGCATGGGCTACCCCAACGTCGCGCGGCCGACCTCCCTCGCCTGGGACTTCGATGGCGTGGTCGTGAACCCCGGACAGACAGTCGGCCTCCTCACGCTCGTCGTGCACGAGGTCATGCGCCTCAACGCGATCAACGAGATCTCGAGCCTGACCCGGGTGCGCGAGGCCGACGCGCTCTTCGGCCTCACCGACGACGAGCGTCGCGCCGTGCTCAACTTCGACATCGAGCCGGGCTTCGGCACTCCGGTGGCCGACGCGGGGGGCCCCTACAACGCCGACGAGGGTGAACAGGTGCAGCTCACAGCCTCGGGTTACGACCCCGAGTTGGGGCAGATCTCCTACGTCTGGGACCTGGACGACGATGGCGTATTCGACGACTTCGAGGGGACCAACGCCACCGTCACCTTCCCCGACGACGGCCCCCGAAGGGTCCGGGTTCGGATCACCGACCAGGCCGGCGAGACCGACACCGACGCCGCGCTGATCACCGTGCGCAACGTGACCCCGGTCATCGAGGGCGTGAACACAAACCAGCCCCTGGACGAGGGGCAGACGCTCACCGTCGAGGTCCCGGTCACCGATCCCGGGGCCGACCAGCTCTTCCACGACTTCGATTGGGACGGCGACGGGGAGTACGACGTCATGGGCCTCGAGGGCGGGCCCTTCGAGCACCGGTACTTCCAAGATGGCTTCTACAATGCCCGGGTGCGGGTCCGCGACGACGAGGGCGCCGACGCGGTCCGCAACTTCCCGGTCTCGGTGGCCAACGTCGCCCCGCAGATCCTCCAGGTCATCGCCCCCAGCCCGGCCCTCGAAGGCGCCGACATCGGCGTACAGGTCATCGCCAACGACCCGGGCAACGATCCCATCACCTATCGGTACGACATCGACGGAGACGGCGACTTCGATCAGAGCGGCGTCGGGCTCGACCAGATCACCATCTCCTTCCCCGACGACGGCATCGTGACGATGCGCGTGCAGGTCACCGACGACCAGGGCGCGACCAGCGAGCGCGACCATGAGCTCTCGATCCTCAACGCGCGCCCGAACATCATCGTCGTGACCAACAGCGGACCCGTCGCCGAGGGGTCCGAGGTCGTCATCGACGTCGCCGCCACCGATCCGGGGACCGACGAGCTCACCTACTCCTTCGACTTCGACAACGACGGCTCCTTCGAGGACGACATCGTCGACCAGGGCGACAACTTCGCCGGCACGGTCTTCCTCCAGCAGGGCGAGCACACCGTCGGCGTCCGGGTACGCGACGACGATGGGGGCTTCGCCGTCGACACCACCACCGTGACCGTCGACAACGCGCCACCCACCGCCGAGCTCTTCGCCCCACAGTTCGCCAACGAGGGCGAGGTCTTCGAGGTCCGGGTCGAGGCGGCGGATCCGGGGGACGACGAGCTCGTCTACGACTGGGACCTGACGGGTGACGGTCAGTACGACCTCGTCGGCGTCGCCGACGCGGTGCAGAACACCTCCTTCCCCGACCAGGGGGACTACGACGTGCGCTGCCGAGTGAGCGACGGCGACGGCGGTGAGGTCGTCGTCTCGGCGACGATACGCGTCTCCAACGTCCGGCCCGAGCTCGAGATCGAGTTCGAGACCCCGCAATTCGAGGGGGCCGAGGTCGCCGTCGAGGCCGTGGTAGACGATCCAGGCAACGACGAGCTGCGCTTCTTCTTCGACTTCGACGACGACGGGGACTTCGAGATCGAGAACGCCCTCGGCACCATCGGTCGTCACCGCTACCCGGACGAGGGCGTGTTCACCATCCGCGTCCTGGTCGACGACGGCTCGAACCTCATCGACACCACCGGGCGCATCACCATCGAGAACGCGGCGCCCGCGGTAGACCTTCAAGTCACGTCGCCGGTGCCGGAGGGCGATCTCGTGCGCTTCACCGTCGACACCGACGATCCCGGAGTCAATGACGTCGTGCGCGTGGATCTCTTCTTCGACACCCCGTGCAACGACGACGCCCACCCCGAAGGCGCGGCGGATCTCGCAGACCTTGAGCCGGACGAAGGTGGCGATGTGCGCGTCGAGCAGGTGGCGGCCGACGGGCTGGATCGCTCCCGCATCTGCGCCTGCGCATCCGACGACGACGGCGGCCGGCGCTGCGTGGACGCCGAGCTCGTGGTGACCAACGTCGACCCGGTCATCCCCGACTTCGCTCCGCTGCCCGCCCTCGAGGGGCGCGCCTACAACGTCGGCATCCCCGCGACGGACGCCGCCAACCCCGACGGCGGCGACCCCCGCGATCCCCTGGTCTACTCCCTGGAGAACCCTCCGGCGGGGATCGGCATCGACGAGAACTTCGGGATCATCGACTGGGTGCCGACCTACCAACACTACCTGTCGAGCCCCATCGAGTTGACGGCCTGCGTCGAGGACGGCGACGGCGGGCGGACCTGCGCGGTCTTCGCGATCGAGGTCGATTGCATCGACGACGATCTCGATTCGATGTGCGACACGTGGGAGCGCAACACCTGCAACGACGCGGGCAATGTGTGCCTCGATCCCGCCGATCCACTCGACGCCGAGGCGGATCCTGACCAGGACGGGCGCAACAACGGCCAGGAGTTCGGCGATGGGACGAACCCCTTCGTCTACGAAGGGCCACTCCAACCCGAGGCCGTCGCCCCCGAGGACGGCGTGTGCTCGGATGCCCCCGCGCCCACCTTCGAGCTGACGCGGGTGGAAGACGAGCTGGAGCGGCCCGTAGAGCTTCAGATCGAGGTCTTCAGCGACGCGGCGCTTCAGAACCTGGCGGTGGACAGCGGCTGGCTGCCCCAGCCCGCGATGGGCGGCGCGATGTGGACCCCGGACGAGGGGCTGCTCTTCGAGGACCAGACCTACTGGTGGCGGGGCCGCGCGCGCACGGAGAACCCGGCGATCCCGCCCGAGCCGCCGACCCACGTCATCACCCCGTGGACCGAGACGCGCACCCTGCGCAGAAACGCCGACAACGCCGTGCCCACCGCGCCGACCGCGCGGGCTCCGGAGGACGGCTCCCAGGTTGGCATCGCCCGCCCGACCCTCGAGGTGCTGCGCTCGACCGATCAGGACGGTGAGTGCGATTCGCTGCTCTACCGGTTCCGCATCTACCGGGCCAACAACCCCTTCACGCAGGGCGAAGGAGAGGTCCGGGGAGACTCGGTCGTCTTCGTTCCCACCGAGGACCTCATCGAGAACGGCACCTTCCAATGGGACGTCGTCGCCGTGGACAGGACGGCCGAGATCTCGGAAGCGAGCGAACGCTGGACCTTCACCGTCGACTCCCAGAACCAGGCGCCGGATACGCCCACGCTGGTCGCACCGGGCGACCGTTCCGTCGTCGACACCCTCACGCCGGAGTTCGTGGCGGAGGGCAGCACCGACGTCGACCAGGACGACACGGTGGCCTACCACTTCAAGGTGCGGGTGAAGCTCGGCGACACGATCGGCGACGTGGTCGCCGAGAGCGAGGACGTACCGGAGGACGCGGACGGCCAGGGCGTCTGGGTCCCAGAGGCGCCGCTCGAGGAGGACACGCGCTATGTCGTCGAGGTCTACGCGACCGATGGGCTCGCCAACTCCGAGGTCGTCGACGCCGAGTTCTTCGTCTCCGCGGTGAACGCGCCACCGGAGAAGCCGGAGCACACGGCGCCCGAGAACGGCGCTACGGTGCAGAAGAAGGACCTCCTGCTCAGTTGGACCCGCGTCACGGATCCAGAGGGCACGAACGTGACCTACGACGTCGAGTTGTGCCGTGACTCATCGTGCACCACGACCGAGGAGCTGGGGTCCCTGGGGCTCAACGTCAGCGACAGCGTCTTCGAGGGCGCTACCTACACGTGGCGAGTGCAGGCGGTAGACGGCGACGTGATCACCGCGGGCTTCACCGAGGCGTGGACGTTCACGGTGGAGGATCCGACGGGGGCTGGCGGTGGCGGCGACGACTGCGGCTGCGGCTTCGTCAACCGGGGACCGGGGCCGAGCACCTGGGCATTTGCGGCCCTCTTGTTGCTGGGCCTGCGCCGCCGTCGACGCTGATCCGCGCTCAGAGCGCCTTGACCAGTCTGAAGCCAATCGCCCATTGGGTACGCCGTGGATGGGCCCCGTAGCGGCTCGCCGCCCGACACAGGAAGGCGTAGTGGTTGAAAGCGCCCCCGCGGATCGTGCGCAGCTCGTCGGGCTCGAACCAGCCCTCGGTCCATTCGCGGACGCCACCGGCGAGGTCGCGGACGCCATAGGGTGAGGTGTCGGTCTCGAAGCGCCCGACCGCCTTCGGGAGGTCGTCTCCGGGCACGCTGCCGCGGGCCGCGCAGAACGACGGATCGAAGTGGTCGCCCCAAGGGAAGGTGCGGCCATCGGTGCCGCGCGCGGCCTTCTCCCACTCGTCCTCCGTCGGGAGCCGGCAGCCGGATCCGCGCCACTCGGCGTAGGCCCGGGCGTCCTCGTAGCTGATGCACTGCACCGGCCAGTCGGGCTGCCATTCGTCGCCGTCCTTGTCGACGACGGGGAGCCGGTAGATCTCGTCTGCGTCGGGGAAGATGACGGGGACGCCGCTCTCCCGCGGGGCCCGGCCGAGGGCGTCATCCGGCTCCAGCGCGTTGAGGAAGTCGAAGTACTCGGCGCAGGTGACCGGGAATCGGCCGATGGCGAAGGCGGGGACGTCCACACAGCCAGGCTCGGCGGCGAGCAAGGCGTGGGCGTCGTTGCCCCGCATGTAGGCACCCCCGGGGACGAAGACGAAGTCGTCACCGAGGGCCTCATCGGTGGGGATGCACACCGACCGCTCCAGCCGGTCGCCCTGCCAGACCATCACCGGGAGGTGCACCGGGCGTCGGCCTTCGACCGTGAGGACCAGGAGCTGCCGACCGGTGGGGATGCGCACCTCCTCGAGCGGGGTCGTCCCGAGGGACCGCGCGACCGTCGGCACGAGGACGCGGTCGCGCTCCGTGTAGCGGTAGAGCGCGACCTCGGCGCCGGGTGGATCGGTGACCAGCGAGAGCGGCACCTGGGTCGCGAGGCGCGCCGTGCCTCGCGTGGCGTAGCGCCCGACGGTCTTGAGATGCTCGGTGGCGGCCCGGTGGTCGTTGGCGGCGCGCGCCTCCCGGTAGCGCTGCCAGTGCATGTCGCTCAGGTGGCGGACAGCGTCAGGGTGACGCGGGACCAGCTCGGTGGCGCGGAGGAACTTGGTCTCCGCCGAGGCGAAGGCGCCCTGCTTGGCCGCGATCACCTCCTCCCGGCGGGTCTCGACCGCCCAACGCGACCGCTTCTCGGCGATGGGCTCGTGGCCGGAGAGCGCGGGCAACGCGGCGAGGCGCGCCTCGAGCTCGGAGAGCTCCTCGTCCAGCATTCGCCGGAACCACAGGGACTCCTCGCCATCCCGGACCTGCTCGTCGGCCTGCGTCTGTCGGCGCTCACGCTCCCGCGTGCCGGCTAGATAGCGCTCGATCTCATGGTGGAGCGCGCGCACGCTCGGGTAGCGGGCCTCGGGCGTCTTCTCGAGGGCGCGCAGGCAGATGTCCTCGAGATCGCCGGGGATGTCGCGCTCCGGCGCTCGCTCGCGGGGCGCGACGAGATCCTCGCTGGCGGTCGCGATGAGCACCGAGAACGGGCTCCCGCCGACGAAGGTGCGCTTCCCCGTGAGGATCTCGTAGAGGATCGCGCCCAAGGCCCAGACGTCTGAGCGACCGTCGACGTGCTCCAGATCGCCCATCGCTTGCTCGGGCGGCATGTAGCCGGGGGTGCCGACGACGGCGCCGGCGACCGTCATCGGGCGGTCGTCCTGGCTGAGCGAGATGTGCTCCACGGAGCCATCGAGGGACTCGTCGTCCACCAGGGCCGCGCCGGTCTTGGCGACCCCCCAGTCCATCACCAGCACCTCGCCGAAGTCACCGACCATCACGTTGTCGGGCTTCAGGTCCCGATGGATCACCCCCTTGGCGTGGGCGTAGTCAACCGCCATGCAGACCTGCGCGAAGATCTGGAGCAGCCGATAGCGCGCCTGGGGATCCTGGCCGTCGTAGGCGTCGACCAGCTCCGAAAGCGCCCGTCCGCGCACCCACTTCATGCTGAAGAAGGGCTGCCCGTCCGTCAGCGTGCCCATGTCGTAGACCGGCACGACGTTGGGGTGCTCGAGCTGCGCGGTGGTCTGCGCCTCGGCGAAGAACCGCCGGACCTGATGCTCGGGTGCTCGCCCCTCGTGCAGCGCCTTGATGGCGACGACCCGCCGCATCAGCTTGTCCTCGGCCGCCAGGACCCGCCCGACGCCGCCGCGGCCCAGCTCCTCCCCGAGCGTGTAACGCAGCGCGAAGCTGCTGGCCCCCTCGCCGAGGGCGAGCAACCCCCGCCAACCGTCGGGTTCTGGCGGCGAGGTGCCCCGAGCGGGATGCTCCTCGTATCCCAGCGTCCGCGCCCCCCCGATGGAGCCCCGCAGCTCGACGATGTTCGCGGCGTCAACGCCCCGTTCGAGGAGCAGCGCCTCGACCGTCGTCTCGTCCCCAGCGCTCCCCAGCTCGTAGGCGAGATCGATGAGCGCGGCCTCATCGACCACCCCCGCTCGCAACGCGGCGAGCGCCAGGCAGAGCTCTTCTGCGGGAATCATCGGCGCCAAGGTAGCACCTACTCCAGCGCTTCCGGCGCGCAGTCGACCGGAGCCGAGACCGGGTTGCAACGCACGGGCACCCCCCCGGGTACGCGCAGCCAGTAGTCACGGTCGGGCGTGGGGGCCGGGAAGTCCGAGCTGAGGAAGTGAGCGCCCGCCGCCAGGGAGGCGTCGCGCCGGCGAGCGTTCGCCGCGTCGTCCTCGTCGGCGCCGTCGACGTTCGAGGTGACGACGAAGCCCCCGGCGGTGAGCCGGGCGACCCGCTCGGCCCCACGCTCGGCGTCGTTGATCTTGGACACCGCCGCGTACGCGTCCTCCGCGGCGAGGTCGTCGACGTGGGCGGGGAGGATGCGCTCGAAGGGCGGCGCGTTGTCGACATCGTCTTTCGGCTCGATCCACACCATCACCGGAAAGTGGTCGGGGTTCGACACAGACCACGTGCGCAGCTCTTCGAGGCAGGTAGAGAGCCGCTGGCAGACCGTGAGGAAATCGATGATCGGGAGGTGGAGCACCTCGAAGTGACCGTCGACGTGACGGTGGACATCGAGCTCGATCTGCCGCACGCCCTGCTCGCCGAGCTGCACGGCCAACGGGCGCTGGGTGTAGTGGTGGCTGGGATGGGCCGGAAACTCGAGGGCGATGTGCGTGCTGTTGTGGGTGCCCCGAGCCTGGCCGTGGTTCCAGCGCGCGGAGTCGTCCCTCTCGGGCGCTCCGTCGTCACAGGCCGCGAGGGCGCACCGGGCCCACATCCACCAGAGCCGCATCGGCTCCGACGGTAGGCCCGCGCGCCGTTCGCAGTAAAGGCTGGCCCGCGGTAGACTTCGCGCCCCGTGCGACGCGGCCTCACCATCCTGTGTGCCTTCGCCCTCGCCTGCGGCTCGAAGCCGGGCGGTGAGGGCGACGCGAAGCCCGATGGCGCCGCCGACGCCGCGCTCTCACCGGTCGAGATCATCCACGCGCGCAGGGGGCTGGTGCGCGACGGCATCGAGGGCACCGCCACCGTCGAGGCCCGCAACCGGGCGACGGTCCGCGCGCGGGCCACCGGCACCGTCTCCTCCCTGGAGGCCGAGGAAGGGGCGCAGGTCGAGGCCAAGGCCCAGCTCGCACGGATCGATCGACCGACGTTCGCCGGCACCATCGCCAAGGCGCGGGCGGCCAGGGCCAAGGCCAAGGCCGACCTGGCGAGCGCGCGGGCGCAGCACGCCCAGGGTCTGCTCCCCCAGCAGCGGGTGAAGGACGTCGCCTTCGAGGCCGGGCAGGCGTCGGCGGAGGTCGAGCGCCTCTTGGCAGAGCGAAGTCTCGCGAGGGTCGCGGCACCGCTGGCGGGGGTGATCGTGACTCGCCACGTGCAGCCTGGGGAGGCGGTGAGCGTGGGCGAGCCGCTCTTCGAGGTGGCCGATCTCTCGGAGCTCGAGGCGCACCTCCGGGTGCCCGAGCGACACCTGTTGAGGTTGCGCGAGGGTCTCACGGTGGAGGTCACGGCGGAGGGACTGGGCGACGCCGAGGTCGCCGCGGAGGTCGCGCGCATCGCGCCGACCGTCGATCCGCGGAGCGGGACTGTGAAGGTCGTGATCGCCCTCGGCGAAGGGGCGCCCGTCGGCGGCGGGCCCAAGCTGCGCCCGGGCATGTACGTCCGGGCCCGGGTGGTGGTCGACGTGCACCCCGACGCCGTGCTGATCCCCAAGCGCGCCATCGTCTACGACGAGGACCGACCCTTCGCCTTCCGAGTCGCCGATGGGAAGGCGGAGAAGGTCGCGCTGAAGCTGGGCTACAGCGACCGAGAGCACGTCGAGGTGCTGACGCCCATCGCCGACGGCGACGCCCTCGTGGTCTTCGGGCACCGCGGCCTGGAGAGCGGCGCACGGGTGAAGGTGGTAGGGGCCCCCGGCAGCGACGCCAGGACCACCGCGTCTGCGGCCGACAGTGGGGTGGAGGCGCTGTGACCGAGCCGCTGGTTCGAGTTCGAGGGCTGCGAAAGCACTTCCCGATTCGCCGGGGCCTCATCCCCAAGGTCGTCGGCCACGTAAAGGCGGTGGACGGGATCGACATCGACGTCGCCCCGGGCCACGCCGTGGGGCTCGTCGGCGAGAGTGGCTGCGGGAAGACCACCGCGGGGCGTTGTATCTTGCGCCTCATCGAGCCCACCGAGGGCGAGATCAGCTTCGAGGGCGCGCCGCTGCACACCCTGGCGCGGCCCCAGCTCCGACCGTTTCGCCAGGCGATGCAGATCATCTTCCAGGACCCGTTCAGCAGCCTGAACCCGCGGCGGACGGTCTACGAGACGCTGGCCGAGGCCATCGAGTTGCACGGGATCGCCTCGGGCAAGGTGGCGCTTCGGCGCGAGGTGCAGGAGCTGTTGGAGCGAGTCGGTCTGGATCCCGACTACCTCAACCGCTACCCCCACGAATTCAGCGGCGGTCAGCGACAGCGGATCGGCATCGCCCGGGCCCTCGCGCCCAGGCCCCGCTTCATCGTCTGCGACGAACCGGTCAGCGCCCTCGACGTCTCGGTGCAAGCGCAGATCCTGAACCTGCTCGCGGATCTGCGCGTCGAGTTGGGGCTGTCCTACCTGTTCATCGCCCACGACCTCGCCGTCGTCAGGCACCTCTGTGACGTCGTCTACGTCATGTACCTGGGGCGCATCGTGGAGGTGGGCACGTCCGACGAGATCTTCGGCGACCCCCGTCACCCGTACACCCGCGCGCTGCTGAGCGCGGTGCCCACCGCCCGCGCCGTCCACCGCCGCGCTCGGATCGTGTTGAAGGGCGACGTGCCCACGCCCATCGATCCACCCTCCGGCTGCCACTTCCACACCCGCTGTCCCCACGCCACCGAGGCCTGCGCACAGCAAATGCCGACCCTGCAAGCCAAAGGCAGCACCCACTCGGCGGCCTGCGACCGCCTGGACGAGCTCGGCCCCGAGTCCACCCAGCGGGCGGGGTGAGCGAGCTCATTCGCGCCCGAGGAAGCCGCGCTCCATGAGCAGACCTCGCACGGCGTCCACGATCCCGACCGCCCGCTCCACCGCCGGATGGCGTCCCTGCGGCCCCTCCCGGCCGCAACCGGAGACGATATCGGGCCTCCACACGGGACCGAAGTTCACAGAGCGCGGCCCAGACCGCGTTCCCGATCTGCTGCTCTACCGGGATCTCTTGGCTCACGCGTTGGATATCTAGCAGATGCCAGGGCCGAGGCGCGCCATGGCCTCGATCGGCGCTGGATGTGTCCGTTTGATTGCACCGCGGTGCGTCGCGGCTTAGATTCGGCCGATGGCGCGCCGCACCGTCATCGTCGCTGATCCGGATCCCGCGTCAGCGGCCGACCTCTCCGAGCTCGTGGAGCAGCTCGGGTTGAGGGCCGTACGCACGACGAGCCCCCGGGAGGTGTTGAACGTCATCGAGAAGGGGCCCACGGCCCTCTTTGTCGATCTCAAGTCGCCCACCATGCGAGGCGGACATCTGCTGGCGGAGCTGCGGCGGCGGCAGGTCCCGTTGCCGGTGGTGGTGGTGACCAACAACGGATCGAAGAACGACGTGGTCTTCGCGCTGCGCTACGGCTGCGTCGACTGGATCGACAAGCCCGCCGACAAGAGCGCCGTGGTCAACGCGCTGAAGCGGGTGGCCCGGGAGACGCGGCGGATGGCGCAGGTCTCGGTGAGCGCGACCCCGCAGATGCACACCCGGGCGCTGATCCGCGACCTGGTCGAACGAATTCGCCAGGGGAACATCGCGTTGCCCGAGGTGCCGCAGGTGGTGGTCGAGCTGCGACGCGTCCTCTCCGACATCACGGCCGACTCGGAGCAGGTGCTGAAGGTGCTGGAGAAGGACCCGTCCATCGCGGCGCGGATCATCTCCACCGCCAACACCATCACCTACGGCGGGCGGGGACGAATCACCGATCTGAAGAGCGCCATCACGCGCCTCGGCAACCGCACCATCGCGAGCATCGCGCAGACCGCAGCCTTCCGTGGGATGTTCGCGTTCCGCACCCCAGCCTTCAAGCAGGTCTTCCGCTCGATGTGGCAGGGCCACCTCGTCTCGGCGAACCTGTGCCGGGAGCTGCTGGCGGAGATCGGCGCCCCGAACGAAGAGGACGAGACCTATCTCCTCGGCCTGCTGCACAACTGCGGCGAGCCCTTCTTGCTGCGGGTCTTCGCCGAGATCTTCATGCGCCAGAACAACCAGGTGCTCTCGATGGAGGAGGTGCTGGAGGTCATCCGCGACTACCACGGCCTCTTCGGCTCCAGCCTGATGGCCAAGTGGAACATGGGCGAGCTCTTCACCACCGTCGCCGGCCGCCATCACGATCCCGCCGCCTACGAAGACGGCGCGGTCGATCCGAATACGCTGAAGCTGATGCACGCGTGCAACCTGTGCGACCGGGTCGTCGAGCACGTCGGCCCGAGCTTCTACCCGTCACCTCCCGCGGGCCCACAGGGGCCGGACAGCTTCGAGGCGCTGCAGCTCCCGGAAGAGCGCTGGGACACACTCGTCGCACGCGCCCAGGAGATGAAGGAAGAGATGTCCTCCCTGGTCTGAAAGGGCCTCCTGATGCGCAAGCTGCTCCTAGGACGCTGCGGCAGAGTCGCGACGCGGCGCGCTGCAGGCGCCCGCCAACCGATTTCAGCGTTGCGAAACCTACCGATATCTTCGGATATCGCTACGGCTTCGCGCCGTGAACTCGGCCGGCGGGCACGCACATCACTTGGTCGCTTTGTCTGCCGCACCGTC
>CAYOBQ010000126.1:0-27761 GCA_964402225.1 uncultured Nannocystaceae bacterium | reverse complement strand
TGGGGGCTGAGCGCGTACAGCGCCACCCCGCTGGCCGTCGCGACGTTGAGCGAGTCGAAGCCGTCGGCCATGGCGAGGCGGGCCACCACGTCGGCCGCGGCCAGGGCCCCGGCCGTCAGGCCCGGTCCCTCGGTGCCCAGCAGCAGCGCCAGCCGGGGCGGCGGGTCGAGGTCCGCCAGGTCGGCGGCCGGGGGCCGGGGGGACAGCGCCACCACGTGGAAGCCTGCGCCCTGCAGGGCACGGACCAGGTCCGGCCCGCTCCCCCCCCGCGCGAGAACGGGATCACCAGCGGGGCGCCCGCGCCGACGCGGACGGCCTTGCGGTACAGGGGGTCGCAGCAGCGGTCGTCCAGCAGCACTGCCGCGGCGCCGAAGGCCGCGGCGTTGCGGAAGACGGCTCCGACGTTGTCGGTGTTCGTCAGCCCCTCGAGCGCGACGACCCGGCAGGGGCCGGCCGGCAGGCTCGCCAGCAGCGCCTCGGGCCCCGGCACCGGCGTGCGCCCGCCCGCGGCGAGCACGCCCCGGTGGAGCCGGAAGCCGACGACCTCCTCCAGCAGGTCCTGGGGGGCGACGAAGACCGGCGTGCCGGCAGGCAGGCGCTCGACCACGTCGGCCAGGGGCGCCAGCCGGCGCTCGGACAGCAGGACGGAGCGGATCGGGTAGCGGCCGCGCTCCGCCAGCACGCGCACGACCACATCGCCCTCGGCCAGGAACAGGTCCCGCTCCCGCCGGAGGTCGCGGTCACGGACGTTGCGGTAGTCGTCGAGGCGCGGGTCGTCGAGGTCCGCCACCCGGATGACGTCGGCGCCGGTCACGGGCTCTCCGGCCAGGTCGCCAGGCCGCGTGCGATCTCCACGGCCTCCTCCGGCGTATGGGCCTCCCGCACCGGGTCCGGCCAGCGATCGTCGAGGTGCTGGCCGGCGATCCGGGCCGCCCAGCCGCCGGTGCTGGCCAGCGCCACGATCGGCTTGCCCGCCTGCCAGGCGAAGGCCGCCTCGGACAGCGTGCCGGAGCTGCCCCGCACCGCCACGACCACGTCGGCGCTGCCCGCGACGATGGCGTTGCGGGCATAGCCCATGCCGGTGGCGATGGCGATGTCCACCCAGGGGTTGGCGGCGTCCGCGTCCGCCGTGGGGAGCACGCCCACGACGGTCCCCTCCGTCCAGGCCTCGGACTCCCGGGCGCCCTGGCTGACCGCGGCCATGACCCCGTCCATCCCGCCGGTCAGGATCCGGAAGCCGGCGTCTACGGCCAGGCGACCCAGCTCTCGGGCCGCGTCGAGCACCTCGGCGGGGGGCCGCCCCGAGTTGCCGATGACGGCCAGGATCGGGCGGCGGGCCGTGGGGGTCGGCATGGGGCTCCTCCGGTGTTCGGCGTCCGGGCGGGATCTTACCTTTCCTCCGGACAGAGGCTATCCTGTCCCCTCGGTCTTCAACCGGACGCGGTGACCATGCGGAGTTCTACATTTGCTCGAGGCACCCTGCTGGCCGCAGGCCTGCTGCTGGCCACGCCGGCCGTGGGGCTGGCCAAGCCCAAGCCCGCGGCGGCCAAGCTGGCGAAGAAGGGCAAGAAGCTCATCAAGAAGAAGAAGTACGACCGGGCCATCGAGCTCCTAGACCAAGCGTACGCGGCCGATCCTGCCCCGGCGTTCCTGCTGCTGCTGGGCACCGCCTGGCAGAAGAAGGGGGACCTCCCCCGCGCACACGAGATCCTCACCCGGCACGCCGAGGAGGCCGCGGGCGACAAGAAGGCGCGCAAGAAGGGCGCGAAGCTCCTCAGGAAGGTGGAGGCGGGCCTGAAGAAGGGCTGGGCGCTGGCGAAGGTGAGCAGCGTCCCGGACGGGGCGGCGCTCGTGCTCGTCTGCGGCGAGCGCAAGGTGGAGGCGAAGACACCCTGGGAGGGATGGCTGAAGCCCGGGGAGTGCAAGGTCACGCTGACGAAGGACGGGCATGAGCCCCACGAGGCCGCGCTGAAGCTGACGCCGGGGGAGCCGGGGGAGCTGAAGGCGGAGCTCGCCGAGGTCAAGCCCCCGGAGCCCGAGCCCGAGCCCGAGCCCGAGCCGGTGGAGGAGGAGCCGCCACCGCCACCGCCGCCGCCCCCGCCGCCCGCGGACTACAGCCTGCCGGCGATGGCCACCATGGGAGCCGGCGTGGCCCTGCTGGCCGGCGGATCGGTCTTCGGCGTGCTCAACCAGGCGGCCAAGGACCGGCTGGAGGCCAGCAAGACCCGGGCGGTCACCAGGGCCGAGCTGGACGAGGACTCCGAGGCGGCCGACTCGCACGCTCTGGCGGCCAACGTCCTGCTCGGCCTGGGAACGGCGGCCGTCGTGACGGCGGGGGTGCTGTGGCTGCTCGGAGACGAGGAGGAGCCCGCGGAGGGGGCGGGCGGAGACGCGGCGGCGCCGCCGGCATGGCGGGTCCGTCTGGCCCCGGCCGGCGTGGTGGTGGAGGGATCGCTATGAGACGCAAGACGATGCTGGCACTCGTGATCCTCTGCGCGGCCGCGTGCCTCCACTGCACCGGCGCGGACGTGGACTACGGCCACTACCCCCTCCTGAGCTGCGAGGACGGCGCCGCCTGCCCGGCCGACTGGACCTGCGACGCCGAGAAGCACTGCCAGCCCCCCGAGTCCGCGGAGGGCGAGGGCGAGGGCGGAGGCGAGGGCGAGGGCGAGGGCGAAGGCGAAGGCGAGGGTGAAGGCGAAGGCGAGTGCGAAGACGGCGCCGCCCGTGACTGCCCGCCCGAGCTCAACTGCGCCGGTGGCACGCAGACTTGCGTAGGCGAGGCGTGGGGCGACTGCGTCGGGCCCGCCGAGATCTGCAACAACCTGGACGATGACTGCGACGGGAGCACCGACGAGGACTGGGCCGATCTCGGCAACGCCTGCGCGATGGGCATCGGCGTCTGCGAAGCGGCGGGCGTGTGGGTGTGCGCGGAGAACGGCGAGGGCGTGATGTGCAACGCGGTCCCCGGCGTCGCCGGAGCCGAGGTCTGCGACGGCATGGACAACAACTGCGACGGCGAGACGGACGAGGACACCGGCGAGGCCTGCTACGATGGCCCCGACGGCACCGCTGACGTGGGGGCCTGCGCCTCCGGCCACGCGGCCTGCGTCGATGGGCAGTTCGGCGACTGCGAGGGCGCCGTCCACCCCGCCGACGAGATCTGCGACAACGTCGACAACGACTGCGACGGCGCGACGGACGAGGGCGACCTCGACGAGGACTGCTACACGGGCCCCGCCGACACCATGGGCGTCGGCGTCTGCCACGGCGGCAGCCGGGCCTGCGAGGGCGGCGTGCTCGGCGCCTGCCAGGGCGAGACCGTCCCCGGAAACGAGGTCTGCGACCTGCTCGACAACGACTGCGATGGCGTGGTCGACAACGGCGTCGAGTGCGACTGCCAGCCGGGTGAGGTTCAGGACTGCTACACCGGTCCCGACGGCACCGCGGGCGTCGGCGTCTGCGCCATGGGCCGCCAGGCCTGCCAGGCCGACAACACCTTCGGCCCCTGTGAGGGCGAGGTCGTCCCCGGGGCCGAGGTCTGCGACAACGTCGACAACGACTGCAACGCCATGATCGACGACGGCATCGCCGGTATCGGCGATCCCTGCGTGGAGGGTGTGGGCGCCTGTCAGGCGGACGGCGAGATCATCTGCGACGGCGCCAACGCGTCGGTGCGCTGCGACGCCGAGCCCGGCGCCCCCGAAGACGAGGTCTGCGACGGCGTCGACAACGACTGCAACAACGAGATCGACGACGGCATCGGCCTCGGCGACGGCTGCACCATGGGCGTCGGCGCCTGTGAGGCCGACGGCGTGGTGGTCTGCGCCGACAACGGCGACACCCAGTGCGACGCGACCCCCGGCGATCCGAGCGACGAGATCTGCGACGGCGTGGACAACGACTGCAACGGCCACGTCGACGACGACGGCGACGGCGGCTCGGTGTTGACGCTGTGCTACACCGGCCCCGACGGGACCGAGGACGTGGGCGTCTGCCACGGCGGCCAGGCCGGCTGCGTGGACGGAAACGTGGGCGACTGCGTGGGCCAGGTGGTCCCTGGCGAAGAGATCTGCAACCAGGCCGACGACGACTGTGACGGCGAGGTCGACGACGTCGACGGCGTCGACTGCGTCTGCGAGCCGGGGGCGACCCAGGACTGCTACACCGGCCCCGACGGGACCGAGGACGTCGGCGTGTGCGTCGGCGGTGAGCAGACCTGCGCGGCTGACGGCTCCGGTTGGGGCGCGTGCGAGGGCGAGGTCGTGCCCGACGGCGAGGTCTGCGACGACGCGGACAATGACTGCAACGGCGAGGTCGACGACGTCGCTGGCGTGGGTGACGAGTGTGGCGCGGGCGTCGGCGCCTGCGCGGTGGTCGGCCAGAACGTCTGCAACGTCGACAGCGGCGAGGTCGAGTGCGACGCGATCCCCGGCGAGCCGGTGGAAGAGGTCTGCGACGGCGAGGACAACGACTGCGACGGCGCCACCGACAACGAGATCCCGACGGTGGGCGACGACTGCGTGTCCGGCCAGGGCATCTGCGCGGTGGCCGGGACGCTCTTCTGCAACCCCGACGCCGCCGAGATCCAGTGCGACGGCATCCCCGGCGAGCCCGGCGACGAGGTCTGCGACCGCCTGGACAACGACTGCGACGGCGAGGTCGACAACACCGGCGGCCCCTGCGCCGACGTCGTCTCCGGCATCCGTGAGGACGTGCCCGAGGGCGCGATCGTCGGCCGCGGCTGGCGGCGGTGCTACACCGGCACCTACAACCAGAGCGGCGTGGACCTGGCCGAGCTGCTGGCGGAGTGCGACGGCCACGACATGCTGATGGCGTGCCGCCCCGTCGAGGCCCAGAACTTCACGCTCGTCGCCGAGGGCTTCCGGCACGAGGTCCTCACGGACCTCGGCCAGGAGCGCGACGTTGGGCACCCTCACAACGGGGTGAACTGGTACTTCGCGACGACGTGGTCTTGGGGCTTCTTCCCCTTGGACCAGCCGGTCAACCGCTTCAGTTGCGATGTCGAGCGTGGGCAAGGGGCCGACCTGCGCATGTGCTGGCACACCGGCAACGGGAACCTGAACTCGGGCTACCGCTGTGGCGACAACAGCCTCAACGGAGACCAGGGATGGGAGCGGGTGGTCTACGTGCGCGACGCCGAGGCCTGCGGTGACGGCAACGTCGACGCCGGCGAGCAGTGCGACGACGGCAACCGGATCAACGAGGACGGCTGCGACGACGCCTGCCAGCTCGAGGCCTTCTGCGGCAACGGTGAGCTCGATGGCAACGAGGAGTGCGACGACGGCAACAACGACAACTTCGACGGATGCAGCGCGGCGTGCGTCCTCGAGCGGCCGAACCTCGTGCCCGGTGTGCAGCAGGACGTGCCCGAGGCGAGCGTGCTCGCCCGCGGCTACCGGCGTTGCTACCAGGACCTCTACAACGGGCCCGACGTGTCCCTCGCCGGTATCCTTGAGGAGTGCGGTGGGACCGACATGATGATCGCCTGCCGCCCGGTCGGAGAGGCCAACCTCACGCTGGCCGCCGAGGGCCTGCGCAACGAGGTCATCGAGGACGTCGGCGACGGCGTCAACGCGTCGCACCAGCACAACGGCACGACCTGGTACTACTCGCCGGGCCGCTCGTGGGGCTTCGCGCCGGCGAACCTGCCGGTGAACCGCACGAGCTGCGACTTCGGGAACCAGGAAGCCGATGACCAGCGCATGTGCTGGCACACCGGGAACGGTGACCTGGAGCGCGGCTACCGGTGTGGCGACAACGACCTGAACGGCAACGCCAACTGGGAGCGGCTCATCTACGTCCGCTCCGCCCCTGAGGAGTGCCGCAACCACACCGTCATCAACGACCCGACGCGCAGCAGGGACAACGCCGACGGACCGGTCGTCTGCGACCAGAACAACCTTGATCCCGGCTGGTACCGGTTCGCGGGTCCCGGCGGCACCCAGCTCCCGACCACCGCGCCGGCTCGGCGACGCTGCGGCACCCACGCGCCGGGTTGGATGAACGGCGCCCACCCCAACGTCGGCGACGGGGTCGTCGACCGAGAGGTCTGCTACCACTGGAGCGACGACGAGTGTAACTGGAGCAACGACATCCAGGTCCGCAACTGCGGGGGCTACTTCGTCTACAACCTGGTCCAGCCGCCGGTGTGTAGCCTCCGCTACTGCACCGCAAATGCCCTCGACTTCGCCGGCATCCGGGAGAACGTCGCCGAGGCGGAGATGCTCGGGGGCGGCTTCGACGTCTGCTTCAGCAACCTCTACAACGCCGAGTTGGACGAGGGCGCGATGGTGGAAGCCTGCGGTGGTGACGTCATCGCCCTGGCGTGCCGAGAGAACGGGTCCGACAGCTTCAACGTGGTCGCCATGGGCAACCGCGCGGAGGTCTTGACGCCGGGAGCCCAGCAGCCCGGCGGGCTCCACGAGCACAACGGGACGCAGTGGTACTTCGCCAACAACCACTCGATCGGCTTCATCCCCGTGGGCGAGGGCATCTCGGGCGGCCCCTGCGACGTCACCGCCGGTCCCAACCGCCTGTGCTGGCACACCCAGGGCAGCGGCGGCTACCGCTGCGGCGCGACCACGGGGCTCAACAACAACGCCAACTGGGAGCGTGTCGTGCTCCAGCGCGGCGGCGCCGTCTCCGGACCGTAGCCCGCCCCCCGGCGGCGGCCAACCCCGGCCGCCGCCTCCCCCGCCCCCCTTCCACGCCTTCGATTCGCTGGATTGCGTAGCCGAATCAGGCGTTTTCTGATATCGCGAGGTCCACGGGAGGGAAGTTGGCGAACGAGGTCTACCTCAGCTACGCGCGCAACAACGCGACGCTCGCGCGCGCGGTCTACCGGTTCTTCCGATCCGCCGGGTTGCGCGTCTGGTTCGACGAGGCCGCCCCCAGCGACGGCACCTGGCTCGGCCGCGGGCAGCGCGCCATCCGCCGCGCCCGCCATCACGTCTTGCTCCTCACCGACACCACCCCCACGGCCTGGCAGCGCGCCGAGCTCGACTTCGGGGCCCGCAGCGCCGCCCTGAACCCCGAGCTGCAGACGACGCCGCTGCTCCGCGACGGCTACGAACCCGGCGAGCTCGCGCCGTGGCTCGAGGAGTTCGAGCCGCAGCGCCTCCCCAGCGACAAGGCGCTGCTCGACGCCCACCTCAAGGAGCTCGTCGAGCGCCTCGCCGATCCCGACGTCATCCCGCGCCCCCCGCCCTCCGGCGTCCGCGACAACCCCTACCCTGGCCTGCGCCCCTACGGTGTCAACGACGCCCGCCGCTTCTTCGGCCGCGACCTCGAGCTCGCCGAGGCCCTGCGCCGCCTCGGCACGCAGCCCGACGGCAGCCACCGCCGCTGGCTCCGCGTCACCGGGCCGGCGGGGGTGGGCAAGGCCTCCTTCACCCGCGCGGGCCTGGTCCCCGCCGTCGTCCGTGGCGGCATCGCGGGGGCGCCCAACGACTGGCGCGTCGCGGCCTTTCGCCCCGCCGAGCGCGCCGCCGACAGCCTGGTCGCGGCGGTCACGGCCGCCTTCGGGGGGCTCGTCGCCGCCGTTGAGGTCGCCGCGCTGCTCGAAAACGACGGCGGGCTGAGCGACCTCGTGCGCGAGCACCTGCCCGCCGACCAAGGCCTCGTGTTGGCCGTCGACCACCTCGACGACGTGCTCACGGAGGGCGCGCCGAGCCCCGAGCAGGTCGCGCGCTTCGACACGCTCCTCGCCGAGGCCGTCGACGACTTCGACCACCGGCTCTTCCTGTTCACCACCGGCCGCGACGACCTCGAGCGTGGCGTCTTGTCGTGCCTGCCCAAGCTCGCCGCCGCCGCCGACTCGCACGCCGCCGTCTACGCCTTGGGGGGCCTCACGCTCGACGGTATCCGCGACGTGCTCAAGGGCCCCGCTCGCATGGCGGGCCGACCCTGGGACGAGGGGCTCGCCGCCCGGATCACCACCGACGCTCTGCAGACACCGGACCAGCCGGGGCGACTTTGCTGGACGCTCGAGACGCTGTGGCACGGGCCCCGAGCCGACGCCGCGCGGTACGCGGAGATGGGCGGCCTGCGCGAAGGTCCCGGCCGCGCCCTCGACCGCCGCCTCGACACGCTGGGCGACGACGACCGGAGCCGCACCCGTTCCCTGCTCTGTGGCCTGCTCGCCCCGGGACGGGGCCACGGGGACGTCCCCATCGCCCTCGAGATCAGCGACGCCCTCGTGGCCGCCGGTGGAGGCCCGCGGGCGTCGGCGCTGGTCGACAAGCTCGAGTCCGCGGGTGACGAGGGCGAGCTCACGCCTTTGGTCACGACGGCCCGCGACGGCGAGGTCGACTACCTGCGCCTCGCCAACAGTACGCTCCCGCAGCTCTGGCCGGCCCTCGACGCCTGGCTCGCGGAGGACCGGCCGGTCCTCGAGCGGCGCCGCGAGGTCGATCACGCGGCCCTCCGTTGGAACGGCGAGGAGGCCGCCCTGCCGGACGGGGCGCGGCTGCTGTACTACGCTGGTGACGATCTCTCCGAGGCCCAACGGTTGCGCCTGCGCGCTTCGATGCGCACCGAGAGCCGGCACTTCGTGGAGGGCGCCGAGCGCCACGCGAAGGCCCAGGCGGAGGCCCTCGAGGCGTCGGCCCGAATCGAGCGAGAGGCCAAAGCGAAGGCCCTCGCAGACGAGCGCGCCGACACCGGCGGGCGCATCCGACGCCTGCGGCTGCTCGCGCTCCTGCTCCTCGCGGGGGTGGGCGCCCTGGGCGTCTTGTGGATGCAGGCCACCCTCACGGCGGGGGATCTCCGCACCCACGTGACCTCCGAGCAACGCAAACAGAAGGAGGCGGTCGAGGCGCTGCGCGAGGTCGAGCAGCGCCACGTCGCGGCGGAGAAGAGGCGGAAGAACGCCGAGTCCGAGCGCCGTACGACCGAGCACGAGCGCCGCATGGCCGACGCCCTCGGGGCCCAGGAGGAGGGCAGCGCCGACGAGATGCTGCAGTTCGTCGTCGACGCCGCGGGGGACGCCGACGGGCTCGTCGCCCGCATCTCCCACGCCGACACCGACTACGTGCGCCGCTTGTACTTGCAGGCCCTCCTGCGTCGAGCCGAAGCCGCGTTGAAGAAGACGCCGGACAACCGCCGCATGCGCATCTTGCTCGGCCGCCTGCACGGGCTCGCCGCCGAGAGCGCGGTCGCCATGGGCTCCTTCAAGAACGCCCAGGCCGGGTACGAGGGGGCGGTCCGCGCCTTCGCCACGCTCGCGCGGGGTGACCTCGCCGCGGTCAGCGATCTCCGGCTGCTCGCCACCGCCCACGGGCGGCTCGGTCGCTACCACGCCGACCGCCGCCGCGAGCAGACGAGACGCAACCCGAAGCCCGCGTTGGCCTCGCTGAAGGAGGCCCTCGCCGTGTGGGCGCGCCTCGCCGAGCTCCAGCCCCAAAACACCGCCGACCGAGCCGGCGCCGCCACCGAGCACGCCAGCATGGGCCTCGTCCTCCACCGAGCCGGGCGTCACGCCAAGGCCCTCGAGGCGCACGACGCCTCGATCGCTGCGACGCGCGCGCTCGTCAAGGCCGAGCCGCGGTCAGAGGAGTACGCCCACGCCCTCGCGCGCCGCCTCGGCTACGCGGGCGATGTCCAGCTCGAGCTGGGCAAGGGCGGGGCCGCGATCGGGCGCTACACCGAGGGGCTCGAGTTGATGAAAGCCCAGCCCACGACCGGCGAGCCCGAGCGCACCCGGCAGCGGCTGAAGTCGCGCCTCAAGAAGGCGCGCGCGCTGAGGTAGAGAAGCGCTATAATCCGCGACCGCCAAGCACCGAGGAGGATCCGATGGCGACCGTCAAGTGCGGCCTGATTCAGGCCGCCAACCCCATCAACGACGAGAGCCGGCCGGTGGCCGAGATCCAGCAGGCGATGCTCGACAAGCACCTGCCGATGATCGACGAGGCCGGCAAGAAGGGCGTGCAGATCCTCTGCTTGCAGGAGATCTTCAACGGGCCCTACTTCTGCCCCGGTCAGGACAAGCGCTGGTACGACGCGGCGGAGCCAATCCCCGGGCCGACGACCTCGCTGATGCAGGAGTACGCGAAGAAGTACGAGATGGTGATGGTCGTGCCCCTCTACGAAGAGGCGATGCGCGGCGTCTACTACAACTCCGCGGCGGTCATCGACGCCGACGGCAGCTACCTGGGCAAGTACCGCAAGCAGCACATCCCGCAGACCTCGGGCTTCTGGGAGAAGTTCTTCTTCAAGCCCGGCGACGGCGGCTACCCGGTCTTCGAGACGCGCTATGCCAAGGTCGGCGTGTACATCTGCTACGACCGTCACTTCCCCGAGGGCGCCCGCTGCCTGGGGCTCAACGGCGCCGAGATCGTCTTCAACCCGAGCGCCACGGTGGCCGGCCTGAGCCAGTACCTCTGGAAGCTCGAGCAGCCCGCCCACGCCGTCGCCAACGGGTACTTCGTCGGGGCGATCAACCGCGTCGGCACCGAGGCGCCCTGGAACATCGGCAAGTTCTACGGCACCAGCTACTTCGTGAACCCGCGCGGGCAGTTCCTCGCCGAGGCCAGCGAGGACGACGACGAGCTGATCATCGCCGATCTCGACCTCTCGATGATCGATGAGGTCCGCAAGACGTGGCAGTTCTACCGCGACCGGCGCCCCGAGGCCTACGACGAGCTGGTCGAGTACTGATGAGCGCCTTTGCCCCGAGGGGTTACGACTTCGCGGCGGCGGCGCCCGCGCTGAACTACATCGATGGCGCGCAGGTCGCGGCGGCGAGCGGTGAGACGCAGGCCGTCACCAACCCACGGCACGGCCGGGAGCTCGGCCGGGTCGCCATCTCCGGCGCCGACGATGTCGCGAGCGCGGTGGCCGCCGCGAAGCGCGCCTTCCCCGGTTGGAGGGCCACGCCCTACAAGGAGCGCGCCCAGGTCCTCTACCGGCTCAAGGCGCTGCTCGAGCGCGATCTCGACGCCCTGAGCTGGGTCGTCAGCCACGAGAACGGCAAGACCTTCTCCGAGAGCGTGGCCAGCGTGAAGAAGGGCATCGAGTGCCTCGAGATGGGCGCCTCGCTGCCCAACCTGAGCGCCGGTCAGCAGATCGACGTCAGCCGCGGCGTCAACTGCCGAGTCGACTACGAGCCGCTCGGCGTCTGCGCGGGCATCGCGCCCTTCAACTTCCCGGTGATGGTCCCCATGTGGATGCTCCCGCAGGTGCTCGTGGCGGGGAACACCTTCGTGCTCAAGCCCTCGGAGCAGGTGCCCTACGGTGCGCTCCAGCTCGCGCGGCTGTTCACGGAGGCGGGGCTGCCCGACGGGGTCCTCAACCTCGTGCACGGGGGCCGCTCGGCGGTGGAGGGGCTGGTCGACCACCCCGACGTCAAGGCCGTCGGCTTCGTCGGCTCGACGCGGGTGGCGAGGCTGCTCTACGCCCGCGGCGCCCAGCTCGGCAAGCGCATGCTCTGCCTCGGCGGCGCCAAGAACCACCTCCTCGTGGTCCCCGACGCGGACGTCGAGCTCACCGCGTCCAACGTGGTCGCCTCGGCCTTCGGCTGCGCCGGCCAACGTTGCATGGCGGCGTCGACGCTGGTGGCGGTCGGCGACGTCGACCACATCATCGAGGCGATGGTCAAAAAGGCCCGTGCCCTCGTCCTCGGCGAGGAGATGGGCGCGATCATCAACGAGGCGGCGGTGGCGCGCATCACGCGCTACATCGACGAGGCCTGTGCCCAGGGCGCCCGCGTGCTGGTCGACGGCCGCGGCGCGAAGGTGCCCGGCGCCGAGGGCGGCTACTGGGTCGGCCCGACCCTCCTCGATGGCGTCGAGCCCGGCCAGCCCGCCGCCTGCGAAGAGATCTTCGGCCCCGTGCTCTCGATCGTGCGCGTCGACACCCTCGACGCCGGCATCGCCATCGAGAACGCCAACGCCTACGGCAACGCGGCCTCGATCTACACCACCAGCGGCGCGGTGGCGCAGTACGCCACGAGCCGCTTCGAGGCGGGCATGGTGGCGGTCAACATCGGCGTGCCCGTGCCCCGCGAGCCCTTCGCCTTCGGGGGCTGGAACGAGAGCAAGTTCGGCCACGGTGACATCACCGGCGTCGACGGCTTCCGCTTCTGGACACGCCCCCGGAAGATCACCACCAAGTGGGCCACGCAGGCCGATCAGAACTGGATGAGCTGATGACCTCCGAAGAGATGGTGTCGCTGTGCAAGCAGCACAGCATGTGGACCTGGAACGCCGGCAAGAACGTCAACCCGCTCCCCATCGCGCGCGCGGAGGGCATCTACCTCTACACGCCCGAGGGCGAGCGCATCATCGACTTCAACAGCCAGCTCATGAGCGTGAACATCGGCCACGGGCACCCCACCGTGCGCGAGGCGATGAAGCGCCAGATCGACGAGCTGCTCTACGTCTTTCCGGGGGCGGCGACCGCCGTTCGCGGGCGGCTGTCGAAGAAGCTCGCGGAGTTGATGCCGGGGCACCTCAACACCTTCTTCTATACGCTGGGTGGGGCCGAGGCGAACGAGAACGCCATCAAGGCGGCCCGGCAGTTCACGGGGCGCCAGAAGATCCTCGCGCGCTACCGCAGCTACCACGGCGCCACCAACGCCTGCATGCAGCTCACCGGGGATCCGCGGCGCTGGGGGAACGAGCCGGGGATGCCGGGCGTGGTCCACGTGATGGATCCCGAGCCCTACGACTACTCCTTCGGTGACACCGACGCCGAGAAGGTGGCGAACAACCTGCGCTACCTGGAGGAGGTCATCGCCTACGAGGGCGGTCACAACATCGCCGCGATGTTCATCGAGACCGTCACCGGCACCAACGGCATCCTGCCGCCCCCCGAGGGCTACCTCCAGGGGCTGCGCGCGCTCCTCGACCGCCACGGCATCCTGCTGGTCTGCGACGAGGTGATGTGTGGCTTCGGCCGCACCGGCAAGCTCTTCGCCTTCGAGCACGGCGACATCGTCCCCGACATCGTCACCTTCGCGAAGGGCCTCACCAGCAGCTACGCGCCCCTCGGCTGCATGGCCGTGAGCGACGCGATCGCCGCCCACTTCGAGGAGAACGTCTTCTGGGGCGGGCTCACCTACAACAGCCATTGCCTCGGCCTGGCCACCGCCGAGGCGGCGCTGGACGTCCTCGTCGGAGAGGGGCTCGTCGACAACGCCGCCAGGCTCGGCGCCGTGATGCGCTCCGAGATGGACCGCTTGCAGGCGAAGCACCCGTCGATGCGCGAGGGCCGCTGCATCGGCCTCTTCGGGATGATCGACCTTCAGAAGAGCGTCACCGGCGAACGCATGGCGCCGTACAACGGCAGCGCCCCGGCGATGAAGGCCCTGGGTGAGCACTTCCGCGACAGCGGCCTGTTCACCTTCGTGCGCTGGGGCAGCTTCATGTGCAACCCGCCCCTGTGCATCACCGAGGCGCAGCTCATCGAGGCCTTCGAGATCGTCGACCGCGGCCTGGACATCACCGACCAGTACGTCGAGTAGGCGGTGGGCGCCCACCGAGGCCCACGACCACCTCTTCGGCTTGTGCAGCGAGGCGCACGGCGTCGACGAGGGGGCGTGGCACGCCAAGCGGCACAGCGCCGCGCAACCAAACGGGAGAGGAGCAGGGAATGGAGTACGAGCTCGGTGAGATGGAGCTCGAGACGCTGCGCGAGGGCTACGACGCCCAACGCATGCTCGACAACGCCGTCGCCGTCGTGGGGGGCCTGTTCGAGGGCGGCAAGTCCTGGACCGAGGCCTTCTCCAGCGACGTCTACCAGACCGGCCGCATGGCCGCCCGGGATCGCGAGCGCATCCTCATCGCGCTGTTCACCGGTCAGGCCGAGCGCACGGCGCTGATGATCCACGTCTACTGGGGGCTGATGGAGGGCCTCGAGCCGACGGAGATCCAGCAAGTCGTCCTGCTGGCGGGGACCTACACCGGGCTGGGGCGCTACACCTTCGGGATGAAGGCTGTAGGGCAGACCTTCACGCGCCTCGCGGAGCTCGCCCACGCCCTCGACGAGCCCACCGAGACGAACGTCACGATGGCGCTCTTCGCATGAGCCCAGCGGCGATTGAGCGGACATCATGAGCCCAGCGGCGATTGAGCGGACATCATGAGTCCCAGGGGGCGACTCATGCGGGAGGCATGGCTGAGGCATTGGCGTTTCTACCAGCGCTGGCATCGCTACTCGGTGGACGGCTTCGAGCACCTCACGGGGGGTCCGCCGGCCCTCGTGGTGGGCTACCACGGCCGCTCCGTCGCGCGGGATCTGTGCATGTTGACGGTCCGCGTCCACGACCGCCTCGGCTACCTGCCCCACGCCTTCTTCCACCGCGGATTCGCCGAGCTCCCCGTGCTGAGGAGCCTGCTCGAGGGGGTCGAGGGGCTGACGGGGGACGCCGCGTCGGTGCGCGCGGCCCTTGACCGCGGGCACCACCTCTTCGTCACGCCGGGCGGGACCCAGGAGGGATGCCGCCCCTACTCCCCGCGCTACCGGATTCGCTGGGAGGGCACGGGGTATCTGAAGATCGCGTTGAAACACCGCCTCGACGTGATCCCGGTAGTGGCCTCCGGCGTCGACGACACCTACATCGGACTCAATAACGGCCACGAATGGGGCGAACGCCTCGGAATGCCCGCTGGCCTCCCGGCGTGGCTGGGCGTCGGCGTCGCCGGCCTCTGGCCCCTGTCGCCCCCCTTCCCCGTCCGCATCAGCCAATACATCGGGCCGCGCATCCAACTCCCCCGCCCAGACCGGAGCGACCCGACGGCGCTCCCACGCCTTCACGCGCGGATGGTCGCCTGGATGCAGCAACAACTCGACCACGCCTGCGCTGGCGAGAAACCGTTCGATAGGGTATTTGCGGGGTAGATGTCGCTCGGTCGCTATACCCCCGAGTTCGTAAACCACCACTTCACAGCCGCGCCGGAGCCACCGGCAGAGCCAGGCGGAGACCGTATCTCCGCGGCGGTTTTGTGGTGTGATATCTCGGGGTTCACGCCGCTCACGGAGAAGCTGGTCGAGGCCGGGCCGGAGGGCGTCGAGGCGCTCACGCGGCACCTCAACGCCTACTACGGCAAGTTGATCGAGGTCATCCAGAGCCACGGCGGAGACATCATCCAGTTCGAGGGAGACGCCACCCTCTCGCTGTGGCGATCGACGGGGGCCGGCGCCTCGTTGGCGGACGTCACGCTCCGCGCCACCCAGTGCAGCCTCGCGATCCAGGAAGCCCTCGCCAACTTCGGCGCCGGGGAGGACCGGCTCAGCCAGCGCGTCGCCGTCGGGGTCGGCTCGATTCGCCTGTTCTGGGTCGGCGGCGTGCTGCGACGATGGACGCTGGTGGCCGCCGGCGAGCCGCTCAACCAGGTGCAGGCCATCGACCACGACTGCGAGCCCGGTGAGTGCGTCCTCTCCGCCGAGGCCTGGTCCCTGGTGAAGGACCGCTGCGCGGGCCAGGAGCAGGGCCCCTCGACCCTCTTGGAGTCCGTCGGCTCGCCCCTCGCCCCGGCCCGGATCGCGCGGGCGACCATCCGCCCCGAGAGCGAAGACGCGCTGCGCATCTTCACCCCCGGCGCCGTCCTCAGCTCCTTGAAGGCCGGGCAGAGCGCGTGGCTCGCCGAGCTGCGCACCATCTCTGCCCTCTTCGTGCAGCTCCCGACCCTCGACTCGAGCGCCGCCGACATCGTCGAGGTCGCGCAGCAAATCACCGAGCAAGTCCAGCGCGCGATCTATCGATGGGGCGGCTCGATCAACAAGGTCAGCATGGCTGACAAGGGGGCCACCGTCCTGTGCGGCTTCGGCGTACCCCCCCTCGCCCACGAGGACGACCCCCTTCGAGCCGTCCGCGCGGCCCTCGACATCGTCGAGCGCATCGAGGCCCTCGGCATCGAGGTGGGCGTGGGGGTGACGACGGGCCAGTGCTTCTGTGGCCTGGTGGGCAGCGAGGAGCGCGCCGAGTACACCACCCTGGGCCGGACGGTGAACCTGGCCTCACGGTTGATGCAGGTCGCCAAGGGCTCGGTGATCGTGGACGAGCCGACCTTCAGGGCGTCGGAGCAGCGCCTGGTCTACGACGTCCTCCCGCCGCGGAGGGTCAAGGGCATCGCGAGGCCCGTCGCGATGTTCCGACCGACCGGCGACGTGGTCGCCGCGGCGCGGCGCGCCCAGACCGAGGTCATCGGGCGCCGAGAGGAGCTCGACGCGATCTCCGAGCGACTGCAACGCGTCCTGCGCGAGCGCAGCGGCAGCCTGCTGGTGTTCAACGGCGAGGCGGGGATCGGCAAGTCGCGGATCGTCACCGAGGCGGTGCGCCGCGCCCAGGGGCTCGACGTGACGGTGTTGATGGCCGAGGCCCTCGGCGTCGAACGAGACACGCCGTACTACGCATGGCGAGGCGTGCTCCCCGCCGCCCTCGGGTTGCGGGGAAGCGCCCCCCCCGAGAAGCTCCGGGCGCGGGTGGTCGAGGCCCTCGGCGGCGACGAGACGCTGACGCCCCTCGCGCCCCTGCTCAACGCCTTGCTGCCGCTGGGCTTCGAGGAGACGCCCGAGACCGCCGAGATGCAAGGCGAGGTCCGCGCGACGAACCTCACGTTGGTCCTCGCGGCCCTCCTCCGAAGAGTCGCCAAGGCGGGCCCCGTGATGCTGGTCATCGAGGACGCCCACTGGTTCGACTCCGCGTCCTGGGCCATCGCCCAGGCCATCGTGCAAGAGGTCGATCCGCTCTTCGTCTTGCTCGCGACCCGGCCCATCGCGCGGCCGCTGACGGAGTACACGGTGCTCCTCCAGCGCGATGGGACGACCGAGCTCACCCTCGGCCGGCTCTCCATCGAGGAGACGGTGAGCATCGTCTGCCAGCGCTTGGGCGTCACCGCCCTGCCCGACGAGGTGCGCGACCTGCTGCTCGAGAAGGCCGACGGCAACCCCTTCTTCAGCGAGGAGCTCGCCTACGCGCTGCGCGACTCCGGGCACTTGCTCATCGACGATGGCCTCGCGGGGCTGCGACCCGGCGTCGATCTCACGGATCTCAGCTTGCCTACGACGGTCCAGGGCGCCGTCATCAGCCGCCTGGACCGCCTACAGCCACAGAGTCAGCTACTGCTGAAGGTGGCCAGCGTCATCGGCCGCGAGTTCGTGGTGCGCATCCTCCGCGGCATCTACGATTCAGCGGACGGCGAGGGCGAGGTCACAGAGCTGCTGCCGCCGCTGGTCGAGGGACAGTTCCTGCTCGAAGACGAGGGGGCCGAGGCCGCCTACCTCTTCAAGCACGCCCTCGCCCAGGCCGCCATCTACGGGCTGATGCTCTTCGCCCAGCGGCGAGGGCTGCACCGCGCGGTGGCCGAGTGGTTGGAAGGCGACAGCGAGTCGAAGGCGCAGAACTACCCCCTCCTCGCACACCACTGGTTCCAGGCCGACGAGCCCGAGGCCGCCGCCGAATACTCCTACCAGGCCGGGCGCCAGGCTCTGCGGCGCTTCGCCAACAAGGAGGCCGTGCGCTTCCTGTCGCGCGCCCTCGCGCTGTACCGCGACCACCCCAAGCTGGCCGACGGGGCCCGACTCGCCGAGATCGAGGAGGGCCTCTGCGAGGCGCACTTCTCCTTCGGGGACATGAACAACGCCACCGCCCACGCCTGCAACACCCTCGCGATGCTCGGCACGCCCGTCGCCGGCTCCCTGGCGGGCCGCGTCCTCGGCCTCTTCGGCGCCCTCGCCAGGCGCGTCTGGCAGGCCCGCTTCGGCAGACCCGGCCTGCCCGGGACCCCCGCCGCGAAGCGCTGGCGAGCCGCCTCCCGCCTGGGCAACCGGCTCGCCGAGCTGGCGGTCTACGCGGAAGACAACGTCGGCGCCCTCTACCACGCGCTGCGCCAGCTCAACGCCGCCCACGCGGCGGGCCCGTCCCCGGAGCTCGGGCGCGCCTACAGCGTCGTCTCGACGATGCTGGGCACCGTCCCGCTCCCGAGCATCTGCGACGTGTGGACCCAGCGCGCCTTCGACATGGCCCAGAGCCTCGACGCGGAGCTCCACAAGGCGTGGATCTTCTCCCGCGTCGCCGTCTACGACCTCTACCGGGGGCAGTGGACGCGCATGCACCAGGTGATCGACGAGGCCATCGAGATCACGGAGCGACTCAACGACCGACGCGTACGTGAGGAGGCCCTCGTCATCGGTGGGTTCGCGCTGCTCCACGAGGGCCAGCTCCAGAAGGCCGACGCCCGCCTCGCGCGCCTCGCCGAGGTCTCCCGAGGCAGCGGGAACCCGCAGGGCAAGGCCTGGGGCGCCCTCGGACGAGCCCAATGCCTGCTCCGCTTCGGCCGGCCCGCTGACGCCCTCGAGCTCTGCGACGACGTGATGCCCTGGATCTCCACCAAGGGGCTCGCCGCCGACAAGGCCCTCGGGCACTCCGTCCGGGCCCTCGCGCGCCTGCGAATGGGCGACCTCGAGGGTGCCCTCGCGGACGCCGATATCGTCTCCCGCGACTACATCCCCAAACGACCCGCCGCCTACTGGGCAAAGCCCGCCGCCCCGGCGCTTGTCGACATCTATGCCGCCGCCGTCAAGCAGGGCGTGGGCGACCGGCAGGCCAACGCCCAGAAGCTCGCGAAGGCGGTCAAGTGCGCGCGCACCTTCGGGAAGATCTTCCCCTTCGGCGAGGCCGCGGGGGCCTACGCGGCGGGGGTCAGCGCAGAGGCGCTCGGTCGCCGTGACGCCGCGATCAGCGCCTGGCAACGCGCGGCAGAGATCGCGGAGCGGCGCGGGAGCCTCCTCGAGTTGGGCCTCTCCCACCGCAGCCTCGCCGGCGCCCTCCCTGGCGGGGACCCCCGACGCGCCAGCGCCCTCCAGCGAGCGGAGAGCGTCCTGCGGCGGATCGGCGCCCAGACAGAGCTAAAGATCCCATAGCGAGACCAGCCGCTGCGCCTCGTAGAGCAACGACTTCGCCTTCCGGGGCAGGCGGAGGCCCTTGCGGACGATCCCCTTCGCCATCAGGACGCCGTCGGAGCTGCGGTAGAGATCGGTCTCGAAGTAGAGCTTCAGGGGCGACACCCAGGTGTCCGCCGCCTCGTCCGAGGTCTCGGCGCGGACGTTGATGCGGATATCGACCGAGTCGGTCTCCGCAGCGTTGGCGAAGTAGAAGAGGCGACGTCGCTCGGTGCTCAGCCGTCGCAGCAGCCCCGCCGACACCGGCACCGTCGCGTGCTCGCGCAGCAGCCGGCGCTCACCGTAGTTCATCATCGCGACGTACCGCGCGAAGTACAGCAGGCCCGCGCCGTTGAGGTCGCTCTCCGGGAGGATGGGGTAGATGATCGGCGTCGGCGCGAGACCGGCCAGGGCCCGCGCCCGCTCCCAACCGGGGACGTCGATGCCCCCCCCGCGCTGCGCGCGATCGTGGTCGAGCAGGCCCGCCGGCCGCTCCGAGGCCGCCGTCCCGGGTGCCCACTCGGCCTGGGGCGCGAAGGTGCGCAAGCGGAGGTTGCTGTGCTCGCGCGTGACGAAGGCGTTGGTCATCACGACGCGCGGCCCGCCCTCGCGCGGCTCGGCGGACACGCCGAAGCGGAGCACGCCCTCCACGAAGCGTCGCGCGTAGCAGCGCACCTCATGGTGGATGGTGGCCGTCACGCCCTCCTCGAAGTCGAAGAGGCTGCGGTCTCCGAGGGACACGTCGATGCCAACGAAGGAGGCGTAGAGGCGCTCGCCCCCGTCGTTGACGATGGCCTTGGTGGGGACATCGAGCGCCGCGGCGATCGCGTGCCACTGGCGGGCCCCGAGGATCTTGAGCAGCTCGACCTCCGAGAGCTGCCCGGGCACCATGTGGGGCATCCCGACTACGAAGCTCGACGTCATCGTCCCTCCCGATCGGCGTGAACAAAGGCCGCCAGGGCTTCGAGCGTGCTGGCCTCGCCGCCGAGGACCCAGTCCGGGATCCTCACGCCGAATTGGCGCTCCGCCGCGAGCAAGAACTCGGCGGAGGAGAGGGAGTCGAGGTCGCCGGACTCGAGCAGATCGAGGTCGACGCGGATCTCCGCCCGGGGGCGCCCCGTGGCCTTCGCCAAGAGGGTCACAAGCCCCGCCAGCACCGCCTCTTCTCCTCGCCGCTCGTGGTCGATTCTGCCGCACTCCCCTGCCGCGATGAGCGCGACCGTAGCACGTCGCCTCGCGGGTCCGGTACCGTGCCCCGGCCAGACCGAGCGAGGTGCGAGGTGTTCGGAGTCAGCATCCTGGGGACGGCGACCGTGACGAGCGGGCGCCGACGAACCACCGAAGAGGTCGGGGCCTGTGCGATGCCGCACCGCGAGCCCGAGGTGTTGCGGCGGTTGACGGGGATCGACACGCGCTACTGGATCGAGGGCGAGACGAGCGCCGTGGAGTTGGGCGCGCGGGCGATCCGCGGTGCCCTGGAGAGGGCCGGCCAGCCCGTGGAGTTCTTGCGCCGCGTCGTCTTCGTCAGCAGCACCGGCGGCGACTGGTTGATGCCCGCCAACGCCAACTGGATCATCGCCGAGCTCGGCCTCGACGGCCGCTGTGATGGGTTCGACCTCAACAACGCCTGCACCGGCTTCCTCAACGGCTTCGAGATCGCCGCCCAGCAGCTCCACGCCGGCGGCGGGCCGGTCGCGGTGGTCGTGGTGGAGACGCTCTCGCGGTTCTGCAAGGCGGAGAAGCCCCGGCCCTACATGGTGTTCGGAGACGCCGCCGTGGCGACGGTCTTCGGGCCCGCGCGTGGAGACGAAGGGGTGCTCGCGACGCACTTCGGCAACATCGGAGCCCACCGGCTCAACGTGCACCTCGAACACCCGGAGCGGGCCGGCGCGCTCACCTGGATCGAGTTCGCCAGCGATCGGCACAAGCTGCTCGACCTCGCGTTCCAGGCCCTCGGCGGCAGCGCCGACAAGGTGTTGGAGAGCGCCGGGTTGAAGCTCACAGACATCGAGCACGTCGTCCCGCACCAACCCAACGGCGCGATGCTCGAGGCCATCATCGACCGGCTGGGCCTGCGCGCCGACCAGGTCACGCCCATCGTCGCCGACCTGGGGAGCATCGGCGCGGCCTCCCTCCCCGGGAGCCTGGACCGCCTCTATCGAACGCGCCCCCCCAAGCGGGGCGACCGCATCCTCTTGACCGCCGTCGGCGCCGGGATGTCTTACGGCGCGGTCCTCCACCAGGTTGGCTGAGCTGCTCGAAGCCGACCCCCGCGCGCTCCTCGACGCCGCCGCGGCGCGACGAGACGCCGCGTCGGGGCGCACCGTGACCTGGTCGCCGAAGGTCTTCCTCCCGCTGACGAACCTCTGCCGAAACCGGTGCAGCTACTGCGCCTTCCGGCGCGCACCGGGACAACGCGGCGCGCACACGATGACGCCCGAGGAGATCATCGGCTGGCTCGACCGAGCCCGCGCCCTCGGGTGCACCGAGGCCCTGCTCTGCCTCGGGGACACGCCCGAGACGGGGTTCGACAGTTACCGACGCACCCTCGCGAGCTTCGGCCACGGCTCGACCGTCGACTACCTCTGCTGGGCGGCCACCGAGGCCCTCGAGCGTGGCCTGCTGCCCCACACCAACGCGGGCCTCCTGGACGCCGCCGCGATGAGCCGCCTCCGCCGCGTGAACGTGAGCTTGGGGCTGATGCTCGAGAGCACCTCCACGCGCCTCTGCGAGCGTGGCGGCCCCCACCACGGCGCCCCCGACAAGGCCCCCGCGAAGCGTCTGCGGATGCATCGCGAGGCCGGCGCGCTGCGGATCCCCTTCACCAGCGGCGTCCTGCTGGGCATCGGCGAGACTCGAAGCGAGCGGATCGACACCCTGCGCGCCATCCGGGAGGTCCACGCCGAGCACGGGCACATCCAGGAGGTCATCGTGCAGAACTTCCGGGCGCACGCGGGCACCCCGATGGCCGGCGTCCCCGAGCCCGACGACGCCGAGCTCGCCTGGACCGTCGCCGTCGCGCGGCTGCTCCTCCCCGACGACGTCGCCGTGCAGGCGCCGCCGAACCTGAACCCAGGGGCCCTCTCGCTCCTGCTCGACGCGGGCGTCAACGACCTCGGCGGCATCTCCCCGCTCACGCCCGACTACATCAACCCCGACCACGCGTGGCCCCACATCGACCGACTCCGGGACGCCTGCGCTGACCGTGGCTTCGACCTGCGACGACGCCTGCCGATCTACGACCGCTTCGCCGAGCGTCCGGGCTGGCTCGATCCGACGCTGCGCGACGCGGTGGACGCCGCGCGCGCTCGCCTGCTACGGAGCGCGGCGTGAACCTGAACGCCACGAGCGCCGACGTCCGCGGCGCCTTGGAGCGCGCGCTCGAGGGGCGCGAGCTCTCCGTCGACGACGCGGCCCCCCTCACGGCCGCGACCGGCGACGACCTCGGAGCTCTGTGCGGCGTCGCCGACGAGCTCCGCGCACGACACGTCGGCGAGGGCGCGACCTACGTCGTCAACCGCAACATCAACTTCACCAATGTGTGCGTGAAGTCCTGCCGTTTCTGCGCCTTCTCCCGGGGGTTGCGCTCCGAGGAGGGCTACTTCCTCGACACCGAGGAGGTCGTCCGACGCGCGCTTCAGGCTCGAGCCTACGGGGCGACCGAGGTGTGCCTTCAGGCCGGCCTGGTCCCGCGGAGCCGTGGCCGGATGTACGCCGACCTCCTCCGTGCGATCCGCGCGGCGGCCCCCAAGCTCCACCTGCACGCCTTCTCCCCGGAGGAGGTGCGCTACGGCGCCACGCTCCGCAAGCTGTCGGTGCACGAGTTCCTCTGCGAGCTGAAGGAAGCCGGTCTGGGCTCGTTGCCGGGCACGTCGGCGGAGGTCCTCGACGACCGGATCCGCGAGCGCATCTCGCCGGGGCGCCTCACGACATCAGACTGGCTGGAGGTCATACGCAGCGCCCACGCCCTCGACATCCCCACCACGTGCACGCTGATGTTCGGCCACGTCGAAAGCCCCCTCGACCGACTCCGCCACCTGGCGTTGCTGCGCTCGATCCAGCGCGAGACGGGGGGCTTCACCGAGTTCGTCCCGCTCTCCTTCGTGCACACCGACGCGCCGCTCTTCGCCCGGGACGCGGCGGTCAGCGCAGGGCCCGGCGAAGACGACGTCGTACGGCTCTACGCCATCGCCCGACTGATGCTGGGGCCGACGATTCGCAACATCCAAGCCTCCTGGGTGAAGGAGGGGCTGGCCCTCGCCCGAAGGCTGCTGCGTTGCGGCGCCAACGATCTCGGCGGCACGCTCATCAACGAGAGCATCTCCACCACCGCCGGGGCCCGCCACGGGCAGCTCGTCACTCCACGGACGCTGCGCGCCCTGATCCGCGACGTCGGGCGCGTCCCGACTCAGCGTAGGACCGACTACGAGCCCGTGCGGGTCTTCGACGACCCGGCGGCGGACCCACCCGAGCCCCTCGACGAGGTCACCGACCCAAGCGCCCTCTTCGGCAGCTACGCGACCCTCGTCGAGGAGGCCCGTTTCCGGTACCGACTTCCCTGAAAAAAGGCCGTGACGCTCAGGTCGATCTCGGCACGATCCGAAACGGAGGCTCGTGCTACCGTCCGCTGGGACGTGCTGGGGGAGAGACTGATGCAGCGATTGAAGATCGCCGTCGCCGTGCTTGGCGCCGCTTTGTATGCGTGTGAGATCGACAACCTCATCGACGGCGACGGCGGCGGCGGCGCGGGTGGGAGCGCCGACGGCGGCGGCGACACCGACATGTCCGGCATTGGCGGGGCGGTCCCCGGCGATGTCAGCGTCCGGCCTGACGGCCCGAACGTCGTCCCCGATGGCACGGTCGACCCCGATGGCGCCGTCGACCCCGATGGCGCCGTCGACCCCGATGGCGCCGTCGACCCCGATGGCACAGTCGACCCCGATGGCACAGTCGACCCCGACGGTGCAGTCGACCCCGATGGTGCAGTCGACCCCGATGGAGGGCCCGGCCCCCAACGGTGCGAGGGCGCCGACGTCTGCGGCGACGGTCAAGTCTGTGACCTCCCCCCGGGGCAATGCGAGGGCGACGATCTGGTCGGCGTCTGCCTCGAGCGGCCCGAGGCCTGTCCGCGGCTGTGGGCGCCGGTCTGTGGCTGCGACGGCGAGACCTACGCCAACGACTGTGAGCGCCTGCGCGCTGGGGCCCAAAAGGGCCACGACGGTGAGTGCCCGCCCCCCGACGGCTGCCTGAGTCACCGCGACTGTGGGGCCGGCGGCGTCTGTGAGTTCGAGGGTGGCACCTGCGGCGACGACGACCGCCGCGGACGCTGCATGCCGCGCCCGGACGTGTGCCCGCTGGTCTTCGCGCCGGTCTGCGGCTGCGACGGCGCGACCTACGAGAACGACTGCCGCCGGCTCGCCGCCGGCGCCGGACTGGACCACGACGGGGCCTGCGAAGACGAGCCCGACATCTGCCGCGAGAACGAGGACTGCGGCGAGGGCGAGTTCTGCGCTTGTCAGGGTGCGTGCGGGGCCCCGGGGCAATGCGCCGAGCGGCCTCAATTCTGCCCCCAGGTCTACGACCCCGTCTGCGGCTGCGACGGGCGCACCTACGGAAACGCCTGCACCCTGGCGGCGGCGGGCGTCTGCTTCGGCCACGACGGCGAGTGCGAGCAGCCTCCCGAGGCCTGTGGCGGCATCGCTGGCGTCCCCTGCGAGGGCGGCGAGCTCTGCGATCTGCCCGAGGGTGAGTGCGGCGGCGCCGATCTCCAGGGCCAGTGCGTGCCCGTCCCCGACGCGTGTCTGCGCATCTACCAGCCGGTCTGCGGTTGCGATGGGCGCACCTACGGCAACGACTGCGAGCGGATCCGCGCCGGCGTGCAGCGCGCCCACGAGGGCGAGTGCCGACAGATCGGCTGCGACGACGACGAGGACTGCGAGCGCGGCGCCTTCTGCGAGCTCGCAGACGGGGCCTGCGGCGGTGAAGGCGCCTGCGAGGAGCGTCCCGAGGTCTGCCCGCGGCACTACGCGCCGGTCTGCGGCTGCGACGGGCACACCTACGGTAACGACTGCGTGCGCCGAGCCGCGGGGGTCTCCGAGGCCCACGAGGGCCCCTGCCCCGACGAGCCGGACGAGTGCCGCGGCGACGAGGACTGCGCCGACGGCGAGTTCTGCGAGTGCGAGGCGGGCTGCGGTGAGGGCGGGCATTGCGCCGAGCGCCCCGACGCGTGCCCGGAGCATGTCGACCCGGTCTGCGGCTGCGACGGCAACACCTACAACAACGACTGCGAGCGCATGGCCGCGGGGACCTGCCACGCCCACGACGGAGCGTGTCGCGAGCTGCCCTGCGGTGTGCGGGGCGGCGCGCCCTGCGAAGACGGCGAGGTCTGTGAGCTCCCCGCGGGTCGGTGCGGGATCGCCGATCTCCCCGGCCAGTGCCGCGAGCGCCCGGACATCTGCCCGCGCCTCTGGGCGCCGGTCTGCGGCTGCGACGGGAACACCTACGCCAACGACTGCGAGATCCTGCGCGCGGGTGTGGCCCAGGACCACGACGGCGAGTGCGAGCCACGAGAGTGCGCCGATGGCGAAGACTGCGGCGAGGGCGAGGTCTGCGAGTGCCGCGGGGCCTGCGGGGCGGCGGGGGCCTGCGTCCCCCAGCCTCAAATCTGCCCGCGACACTACGACCCCGTCTGCGGCTGCGACGGCGAGACCTACGGTAACGACTGCGAGCGGCTGCGTGCCGGCACCTGCCTGGCCCATGCGGGCGAGTGCGAGGCGGAGCCTGGGCCCTGCCACGGCAACCGCGAATGCGCCCACGACGAGCTCTGCGAGCTCGAGCCCGCGGTCTGTGGCGGTGAGGGGCGCTGCGTGCCCCGCCCCGAGCTGTGCATCCTCATCTTCGATCCGGTGTGTGGCTGCGACGGGCAGACCTACGGCAACGACTGCCAGCGGCGGGCGGCGGGCGTGCCCCTCGATCACCGGGGTCCGTGCGAGGAGCCCCCGGAGCTGTGTCGCGGGGATCGCGACTGCCCCGATGGGTTCTGCGAGTGCCGCGGCGCCTGCGGGGCGCCGGGCGTCTGCGCCGAGCGTCCCGAGGCGTGCCCGCGCATCCTCCGCCCGGTCTGCGGCTGCGACGGCGAGACCTACGCCAACGACTGCGAGCGCCAGCGGGCGGGGACGTGCCTGCTCCACGAGGGGGCCTGCGAGCTGGTCGGCGTCTGCGGCGGCATCGCGGGCATCGCGTGCCCCGACGGTCAGGTCTGCGAGATGCCCGCCGGGATGTGCGGTGGGGCGGATCTGTTGGGGCGCTGCCTGCCTCGACCCGACGCGTGCCCCCGAATCTACGCGCCGGTCTGCGGCTGCGACGGGCACACCTACGCCAACGACTGCGAGCGGGTGCGCGCCGGCATGGCGAAGGACCACGACGGCGAGTGCGAGCAGCCTGGGTGTGGTGACAACGGCGACTGCGAGCGGGCCGAGCTGTGCTTCAAGGAGGCGGGGATGTGCGACGGCGAGGGTGAGTGCCGGCCCCGTCCGGATCTGTGTCCGCTGGTCTTCTTCCCGGTCTGCGGCTGTGACGGCGAGACCTACGGCAATAGCTGCGAGGCGGCGGCTGGCGGAGCCAACGTGGCCCACGAGGGGCCCTGCCGGGAGCCGCCCGCCGACTGCGAGGACAACGGCGACTGTGACCGCGGCCAGTTCTGCGAGTGCGCGGAGGCGTGCGGCGCTGGCGTGTGCGAGCCCAGGCCGCGGGGGTGCCCCGACCACTTCGACCCCGTCTGCGGGTGCAACGGCGTGACCTTCGGCAACGACTGCGAGCGCCAGGCCGCGGGTGTGTGCCTCGAGCACGAGGGTGCGTGCCGCGACGAGCCGCGGGACTGCGACGGCCACGAGGACTGCCCGCGAGGCCAGTTCTGCGAGTGCGAGGGGGCCTGCGGCGCTGGTGGTGTCTGTGAGCCGCGACCCGAGGCCTGCATCGCGCTGTTCGATCCGGTCTGCGGCTGCGACGGCAACACCTACGCCAATGACTGCGAGCGCGCCCGCGCCGGCACCTGCTTCGAGGCCGAAGGGCCCTGCGAGGCCCAGGGCTGCGAGGACAACGGCGACTGCAACGACGAGCAATTCTGCGCCAAGGCCGGCTGCGACGGTGACGGCGCCTGTCGTCCTCGACCGGAGGCCTGCCCGCGGATCCACGATCCCGTCTGTGGCTGCGACGCAGACACCTACGAGAACGCCTGCTTCGCGGCGATGGCCGGGGCCAACGTGGCCCACGAGGGCGAGTGCCGCGACCCCCGCTGCGAAGGCAACGAGGACTGCGATCGCGGCCAGTACTGCGCCTGCGTCGAGGCCTGCGGCGGCGGCGTCTGTCAGCCGCGTCCGCAGGCCTGCCCGGACGTCTGGGCGCCGGTCTGCGGCTGCGACGGCGACGACTACGGCAACGTCTGCGAGGCCGCCGCGGCGGGGGCCTGCGTCCTCCACCGGGGCGAGTGCGAAGACGAGCCCGACGTGTGCAACGGCAACGATGACTGCGCCGATGGTGAGCTCTGCGTGAGGGACGCCGGCGATTGCGGCGGCGAGGGCGTCTGCCGCCCGCGGCCGCAGATCTGCCCGCTGGTCCACGACCCCGTCTGTGGCTGCGACGGCAACACCTACGGCAACGCCTGCATCGCGGCCGCCGCCGGGGTGACGGTGGCCGCCGACGGAGCGTGTCGGCCCGACGTCTGTCGCGGCAACCGCGACTGCGGCGACGGCGAATATTGCGAGTGCGCCGACGCCTGTGGCGGGGAGGGCGAGTGCGCGCCCCGTCCCCAGGTCTGCGTCCGCATCTTCGACCCGGTCTGCGGCTGCGACGGCAACACC
>CAYOBQ010000125.1:0-28363 GCA_964402225.1 uncultured Nannocystaceae bacterium | reverse complement strand
CCGGGCGCTGCTCGGTCATTTTTCCTGGGCGAGTGCACCGTTGCCGCAAGGACACCGAACACCACTTCTCATCCCCCCCGTACGCGGGCAATCTGCGGGCACGATGGCGCTGTTCGACTACGTGATCATCGGTGGTGGATCCGCCGGCTGCGTGCTCGCCAACCGGCTCAGCGCCGACCCATGCGCCCGCGTTCTCGTGCTCGAGGCGGGGCGCCCTGACGCGTGGTGGGACCTCTTCATCCACATGCCGGCGGGCCTCACGGTGCCCCTCGGCAACCCTCGATATGACTGGTGCTACACCTCCGAGCCGGAGCCCCACATGGGCGGGCGTCGCATCTTCCACGGTCGCGGCAAGGTCCTGGGCGGCTCGAGCAGCATCAACGGGATGATCTTCGTCCGTGGCAACGCCCTCGACTACGAGGGCTGGGCGCGGGATCCGGGGCTGGCCGGTTGGGACTACGCCCACTGCCTGCCGTACTTCAAGCGTGCGGAGCGACGGCTCGTGGGCCCAGACGCCTGGCGTGGCGACGCCGGGCCTCTGGTCCTCGAGCGCGGGCCCTGCACCAACCCGCTCTTCGGCGCCTTCCTCGAGGCGGCAGAGCAAGCGGGCTATCCCCGCACAGACGATCTCAACGGCTACCAGCAAGAGGGCTTCGGCGCCTTCGACCGCAACATCCACCGGGGCCGCCGGCTCAGCGCGGCTCGGGCCTACCTCCACCCCGTCATGGACCGCCCGAACCTGGAGGTGCGTACGCGGGTCATGGTGCGGCGCGTGCTTTTCGAGGGGACGCGCGCGGTGGGGGTGGAGATCGAGGGTCGCCGCGGCGTCGAGCGCATCGAGTGCGGCGAGGTCATCTGCTGCGCCGGGGCGATCAACTCCCCCCAGCTCCTCCAACTCTCGGGCGTCGGGGATCCGGCGCATCTCGAGGCCCTCGGGGTGGACGTCGTGGCGCCGCTTCCGGCCGTGGGCCGCAACCTCCAGGACCACCTCGAGGTCTACGTCCAGCACGCCTGCCGCCAGCCTGTGTCGGAGGCTCCGGCCCTGCGCTTGTGGCGAAAGCCCTGGATCGGCCTCCGCTGGCTCTTCCAGCGCGCGGGCCCCGCCGCGACCAACCACTTCGAGGCCGGTGGCTTCGTCCGCAGCAACGACTCCGCGGACTACCCGAACGTGCAGTTTCATTTCCTGCCCCTCGCCATCCGATACGACGGCTCCCAACCCTCCCGGGGCCATGGCTACCAGGTCCACGTCGGCCCGGTCCTCTCAGACGCCCGCGGCGAGGTCCGCGCGGTGTCGACGGATCCGCGGGTCCACCCCAGCCTGCGCTTCAACTACCTCTCCACCGCGAAGGATCGCCGCGAGTGGGTGGAGGCGATCCACATCGCCCGGGACATCCTGGGCCGGCCGGCGATGGCACCGTTCGACGGCGGAGAGCTGTCCCCGGGCGGCGCGGTGCGGACCGACGACGAGATCCTCGATTGGGTCGCTCGCGACGCCGAGACGGCGCTGCACCCGTCGTGCACGTGCCGCATGGGCGACGTCGTCGATCCCGATACGCTGCGTGTCCGAGGCGTTCGGGGCCTGCGTGTGGTAGACGCATCCGTGATGCCCTACGTCACCAACGGCAACATCTACGCCCCCGTCATGATGATCGCGGAGCGCGCGGCGGATCTGGTCCTGGGCCGCTCGCTGCCCCCCGAGCCGGTCGACTTCTACCGGCACGGTGCCCCATGATCCGGGCCGTTCTCTTCGATCTGGACGGGACCCTCATGGACTCCGAGGGCACGTCGGTGCGCGCGATGGAGGCGCTGGCGGCACCGCTCGGCGTCGGCGCCGACGACCTCGACGCGGTTCGCTATGAGGGCGTCACGTGGGCGGTGGCCGCGGCGGACATCCATCGGCGCTTCCCGGCGCTCGCGGGCGTCAGCGCGCAGGCGATGGCGGCGCGCTTCACCAAGCTGGCCTACGCCGAGTGCCCCCCGGAGATCCCCGGGGCCACACGCGCCGTGCGCGCTGCCTGTGACGCGTGCGCGGGGGCGCTGGTGACGTCGAGCAATCGCCCCTGGGCGGCGCGTGCCCTCGCCGTGATGAGCCTCGCCGACGTGCTCGTGACCCGCGTCTGCGCGGAGGACATCACCCGCTCCAAGCCGGATCCGCAGCCCTACCTCACAGCCGCCGATCGCCTCGGCGTAGCCCCCGCCCACTGCCTCGTCTTCGAGGACTCCGCCGCCGGTGTCACGTCGGCGCGAGCGGCGGGGATGACCGCCATCGCCATCGGCGGCGCGCGCGAGGGCGCGCTCTTCGCGGTCCGCGACTACACCGAGCTCCCGGAGGGCTTCTTTGCCGGGTTGCCGGGTGACCAGCCCTTCGCCGGGTTGCTAAGGTCCCGCCCATGAAGACGACCCTCGCCCTGCTCTTGCTCGCCGCCCCCGCAGCCGCCGCGGACGCCGGCCCCTACGCCGCGGGCACCCTCACCGGGACCATCAGCGCCGGGAACTCCGAGGCTGGCCATTGGATCGTCGGGGCCGGCGCCGGCTACTACGTCTACGATGGCCTGCAAGCCGAGCTCGACCTGAGCTACTGGTTCGCCGAAGAGCCCAACGCCTGGGGGGTGAGCCCCGGCGCGCGCTATGTGCTCTGGTTCATCCCCGTGGTCCACCCCTACGCGGGCCTGTTCTACCGGCGCCTCTTCGTCGAGGACTCAGACGCCATCGACAGCGCCGGCTGGCGGGGCGGCGTCTCGATCCTCAGCGGTCGCACGATCATCGACGCTGGCCTCCGCTACGAGCGGGTCCTCGACTGCGAGGGAGACTGCGAGGCCTACAGCCCCGAGATCGGCTTCGGGGTCACTTTTTGACGGCGCCGGTCGATCTCCGGTCCGACACCGTCACCCGCCCCGGACGCGCCATGCGCGAGGCGATGGCGATGGCGGTCGTGGGAGACGACGTCCTCGACGAGGATCCGACCGTCGCCGAGCTCCAGCGCGAGGCCGCCGCGCTTCTCGGGCAGGAGGCCGCGCTCTACGTCCCCACAGGCTCGATGGCCAACCAGATCGCGATCCTCTGCCACACGCGCCCCGGGGACGACGTGCTCGTCGGCGAGGGCGCCCACTCCTACTGCTTCGAGAGCGCGGCGGGGGCGGTGCTCGCGGGGGTGCAATTCACGGTGGTCGGGGCCGGCGGTCACTACAGCGCCGCCGAGGCCGCCGCCCAGACGAAGCGCACCGACAAGTACGACCACATCCCGCCCACTACGCTGGCGATGGTCGAGAACACCCACAACCGGGGGGGCGGCAAGGTCCTGCCGCCGGCGCCCTTCACCGAGATCGTCGACGCCTGCCACGGCGCAGGCGTTCGGGTCCACCTCGACGGCGCGCGCCTCTTCAACGCGGCCGTGGCCTCCGGGCTCGGGGTCTCGGCTTGGGCGGCGAAGGCCGACTCGGTGTCGATCTGCCTGTCGAAGGGGCTCGGGGCCCCCGTCGGCTCGATCCTGGCGGGCTCGAGGGAGGTGATTCGCCGCGCCCATCGCTTCCGAAAGATGCTCGGCGGAGGGATGCGCCAGGCCGGCATCATCGCCGCCGGCGGGCTCTACGCGCTGCGTCACCACATCGGGGATCTGGGCGATGACCACCGCCGCGCCCGCGTCCTCGCCGACGCGCTCTCGGCGCTGCCCGGGGTGCTCCTCGATCCGGCGACGGTGCAGACGAATATCTGCATCTTCGAGGTCGCAGGACGCGAGCCCGCGGAGGTCTGCGCCTCGGTGGCCGATGATGTGCTCGTGCTGCCCTTCGGCGCACGGGCGATCCGCGCCGTGACCCACCGCGACATCGGGGACGTCGACCTCGAACGGGCGATCACCGCCTTTCGCCGCGCCTGCTCTTGAGATACGCCGCCCTGGCGGTGTCCCTCGTAGCATGCGGCGGGACGCCCGCGCCCCCACCGGAGCTCGACGTCGAAGAGGTGCGGCGCGAAGGTGGCCCGCGGGCGGTGGTGGACGCGTTCCCCGACGCCCTCGTCGCGGATCGCGCCGTCGAGATGCTCGGCCTGCACGACCCGGACCCCGTCGATTGGTTGGAGGCCGCCGCCGAGCGGCACGCCGACGCCTCGGTGGGGGACAACGCCCTCTGGTGGGCGGCCCAGGCCGCCATCCGACGCTTCGGCGACGTCGGGCGCGGCCGGCGCCTCCTGCGCGCGCTCACGCGGCGCTTCCCCGGGAGTCCGTATGTCGACGACGCGCTCTGGCTGTTGGGGGCGCTGTATCGAGCCCTGGGGGACTCCGCTCGCGCCGAGGCATGTTACGCGTCGCTGGTGGAGATCCGCGGCGAGTCGAGCTGGTTCGTCGGTAGCTATCACAGCGTCTACCTCGACGACGCCGCCCTCTGGATCGGGCACCTGCGCTTCGATCGAGGCGAGCTCGCGGGCGCACGGGCCGCCTACCGCTGGCTACTCTCCCGGCTCGAGACGAGCACCCTGCGGGACGACGCGTGGTGGGGCATCGCCAGCGCGGAGGCGCGCCTCGGCCAGGACCCGTCCGTCGCCGCCCGGCGGCTCATTGAGGCGCATCCCGACAGCCGCTACGCCGCCGCCGCCCGACGGCTTCTGGGCGGCGAGCTCGACGCCGCCGCACGCCCCGACGTCGAGCGGAGCCTGGCGCCAGCTCTCGACGTGGACCATCTGGGCGCGCCGTGATTCGGCTGGAGGACGTCACGGTCGTCTTCGACGGCCACCGAGCCCTCGACGGCGTGAGCCTGCACGTACCGGAGGGGTCGACGTGCGGTCTGGTGGGGGAGGGGGGCGCCGGCAAGAGCCTCGTGCTCAAGGCGATCTGCGGGCTCGTACGCCCCGAATCGGGTCGAATCAGCGTGGGCGCCGACGTGGTCACGGATCTCTCGGAGACGGCGCTGATGGGCGTGCGCGCTCGCATCGGCATGGTCTTTCAGAACTACGCCCTCTTCGACTACCTCAGCGTCGGCGACAACCTCGCCTTCCCGCTGCGGCAGCTCGGAGGCTATACCCCTGAGACAGTGGCTGCCCGCGTACGGCGCCGCCTGGAGCAGGTTCATCTGACGGAGGCCGCCCACCTGATGCCGGCGGAGCTCTCGGGGGGGATGAAGAAGCGGGTCTGCCTCGCGCGCGCGACGATCCACGATCCGCCGATCCTGCTGTGCGACGACCCGACGGCGGGGCTCGATCCGGTCACCGCCCACCGCATCTTCCGGCTGCTCGAGCAGCTCCAGCGCGAGACCCGCGCGACGGCGATCATCGTCAGCCACGAGGTCGCGTATCTAAAGGGCATTTGCGATCGTTTCGTGCGCCTCGACCACGGGCGGACCGCCGATCCGGCCGCGTTTCTGGGGGCCGCGTGACGGGGCTCTTCGAGCGCGTCGGCGCGTGGTTCTTCGGCGTCTCCTACGTCGTCGGCGATCTGGCGCTGTTCACCGGCGAGGTGTTGCGGCGTACGCTCCACCCGCGCATCGACCGCTTCGAGATGTGGCGGAACCTGCACAAGGTCGGCGTCCGATCGCTGCCGGTGGTGATCGTCACGGCCTGGTTCGCCGGCTCCATCGCCGTGGTCCAAGTGGGCGCCTACGTCGTAAAGTACCGCGCCTACGAAGTCGTCGGGTGGGCCTTTGGCTACAGCGTCTTCCGCGAGATCGGCCCGCTCCTGGTGGGGTTGATGTTCAGCGGCCGGGTGGGGGCCAACATCACCGCCGAGCTGGGCACGATGAAGGTCACCGAGCAGATCGACGCGCTGCGAACGCTGGCGATCGATCCGATCGAGTATCTGGTGATGCCGCGCATCGTCGCGATGCTGGTGATGATGACGCTGCTGGTGGTCATCGGCGACGCCTTCGCCCTGGTGGGTGGGATGGCCACGGCGCACTTCCTGATCGGCGTCGATCCGTGGGTGTTCTGGAACTCGTTTGCCGAGTACGTCTTGCTCGGTGACTTCATCGGCGGCGTCGCCAAGGCCGCGACCTTCGGGCTGGCGATCGGGTTGGTGAGCTGCGGCTTCGGCCTCGGCGTGCGCGGCGGAGCGCCGGGGGTCGGCCGGGCCGTCAACGCCGGGGTGATGGCGTCGGCGGTGGGGATCTTCGTGCTGGACTACTTCATGACCTACTTCATGAAGTGATGCTAGGGCTCCTGCGCCATCACGCGGCCTGTGTTCTGCGCTGCGGGGCCCACACCGCCTTCTACTGCGGGCGCGGGCGCTGGGATCGGGGGGCGGTGCTCGGGCAGATGTTCGAGGTCGGCAACCGCAGCGTCGCCTTCGTCGTCATGACGCTGGGCTTTCTGGGGGCCATCCTCAGCTTGCAGTTCGGCTTTCAGTCGATGCGCGTCTTCGGGGACGCGTCGGCGGTGGGGATGCAGTCGCTGCCGTTGCTGGTGCGTCAGCTCGGGCCGACGCTGGTCGGCTTGATGGTGGCCACTCGGGTGGGGACGGGGATCGCCGCGGAGATCGGGAGCATGGTGGTGACGGAGCAGGTCGACGCGCTGCGCATGTGCGGCGCGGCGCCGGTGGACTACCTCGTGAAGCCGCGCTTCGTGGCGTGTGTGGTGATGCTTCCGGTGCTCACGGTGCTGGGGATCACGGTGGCGTTCTTCGCGGGGATGGGCGTCGCCGAGGTGGTCTTCGCGACGAACCCGGCGACCTACGCCAACTTCGATCTGCTGACGCCTGTGGACCTGGCCGAGGGGCTGTCGAAGGCGGTTGCCTTCGGCGCGGTGATCCCGATCATCGCCGGCGCTTGCGGGCTCGACGCTCGGGGTGGCAGCGAGGGGGTGGGGGAGGCGACGACCTGGGCGGTCGTGCACACGAGCCTGGCGGTGATCGTGGGCGACTTCCTCATCGGTGGCGCCTGGTTCTTCGTCCGATGATCGAGTTCGTCGATGTGTCGAAGGCCTTCGGCTCGAAGGTCGTCCTGGATGGGGTGACGGTGACGGTGCACCCGGGCTCGGTGCTCTTCGTGATCGGCAAGAGCGGGGCGGGCAAGAGCGTGTTGGTGAAACACCTGGTGGGGCTCATCCGGCCCGACTCCGGGACCATCCGGTTCGAAGGCGAGGACATCACGGGATGGCGCGAGCGCGACTTCTACCCGCTGCGGCGGCGCTGCGCGATGGTCTTCCAGCACAGCACGCTCTTCGACTCGATGAGCCTCGTTGAGAACGTGGCGCTGCCTATCCGCAAGCACCTCGGGCGGTCCCACCGCGAGAGCCTGGCGGCGGCGCGGGAGAAGCTGCGGTTGGTGGAGATGGAGCGGTTCGCCGAGAAGTCCCCGGCGGAGATTGGAGACGGGCTGCGCAAGCGGGTCGCCATCGCGCGGGCGCTCACGTTGAACCCCGAGTACGTGGTCTTCGACGAGCCGACCACCGGGCTCGATCCGGTCAACGCGGTGCGCGTCGATCGGCTGATCAGGCGCCTGAGCGACGAGACGGGGGTGACCAGCGTGGTGGTCTCCCATGACCTCCGCAGCATCTTCGGCATCGCCGACCGGGTCGTGATGCTGTATCAGGGGCGCGTCCGCCTGGATGGCCCGCCGGAGGCGTTTCGCGAGAGCGAAGACCCGGTGGTGCACCAATTCGTCAACGGTCTCGCGGAAGGGCCGATGGAGCTGTGAGCGCCGAGCGCGGCATCAAGGTCAAGGTCGGCGCGCTGATCGTGGTGGCGACGGCGCTTCTGGTCGGCTTCGTCGTGCTGCTCGGGAGCTTCTCGGTGGGGGAGAAGCGGGTGCTGCACCTCGAGCTCGCCGACAGCGGCTCGGTGCGCAGCGGAGCGCCCGTGAAGATCGCCGGCGTCCGGGCTGGGCGGGTCGAGGCGGTGGAGTTCCTCGTCGCGCGAGACGCCCGGCAGAGCGCGCCCCTGCGGGAAGGTGAGCCGCGCGTCAACGTGAGGCTGCGCATCGCGATCGACGCGAAGATGGCGGCATCGGTGCGCGGGGACTCGGAGTTCTTCGTCACCACCCAGGGGGTGCTCGGCGAGAAGTACGTGGAGATCGTGCCCGGCAGCGCGGGCGCCCCCGAGTGGCCCGAGGGCAGCTACATCCGGGCCCACGATCCGCCGCGTTTGGACCTGCTCTTCGCCAAGGCCGACGCGATCCTGGGGCAGGTGCAGCAGCTCGTGAGCGGGGGCGGAGACCTCGACATCGGTGAGCTGCTCGGGGCGCTGACGCGGCTGACGAAGAACCTCGACCGCTTCGTCGAGGACCACCGCGCGCGGATGGACGACATCGTGGTCAACATCGATGGGGCGCTGGTGGACGCGCGGGCGATCGTCGCCGGGGCGCGCGCCGCGGTTGGGGACGGGGCGGAGCTTCGGGCGACGGTCGTGGCCGCGCGGCGGCTGGTGGAGGGCCTCTCGCGCGACGCCGGGCCGCTGACGAAGCAGGCGCGACACACGCTCGAGACGGCGGACCGGTCGCTGACCGAGGTCAGCGCGTTGCTCACGTCGCACAAGGACGACATCGATCGGGCCCTCGGTGATCTCCCGGCCATTACGCGCCGGGCCCGGGACGTGGCTCGCGATACAGCGGCGATCACCGCCGGGCTCACCAAGGGACGCGGGACGGTCGGGCAGCTCTTGCTCGACCGCGAGATCTACGACGACCTCAAGGAGATGCTGCGCGACCTGAAGCGGCATCCCTGGAAGATGCTGTGGAGAGAATGAGACGGACCATCTATCTGACGTTGCTGGCGCTCGTGGGGTTGACGCTGTGGACGTGCGCGAAGAGCTCCGGGGACGGAGGGGGCGCACGAGCGGCTGCGTACGAGCCCACCGCCGAGCTGGAGATCGACATCGAGACCAGGCGCAAGCTGCTCGACTACGCGCGAGCCGTGTGGACCGGCCAGGAGGGGAAGCCCGCCGACACCGGCGTGGCGACCAGTCGCGGCAACCCGCTCATCCTCGGGCTCTACACCCGGAAGGGCACGCTGCTGGCGACCCACCGGGTCGATGATCCGACGACTGATCTGAACGCCAAGGTACGCGAGGCTGTGGCTCGCGCGCGCAAGAAGGGGTTGAGCGACGCGTTTCGCGGGAGTCCCGACAAGGACATCTTCCTGCACCTCAACGTCGTGACCTACACGGCCCGCCTCCCGAACTTCGGGGTCAAGGGGCTGTTCAAAAACGGCGTCTACGTGCCACGGGTGACGGGGTTGGTCTTCGAGCTCGACGGCGAGCGCCACGAGCTCGATCCGATGCAAACGATGTATCGCAACATGAACGCCAAGCACGCGCGCAAGGCGCTCGAGCGGCGAAGCGGGATCGGCGAGGGCGCGATGAACCGTCGCAACGATCTGACGATCGAGATCTATCGGGTCGCCCACTTCGGCGAGCGCTACCCCGACAAACGCTTCACCGAGTTCCACCGCGGCCACGAGGTCTTCACCCACGAGCAGGTCGACGAGGCGGCGGTGCGGCGCAGCTTGAAGCTCATCGGCCAGTGGTATCGCAACAACGTCATCGATGGCGAGGTGACCTACCAGTACGGCGTGTTCAGCCGCACCTACTTCAACGAGAAGCGGACGATGGTGCGCTCGACGATGGCGGTGTGGATCCTCAATCGGCTCGCGACCTTCCTGAAGGACGACGAGCTGCGTGAGCTCGGCGAGGAGACGCTGAGGTTCTACTTCGAGCGCTACTATCAGATGGGGAAGTCCCTCGCGGCGGGACGAATCGTGCCGTCGGAGAAGCCCACCCAGAAGGGCGAGGTCGCGCGGAACCGGTACAGCACGGCGGGCTTCCTGGCGGCGGCGGTCCTTGAGCGCGGCGAGCTCGAGAGGTACCGCCGAGAGGTGGACTTGCTCACGACCTGGCTGATGGGCCACCAGCGCGCAGACGGCGTGATGAAGACGCAGTTCGCACAGAGCCAGTACTTCATGCCGGGCCAGGTCATGCTGTGCGCCGCCTACGTGTGGGAGGCCACGGGTGACCCGCGCTACCGGGCGTTCGTCGATGCGATCTTCGAGGCCTACGCGCCAGCGCTCGACGCGATGATGCACCTCGGCGACCCTCGCTACGGACCCATCGCGCCAGCGTGGTTCACGCAGCCCTTCACCGTGATGTACCGGGCCACCAAGGACCCGCGCTACCGAGACCAGATCTTCGCGATCAACGACCGCGTCGCGCAGTGGTACGACCTCAACCGCGCCTTCGCTTCGTACTTCGACTACGACGGCGTGCTCGCCCCCAAGCCCGGCTACAGCGGGAACAACTCGATCACTGCCGCTTCCCTCGAGTCCCTCATCGACGGCTACCAGGTGGCGAAGCTCGACGGCGACACCGAGCGCGCCAAGCGCTACAGCACGGTGGCCAGGCGCACCATCGCCTACCTGCTCCGGCTTCAGTACACGCCGGCCAACAGCTACTACGTGCGCAATCGCAAGCGCGTCGTCGGCGGCTTCAAGCAGGACCTGGCGAACAACCTGGTGTGGATGGACAACGTCTGGCACCTCACCAGCGCGTTCATCAAGGCCATCGAGTACGGGATGTTGAAGGAGGGCTGATGCCGCGCGTCGCCTGCGTCCAGTTCACCGCCACCAGCGACATCGATGGCAACCTCGCCACCGTAGAACGCCTGGTCCGCGAGGCGACCGTCGCGGGCGCGAGCTTCGTCGCCACCCCGGAGAACACCACCTACCTGGGCCCCCACGACCGCAAGGCTGCGATCGCCGAGCCCCTCGACGGTCCGATCCATCGCCGCCTGGGCGCCCTCGCCGGGGAGCTGGGCATCACGCTGCTGGTCGGCAGCGTGGTCGAGGCCTCCCCCGACGCGGCCCGCCCCTACAACACCAGTGTGCTCTTCGGACCCGACGGTGGTCGCCTCGCCGCCTACCGGAAGCTGCATCTCTTCGATGTGGATCTGCGCGACGCCGGTGGCCCACGATTCACCGAGAGTGAGCGCACGAGCCCCGGTGAATCGGTCGTCGTCTGCGACACCGAGCTCGGGCGCCTCGGGCTCACAGTTTGCTACGACCTCCGGTTCCCCGAGCTCTACCGCGCCCTGCGGGAGCGCGGGGCGGAGATCCTGACGGTGCCCGCGGCCTTCACCGTCCCCACCGGGCGCGCCCACTGGCACGTTCTGCTGCGCGCTCGGGCGATTGAGACCCAGTGCTGGGTCCTGGCCCCGGCCCAATGCGGGCGCCACGACGACGGCGGGCTACGCGAGTCGTACGGCCACGCGCTCATCGTCGATCCGTGGGGTGAGGTCGTGGCCGAATGCGGAGCGCGCGAAGGCGTGTGCTACGCCGAGCTGGACACCAAACAGGTCTACGATATTCGTCGCCGCATCCCGGTGGCCGCACACCGCCGCCTGCCTCCGCGGGGCTGACGGGCGGTTCAGTCGTCGCCGGGCTTGGCGCGACCATCGCTGGGCTTGGCGCGGCCCTCACCGGGCTTGGCGCGACCTTCGAGGGGCTTGGCGCGGCCGTCCTTCTTCTTGGCGGTCTTGCCCTTGGTGGTCTTCTTTGCGGCGGGCTTGCCCTTGGTGGTCTTCTTCGCGGCGGGCTTGCCCTTGGTGGTCTTCTTTGCGGCGGCCTTCCCCTTCGCCGGGGCATCGGCGGGCGTCAGGTCCTGGGCGTAGGCCGCGCCGCACAGCGCGAGCGAGGCGAGGAAGACGAGAACTCGGATCATGGTGATTCCCCCATCGTGTACGGCCTCCGACGGAGGTCCGGCGAGGCTATTCAACCCTGGATCGCCGCCGCGTAGATAGCGCATGTGACGTGGTGGTCTCGGCCGCTGCGTCACAGAGGCTGGCGGGGAGGCGCGTCGGACGTAGCGACCGTGGGTTGGCGCCGAGCTTGCACCAGGTGATGGCATGCGCCGATTCACGATCCGCGGTTGCCTCGCTCTCGTCGCCCTGGGCTGCGCCGACGAGGGCGAGCTCCAGACGCCACCCGAGCGCCCGTCGCTGGATGTCTTCGAGGAGAAGATCGTCCGCGGGACGCTCACCGACGAGCGCCCCGAGGTGGGCACGATCTCGATGGGATGTACCGCCACCCTGGTCGCGCCCGACCTCGCGATCACGGCCGCGCACTGCGTGGGCTTTCGCAGCGCGCCCGACGAGGCCGACTACGGGGTGATGACCCTGCGCACCGGCGGCGGGCACCACGAGTACGCGATCAGCCGCTACGTCGCGTATAGCGACGGCAACCTCGGCGCACAGGACATCGCGCTGTTGCAGCTCGGTCGAGCGGTGCCGGCGGAGGTCGCCCGACCGGCCCCGCTGGCCCCGGTCACTCCGCCCGACGGGACCGAGCTCACGGTGTACGGCTATGGCTGCACCCGCCGGGGGAGCGACACCGACTGGCGCAAGCGCAGGGCGTCCTTCCGTCAGGGGGGCGACACCAACCACCTCTGTCCGGGCGACTCCGGCGGGCCGGTCTTCGATGGGCGCACGGGCGGAATCCTGCGCATCAACAGCGGCTACTGGCAGGACCGGTTCGGTACCGACATCTTCGGCGACGTCCCCACCCTCCACGGCCGCTTGCTGGAGCAGATGCGGGCGTGGAGCCAGGGCCCTTTTCCGTCCCCGCGGGGCGATGAGGCACCGCCGCCCATCGAAGAGAGCGACCCGGAGGCGGACGCCCGGTTGCTGTGCGGCTTCGACCGGAAGGTCCGCCGCCGCTGGATCTGCTCGGTCCACGGCGGGCGGTATCGTTGCCCCAAGGGCAGGCTCCCGCAGCGCGACGTCTGCGAGTTCGGGTGCCGGTCGGGTCGCGCCGGGTCCGACGCCCGGTGCGCCCAGGCCGACGAGCCCGAGCCGCGCCCCTGCGGTGAGTACTACCGCCCCTACGACCGGTGGACCTGCACCAGCGACGGCTTCCACATCCTCCGCTGCGCCGAGGAGCAGCTCGAGGTCTTGCGCTGCGGCGGCGGCTGCGCTGACGGTCCAGGGGACCTCGCGGATCGCTGCGGAGGCTAGCTCCACAGAGCGGGGCGGGTCACCAGCGACTCACGGGAACTGGACGGAGCGTCCCGGCGCGCCGATTCTAGGTTTGTGACCGACCAGGTCCCGATGATGCGCTTCGACGAGGGCTATCGCCTCGACGAGGGGGATAGCGACCCGCTGGGGGAGGGCACCTTCGCCACCGTTCGCGTGTGTCGCAGCCTCTCAGACAACACCCGCTGGGCCGTCAAGATCGTCGATCTCGAGAAGGCGAGCGGTAACGCGCAGGTGCAGGCCAAGACGCGAGCCTCCTTCCTACGCGAGGCCCGCGCCCTGAGCACCTTCGACCACCCGAACCTGGTCCGGGTCCACGCCTTTGGCCAACTGGACGAGCGGCGCCTCTTCATGGTCATGGACCTGCTCCCGCGCAACTGCACGCTGCACGACGCGCTCAACAACGCGCGGCGCCGTGGCCGCGGCCCGAGCCTGGGCACCATCGTGCGGATGGGCCTCGAGGTCGGGGCGGGGCTCGGCTACGCGCATCAACGCGGCGTGGTCCACCGCGACCTCAAGCCCGGCAACATCGGCATCGACTTCCAGCGCCGCTTCCGACTCCTCGACTTCGGCCTCATGAAGCGCCTCGACGAGGCGGAGGAGAGCAACCCGTTCGGCAACGGGAATCACGAGCTCACGGTGGCCGGCTGGGGTTCCTACAGCTACGGCGCTCCGGAACAGTTCTTTCGCGGAGAGATCGGCCCCTGGACCGACGTCTTCGCCCTCGGCTCGGTCCTCTTCGAGATGATCGCGGGCCGGCCGCCCACGAAGAACAGGACCCTCGAAGACGTCCTCGACGCGTTCGACACCCCGCCGCCCCCTCTCCCTCCGGATCCTCGACGCCCGTCCGGGCTCGACGAGATCGTCGCGCGTTGCCTGGCGCGCGAGGTCAGCGACCGGGTCCCGGACACGGGCCCCGTCCTCGAAGCGCTGGCCGCGGTGTGGCACGAGGTCGACGCCGCCGTCGCTGAAGGTCGGACGAAGAAGGCGAGCGACACCCTGATGATGGCGCCGGTCGTCTCACCCGAGCCCAAGGTGCGCATCATCCGCATGAGCGCGCCGGAGGCCACCGCCGCGGTGACGCCCGACAAGCTCGACGCGCTGTTGCGCAAGTCCTTCGACGCCAAGGGGGGCGCGCCGTCGGCGGTCGATGAGCCCCCGGAGGCGACGGCGATCGCCGACGAGACCTACCTCGCGGGGATGAACGCCGAGTCGGCCACGGTGGCGGCGCCGAAGGCCGCCGAGCCCATCCCAGAGCCAGCGGCGGAGCCGGCCTCCGAGCCTCCCCCGTCCCTCGCCTGGCGGGCCCGCCTAGGGGCAGTGACCCAGCGCGCCTGGGCCTGGGTCCTGCGCGTCGCGAACACCCCCCTCTTCCCAAAGCGGGCGGAGGGGGAGGGTGAGCTGCCCGCGGTGCCGAGCAGCGCCGAGAGCTGATCAGCGCCGCCGGCGGATCGCGATCAAGCCGAGGAAGAGCAGGAAGCCGAGCTCGGGGCCGCCACTCGCGTCGCAGGTGCAACTGCTCCCCGTGAACTCGTCGAGGCCGAGCCCTCCGTCGTCCTCCACGCCGCCGTCCATCCCCGCGTCGACGTCACCGGTTCCGCCGCTGCCCCCACCGGAGAGCGACAGGAAGTACGCCTGCAAGGTGTCGCCGCCGTCGTCGCTCCAGTTGTCCCCATCGCCGTGCCCGTCGATGGCCCGAAGCGTGACCTCGACCTGGCGGTCGGCGAGCTCCGCCGGGACCTCCCAGCGTACGACCCACCGGCGATCCGTGTCGGCGTCTCGCTCCAACGTCATCCCGTCCGGCGCGTCATCCAACGTCAGCCGCACGCGGTCGGTGGTCCCGGGATCCTCCAAGCGCACCGTGTAGGTGTAGATCTCACCGGGGGTCGCGACCACCGGTGGCTGTGTCAGAAAGGAGGGCGCCACGTTCGCGATGAAGACCTGGATGCGGGACTCGATCGGCCGCCCCACGGTGCCGCCGCGGATGACCACGTCGTAGATCCCGTCGTCGGCGTAGCGGTGCCCGACCTCGCTGCCGCGACCCATCGAGCCGTCGCCGAAGTCCCACGTGTAGAGCGCTTCGCCGGGGTTGACCTGTCGGTTGCAGGCCTCTGGATCGACCTTGGTCGAGAGGTCGCCCACGTCCTCGCCGATCCGGAACACGAGACAGAAGCCCTCCTCACCTTCGAGGTGGTCGTCGGCGATCGGGGAGTCACCGTCCCACGGGTCGAGCTGGAAGGGGTGCTCGGTCTCGGTTACGGCGCCGGACCACGGATCGGTGACGGAGACCCCCAGCGTGTAGTCGCCCGCCTCCTCGTACGAGTAGACCGCGCTCGACTCGGCGGAGTCGGTGACCTGCCAGGTGCCGTCGCCCGTGAAGTCGAAGCCGTGGAGCAGCTCGTCGCTGTCGGGGTCGCTGGCCGTCACCGAGGCGAGGATCGTCCCGCCGCGCAACACCGAGACGGAGACCTCGCGGATGACGGTCTCGCCGTCGTCGACCTTCACGTCGAACTCGCCCTCCGCGGTCGCCCCGGCGTTGTCCGTGACCACCACCCGGCCAGCGTAGCTCTCCTCGTCGGCCCGCCACGCGTACACGTGCTCCCCCACAGCACCCGGCATCTGCGACAGCGCCTCGGGAGCCGCCTCGTCCCCCCAGTGAACCTCGTAGCTGAGGCGTCCGCCCTCGGGGTCCTCGGCGTCGACTACGATCGCGGCCAGGCCGCGGGGCCCAGTGGACACCTCTACGTCGTGCACGACCGGCGGCTGGTTCTCCGCCTGCCACGGCGCCACGTCTACCTCGGTCCCGGACTCGACCCGCGCGCCGGACCAGGTGTCCGTCACCACGACGCCCACCGGGTACAGCCCGGGGCCGTCGAAGGTGTGGATGGTGCTGCTTGCGGCCTGGTCGACGAGCTCCGAGCTCCCGTCGCCGTCGAAGTCGAAGTCGTAGCGGAGCTGGTCGGCGCCATCGCCGTCATCGGCGAGGACGTCGAAGAGATAGGTGCCGCCGTCCACCCGACTCACCGAGATCGCGCGGATCACCGTCGGGGCATCAACGATGCGGACCTCGAAGGCACGCTCGACCGACGCGCCCTGGGGATCCGTCGCCCGGACGAAGCCGCCGTAGGGCCCCGCGTCGGCGTCAGCCGGGAAGGCGTACCGATGCTCGGTCCCGAAGCCCGCCAAGGGCGCCAGCGCGTCCGCCTGGTCCTCGTCGCCCCAGTGGACCACGAGATCGACACGGCCACCCTCGGGATCGCTGGCGTCGACAGCGAGCGTGACCAGACCGCGAGGCCCGTGGGCCAGGCGAAGGTCGTGGATGACCGGATCCGCGTTCTCCGCCACCCAGGGCTGGAGCTGCACGTCGGTCGCCTCGACCACGCGCGTCCCGGTCCACGGATCCCGCACGCCCACCACGATGGTGTAGTCGCCGGGCTCGTCGTAGCTGTGGACGACGCTGTCGGTGGCCAGATCATCGAGCTCCCAAACGCCGTCGCCATCGAAATCGTAGCTGTAGAGCAGCGCGTCGCGACCGTCGCCGTCCTCGGCCGCCACCGAGACCAGGACCGTGCCCTCGCGGATGACGTTGGCCGAGACGGAGCGCACCAGGGTGGGCTGGTCGACCACCGTCACCCCGAAGTCGTGGCGCGTCGTGGAGCCCGCGACGTCGGTGACGTCGACCCACGCCGCATAGGGCGTGTCCTCGGGGCTTGGCGCGGCGTAGCGGTGGTCGCCGAAGCCACCGACCACGACCTCCGATGTGTCGGGCTCCTCTTCGTCCCCCCAATGGACCCGGTACGTGAGGCGGCCCCCCTCGGGGTCCCACGCGTCCACCGCGACGTCGACGCGACCGCGTCCGCCGTGGGTGACCTCGGCGCCGATCACCACCGGCGCCCCGTTCTCACCCACCCACGGCGCCAGACCGATGCGGGTGACCTCCTCGACGCTGTTGCCGGACCAGGTGTCGGTCACGCGCACGCGGATGCCGTACTCGCCGGCCTCGGGGAAGCTGTGGACGATGCTCGAGTCGGCCTGGTTGACGACGTCGAAGGCCCCGTCGTCGCCGAAGTCGAAGGAGTAGACCAGGAACTCGCCGCCGTCGCGGTCTTCGGCGACGACGCTGACCAGCACCGTTCCGTCGCGGATGACGTTGACCGAGAAGTCACGCACGAGGGTCGGGCTGTCCTGGACCCGGGCCTGGAAGTTCTCCCGCGCCTCGTTGCCGAGATCGTCGCGCACCAGCACGTGGCCCTCGTAGGGCGCGCCACCCTCCGGGAGCTCGTAGCGGTGTACGCCCTGACCCCCGATCAGGTTGGCGGTGGCGTCCGCCTCGATCTCGTCGCCCCAATGGACGCGGTACGTCAGCGCGCGCCCCTCGGGATCAAAGGCGTCGACGGATAGCGACATCTGCCCGCGAGCGCCGATGTCCACGCCCACCCCGGAGATGACCGGCGGCGCGTTGTCCGCCGGCTCCGGGAAGTTGAACTGCGCGTCCCCCTCGGCCTGGCCGCCGCGCCCGTCGGTCACGCTCGCGGTGATGGTGTAGGCGCGGAAGACGTCCTCGGGGTAGACATGGGCCGCGATGCCGCCGCGGTTGACGGTGGGCTCGCTGTCGTCGCCCCAGTCGATGGTGTACTCGAGCCCGTCCCCGTCGGGGTCGCTGGCGCCCACGACCGCGAGCAGCTCCCACTCGCCCTGGCGGATGAGGCGGACCTCCTCGACCACCGGCGGGCGGTTGGCCTGCGGCGGCGGGAAGTCCACGTTGGCCACCCGGACGGCGGATCCGCCCCGCCCATCGTCGACCGTCACGGTGATGCCCCAGTCGCGGAACTCCGCCGGGTAGGTGTGGGCGGCGATGCCGTTGTGGACCAGGGAGTTGGGGGTGGCGTCACCCCAACGGATGTCATAGGTTAGCGGATCGCGGTCCGGGTCCGTGGCGGAGATGACCACCAGGACGTCGAAGCCACCCTCCTTGATGACCCGCACCTCCGAGATCGCCGGGTCGCGGTTCTCCTGGGGCGCCTGGAAGACGACGTCGAGCGCCCGCGCGACCGATCCGCCTTGGCCATCCTCGACGGTGATCGTCAGCTCGTAGGCGCGGAACTCGCCGTCGGCGTAGCTGTGGGCCGCGACGCCCCCGCGGTTGCGCGTGACGGGGGTGCCGTCGCCCCAGTCGAAGACGTAGGTCACCGCGTCGCCATCGGGGTCGACCGCCGAGGCGCTGGCCACGACGTCGAAACCGTCCTGGCTCAACAGCCGCGCATCCTCGAAGACGGGGTCCGCGTTCTCCAAGGCCACCGGTTGCTCGAACGCCGTGGGCGCGCCCTCGGCGCCGCGCACGTAGCCGGCGACCGTGACCTGCTCCTGCCCGGGCTGGGCATCGAACTCGAACCAGCTCTGCCCACCGCCGGCGACCTCGAAGGCGCCGTCGTCGCCGAGGTCGAAGTAGAACCGCAGGGTGGGATCCGCCGCCGGGACCTGGATCTCCCGCTCGTCGCCACGGGTGGCATCGGCGTCGTCGTGGAGTCGCACATCAGGGCTGATCGCCTGGCCACCGGGGCAGGGGAAGGGGCCCGCCGTGCCGCGCGCGCCGTCCGCCCGCAGGTCGATCTCGCCGTCGGGATCGAGATCCGCGGTCATCCGCAGCTCGTCGCCGCCTTCGTCACGCCCGGCCCAGCTCACCCAGGTGTTCACGTTGGCGTTCGGGCGGGCGTCGAGGGAGACGCGGTAGCGCCCGTTGCCACGGTTCTCGACCGAGAGGTCCCCGACGATGGGGCTCATGCCCTCGAAGGAGAGGTCCCACATGTCGACGACGGGGGGGATGTTCTCGACCGTGACCCGGATCTCGTCCTCGGAGGACATCCCGCCGAAGTCCGTCACCGTGACCCGGATGCGGTCCGTGCGCGGCCCGTCGGCGTCGGGGTCGTAGGTCACGTCTGGGCCCATGTCGTCGTCGATGTCCTGGTAGGCCTCGGCCTGAACGAACTCGCCGCGGCCTTCGATGATCTCGTAGAGGTAGGTCAGGCCGAGGACGCCCTCGGGGTCGATGGAGCCCGAGAGATCGAGCTGGACCGGGTCGTGTCCCTCCGACGCGTAGGGGTTGTCGCCCAGATCGATGACCGGCGGATCGACGTTGGGGACGAGCTGCACCGGGGCCGATCCGAAGGCGCACTCGGAGCAGTCGCGCTCGGGGCTGTCGTAGCATTTGCCGTTCCACTGACCGTCGTCGCAGACCATCATCGGGACGGCGATCAAGTCCCCCTCGGCGAGGCCCTCGCGCAGGTCCATCACGACCGTGCTGTCGGTCCCGTCCTCGCCCTCATCGAGCTCGTACTGCCCGTCGAGGTCGAGATCGAAGGCGATGAGCGTGATGTGGTCACGGATGCCCTCGGGCCGCTCGCCGTCGCCGGGGAAGATGTCGTGCTCGGCGTCGACGTCGTAGCTCGCGCGGCCATCGAGCAGGATGTCGGAGCCGATGTACCCTCGGTAGCGCACGCCGAGGCCGTCGGGGTGGGGGATGATGACCGGCTTGTGGTTGCGCAACGAGACCTGGATCTGGACCGAGTCTTCGTCGGTGACGGTGCGCCCGTCGGAGTCTTCGACCTCCAGCGTGACCTTGAAGTCGAGGACGTCGTCCCAGTCGAGATCGGCCTGGTAGGCGTAGACGAAGGGCTCGTTGGGGTCGTCGGTCTCGAAGTCCCAGACGATCTCATCGTGCTCGATGGTCCCGTTGTCGTTGTCGTCCTCGGGCTCGAAGTCGCCCTCGTCGTCGAAGTCACCGTCGCCGTTCGCGTCGAGGCCGTTGGGGTAGTCGATGACGTTCCAGCGGAAGGTCTCCATCGTCACGCCCGGATCGAGGACGTAGGACCAGGAGTGGTCGAAGGTGATGTCGATGCCCGGGCCAGCGAGCTCGGGGATGGCGCGGGCGTACGCGGAGACCTCGAGCCAAGACTGGATGATCTGGGTGATCATCGCGGTCCGTGAGGCGTCGTTGACGCTCCCCCGCCAGGGCCAGCCGCCGGCCCAGCTCCAGCTCCCCCCGGCGGCTTGCTGGCGGAGGAGGAAGTCGGTGAACTCCGCGGCCCAGTCGCGGCCGTTCGGGAGGCGGGTGATCTCGGGGACGAAGGAGCGCAGCCCCTTGGTCGAGGCGTACATGTAGTACAGCCCGAGGCTCTCGTGGTTGTTGCCCTGCACCGAGTTGAGGTGCGCCTGCAGGTTGCCTTGGCCGGAGAAGACCTCGTCGTTGGTCCACCCGTAGCCGACCAGGGCGTTGCCCGACAGGCGGGCGTCGCCGTGGTGGTAGTTGCAGGTGCCGTTGTTGCAGTTGTTGTCGAGCCAGGTGCGCTGCCGGTCCTTGGCCCACTGGTAGGTGTCGATGCCGAACTTGCGCTCCAGCAGGCGCAGGGACTCGGGGGCCCAACCGTTGGTGGAGCCATCGTTGGTGCTCCCCCCGCCGTTGCTGCAGGAGTAGTACCAGCCGCCGTCGCCGCGCATGCACTGGATCAAGCCGTCGGCGAGGTCCTGCCCGATGTCGCGCAGGGTCCGGCCCACGATGTTGTTGGGGCCGGCGGGCGCCTCGTAGTCCGGGTTGCCGAAGCTGGCGACGGGCTCGACCCACGCGGTGGCGCCGTAGGACGACCAGTGACCGAAGCCGCCCAACTGTCCGTTCTGGTACGAGATGCGCTGCTCGTTGACGCCGACGTCGTTGACGTCGTTGAAGTACATGCCGCCGCTCATCGCGAAGGTGGTGAGCTGAGCGTGGAGCCCGCACTGCGTGAGGTGCCGGTAGTAGACGTCCCCGGCGCGGCCCGGCCCGTGGCCGTGGCCGCGCCGGAGGAAAGCGTTCATCGCGTGACCGTGCCCATAGAGCATGGGCCCCGCGGGCTCGTAGCGGCAGGTGTGGACGTTGTGTCCGTGCCCGTCGTCGCGGAAGTGGCGGAAGCTGGTGAACATGTACCAAAGCGCCCGGTCGACGGCGCGATCGGCGTGCCAGCGGCGGGTGAGCTGGATGTTCTCGTCGGGCCCGCAGTTGTTGTTCGCGGGGTAGTTGGGGCACAGGCGCTGAACGCGTACCTGCACCGGCATGATCGCCGTCGCCGTCTCCTCCCCGCAGGTGACCTCGACCTTGGGGAAAAGCAGCGTGTCGCCCTGGACGTCGGGGAACTGGACGTCGATCCCCAGCGCCGCGAAGTAGCTGTTGTAGTTGCCGCCGCTCGAGGCGTTGCGGTCCTGCTCGTTGGCGTCCTCGTAGTCCCCGTCGCCGTTGATGTCCCAGTGGTAGGAGTAGGACCCGTTGCATTGCCCGCCCTCGGCGATGGCCTGCAGCATCGTCGGGCGGCCATTCAGAGCCGGGTGTGGGATGTCGTCGTTGCCCTGGACCCACTGGACGGCCGTGACCTCGAGCTCCTGAGCGTAGGCGGGCGCGCACAGGAGGATGGCGAGCACGATCTGCGAGATACTGCGCATCTTCGATGACCTCTTCAGCGGGCGCCAGCGACGGCGGGGGATTTGGGGGCGTCGTGCGACAGCCGCACGTGGAGGCTGGCGTCGGTGGTGGAGACTTCGACGGCGCTTCCGCGCAGCGGCTTCTTGAAGCGGACCTTGATGTAGGCGGCGCCGCCAGCGGTGTGGACGAGCACCGCCTGCACCTTGTCGTGGCTGGCTTTGGGCCGCTGCCGGTCGGCCGCGACGCCCGGCAGCTCGATCACCAGCATGTCGCGATGCTTGTTGAGGTGTGCGCGAGCGTTCTCCGGGGCCCTGCCCGTGAGCGTCACCTCGATGGTCACCGCGTCCGCCGAGCCCGTGACCTCCACCGCTTCGATGGATACGATCTCAGCGGCGGCGCGTCCGCTCTCGGGGATGATGGCGGTCACGGTGTCCATGGGGGGGAGCGGATCGGCGTCGCCGGTGTCCTCGTTTGGAACCTCCGCCGGTATCACGACCGCGGGCTCGGCGGCGACGGGCTCGGGGTCCGGCGCAGGCCCCACGGTGATCGCGATCGGCTGGAGCTCGGGCTCGGGGTCCGTCGCCACGGGGGGGGCGATGGGCTCGGGCTCCGGGGCCACGGGGATGGCGGTGGGCTCGGGCTCCGGGGCCACGGGGGCCGCGATCGGCGTCGGCTCGGGCTCAACCGCGGCGGGCTCGGCCTTCAGCAAGACGAACTCCACGCGTCGGTTCAGGGCGCGCCCCTGGCGGGTCGAGTTGTCGGTGACGGGGCGACGGTCGCCCACGCCGGCGCTGTCGAACCGCTCGAGCGGGAGCCCCGTGCTGACCAGGAACAAGACGACGGACTCGGCTCGCTGGGCGGAGAGCAACTCATTGTGCTTTGCGCCCCCCTTCGAGTCGGTGTGGCCCTCGACGCGCACGCGCCCGAGGTCCGGCCGGCGGCGCAGGAGTCGAGCGACCTCCGTCAGCACCGGGAAGCTCTCGGGGCGTAGCTTGGCGCGGTTGGTCTCGAAGAAGATGCGCTCCGGGAGGTCGAGGCGGTCGCCGTCTATGGCGACGCCCGACGCCGCGGCCACCGGCGCCGGGCCCACCTCGGGGCACCCGTCCTCGTCCTCGAAGCCATCGGCGTCCTCCGGGCGCGCCGGGCACTGGTCTTCGGCGTCGGCGACGCCGTCGAGATCGTTGTCGGCCTCGGGGCATCCGTCGGCGTCCTGGAAGCCGTCGGCGTCCTCCGGGACATTGACGCACGCGTCGAGGGCGTCCTGTACGCCGTCGCCGTCGCGGTCCCCCACACGCAGCGCCGGCCCGAAGGCCTTGGACTCGCCGGACGGCGTCCAGGCCAGTCCCGAGATCACGCGGAACTCGGGGGCGGAGTAGTCCGGGATAAGGCCGAGCCCCGCGCTGAGGGTGAAGGCGAGGTCGAAGCTGCTGAAAAGACGCATCCCGACGAGCCCCTCGAGGGGCGTCGGCTGCCCCTCCGTCTCGCCCGTGAACCGAGTCCCGAAGACCTCCGCGAGGGCTTGGAGCTCGCCATCCCCGAAGGCGTACATGCCCGCGACGCCGTAGGTCAGCCCGCTGCCCACGGTGAGCGGCTCCAGCTTCGCGCGGTTCGTCGGCCGCCACCGGTAGCCGGCGTTGACGGCCGCCGACCAGCGTGCACCACGGTAGTCCGCCACGAGGTGAGGCCGGGCGACGAAGTGGCGCTCGGAGCCCCCGTCGAGGTCGCCGGTGGGGAAGGAGAAGGGCGTCGCGATGGCCAGCCCGAAGCCCTCTTCGGCGCCGACGAGCACCAGCTTCGGCAGCACCCGCACATCACCGAGGCCCGACCCACCGTCGACGCTGACGCTCTCGTCCCCGCCGCTGTAGCCGACCGGGACGCCGAGCCCCACCTCGACCCGCTCGTGCAGGCCCACCACGACCAGCATGTCGAAGGTCGTGAGATCCTCGATGACCAGCTCGAGGATGTTCCCGTCCGCGTCCCGATGGACCAGCGGATTGCGGCCGTAGTTGACGTAGAGCGAGGGCATGAGGAGCCCCGGCTCCGCCACGGCAGCGCCGTTGACGGACAGGTAGTTCCAGGTGCCGACGGCGGGTTTGAAGGCCTGGATGTCCTGGGCGGCCGCGAGCCCCGTCAGGCAGACCACCAGCGCAGCGACTCTCCGCGGTGCGTGCATCCGAAATTCCCCCCACACGAGAACGTGCGGGTGGAATGATACATGTTGCCTGGAAGTCGTGTAGGCCGGCGACCTACTCGGATAACGCGACGACCCCGGCGAGGGCGAACCCGTACAGGTTGCGCCACGCCACGTGGGCGCGCTGGCGAAGTGCCGCGTCGTCGAGCCGGGAGAGGGCGTCGAAGGCGGCGATCGCCTCGAGGAGGTTCACGTCGCCGTGGGCGTCCACGACCGGCTCCCCCGTGAGCGCCTCCAAGGCGATGAGGGCGACGTGGTGCTCGGCGGCTCCGGGGCCCGCGTTGATCGCGAAGCGCATGAGGTGCAGGAGCCCCAGCTTGGGCGGCGCCTCCGCCGTGACGAGCTCCGCGACGTAGGCCGACAGCTCGCGGTTCACGCGCTCGCGGAGCTGTTCGCCGTGTCGGGGCAGGTGGTCGAGGACGGCCCCCGACATCACCAGGTGGGGGCCGTCGATCTGATGCTGTAGCTCGTGGCGATCCGTGAGCGCGACGATGGCGGGTCGCAGGCCTCCGCTGACGGCCTCCACCAGCGCGGCGAGGACCGTGCCGCAGCGCTCGAGACCTGGTCGAGCGAGGTCACTTCGCGGCTCTTTGTCGCAGGTGGGTGGGCTCGCCGCGGCGCCCGAGAGCAGGGTGTCCTCGAACTCGGCGATCTCGTCGGTCGCCACCAGCGCGAAGGGCTGAAGGTCGCGAGAGAAGCCGAGCAGCGGGAGCCCGCGCCCGCCGATGTTGCGGACGTGGAGCGTCGCGAAGTCCCGGCCGTCGGCTCGGTAGCGCCGGACGGCCTCGATCCGGTAGGTCCGGACGTCGAGGTGCCGGCGCAGCCCGTCGGGGCCACGGAAGGTGACGACCGTGGGGTCGAGGTAGTAGGGGAGCCCCGCGGCGCGCGCAGCGTCGTTGACGGCCCCGACCAGTCGATACCAGCGACGTCCGGCGACGTGTAGCCCGGCGCTCTCCCGGGTCAGCGTCGACATCGCCCTCCCCAGCGCCGCGTCGATCCCCCCGGCGGCCTCCACGAGCGCTCGGCCCGCGCCGCGCACCGCGAGGGTCGCCTGGGCACCGCTGCGGTGCCGCGCCTCCTGGTCCCAGCGCAGCCTGGCGTGGTTCCACTGGGGCAGCGCCTGCGTGTAGAGCGCGTTCCCTTCGGTGGTCGCCTCGGAGAGGACCCACCGGACCCCCTTGGTGGGCGGTCGTGCAAGCAACGCCTGGGTCGCCCCGAGCGTCACCAGCGCCCCGACGGTGGTGGCCAGGGCTCGCCGCGGCATTGGGCGCGGCCCCGCTTCGGGATCGGAGGCCAACGCACCGCCCAGCACCTCCAGCGCCGACGCGAGCAGCGACACGATGGCCGCCAGGACCGCGACCGCCCCGGCGGCGGCGAAGAGGTTCCAGCCGTAGTCCGCCGATCCCGGGACGCCGCGGAAGATGAACATCGCCATCAGCAGCGGGAGCCCGTAGAGCGCGACGATGCCGATCACCGGGTGGGCGTCTGTGGGCGGTGTGCGCACATGGAGCAGCCCGACCATCGCGACCAGAGCGGGCCAGAGCGCCAGCGTGGCCATGACCACGAATCCGAGCTTGAAGCGCCAACTGGGGAGCATGTCGAGGCTCCCCAGGGCGCGCCCCACGGTGGCGATCGGCGCCTCGCCCCGCGTCGGCCAGCCGTAGTAGACGGCGGTGATCGCGACGGCTGTGACGAGGTAGGAGTGGCCGAGTCGGCGGGTGCGGGCGGGGAAGGTGAGGTAGGCGCCGGAGGCTGTGAGCGCGAGGGCCAGCATCGCCCAACCGGGCCGGCTCGCGAGGCTCTCGGGGAGGGGCAGGGCCTCCCAGGCCGACTGCTCGGCGCCGAGCTTGATCACCAACGCGGCCCCCAGAAGCGCCCCGAGCGTGGCGATGGCCTGGGCGCTCGCATCCTTCGCGAGGACCCCGATCGCCATCACGGCCAGCCCCGCGCCGCTCACGGCGAGGGCGGCCAGGAGCCCCGCGGAGGACAGCTCGCCAGCGAGCTGCCACAGGAACTGTGGGCGGCCGTCGATGAGCTCGTAGGGCAACAGCGGCGTCAGGAGAAGCACCGCCGCGGCCCAACGCGCGCGGAAGGCGAGGCGGTGGGCCGCGGGATCGAAGCTCACGGTCGCGATGGTACCGAGGCGACGAAGCTGTGGCGGCGTCGCGGGAAGTTCGGGTCGTCACCGAGGGCCTCGAAGAAGATCCGGCCCCCGTCGGCGGCGAAGAAGGGGTAGCGGTCCCGCGTCGGGTTCTTCGTCAGCCGCGTCGGCGCGCCGCCGGTGATCGGCAGCACCGCGATGTCCTCGGCGCTGCGTCGGCCGATGCTGAAGGTGAGGCGGCGGCCGTCGGGGGAGAGCCGCGGCCAGTCGACTCGTTCGCCGATCGCATGCATGACGAGGTCCGGCGCCGCGACTGGCAACAGGGCCACGCCGGTGCCTTCGGGCGTCCGGGCCGCAAAGACCAGGAGCTCGCCGGTGGCGTTGGTGGAGATCTGCCGTAGCCGGGTGCCCTCGGGGACGGTGAACAGCGCCTGTGGCTTGGGCCCAGGCTTCGTGAGGTCGAGCACCCAGACGGTCTGCCTCTCGGCGGCGAAGACGCGGGGGGGGGCCCCCTCGGTGGCGTCGGTCGTCGGCGTGTGCAGCAGCGCCAGACGGTCCCGGTCGAGCCAGGCGTAGCCGCCAAAGACGCCCCCTTCGTGGCCGGCGGCGAAGAGGCGGGCGCCGTCGCTCACGCGGAGCACCAGGAGCCCGTCGTCGCAGCGGCGGCACTCGCGGTCGTAGGCGGCGACGTGGACACCGTCGGCGGAGGGCCGTGGGGTGCTGAAGCGGTGCGCCTCGTCGACGACCACCCGTCGGGCGTCCCCCTCGGACCCGACCACGGTGATGGTCTTGGCGACGCCGAAGATGTCCTCGACAAAGGCCGCCGCGCGACCGTCGTTGGAGGCCGCCGGGTAGCTGTAGACATTGTACCCCTGCCACAGCGACCGTGAGCTCCCGTCCGGTCGCCGCCACTCCAGGGTCTCGAGCCGCTCGTAGTAGCTGAGCCTGGTGTTGCGTGGCGTGACGAAGGGTTGGATGTCCTCGGTCATCACCAGAAACCCGTTGGGCCCCGCGCCACCCAGCCGGTCCTGGGTCGACATCGGCCCGTGGTAGCTCACCTCCGCCGGGCCGGCCTCGCCCCGCTTGCGCCGCGCCTCGTAGGCGGCGTAGGTCTTCTCAGCGGTGCTCAACTCACGGCTGCGGAGCTGCGCGAACTTCTCGGCCTTGCGGAGCTGGCCCATCGTCGTGACGTCGCTTTGCAGCAGCTCCGCGACGACCGGGTGGGCGAGGAGGAGCGGGATGGCGCTCGCGGCGGCCTGGGACGCGGCGCTCCGTACGGCCAGGGACATCGCTTGCTCCGCCTTGGGCGCGCCGGACCAGGCGTAGAGCTCGCCTCGCTGGGCCGACTCGTCGTCTGCGTGGGCCACCTCGAGGTGTCCGCTGAGCACCATCGAGTGGTAGCCCTCGCCCACGTCGTGCTTCGTCAGCTCCGGCGTCAGACGCCCGCTCACCACGTAGGCGGCGCCGAGCTTGCGGGCGGCGGCGCGCAGATCATCTGTGCCATCGAGGGCGGCCAGCGTCTCTGGATCGCCCGGCCTCACCGGCTCGAAGCCGAGCAGCTCGAGCTGGCCGTTGAGGCGGTCGGCGAGTTGGGCGGCGGGCTTTGCGCCCTCGAACCAGTGGCCTCCGACGTCGATGGCCACCAGCACCCGCGTCGGGGAGAGCGCCGTCAACATCTTCCACCCGAGGAAGCCGGCGCCGGCCAATATGGCGAAGAGGAGCAGCGCCAGGAGCCACGTCGGCTTCCTGCCGATGGCGGCGAGATCGTCGAGCTCTTCGTCCTTCATCGCCGCGACAATGTGCGGTGCCCCGGGATCGGGGTCAATGCCTCTTGAATCCTCTGCGCGGTCGCTACGTCGTGACTGCGCGACGCGACTCGCGCGCTCGTGGTAGTGGAGAACGCATGCGCATCATCATCCTCGTCTCGTTGCTCTCGGGCCTCGCCCTTGCCGGACCGGACGTCTCCGGCAAGCGGGAGCTCGCCAACGCCGTCGTCCTCGACGGTGAGAAGGTCAAGGTCTACTGGAGCGACGGCGACTCGTTCACCGTGCGCTCTGGGCGCCAGAAGAACTCGAAGGTCCGGCTCATGGGCTACAACACCCTCGAGAGCTATGGCCCGGTTCACGAGTGGGGCGGCTGGTCGGGCTTCGCGCTCTACTACCTGCAGAAGCGGGGCACCTACTTCGCCCGCAGCCGCGTCTGGAACTGCAAGAGCAGCGGTGAGCGCGACCACTACAAGCGTCTGCTCGTCCGCTGCGACGACCTCGTGCAGGCGATGGTCCGCGAAGGCTACGGCCACGTCTTCGAGATGCCCGGAGGCAGCGCGAACCCGAAGGACATGGCCGCCCAGAGAGAGGCCATCGCCGCCTACCGTGGGATGTGGCTCAAGGGCGTCCCCAAGGGCATCGTCACGAGCCTGCACAGCGCCGCCGAGGGGGACGGGTCCAAGGCCAGCTACAACCGGGTCGCCGATCCGTTGACTGGGATGACCCGCAAGGTCGAGCACCGCGAGAAGTACGGGCTGTGTCAGCGGGTCTGCATCGACGGCTCGTGCATGGTGTACGCGCCCTACAAGCAGCGCTACGGGAACAACCGCGCCGATTGCCTCTTCGAGAAGAAGAAGTAGTGTCCTAGAACGGTGCGGCAGACCAAGCGACCAAGTGATGTGCGTGCCCGCCGGCCGAGTTCAA
>CAYOBQ010000124.1:0-28388 GCA_964402225.1 uncultured Nannocystaceae bacterium | reverse complement strand
CATCTATCTGATATTATTGTATATTCTTGTCGCACCACTGGATCTGCACCCATCGACGATCTGCGGGACGGGTTGGCGACCGGCGTCTTGGTGGCGGGGGATCTCGTCCGCTACGAAGCCGAGCAGCTCGCGCTCGTCTTCGAGCGTCTCGGGGCCGTCGCCGAGATCGAGGAGTCCCCCGACCACGAGGTGGGTGCCCTCTTCGAGGCGGGGGAGTCCGTCTCCGGCGCCTGGCGGGCGGCTCGCGCGGCGGATGCTCCGGCCACGCTGCCCTTCGACATCTCGTTGGTGCGCGAGGCGAGCACCCCGCCCCCGGCCCAACGTCCCCCCGACGACAGGCCCTCGTTTCCCGGTACGCGCCGTCTCGGCGACGATTTGGTGCGCGAGGCCGCCGACGCGCCGGCGGAGCAGAAGACGACCCGCTTTGGGGTCGACGTGCTGAGCGCCGCGCGGCGCGACTCCCAGCCGCCCCCGCCGGATCCGCCGACCGACGTCTACTCCCGCGAGGGGCTCGTCGAGTCGCCGGGAGACGCCACGGGGGACTGGCCGAGGGGCGCGGCCATCCGCGACGCGGAGACCACGCCCCGCGCGACGCCGGGCTCGCACCTCGCTCGCTACGATCAGGACCCGCGCGCCTCGACGCAGGTCATGCATGGTGGCGCGGGTCGTCGGCACCGGCCCGGCCATCCGGCTTCGACGGGGGCCGTCACGGGGCGCTACGAACGCTCCGCGGCGAAGGACTCGCCCGTCACGTCGGACATCGGCTCCGTCGATCTCGGTCCGCTGGTGCTGCGGCTGCCCGTCCCATCCCCCGAGCCGAGCGCGACCGGTCGACTCCCGCGCCCGGCTCGGCTCGATCCGGTCAGCGAGCCCGGTCGCTTTCCGCCCACGCCGCCGCGCAGCCCGGCGCCCGCCCTGCACGTGGAGCGGCGCACGCCGCAGCCCCAGCGCGTCCCGCTGGCGACGCCTCCGCCGGCCCCCGCGCCCGCCGCCCCGACGCAGGGCCGCCACACGGCCTACCCCCCGGAGCCATCGCACAGTCCGGGCACGGCGGGCTTGCTCTCGCTCGTCTTGCCGGGGATGGGCCAGGTCTACAACGGCGACCGTGACCGAGGCATGTGGTGCGCCATCGGCGCGGTGCTCGTGCTCCCCTGGCTGTGGAGCGTCTGGGACGCCGTCGTCGTGGCGATCGACATCGCCGATGGGCATCGCCGAGCGCCGTATCGCTCGCTTCGGAGCAACGCGGTTCTCGGTCACCTCACGCTCAACGTCGCGGTGATCATCGGCGTCGTGCTCGGCCTCGCCATCTGGACCCGCATCTCGGAGCCCCGAACCGATTCGGCGATGGAGCGCGGCGCTCAGCCCGCAGGGGTGACGGCGGACCGCCAGGGGCGGGTGGACGAGTTGGTCGACCTCGGCCGGCGCGCATACAACAGCGGGCGCTACGCCGAGTGCGAAGCGCTGATGCGTTCTGCCCTCGCCGTCGAGGGCGATCACCCGACCGCCCGTGCGTTGCTGCTCAAGGCGCAGGCGATGCGCCAGGCGAACGCGGACGCCGCGGAGGTGACGCCGCGATGACCTCGGCCCTCAATGGACGCATGCGATGAGCGGCGACGTCGAGCGCCTCGTCGGGCGCCGTCTCGCCGGGCGCTACGAGCTCGTCGAGCTCATCGGTCACGGTGGCATGGGGCAGGTCTACCGTGGCGTCCACCTGGGGACCGGTGGGCCGGTCGCGGTGAAGCTCATCGCCGTGGAGACCGAGGAGGACGACGCCGTCGTCCGCCTCCGACAAGAGGCGGCGCTCACCGCGCGTCTGGCCCACCCGAATACGGTGCGGATCTTCGACTCCGGTGACACCGATGGTCTGCACTATCTGGTCCTGGAGTACGTGCCGGGGCGCGACCTGACGGCCTACCTACGAGTCGGCGGCCAGCAGCAGCCCTTCGCCGCCCATGTGATCTACCAGATCGCGTGCAGCCTCGCGGAGGCTCATGGCCGCGGGCTGGTCCACCGCGACGTCAAGCCGAGCAACATCCGGGTGCAGGCTCATACCGGCCTGTCGTGCTTCGTCCGCCTCATCGACTGGGGCATCGCGCGCACCGTCGCGGGGATGCGAGAGAGCGAGATCGGGGTCATCGGCACGCTCGGCTACATCGCGCCGGAGCAGATCCACGAGGATGGGATCATCGATCCCCGGACGGATCTCTACGCGCTGGGGTGCGTGGCCTACGAGCTGCTCTCGGGCCGTCTTCCGTATGCCGGGATCACCCACGAGAGCGCGCCGGTCGCGATCCTGAAGGCTCATCTTCAGGCCACGCCCGTACCGCTCGCCCGGGTGCGGACCGACGTCCACCCGCGGCTGGCGAGCGTCGTGATGTCGATGCTGCACGCCGACCAGGACGCCCGCCCGCAGACGGCCTACCACCTCCTCTCCGAGCTCAAGCGCGTAGGAGAGGAGCTCGCCGGCGGAGGCGATCAGGCCGTGCTGAGCGCGGCGCCGCCGGTGGTCCTGCCGCCGATCCCCGAGGCGCCGGAGGTGCCGGACCTGTCACAGCTTCCCGTGACGGCGTTCTACGGCGACGCGCCGCCGGAGGAGGGTCCACCGCGGACCGAGGCCTTCGAGCCGCCCGGCCCTTCGGACGGGGCGCCGGCGCCGGCGCCGATGGCAGGTGACGAGAAGCTCGCCGCGTGGTTCTCGGCCTTGGACACCGGCGGGGAAGCCACGGGGGCGGCGCCGGGGCTCAAGGTGGTCGACGCGCCGCGAGCCGCGCGCCCCACGCAACGGCCGTCGGGGCCAGGGCCGGCGCTGCGACCCGGCGCGCTATCGACGCCGTCCGCGGTCGCCTCGGAGCCGTCGTGGACCGACGCGTTGCGTGAAGAGATCGAGCTGAGCGCCCGGTCGGGCGAGTCGGCGGGCCGCTCGTTGCGCGGCCTTCCGACGAACGCCGCGATGATCGCGGCGGTCGCCGCCCTGGTCGGGGCGGCGGTCTGGTTCGGGGTTTTTTGACGGTGGGATGTCGCGCGCCAGCGTCGTCCACCGGTGGAGGTCGAAGAGAGTGATTCTTCCAGGAGGTTCCATGACTCAACGGAGAGCCAGCGGAGCGACGCGGTCGCGAAAGGCCGGGCTGCTCGCGATCTTCATCCTCGTCGGCGCGATCCTCGCACCATCGGTCGCCTGGGCGGCCGGCGCCGAGCTGAACCTGAACATCTTGTGGGTGGTCGTCGCGAGCGCCCTCGTCTTCGTCATGCAGTTCGGCTTCCTGTCCTTCGAGGTGGGCTGCGTCCGACCCAAGAACATGGTCGTGACGGCGATGAAGAACTTCGGCGACTGGCTGGTCGTCAGCGTCTGCTTCTTCGTCATCGGCTTCGCGCTGATGTTCGGCGACTCCCTCGGCGGGTTGTTCGGCACTACGCTCTTCCTCGGCTCCGGTGTCGCGGTCGCCAACGAGATGGGCTGGACCTTCTGCCTCTTTCAGCTCACCTTCGCCGGCACCGCGGCCACCATCGTGTCGGGGGCGATGGCGGAGCGCACGGGCTTCAAGGCGTATCTCGCCTTCACGCTGATCATCGCGGTCATCATCTACCCCATCTATGGCCACTGGGTCTGGGGTGGCAGCTTCGTGGCCGGGAGCGAGCAGGGGTGGCTCGCGCGGCTCGGCTACGTCGACTTCGCGGGGTCGAGCGTGGTGCACGTCATCGGTGCTGGCTGCGCGGCGGTCGGCGCCATGGTCGTCGGCCCCCGCCTCGGCCGCTACGACTCCGACGGCAACATCCGCGACCTCGAGAGCGGCAGCCTCCTGTGGAGCTGCCTCGGCGTGCTCATCCTCTGGTTCGGCTGGTACGGCTTCAACGGCGGCTCGGCCCTCGTCGTCAGCGCCGAGCTCGGGCTCATCGTCTTCAACACCAACATCGCGGCGGCCTGCGGCGGCATCGTCGCCTTCGCCCACGCCCAGCTCTTTCAGGCGCGGCGCCAGACCGTGGAGAAGACCCTGGGCGGAGTCCTCGGCGGGCTGGTGGCGGTCACCGCCTGCGCCAACCTGGTCTCCCCAACGAGCGCCCTCGCCCTGGGCTGCGTCGCCGGGCTGATCCACAACTGGTCCTACGAGCTCGTCCTGAAGCGCTGGCGCATCGACGACGTGGTCGGCGCCATCCCCGTCCATGGCTTCTGTGGCGTGTGGGGGATCCTCGGCGTGGCGCTCTTCGGCGCGCCCAGCAAGCTCTCCCACGGCTTCCTTCACCAGCTCGGGATCCAGGCCCTCGGGGCCACCGTGGCGATCGTCTGGGCGTGCACCGTCTCCGTCATCGCCCTGGTCGTGCTCAAGGCATTCATCGGGATCCGTGTCGATCCGATGCGCGAGATCAACGGCCTGACGCTGTCGCCTGACGACCGCGACGAAGATCACGCCGACGATGACTTCGACGCGCTCTTCGACGACGGCATCGCGACCGACGCCGCCGCCAACACCCTCAGTCCGTAGGAAGGTCATCGATGTTCGCCCAGATGCTCGAGTCGCTCCAGCGCACGCCCGGAGTCATGGGGGCCGCCCTCTTCTCCGACGATCGGCAATGCCTCGGACACACGCTCCCCCCGCCCTACGACCCCGTCCTCGCCGCCGAGATGCTCGAGCGGTTCGAGGCGGTGGGCGCCATCACGGCGTCCCTCGACGAGGGGGACCCCACCTCCCTCGTGATGGTCACCGACGTGGCCCAGCTCTTCATCAACCAGCTCCCCGGCGTCAGCCTCATGGTGCTGTCCGATGTCGACGCGAACCCGTCGATGATCCACGTCGCGTGCAACTCGATCGCGCTCAAGATCCGCAAGCTGGGCGCAGCGCCGGCGCGCGCTCCCCAGCGATCGTTGCCGCCGCCGATCCCGCAGTCCCACGCGGCTTCGCACTCGGGCTCCTTCCCCGCGGTCCACGGGGTCAGCACTTCGAACGCCGATTGGAAGAGCTTCCTCCAGTCGACGGCCTCTCAGACACCTCCGCCGGACGCCATCGGGATCGCCTTCTCGCGCCACGTCCTGCGGGTGTTGACGCGCTACCTCAGCGACGACGCGAAGTACGTCTTTCGGGACGCCTGCGCCAAGATGGGGGTGCACCCGCAGACGCTGCGGCGTTCGCAGGTGACCGAGTTCCTCGACCTGTTGGGCCAGGCGATCCCTTCGCGCGGCGAGCGGCGCCGCTTCCGCACGGACGCTCTTGGCGCCTGAGCCCCGAAAGGCGGACGTCTCGCTCGGTGTCGGTGACCGACTCGGACCCTACGAGATCCGTGAGCTGCTGGGATCCGGCGCGCAGGCGCACGTCTTCCTGGCGACCGACCGGCGTCTGGGGCGGCGCGCCGCGATCAAGCTCTTCCCCGCCGAGCAGGGACCCAGCGTCGGGTTGCGGGAGGCGCGTCTGATCGCGAGCCTCGAGCACCCCAACATCGTGCGCGTCTACCAGGTCGAGCGAACGGCGGAGCGCTGGTACATCGCGATGGAGTACCTCGAGGGCGGGAGCGCCGCCGATCTGCTCGAGCGGGGCGAGCTCGACAGGCCCACCACGCTCCGACTCGCTCAGCAAGCGGCCAGCGCTTTGGAGTACGCGCACCAGGAGGGTGTGGTTCACCGGGACATCAAGCCGCACAACCTCCTCCTCGCACAGGACGGCACGCTTAAGCTGTCCGACTTCGGGCTCGCGCGGCAGGCCCGTGACCTGCGCAGCGCGAAGCGGCCCGAGGGGACCCCGCTCTTCATGGCCCCGGAGGTCTGGGGCGGGCGGCGCGCCGGCGCGCCGGCCGACGTCTACAGCCTGGGCGCGTGCCTCTACTACCTGCTCACCGGGGGTCCCCCGTTTCGGGCACCCAAGCTCAGCGAGCTCGCGCGCCTCCACATCGAGGAGCCGCCGCCGCCCTCGGACAGGTTGGGCAACTGCGAGGAGCTGGTGATGGCCTGTATGGCGAAGGACCCGGGGCGCAGGCCGACGGCCGCCGAGGTCGCCCGGCAGCTACGCCGTCGCCTGAACCTCGCGGGCGTCCACCCCACCGACCAACCCTCGCCGGGGATCCTCGCCGACAATCGGCTGCGGGGCCTGGAGGCCCTGGCGCGCATCGAGACCTTCCAGGAGGGGCGCCGCGCCCTGCTCGAGGCGATCGTCGCCCGCCGGCCGCTGCTGCTCGCGTCGAGCCCGTACGCCTTCAGCCTCCAGCTCCTCGTGCAGTCGTGCTTCGAGGACGCCGAAGCGCCCGTACTGGTCGCCCAGATGCGGGCCGACGGCTCGACGGATCTGGGTCAACGCCTCGACGAGATCGAGCCCGACGCGAGCGAGGGCGTCGCCCGCGGCGTGCACCTGCACCTGGGACGTGGGCTGTCGCCCGCCGAGGCCGATCGGTTCTTCAAGCTCGTGGAGCACGAGTCGATCTCCGCCGTCGTGACGGGGAACGCGGCAGCGGTCGATGCCGTACGAACCAGCGCCGAGTTGTCGGGCCGCGAGGCGCTGTTCACGCGGGTCGTCTTGCCGGCGATGTCGCAGACGGAGCGGCGCGACTTCGTGCTCCGCTGGGCGCGCGCGATGCAATCGAAGATCGTGCTCCTCACGCCGAAGGCCGACACGTTGCTGGCGCGAACGGAGGCCACTGGTTGCTTCGAGCGCTGCGTCCACAACGCGGTGCTGATCTCCGAGCGGGCGGGGCTACGCGCGGTGACGACCTGGAGTGTCTGGGGCGGCGCTGCCCACGAGCAGTGGATCGGCGGCGACGACGACATCCTGGCGGGCTGGCAGCAGCGGCCGTCCAAGTGGCCCGATCCCGTCGCGCTGCGCCGCTTGCTTCATCGGTCGCCGCTCCCCGGCGAGCTCGCGTCGGCGATGGGGGGGGCGGCATGAGGCGACCGCCGCTGCCACCCACGGCGCCGCCGAGGCCGGCGCGCAGCGCCTATGCGCTCTGCCTGGGCGCAAAGGAGCGGGTCGACGCGATGCGCCAGGCCCTCGATCGCGTGGGGATTGGGGGGCTGGTCGCGGGGACCGCATCCGAGGCGGAGTGGTGCGTTCAGCAGGCGAGCGTGGTGGTCTCCCACGTGGAGGCCATCGACGCCTCCCTCCACCCCGCCTTCGACCTCCGCTCCGTCTCGAGGCTTCCATTGGTGGTCTGCGTGGACGGGCCGCTCTCCGACGAGGACATCGAGGCGCTCAGGCTTCGGGGGGCCGCGTGCGTGGTCGAGGAACCATCCGACTCGGAGCGGCTCGCGGCGGCCCTCGCGCCCTTCGAGGGGGCGAAGGGCTGGTTCCGCAGCACCGGGGGCCGGATGCTGGTCCCCGACGTGATCCAGTTGGTCGGCGCCGTACCGGGGGACCGGGCGGAGATCACCGTGACGGTGCCGGGGGCGCCCGCCCTCGCCGTCCGGGACTGGCGTGAGCAGCGCCTCGTCGAGCTCGATTGCGGCTGGAGCGGCCGCATCTATGTCGAGGACGGCGCCGTCATCCACGCCGAGACGCCGGGCTTCGAGGGGGCCGCGGCGATCGGCCGGATGATGAAGCTCAGCCGGCCCGACGTGTACGTGAGCAAGGTGTTCCTGTCCCCGCGCGAGCGGCGTGGGGGTGGGCGCATCGACGAGGTCATCCGCGCGGGGGCCCAGTCGGTGGCGTCCAGCACCCGCGCCGATCTCGACGCGCGCAAGGCGCGCCCAACCAACCCCGACCAAACCAAGGCAGACCCGGTCAGTGCTCGCCCGGAGAGCGCGGGCAACCAGCCGGAATCCAAAGAGGAGTCAGACATGGCATCGCTCGATCCGATGATGAAGGACATCCCTGGCGCGCGAGGCATCGCCGTCGGGGATCTGAACGGAGAGGTAGCCGCGATGACGGGCACCATCGACGCCGAGCTCAGTTGCGCGGTGGCGGTCGCCTGCATCCCGGAGCTGACGGAGCTCGCCTCGCTCTTTGGCGCCTCCACGGTTCAGGCATGGAGCGTCTCCCAGGGGCAGACGAGCATCTACTCCGTCCTCCCCAACGAGAACCAATTGCTCATCGCGGTCTGCGCGCCCTCGAAGTCACCGGGCTCGGTGCTCAAGAAGGTCCGGGCGGCGATTCGAGTGGTTCGATAATGGACGCCGTCGAGGTTGGCCGCCGGCGACGGCGGAGGGTGATCGCACAGATCGCCGCGGTGCTTCTCTTTCCCATCATCATCGGGTTGGTCGCGCTGGCGGTGACGAACCGCGGGGAGCTCGGCGACGTCCCCACGTTGAAGGGGAAGGGGACCGCCGCGGTCGCCGCCGTGGAGGTGGCCCCCGCGCCGCCGCCGCCGCCGCCGCCCGCGCCGAAGCCCATCGACGCCGCCCCCCCCGCCAAGCTCGTCGACGCCGCACCGCCGCCGCCGCCGCCGCCGCCGACCACCGAGGACGTCGAGTTCGTGTTCCCGGCGTCCTTCTCCCGTGGGCGCGGGTTTCCGCGGGGCCTCCCGAAGGCGGTGATCGACAAGTTCGTGGCGGACGTGAAGACCTGCGATGGGCGGATCGAGATCCTGGGCCACACCGACGCCTCGGGCTCGGAGAGGAAGAACCTCTTGCTGGGGATGCGTCGCGCCGACCACGTGCGCGACCTGCTGGTGAAGGCACAGGCCGATCCGGCCCGCCTCTTCACCAGCACTGCCGGTCCGAGAGTGCCCGCCGAGGGGAGCGCCGACTCCCCCGACGGGGCCATCGACCGTCGAGTGACGGTCCGCTGCACGCGCAAGCTGTAGCCCGAAGGCCGGCGCGTCAGCCGCCGATGACGTCGGCGTGGACCACGAGGCCGATGACCGAGGTCCACCAACCGGCGGTCGGCTTGCCGTCGCCGTCGGCGAAGATGTCCTCGCTGGCCGTCTCGTAGCGGACGTCGAGGCGCAGCACGAGGTTGTCGTGCTTCTCGACGGGCTTGAGGTCGAGGGTGCCGGTGACGGTCTGCACGGTCATGCCGTCGGCGACCCCATAGAGCACGCCGTCGCTGTCGCTGAGGTACTCGTAGCGACCGGCGACGCCGACCATGTCGCTGACCGCGTAGCCCACCGCGAGGCTGCCGCCGAAGAAGGAGGCGTCCCCGGCTTCGCCGTTGCCGAGGGTCGTCTCCTTGTTCTGGTTGAAGTCGAAGTTCGCCACCAGGGTGAGGGCGTCGAGGGAGATCGTCGCGACGACGTCGAAGAAGAGGTCGAAGCCCAGCGGATCGGTCTCTGGATCGACGGCGTAGAGGCCGCCAGCGACGACGGAGAAGGTGTCGTTCGGCGTGAGCCCGACCTGGAAGCCGATGCTCGGCTTCTCGTCGTCCTCGCTGATGTTGTTCACGCCGTTGACGACCATCAGCGTCAGCGACAGGCTGTCGCTGGCGGCGTAGTTGGCCCGCAGCCCCGTGTGCCAGAACGGCTGCATCAGGTAGTAGAGGCCGCCCCGAGTGTAGTTGAGGTTGTTCCAGCTCTCGGCCACCTCGGCGCCGTAGATGGTTCCGAATTGACCCAAGTCAAGGGTCAGTTTGTCGGCAGGCTTCCAGGTCACATAGCCCTGGACGAGGTTGTCGATGCCCATGGCGGGGCTGTTGCCGTGGTAGATGACCACCGACGGGCCGAATCGAAGGCTAGCGGTCGCGCCGAACTGCTCCTTCTCGTATCCGAGGTCGAGGCCGACGAAGGACAGCGACGTGCCGTTCTCGGCGGTGTAGGCGGGCGAGTTCGAGGCGTAGGCGCGGTGTCCGGGCTGCGGGCTCCCCTGCTTGCTGGCCTGGGTGCCGGTGTAGGCGTCGGCGAAGACGCTGAGCTTCAACCCGGGATCGACCCCCGGCGCGTCACCGGCGAACGCGGGTACCGCCACCAGCGCGAATGCGACGGCGACGCCGCAGAGCTTTCCCGAAGATCCATGTTTCCCCTCTCTCACGGTTCGCATCAACAGCGATGCGATGCGAGCGTATCAGTCGGGTGGTGTGGCTGGAAGATGCCATTCACTGGCATTCCCATCGAGGTCAAGGCAGCCCGTAGCGCTTGAGCTTCTCGTAGAGGGTGCGCAGGCCGATATCGAGGCGCTCGGCGGCCTCGCGGCGGTTGCCGCCCACGGCGGCGAGGGCGGCGGCGATCGCCCGACGCTCCATCGCCGCGAGGGTCGTGGGCCCCGGCGTGGTGGGCGTCGAGGTCCGGGCAGCCTGGGTAAGATCCACGGGCTCGATCCGGTCCCCATCGGCGAGGATGCCGGCGCGGTCCAGGGCGTTTCGCAGGCCGCGGACGTTGCCTCGCCAGGGGCGCCCGATGAGGCTCGCGGCGGCGGCGGGGGACAGCGCGAGCGAGCTCCGTCCGAGGTCGCGCGCGATGTCTGTGAGCAGCGCGTCGGCCAGCGGCGCGATGTCGGCCGGGCGATCCCGCAGCGGCGGGAGATGGACGGGGAAGACCGCCAGGCGGGCAGGCGCTCGGCGCGCTTGACATCGTCCAACTCCTCGGCGCGACGGATGACCTCGACGGACCCGTCCGCGCCGATGAGGACGGCGGCGGGGCGGAGGCGGATGAACTGCATCGATTGGGTCAGGTTGTAGGCGCCGACGGGGCGCACGACGAGGGCGTCGCCCACCTCCAGCGGCGGGAGGGAGACGGAGGGGCGCACGACGTCGATGTTCATGCAGAGGGGGCCGTAGACGACGGCGTCTTCGAGCATGCCGCCGCGGTCCACGACGGGGAGGACCTCGTGGCGGTACCACAGGGAGGTGAACAGCACGTTGAGGCCGGCGTCGATGATGACCGCGCGGCCCCCGTTGGCGAGGCGCTTGTTGCCCACCACGCGGGTGACCATGAAGCCCGCCTCGTCCACCAGGGCGCGGCCGGTCTCGAGCATCAGCAGGGGCAGCTCGCCCTCGGCGAAGCCCACCGAGAGCAGCGCGCTGGTGATCGACTCGGCGTAGTCCTCGATGGGGGGCGTCGCGTCGCGGCCGGGGGCGTATTGGGCGTGGAGGGTCGCGCGGGAGGCGAAGCCGCCGCCGAGATCGAGGTACCTCACGGGGACGCCGAGCTCGGCGCGGACCTGGAGGGCGAGGGCCCCGAGCTTCGCGGCGGCGCGCCCGTGGGCCTGTGGGTCGAGGACGAAGGTGCCGATGTGCGCGTGGAGGCCGTGGAGCTCGAGGTGGCCACCGGCGTGCAAGCGGCGGATGGCGTCCATGGCCTCGCCGCTGTCCAGGTTGAAGCCGAAGCGGTCCCAGCGGGGCTGGATGCCGGTGTCCATGTTCACGCGCAGGGTCACGCCGAGCCTCTGGCCGGCCTCGCGGGCGATCTGTTCGACGGCGTAGAGCTCGTCGTAGTGGTCGATGTGGACGCGCGCGCCCTCGAGCAGGGCCTCGCGCAAGGCCGCGGGGGGTTTGTAGGGGCCGTTGAAGAGGATGTGCTCCGGCGGGATGCCGTTGGCCCGTGCCATCGCGTACTCGATCTCCGAGACCACCTCGGCCCACGCGCCTTCCTCGTGGAAGACGCGGCAGACGGCGTCCAGGTAGTTCGTCTTGTAGGACCAGGCGAGCTGCACCCTCGGGTAGCGCAGGGAGAAGGCCCGGTAGGCTTCCTGGTAGCGCTGGCGCAGGCGGTGCTCCGAGAAGACGAAGAGCGGGCTGCCGAAGCGCTCGATGAGCTCCGCGACGGCGACCCCGTCGATGCGCTCGAGGCTGCGGCGGCTCGGCCCGCGGCCGAACTTGTTCGCGAGGCTGTTGACGTGCTGGAGGATGGTCGGCTTCACGTAGGGCAAGCGGCTCACGACGCCACCTCCTGCTTGGTGCGGTTGAGCTCGCCGACGGTGGTCAGCGATTGGTAGTCGGAGAAGGGGTAGACCTGGTCGCAGGAGTGGCGCAGGAACAGGACCCCGGCGGGGGCCGGCGCCATCGGCTCTACGGTCTCTCCGAGGGCGAGTCGGACGGCGGCCCAGGGGAGGTTCCGGCCGGCGCCGACGGAGAGGTGGATCCAGGCTGGGAAGCGCGGGTTTATCTCGATGAGGTAGAGGGCGCCGTCGTGGGCGCGCATCACTTCGAGCTCGCAGGGGCCGCGCCAGCGCAGGCGGGCGACCGTCTGCTCCACGAAGGCCTGGAGGTCGGGGTCGGCGATGGTGATGCCGCCCCAGGCCTTGCCCTTGTCCGTGAGCTGCATCTTGCGCATCGCCACCGAGCCGACGAGGCCCCCTTCGCCGTCGCCCAGGGCGGCGATGTCGAACTCCTGACCCGGGACGAAGGCCTGGGCCACGACCGGCAGGCCCCACTTCGCGGCGAGCCGGTCGAACCACGCCCGCGCCTCGCCCGGCGTGTGGGCGAGGTAGGCTTCGTAGAACTGACCCTTCATCATCAAGGGGAAGCCCGGGTCCGCGTCGAGGCTCGCGAGCTCGGCGGTGGAGCTGAGGGCGCGGCCGGGGGGGACCGGGGCGTCGAGGTCGGCTGCGAGGTCGTGAAAGCGTGCCTTCGATCGAAGGCGCAGCATCTCCGCATCGGGGAGCAGGGTGCGCACACCGAGGGCTCGCAGGGTGTCGCGCGACTTGATGTAGGCGGCGAGCTCCGAGTCGAGGCAGGGGATGAGCACGTCGATGGGCGTCCGCGCGCAGATCGAGGCGATGCGCGCCGTGAGCACCTCGGTGCCCTGGGAGGGGTAGGGCATCAGGTAGACGGCGTCGGCGATGCCCTCCATGTAGTTGCCCGGATCGAGGGCGTCGTAGGCCAGTCCGACGATTCGGCACTCGGGCCGCGCGGCGCGGATGGCGCGGACGACGGCGACGCCGGGTCCGGGGTTGTCGGTGGCGTTGAGTCCGGTGACGGCGATCGTGAGGTTCGGGCCGCTCATCGGAGCACCTCATCGTGGCCGAAGAGGCGCAGGTCGCGGAGGCGCAGCAGGAACTGCTCCGAGTCGCGCCGCGCCAGCTCCAGGTCGAGATCGAAGGCGCCGACCAGCCGCTCGGCCAGGCCCTCCGGCGGAGCGCCGCCGATGAGGGATCGCAGGAGGAACGTCCCGGTGGCGCTCAGCGTGAACGTGCGCCCGCTGCGCGCGTCGAAGAGGAAGCCGCTGTCACTGACGGCGAGGTTCTGAAGCATCGAGGCTCTCCACAGTTCGGTTTCACGAACAGGGGAAAGCAACGCGTGTGCCACGAGCGCAAACCCAGGTACGACGGGCTCTGCGGCTCAGGCTGAGGTTCAGGACTGCGGAATCCGCACCCCGGGGGCCGCGGAATCCGCGCTACCGCGGGAGGCGGTCGCGCAGGGGAGGCCAGTCGAGCATGTCGGCGGCCATCGGGTAGAGCATGTTCTCCTCCTTGACGTTGTGCTGGCCGATCAACATCAGCAGCGTGTCGCCCTGGTCGAGCAGCTCCTCGTAGTCCCCGGCCAGCGCGGCGTTGCCCATCACGCGCAGGACCTCGCGCATCTGGTCGTGTTCGGCGCGCATCACCATCGTCGGACCCGCGCCGCTCATCCCGGACCGCTCGTCGAAGGCGGGGAAGAGGACCTGCTCCTCCATGTCGAGGTGGGCCCGCATGGCCTCGTCGAAGCGTGTCCACGCCGCGACCGTGTCCTCTGCGTCACCGCCGCCCGCCGCAGACTCGACCTCGGTCCACAGCGCGTCGCAGCGTCGATGGTCGGCGGTGAAGAACTCGGTGAGGGACGCCGCCTTGGCATGACTCGGCATGGGCTCGCTCCGGGCTGGTCTGCTTGGTTATCGACTGATAACATGTCGCTATGGCGAAGGCGAGGCGTCCGACCGGCGAGCGCAGGCAGGAGATCATCGACGCGGCCCTCGCGCTGTTGGGAGAGCTGCCCCTCGACAGGTTGAGCACGCGTCGGATCGCCCGCGAACTCGGGATCTCCCAGCCGGCCCTGTTCCGTCACTTCCGTTCCCGCGAGGCGATCCTCATCGCGACCGTGAGCCGAGCGCGGGACCTGCTCGCCGACGCGATCGCGGCGGTCGTCGCGGAGCCCGGCTGTGCCCGTGAGCGAATGCGCCGCCTCCTGGAGCGCGTGCTGCGCTATGTTGAACGCCACCCCGGGCTGCCGCGGCTCCTCTTCGCCGACCTCGCCGCCGACGCGGGGCCGCTGCGGGCGGAGCTGACCCAGGTCCTCGGCATGCAGCGCGCTCTGGTCGGCCAGCTCTTTCGCGAAGGGCAGCGTGACGGCAGCTTCCGCGACGACGTCGAGCCGGACCGCGCCGCGATGATGGTCGTCAGTCTGGTGCAGGGCCTGGTGCTCCAGTGGCAGGCCAACGGGCGCGCGGCGTCACTGGGCGACGCGCTCCCCAGCGTGTTCGAGCTGTGGCTCGGCGGCGTCGCGGGTGACGGCGTCCCTCGCGCTTCGGCGACGCCCAGCCAGGCGGGGGCGCGGCTGTTCGACGTGCGACCGCTCCTGGCGGCGGGGCGAGACCCATTGGACGCCGTCGTGCGCGCTATGGAGGACGGCCTCCCGGGGTCGCTCTTGGCGATCGTAGCGCCCTTCCGGCCTCGACCCCTCGAGGCGTTTCTGCGGTCGAAGGGGCACTCCGTCGAGGCCCACGCCCTCGCGGACGGCGCGTGGACGCTGCTCGTCGTCGCCGGGGGGAGACCCCGCATCGATGATCTGCGCGACCGGCCTGCGCCGGAGCCCCTGGAGGCGGTCCTCGCCGCCGCCGCGAACCTGGACGGGACCTACATCGGCTGGGTCCCGCGCTATCCGCGGCTGCTGTTGCCGAAGCTGTCCGAGCGGGGCCTGGATTGGCAGGCCGTGGAGCTCCCCGACGGGTCCTCGATCGTCCACCTTCGGGGGGGCGAGTGAACCCCGGCGTCAGCCTGGAGCAGGCGCCCCCGCTCGCCGTCCCGCTGAGCTTCTTCCTGGTCGCCCCCGTCGCCCTGGTCGGGGCCGGCGTGGCCCTCCTTCTCGGCGGCGACTCCGTGCTCGCCAGCGCGTGGATGCCGCAGGTCGCCGGGGTGCTCCACATCGGCACCCTCGGCTTGCTGGGGACCGTGATGCTGGGGGCGCTCTACCAGATGGTCCCGGTGGTGGCCGGCGCGCGCGTGCCCGCGGTTCGTTTGGCTCACCTCGTCCACCTGCTCTTCCTTCCGGGCGTCGTCGCGTTGGTCTGGGGCCTGTGGACCGGGCGCACGGAGGTGATGGTGCCCGGCGCCGGGGCGTTGGCGTTGGCGCTGCTCCTCTTCCTGGGCCCGGTGGCTGCGGCCCTCGCCAGCGCGCCCGCGAAGGGGCCCACGCAGACCGGGATGCGCCTGGCCGTCGCCGCCCTCGTGGTGGTCGGGCTCCTCGGTGTGACGATGGTCGCCGGCCGGGCCGCCGGCTGGCCCCTGGATCGACGCGCCTGGCTCGTGGCCCATGTCGCGGCGGGGCTGGTCGGCTGGGTCGGCGGACTGCTGACGTCGGTGTCCTGGCAGGTCGTGCCGATGTTCTACCTCACGCCGCCCTCTCCGGCGCCCCTCGCGCGGCTCGTGCTGTCCGCCGTCGCGCTCACGACCGTCACCGCCGCCCTCGCCCCCGCCGTCGGCTTCGACCCCACCCCGGCGGCGATCCCCGGGGCCCTCGCCGTCTGGCTCCTGCACCCGATCGTCACGCTGCGAGGGCTCGCGGCGCGGAAGCGAAGGCGGCCCGACGCCAGCGTGCGCGCGTGGCAAGCCGGCCTCCTGCTGGGGCCGGCGACCCTCGCCGCCGGGACCCTCGCGCTGTGGCACCCCGACCCGCGCTGGCCGCTGCTCTTCGGCTGGCTGGCGGTGTGGGGCTGGGCCGGGCTGGTGCTCCACGGGATGCTCACCCGCATCGTGCCGTTTCTGGTCTGGTTCCATCGCTTCTCGGACGCGGTGGGTCAGCCCGGCGTGCCCTCGATGCGCAAGCTCCTACCCGACGCCCGCGCCCGCCCCGGCCTACGCCTCCACGGCGCCGCGGTCCTGTTGGGGGCCGCCGCGATCGCTCTGCACGAGCCGCTCTTGCTGAAGGTCACCGGCGCCGCCCTCGTCGGCGCCGGCCTCGCCCTCGGCCACGCGCTGGTCCGAGTCGTCTCGTTCAGACGCTCGGCGTCGTCGAGCCGATAGCGGGTACTTCCTCTCTCGGCGCAACGTCGGGGTCTACTCGCAGGTCGCGTTCACGCAGGTCTCGCCCGCGCCGCAGTCGGCGTTGCGCGCGCACTCGGGGTTCAGCTCGACGGCGGCGTGGCAGTAGCGGTCGTGGCAGACGTCGCCGCCCTCGCAGTCGTCGTCGGCCCAGCACGCGGCGCGGCACCGCGCATCGACGCAGTCGAGGCCGGCCCCGCACTCGTTGTTGCGGACGCATTGCGCGCGGGGACGACCGTCGGCCATGCAGATGCCGTGGTCGCACATCTCGCGTCGGCCACAGTCCGGGTCTGCCTCGCAGCGCCCGTGGCAAAGCGCGTTGATGCACACGCCGTCGCCGCAGGCCGCGTTGTTGCGGCACTCGACCTCGCCGTCGTCGTCGGGCAGGCAGCGACCTTCGGCACACGCCGTCCCCACGGGGCACTCGTTGCTCCGGCGGCACGCGGCGACGCACTCGCCGTCGATGCAGGCGCGGTCGCCCCCGCACTCGTTGTCGAAGCGGCAGGCCTCCATCCCCGGCGCGTGCCCGTGGTCGACCACGCACTCACCGTCCTCGCAGGCCATCCCGGGATCGCAGTCGTCGGAGGCCACGCAGGACGCCTCCGCGGGGTCTTCGCAGCGGCCCGCCTCGCAGAGCTGGCCGGCGGGGCAGTCGCACACGTTCTCGCAGGCTTGGGGCTCGGGGGCGGGCTCGACACAAGCATGCTCGACGCAGACCAGCCCGTCGGGGCATTGGCACGACGCCTCGCAGGACGCCTCGCCGCGGGGCTCACAGGCCCCCTCGTCGCACCGCTCGCCCTCATCGCACTGGCCATCGTTGCGGCACTCCGCGCCTGGATCGTCCTGGCAGGCACCAGCCTCACAGAGCCGGCCCGCCCCGCAGTCCGCGTCGCGGCGGCAGTCCTCGGCGGCGGGCTCGCCGTCCATGCAGCGCCCGTCGATGCACCGCTCGTCACCCGAGCAGTGCTCGTCCCGGCGGCACTCTGGTCGCCGCACGACCGGATCTCCGTCCTCGCAGGCGTACCCCTCGGGCAGCGGCGTGCCCTCCTCGCAGTGGGGGAAGCAGCGGCCCTCCAGGCAGAAGCCGCCGAGGCCGCAATCGGCGTCGAGGTCGCAGGGCATCCGGCACGTGCCGTCGAGGCAGACGTCGAAGCCCGCGCAGTCCCCGTCTCCCTCGCAGCGGTTGCCCTCGAAACATCGCTCGGCCTCGCAGACGCAACCGACCATACAGTCCCCATCGCGCCGGCAGTCGTCGGCGGGGGGGTTGCCGTTTGCGTCGTCGGCGCCGTTCCAGATGCAGCGCCCGTACGCGTTGCAGACCTGCCCGTTGACGCAATCCTCGTGGCGCAGGCAGCCGTTCTCCGCCGGCGGGTTGCGGCGTCGGCCCTCGCAGGCCCCGTCGGGGCTGCAGCTCTGCCCCTCCGGGCAGTCGAGATCGACGAAGCAGGGGACCGACTCGATGGGCTCTCGGTCTCGGCCGTCGGGATCCGGCGCGCAGTCGTCGCCGCGGCAGGGGACGTCGGGGCGCATGCCGCGTCCCTCGTGGGGGGCGCAGTCGAAGCACTCGTCGTATTCGCAGCCGGCGAGGGCGAGGGCGGCGAGGGGCAGGGTGCGGAGCAAATGCATGACGGGGCCTTCCTTGGAATCGATACGCCACCACCTGGAGCAATGGGCGTGCCGACCCTGAGAAGGCCTGTTTCTGCGGGGCTCTACGTTTGGTGTGGTGAGCCGTTCACACGCGACCGTGGCCGGGGTTCACACCAGGTCGACCGCCAGAGCCTCGCGTTGTGCACCGCTCAGCTCCGCCTCGTGGGTGTAGGCGGGGAAGTCGCAGCCGAGGGCGACGGGGGTCTCCCCACCGACGTCGAAGCGCAGGTACTGCACCGCCGAGATACGGGTCTCCCCCACCTGTTTGGGATCGAAGCTCGCCGAGACTCTCCGCCCGTCGGCCAGCCGCGCGTAGAGGTGCGCCTGCAACCCCAGCCACGCGGTGAGCAGCTCGGCGCGCGCCTCGGCGGTGGGGATCTCGATGAGCAGCGTGCAGCCGAGCTCGCCCGGCCCGCCGAGCAGCTCGTTGTAGGTGTCGAGCTCGTGCTGGATGTCCGCCTCGCGGACGATGCGCTCGACGCGCATCATCTCCTGCACCTGGTAGGTCACGGTGATCGCGTTCTCGAAGAGGAACGTCACGTGGGGCCCGACGTGGATCCGCCGCGGCGCCTTCGCGGCCATCGCCCGCGCGCGCAGCTCGGGGCGCAGGTCGCTGTAGGTCTCGTAGTCGACGATCTCGGCGCGAGTCACCTTCTTCACTCGGGTTCTCCGAACCGCTCGCCGCGGTAGGCGCGGGCGAGCACGGACATGGGGTGCAGCGGCTTCACACCCGCGTGTTGCTCGAACTGGATGGCGGCGAGGGGGCAGTCGGTGGCCCACAGCGTCGCGTCGTGACCCAGCATGCCGTCGAAGGACTTCCGGCCGTACCTCTGCGAGGGCTCGAAGCCCTCGACGCTCATCGCGTAGGTGCCGTCGTGCCCGCAGCACTCGATGACGCTGCCCACGCTCGTCACGCCGGGCAGCTTCTTGAGCAGGTCGCGCCCCTTGAAGCCCTTCCCCTGCGCCCGCAGGTGGCAGGGCGCGTGGTAGGCGAGCTTGCCCACGGGCGTGCTCTCGAACTCGGTGTTGAAGCGCTCTTCCTTGCGGATGGACCACACGAACTCGCCGGGATCCATGGTGGCGTCGGCGAGGGCGCGGGCTCGCTCGCGGTCGGCCTCGTCGACGAGCTCGGGGTACTCACGCCGCATCATCATCGAGCACGTGGGGTTGGTCGCGACCACCTTTGCGCCGGCCTCGACGAAGGGCGTCAGGCGGTCGAGGTTGTGTCGCGCGTGCTCGCGAAGGCGGTCGAGGTCGCCGCTCTCCCAGGCCGGCATCCCGCAGCAGCGCAGGCCCTTCGTGCAGCGCACGTCGACCTGGTTGCGCTCGAGGACCTCGATCGTGTCGCGCCCGATCTGCGGCTCGTTGTGCTCGACGTAGCAGGTCTGGAAGAACACCACCTCTCCCCCGGGCTCGCCGAGCTTCCCGTTCTCCTCCGCCCACCGCTCGAAGGTGCGCCGCGCGAACTCGGGCAGCAGCTTCTCGCGGTGGACGCCCAGCACCTTCTCCAGGAACCACCGGTGCAGGGACCAGCGGTTCATGGTGTTGGCGAGCCCCAGGCTGGCGCGGGCCATGCGTGCCGTGCCGTCGGGATCTCCCAGCACCCGTTGGCGAAGGGTGGTGCCCTCCGCGCGGACGCGCTGGGCGCGGTAGCGCGCCACGAGCTTGGGGAAGTCGAGCTGGAACTCGTGCCCATCCCGTGGCGTGTAGGGGCACTGGACCTCGCAGAGCTTGCATTGAAAGCAGGCCTCGAAGACCCGCGCCGTCTCGTCGCCCGTGAGGCCGCGGACGTCGCCGTCGTGGGTCTCGTCGACCAGATCGAAGAGGCGCGGGAAGCTCTCGCAGTACTTGAAGCACATGCGGCAGCCGTGACAGATCTCGAAGGCGCGCTCGATCTCGCCGGCGAGCGCCTCTGAGTCCCAGTATCTTGGCTCGTTGGGGTCGTACGTCAGCCCGTGGGTGGGCCGGTACGAGATGGGCTGGTCGGACACGCGGAGGGGCGCTAGCTGATCGTGTCGAGCATCTTCTGGAAGCGGCCCGCGTGGGACTTCTCGGCCTTGGCCAGCGTCTCGAACCAGTCGGCGATCTCGGAGAAGCCCTCCTCGCGCGCCGTCGCTGCCATGCCGGGGTACATGTCCGTGTACTCGTGCGTCTCGCCAGCGATGGCGGCCTTCAGGTTGGCCTCGCTGTCGCCGATGGGGAGGCCCGTGGCGGGGTCGCCGACCTGCTTGATGTAGTCGAGGTGCCCGTGGGCGTGGCCCGTCTCACCCTCCGCGGTGTCGCGGAAGTTCGCGGCGACCTCCGGGTAGCCCTCGATGTCGGCGACCTTTGCGAAGTAGAGGTAGCGGCGGTTGGCCTGGGACTCGCCCGCGAAGGCGGCCTTCAGGTTCTCGTGGGTCTTGGTACCGTTCAGCTTCGACATCGCTCTTTCTCCGATCGTGCGCCGCGTCCCCCGCGACGTCGGGCGACCAAAGCAGAGCCAGGAAGCGCGCGCAAGGGGTGTCTTTGGCGTCGCCGCGGGCGCTCGCTCAGCGTCGCTGAACCCACCGTCGAAGCGCCGGCTGGGCGGCGAGGATGCGGCGCTTCTGCGCGAGCCGCCCGGCCTCCTCTCGGCGTGGCGTCCGGTGCAGCGCGAGCAGCGCCGTGTGGACCTCACGCAGCGGGCCCGTGGCGGTCCCCGCCTCTCGTAGATGGGCCACGCCGAGCAGATCGGCCAGGGCCGGCCACCACTCCGGCCCGAGCTCGAGCTCGTCGAGGGCGTCTGCGACCTCCAGCGCGCGCACACACGTCACCAACGCCTCGTCGACCGCTTCGGGGTCGAGGAGGTAGGCGTCGCGCAGCGCCTCCAGCCCACGCTCCGTGCGCCCGCAGCGCGCGGCGGCGTGCGCGAGCCAGCTCAGCGTGACGGCGTCTCGCCGGTCCTCACTCGCCGCGAGCAGGGCGCCGTAGGCCGCCTCGGCGCCGTGGGTCTCCAGATAGAGCGCCGCCGCCGGCCGCCCGTCGGGGAGGGACGCGGCGGGGCCGCCCCGCTCCGTCAGCCTCGCCACCAGGCGCCGGGTCGCCTCCGCGTGGACGCAGGCGAAGAGATCCGGCGGCATGCCCGGGAGCCGTGTCGGCTCCAGTCCCACAACCGCCGCGACCTCGTGGTCGAGCCGGTCGAACACGGGCACCCAGCTCAGCCACACTCCGGGTTGGGTCCACTCGGGGTAGCACTCCATGGCCTGCTCCAGCGTCGCGAGGAGGGCGTCTCCATCGAGGGCCTCGCACGCCGCCTCGATTCGGACCCGGAGCTCGCCGGGCCCGTCGCCGAGGCTGAGCTGCCGCCGATCGGTGGGGGGACACTCCGGCGGCGGAGGCTCGGGAGCCGGAGGGCTTTCGGGCTGGATCACCGGCTCCCACAGGCCGAAGAGCGTGAGCTGCTCCCTCGTCGATGCGGGCCGTGACTCCATCCAGGCGCTCCCTTCGCGGCGCGGAATGCTACTGGAATCCGTCACGGTAGACGAGCCATCTCGCCCCGTACGGGGCTACTGAGATGGCTCACCGGACCGGTCGGACAGCGCCTTGATGTTCCGGCTCCGTACGAGCTTGCGCACGCGCCGGGTCTCGGCGAGCAGCCTCGGGCTCGTGGGGGAGGCGCTCTTCCAGACCTCGAGGACCAGCTTCGCCGTCTCGGGGTCGAGGAAGCGGTAGGCGCGCGCCTTGTTCAGCTTGGATTCGAGGCATCGCTTGTGCTGGGCGGACCCCTGGTAGGCCTTGTGCAACCGGCCGAGGGCCAGGTGGTCCAGGACGCCGACGAAGGCGGGGAGTTGGGCGTACTCCACCAGCGAGGCGACGTCCTCCATCCAGTCGCTCGCCGCGTAGCGGTTCACGTAGCCCGGGGGCGCCTTGGGGAGGGCCCTCCATCGCTTGCCGACCTCCACCGTTCGACAACCATCCAGGCTCTTCCACTTCGTCTTCAGGGTGCGGAGGTCGCCATTCCCAGACCACTTCTCCGGGGGAAAGAGCTGCTCGAAGTTGTGGATGTTGAACGTCCGAATGTGGGCGATCTCGTGGTTGAGGAAGCTGCGCAGGTCGTAGGACACGACGGGGGCGGCCTTGCCGTCGGCATTACAGTTCGTCTTCTTGACGGCGACCATGTTCGAGTAGTGCGCGAAGGCGACGGCGGTCCGCGTGGTGTGCTGTTGGAACTCGCCCTGCTCGACGAACAGGATCGAGATGATGCTGTCTCCGATGTCGGAGGCGAAGCTGTGAAGCACGGCCTCGGTGATCTCCACCTCGAGGTTCGAGGGGCAGCCGTAGATGTCGAGCGTGTACTGGCGTTCGATGCGCCGCTCCGCCTTGGTCTCCGCTCTCTTGTCGCGCTCGTCGACGAGGCGGAGGTACTCCCGGAGGCGAATCATCTCCGCGTCCGAGCCCTTGTAGTCCGACTCGGTGGCGGAGGTGGTGGCGGTGGCACATAGGAGTACGAGCAGAGCGCGATTCATGGGGCTGCCTCATCGCCAGGAGCCCGCACTATGCGGGGTCGAGCATGGCGTGGGCAAGACCGGCGCCGTTCGCCAGCGGGCGCTCGATCTTGACCCGGCGCCGCCCTGGGCGCGAAGGTCTGAGGATGCGTTGTCCAGCCCTGCTCGGCGCCCTGCTCGTCACCTTGCACACCAGCGGCTGCGTCCTCTCGGCGGAGGATTGCGGCGTCGGCTTCGAGGACGTCGAGGGTCGTTGCGTGGCGGCGTCGCAGGCGTCCCCGTTCCGAGGAGGCATGGACGGCGGCGCGGACGGCGGCGTGGAGCGCGACGGGGGAATGCGTCGACGGCGGGACGCATCGACGCGCCCCGAGCCGCGGGATCCCTGGGCGGCCTATGACTCCATTCGAATCAACGACATCACCGTGCTGGCGGATCTACGGGCGCGACCCGACGCGCCGGGCGTCGACATCGACGCGGTGGAGGCCCACGGCGAGGACCTCTTCGGCTTCGCGCACAGCGCTGATGGAGAGATCGGCGATCCCCTCGACGCCAACCGCTTCATCGACGTGCGCGCCGCCATCGGGCCGGAGGATGGCCAGTGGGTCTCCCTCGGCGGTGGGGAGCTCACGGTGCAGCTCGAGCTCTCTCGGCCGCTGCGGTCCGGCGACGCGATCCGCGTGGTGGCGCAGGAGGTCGGTCGTTTCGAGGTCTACGAGGTCTTCGTCTGCACGTCGGACCTGCGCTGCGACCCGCTCAGCGTCGGTGAAGGGCGCGAGGAGTTCATCCTCCCGTAGGGGACGCAGACTCATCGGCCCCTGCGGCCCACGGGTTGAAGACCCGCACGCCCATCGGCTCGAAGTCCTTGACGTTTCGGGTGACGACCACCAGGCCGTGCTCGAGCGCGGTCGCGGCGATAACCACATCCGGCTGGGTGTTTCCGACCCGGTGGGCGAGGCGCCCCCAGCGGATCGCGACCTCGGGGGTAAACGGCAGAATGCGGTCGCCGTAGTGCGCCCACAGCCCCTTCATCCAAGCGGTCAGGCGATCGGCGCGAATGGGCTGGTCGCTGCGCCTCTTCTCGATCCCGAGCTCAATCTCGCCGAGCACCATCGCGCTCAGAAAAAGGTCCGACTCTCTCTGTGCCGCGAGCCATTCGATGACCCCCGCGTTCTGTCGCCGCAGCTTCATCGGCTCGGAGACCACGACCGTGTCGAGTAGGAACGCCACTCAGTCCGCCTCGCCCTCGTCGCTGCCGTCGCCGAAAGGGTCGGGGCCGGGCGCAGACGGAGGCAGCCGCTCGATGTCCAAATCGAGCTTCGGGGCGGAGAGGAGGTAATCTACGAAGCTCATTCTCGCTGGCGTCCGCGCCTCTTTCAGTCGGTCGTACTCATCGACGGAGAGCACCACGACCGCCGGCTTTCCCCGCTTGGTTACGAGCTGTGCAGTTCCATTGACCGCGGCGTTGACCACGGCGCTGAAACGATTCTTGGCCTCGTAGAGCGACCATTCGTGGGCGGCTGCCATCGACGCTCTCCTGGCTAGACCTCTATCTAGTCAAGGTTAGCGTGGCTCGGTCGCGGGGGCAATCGCTGCGCTGGGTGGCGGGTCCGGCGGCCGGTTGGGGACCACGAGTCGCCACCCCGACGCCCCAGGCTCCCCCGGTGGAAGGTGCCTGGCGCGTGGCGCATCTCTTGCTTCTTGCTCGCGGCGATCAGTCTCGGACGGGTACGATGACCAAGATGTGGCGTTGGATCTTCCTGGTGAGCTTTGCGGTCGGCTGCGCGGACGCGCCCGCCGATGAGGACGTCTCCGCCTCCGATCCGGGCGGGGGCGGCAAGGCCGACACCACCATCGGCCCGGTGGTGGCCATCGGCTGCAAGGCGGTGGAGCCCTTCGTCCGCCGGGGCGGGTTCACCGCCATCGAGGTCGACGCGCGCGACGCGGAGGGTGGGCAGAGCCGGAACTACGAGGTGACGGTTCAGCCGGAGCTGGGGACGCAGGTCATCCAGCGCAACAAGGTGGTCTTCGACAACGACGGCAGCTATCAGGTCACGTGCTGTGCTCGGGACGCCGACCTGTGCGACCAGACGGCGGTGCAGGTGGGCCGATTGGCGCCGGCGCTGAGCGTCGAGGCGCCGCGCTTCGTGGCGGGGGACTCGGTCTGGATCGAGGGTCGGACGCTGACGCGCTTCGGCAAGGTGCCCGTGCTGACGGTGAATGGGCGCCGGGTCGCCGTCGAAGGGGACGGGCGCTTCGGACTCGACATCGCCGTCGAGTCCGGCCCGAACACGGTGACGCTGGTCGCCTCCGACGCCGAGGGCGAGACCTCGACGCGCTACCTCTGGCTCCTGGCCGGTCCCTTCGTCTCGCTGGGCGAGCCGCGCCCGGACACCGCCCAGGTCTTGCTCGGGCCTTCGGCCTACGCGGACTTCGCCGACGTGATGCGCGACGCCTTCGAGGCCTACCTCGACAGCCCGGCGTTCGCCGAGGCGCTGTCGCGGACCAAGAGCGGCACGTCGGTGACCCACGAGTGGACGTTGACCCCCACCGACTTCGCCGCTGAGGAGGTGGCCCTCGAGCTTCAGCCCCACGCGCGGGGTGTGCGTGTCGAGGTGATGCTGAAGCGCCCCCGGCTCGGGGCCGACGGTCGCACGCGCTTCCGCGCGGGTGGAGACTGGCTGGATCGGACGGTCGAGGCGACGGCTGATCGTCTCGTTCTCCGGGGGCTGCTGGTCGTCGGGGCGCTCTCCCTGAGCCTGGAGGAGGTGGACGTCGAGCTGGTCGGGCTGGACTTCGAGATCAGCGATCTGCCGGGCTTCATCGAGACGATCCTCGCGAAGATCGTGGACGACGACATCGTGGACTCCATCCTCGAGGGCATCGGGCGCACGGCGGAGTCGAAGCTGGGCGGCGTGGCGCGGGGCTTCGCCCACGAGGTGCCCATCGCGTTGCCTGAGCCGCTGTGGGGCGAGCTGGTCGCCGGCTTCGCCCTCACCCGGCTCGAGGCCGACGAGGAGGGGCTGCACCTCGCGCTCTCCGTGACGGCCGACGGAGAGACCGATCCGTTGCGCGCCGACGCGCCGGGGTATTGGCGCGCCAAGGCCCCGGCGGCGCCCGTTGGGGCGCGCGTCTACGAGGCCGCCATCGGCCTCGACGCGGTGAACTCCGTGCTCTTCGCCGGATGGCAGACCGGCGCCTTCGACATCTCGTTGGCCTACGAGGAGGAGGCGCTGCGCGATGCCCGGGACGTCGACGTGAAGGCCCTCGACATCTTCTTCGACTTCAAGCTCCCACCCCAGGCGACGATGGGTGATCGCCCCGGCGAGTTGCTGCTCCACTTCGGGGGCATGCGCGCTGATGTGGTGTACGAGACGGACCTCGGCGTGGCCCATGGCGCGCTGGAGGTCGGGGGGGCCGTGCGCGCCGTGATGTACTTCGTCGATGGCGCGCTGGAGGTGGCGACCGATGTCGAGCGCCTCGAGGTCGACCTCCGGGTCGCCCCGCTGACCTTGGAGCCGGAGCCCGCGCGTCGGCTCCTGGAGCGCTTGGTTCGCCGCCACGCGCTCCCGAAGATCGCTCGCATCGTGAAGACCATCCCGATCCCCGACGCCGATCTGAGCGGGCTGGGCATCCCCGGCGTGACCCGCCTCCGCGCCGAGCGACTGGAGATGATGCCCCACGGCAGCGGCCTCCGCGTCGGCGGCGACCTCGTCTTCGAGTAGTCTCTACTTCTTCCTCGTCTCGGCGAACCGCGCGCGCTGGCGGACGTAGTACGGCTCCTCGGGATCCGCCGCGATGGCGGCGTCGATCGCCTTCAGGGCGTCTGTGACCCGACCCTGCTGGTGGAGCAGCTCCGCGTAGGTGTCGAGCAGCCCCGCGTCGGTGGGGTTCACCTTCAGCCCCTTCTCGGCCATCGCGAGGCCAAAGGCAGGGTCGTACTTCTGCTTGAAGGAGAACCACGCGATGGCGTTGTAGGTCCCGGACTTCTCCGGGGCCGTGGCGAGGTAGGCGTCGAGCAGCGCGCGGGTCTTTCGAGCGTCGCCCTTCTTGTGCCACGCCGTGGCGAGGCCGGTGAGCGCGCGCCCGGCGTACTTGCTGTTGGGGTACTTCACCCGCAGCCGCGTGAAGGCGGCGATGGCCTTGTCCGGGTCCTTGGCCCCGCGCAGGTAGAGGTAGCGACCGAGGGTGTAGAGGGTGGCGCCGGCGAGGCCCGTCTGGTCCTTCGGATCGGCGGCGAAGAGGCGGTCGCCGAGCACCTCGGCGCGCTCGCGCAAGCCTCGGACGGCGGCGCGCTGGGCGACCTTGGCGAGCAACTCCAGGTCCTTGGGGCTGGCCGCGAGCGCCCGTTCGAGGGCGGCGAAGGTCCCCTTGCCCGCGCGGTACTCGCCCACGGTTCGGATGAAGGCCTCGGCGTCGACGAAGCCGAAGAGCCGGTCGATCTCCTCGCCGTCGGGCCCGATGAGCAACATCGTCGGGTAGCCCACGACGTGATAGCGGGCCACGAGGGCGCGTCCGGGCTCGGTCTCGGCGTCGACGCGCACGGCGACCACCCCCTCGAGGGCGTCTCTGACATCCCCCCGGCTGAACACCAGCTTGTCCATCTCGTGGCAGGGGCCGCACCACTGGGTGAAGACGTCGACGAAGACCGGCTGCCCCGCGGCGGAGGCCTTCTTCAGGGCGGCGTCGAAGGGGAGGGGGCTCCAGTCCACCGCCGCGTGGGCGGTGAGCGGGAGGGCGATCAGGCAGATGAGCTTCGCGTGCATCTCGCAGCACTACGACGACCAGCGCGCCGGCGCAATGCCATGGCGAGCAGCAGGGCGAGGGCCCAGGGCGTTGACCCCGCTGTGCCGGGGACCGCCTGGCAACCATCGGGCTGGGACTTCTGCTCGCCGTCGTCGGGGCTATCGGGCGGCTCGACGGGCGTCTCTTCAGGATCCTCGGGGGGCTGTGGTTCTGGCTCGGGCGCCGGTGGCTCCGGCTCGACGGGCGGCTCGGGCTCCGGCATCTCGGCGCAAAACGCCCCGCTCGCATCGCTCTCGCAGATCTGTCCGCTCGCCTCGCAGTCCGTATGTTCCAGCGCCCCGAAGCGGCAGCGAACGACGGCCGGGCCGTCACAGACTCCGCGGACGTCGATGTCTCCGCATGGCGGTGGATCGGCGCAGAAGAACCCGACCTCGTCGTCCACGTATTCGCAGATCTGCCCCCGCAGCTCGCAGTCCCGCTGCCGGAGCTGGCCGTTGTCACACCACTCGGCCATCGCACCGTCGCAGCGCCCGCGGTAGTCGACATCGCCGCAGGCGCTCTCCGGCGGCTCGCCGGCCTCGATCCCGTCGATCCAATTGGCGATCACGTCCAGGCGAGTGAGGTGATCGACCCCCACGCAGCTCTGGTCACCCCAGGATTCGACGCCGAGGACCACCGGCTCCCCGTTGATGGCGGCGGTCATCACCGGCCCCCCGGAGTCGCCGAAGCAGATGCCCTGTTGGCCGCGGCCATCGACGTGGATCTGTGTGCGGTCGACGCCGATGAGCTCGACCACCGCGAAGTAGCGGCCGAAGCGGCTGCGGTCGTAGGTCTCGCCGTAACCGGCGGCCTCGACCTCGGTCCCCACCAAGGCCTGCTCGATCGGCTCGCGGTTGAAGGGGATCGGCACCAGCTCGGGGACCGTCTCGGTCGCGTCAGAGGCCAGCACCAGCACCGCCGCATCGAGGTCCGGGTGGGCGAAGACCTGGGCCACCTCGAAGGTGGCGTGGGGATCACCCGGGAACAGCCCCACGCCGAAGCCGATGTCCCCGCCGCCGCGTCCCTCGACGCAGTGCCCCGCGGTGGCGACGATCCGCGGGGTGACCAGGGTGCCGGTGCAGAAGTTGCCACCGGGGTTGCCGAGCCGGTGCAGCCACCCCAGCGCGAGGGTCTGGCCCTCGGTGAGCTCCAGGACCTGTGGGTCTCGGGTCCCGTTGCGGATCGCAAAGGGGTTCGTCTCGGTCGACTCGAGCTCCGTCGGGCTCGCGCAGCCGAGCAGGCAGGCGGCCAGGATTGTTCGGCGCAATTCCACCTCCGCAGGACCCCTGTATTACGGACGAGGAGCACGCCGAATTGACAATTCTAGTCGGCGAATCCTAGTCGGCGAATTCTAGTCGGCGCATTCGAGTGGGTGAGTTCCAGGCATGGTTCCAGACCGATGCGGACTGCCTGGACTACCTTTTCAACTGGGTGCAAATCCCAGATCTGCGGTCGTCTTTGGAGAGGCTGTCAGCTTTCAG
>CAYOBQ010000123.1:0-28392 GCA_964402225.1 uncultured Nannocystaceae bacterium | reverse complement strand
TGAGTGCTGAAAGCCCTCCACACTCCCTCCGTCAGAATCGGGATATGCACCCTAAAGACAACGTGGACGACCCGCCCTTTCGACTGCTCGACCCCGCCTCTCGCGACGGCCGGCGCGACCTGCTCGACCGCAGCCGCCCCCCGGCTCGACTCGGGAACCACACCCACGCAGCCCCCCAGTTCCAGCCCAGCGGCGAGCTCGTAGACGCGATCAACGTAGCCCTCGCCGTCGGCGCCCCGCTGCTGTTGACCGGCGAGCCCGGCACGGGGAAGACGCAGGTCGCCCACTACGTCTCCTGGTACTTCGAGGTGCCCCTCTTCCCGCTGCACGTGCGCTCGACGACCACCGCCGGCGACCTCATGTACCGCTTCGACACGGTCGGCTACTTCCACGCCGCCCACGACGCCCGCCGCGAGGCCGTCGACCGCGGCGAGTTCGTGGATCGCGGGCCGCTGTGGCACGCCTACGCGAGCCAGCACCGCGCGGTGGTCCTCGTCGACGAGGTGGACAAGGCGCCGCGGGACTTCCCCAACGACCTGCTCCACGTCCTCGACCAGCACGCCTTCACCGTCACCGAGACCGGGGAAGCGGTCGGGACGCGCGACGGGGCAGCCCCCCCCTTCGTGATCATCACGAGCAACAGCGAGCGGCGCCTGCCCGAGCCGTTCCTGCGCCGCTGCGTCTTCCACCACATCAAGTTCGACGAGGCGCTCCTGCGGCGCGCGGTGCAGGCCCGGGTGGGCGACTTCCCCCGCCTGGACGCCGCGGCCCGCGACACCGCGATCGCCCGGTTCCTGGAGCTGCGCGAGCGCCGCCTGCGCAAGAAGCCGGCCACCGCCGAGCTCCTCGTCTGGCTCACCGTCCTCTCCGCCCGAGGCGAGGGAGACGCCGACGCGCTGCGCGACACCCCGCTGCGCGACCTCCCGGCCCTGGCCACGCTGGTCAAGGACCGTGACGACCTGGACGAGCTCTGACCCGCTACGACCCGGGACTCGAGGCCCTCCTCACCGCCGCCGCCCACGCGGGGCTCCGGGTGGGCGTCGACGAACGGCTCCGCCTCCGCGCCGTCTTCGAACGCGCCCCCGTCCTCGACGCCGACGCGCTACGCAACGTCACCGCCGCCGTGCTCGTGAAGTCCCCGGCGCAGCGCGTCGTCTTCGACCAGTGCTTCGAGGCCTGCCTCGCGGGGCCGTGGCGCGAGCTCGCGCAACCCGTCACCCCCGTGACGGAGGCCGCGTCCGCATCACCCCTCCCTCGGGCGCGCGTGGCTCCCGCCGCGGCCCCACGGTCCGCCGCGCCTCGAGGTCTCTTCCTCACGGCCGCCGCGCTCCTCCTCGTCGCCGGCCTGAGCACCTACATTCTCCTCGACGGCGGCGTCGTGCCCGGCACGGGACCCCAGGACCCGGTGACGCCGACCGACGGGGGCGGCGCCGCTGCTCCGCCCGTCACGGGCATGGAGCCCGCGAGCCCCGGTCTCCCCACCGACGACACCCTCCCGGTCGCGGCCCGCGGCGCCCTCCTCGTCCTCACCGGCTTCGCCTTCGCTGGGTGGCTGTGGCGCCAAGGCGGCCCGGTCCCCCTCCCCAGCCCTGAGGGGCCACCGGCCCGCCCCGGCCCGCCGCGGATCCGCCTCCGCGCCCGCCAGCGCCTCGGCCGCCAGCTCGTCGGTGAAGCGGAGGAGGACGTGCTCGTGTGGGGCGTCGGGCGCTTCGTCACGGAGCAGCTCACGAACCGGCTCTCCGTCGACGCCACGGTCCTGCAGACGGCGGCCGCCGCGGGCCGACCGGTCCTGCGCTACCAGCAGCAGCGCCAGCAGCGCGCCGTGTGGCTCTGGCTCGACGAGTCGACCGACAGCTCCGCCCAGCGCCGCCTGGCCGACGAGCTCACGGCCACCCTCGAGCAGGCGGGCCTGCCCGTCGAGCGCGCGCGGTTCTGGGGCGTCCCGGATCGCCTCACGCTCGCGTCCGGGGAGATCGTCGCCCCCGCCGAGATGGACGAACGCCGCCACACCGCCGCCGTCGCGCTGCTCACGGACGGGCGGCTCCTCACGCGACGCCTCGACCAGGAGCACGAGCGCCAACGCGTGCGCGCGCTGCTTCGTACGCTGTCGAACTGGCCCCACCTCGCCTTCGTCGACTTCGGGGCCGGGGCGCACAACCTCGCCGGACACCTCGACGTCTTCCAGATCCCCGTGGTGGCGCCCCCGGATCTCGCCGGCTTCCTGGGCGGGGGCCGCGTCCGGGCCGATCCCGCCTACGCCGGAGCCGAGCGCGCCTGGGCCGCCGCGCTGGCGCTCCCCGGCGAGGCCGTCGACGCCCCCACGGCCTACGCGCTGCGCGACGCCCTCGGGCTCCCCGCCTCGCCCTGGGCCCTCGATGATCTTCCGGGCCCGTCGATGCGCCTCGAGCTGCTGCGCTGGCTGGCCACCGCAGAGACCACGCCGGGCCCCGGCGGGCTGCTGCGACAAGCCCTCGACTTCTGGGACGCCACCTACGCCGCCTGCGACGCCCACGCCCGCGCCAACGAGCCGGCGGAGCCATGGCTGGACACCCCCGCGGAGCGCCGACTGCGGGCCGACCGGGCCCTCCTCGCCCTGTGGACCGATCCCGACACCGCCACCCCGCTGCTCTACGCGCTGCGCGATGGGGCGGTGGGCGACCACATCGAGGCGCGCTGCGCCGCCCTCACCGCCGTCGACCATCCCGCCGAGGGGGCGGTCCCCCTCCCCTGGTCCCTCGCCGACCGCCCCGACGACGTCGCCGCGATGCTCTGCGGCATGCGCTTCGGCGAGGCGGCTGGCTTGCGGTTCACCGGCTCGCTCACGCGCTCGCCCCGCGGGCGCTTCGCCGCCGCCACAGCCGCCGGCCTCGCCCTAGGGGCGCTGGTGGTGCTCCTCGCCCGTTTGTAGCGGGTCCGACGAACCGTCACAGTTGTAGTGAGGATGCGCACCGACCGTAGGAGAGGGTGTGGGACACCTGCCCCTCATCATCACCGTGCTCTTCGCCGCAGCCCCGCTGGCGACGGCGGATCTGCCACTGCTGCGCTACGTCTCCCAGTCCGTCCGTGAACAGACGGGCGCCTGGTCCCACGAGGCTCAGGGGCTCGCCCACGACGACTCCGCCTGGTTCGTCACCCAGCGACACCAGATCTGGCGTCTCCCGTTGGACCACGACCTGTCCCGCCCCATCGAGGGCACCGACCACCTCCACGGCGTGCGGCGGGCCGACATCCCGACGGCGCTGCGCCGTCGCGGCTACGCACACCTCGGGGACCCCGCCGTATGGCGCGATCTGGTCTTGGTCCCCCTCGAGGGGCGTGGGCGCAGGCCCCTCGTCCTGTCCTTTCGCGCCGACGGGTTGCGCTTCATGGGCGCCACCGAGCTGCCCCAGAGAAAGGCCCCCTGGCTCGCGGTCGGCGAGGGCGACGTGCTCTACAGCAGCGACTTCCATATCCACCGCGCGCGCCCACTCCACCGCTACCGCCTCCGCGAGACCGCGACCGGTGCCGCCGCCCTCGAGCCGCGCCCGGCCATCACGCTGCGCACCGCCCAGGGCGAACCGGCCCGCGTCCGGCGTATCCAGGGTGGCGTCCTCGACCCCCGGACGGGCCACCTCGTCCTCGTCTCCGACACCGACCGCGGCGGCCTCGTGCTCGTCGATCTCCGGGACGGCACCCTGCTCGGCCGTCAACCCGTCGACGTCCGCCGCGGCTTCCCATTCTACGAAGAGCTACAGGGGATCACCTGGTGGGACACCGGCGCCCACCGGGGGCGCCTCCACGTCGTGATGCTCGACAACGACCTGGGCACCGACGCCGTCTACGTGAAGCACTTCCGTTGACCTCTACTTGGCGCTCACCGCGTAGCTGATCCGCACCGGGACAACGACCGGGTTCGTGACGCGTCTGGGCAGCCGCGTAGACTTCAAGGCACGGTCGACGCAGGCCTCCGACTTCGACCGCCCCGCGTGCAACAGGCGCAGGCGCCAGCCCTTCGCCTGCACGCGGACGTCGTCGGGCCCCGCGGCCTTCCGCCAACACCAGCGGATCTCCGGGCGGCGGGCCTCGATCTCCTCGACCAGCCAGTCCGCGAGCGGCTCGGTCGTCAGCCCCACCTCGATCGACACCGGCAGCACCCGTCGCCGGTCCATCGCGAGCTCCGTCAGGCGCCCGATGCGGACCAGGCTCGGGATCGTCAGCGAGTATCCTCGCCGCCGCCGGAACGAGAGCCCGGCGATGATCACCCTCTCGCTCCCCTTGTACTTGGCGCGCATCGCGTCCAGCCACGCCTCGGCGTCCGCCGCAGCGACCCGGTACCGTTCGACCGCCCGCTCGACGGTCTGCGCGTGGGGATCTCCCTGATGGGCCAGAAGCGCCGACTCGGCGTCCGCCAGCGCCCCGAAGCGAATCCGCTCCATGGCCGCCGCGACCCACGGGTCTTCGGGGGGTCCGACGTCGGGCGAGGCCCTCGCGTCGACGGCCCGTGCGTCGACGACGGCGGCGTCCGTGGGACCCGCGCCCGCGTCGCCCACCGCCCCCGCGTCGGCGAGCTCTATCTCACTCGGCTCGATCGCCCAGAAGGCGACGCCGGCGATCACCGCCATCCCCCCCGCGAGGGCCAGGGCGAGCCGCGGCATCCCCGCCCCCCTCGACGCCGGCCGGCGCCCGACCCAGACCGCGAAGACCAGGGCCGCCGCGAAGGCCAGAAACCCGTACTCCGTGGAGGCGGCGAGGGCGCCGATCCCCGCCCCCAGCACCAGCCCCGCGGCGACCGCCTTCATCGGGCGCCCACCTTCCGGGCGTCGCCCCGCCACAGGACCGGGGGTCGGCGCATCGCTCGGGCATCGTCGGACATCGGCGCCGAGTCTACCCGATGGTGCTACCCTCCCGGACTTGCGTTGGATCGCCGCCGCGATCGCCCTGCTGGCGATCACCCTGCTCGTCGCGAGCCGTGGCCCCTCGGTGGAAGACGCGCGTGCGTTCTACGCGAGCCTGCCGCCGTTCCAGCGGCCCTTCCCCTACACCCCGGTCCCCACCGGGGTCCCCGATCTGCGGGCCGAGAGCTGCGGGATCTGCCACCGGGAGATCTACGAGGAGTGGCGGGTCTCGACCCACGCCCGCGCCTGGCTCGACGACGCCCAGTTCCAGGCCGAGCTCGACAAGTCGAGGACGGGCAGTGACGTCGGCTGGATGTGCATCAACTGCCACACGCCCCTCGAGAACCAACTCGACCGGCTCGTGGTCGGGCTCGAGCAGGGCAGAGTCGAGCGCCCGCGCTACATCGACAACCCCAACTTCGACCCCGCGTTGCAGCTCGACGCCATCACCTGTGCTGTATGCCACGTCCGCGATGGGGTGATCCTCGGGCCGTTCGGGGACACCTCGGCGCCGCACCCCGTGCGCCGGGCGCCGGAGCTCCTGACGCCGGAGGTGTGCAACCGCTGCCACCAGGCCAAGGCCCACTTCCGCGAGATCTCGCTGGCGTGCGTCTTCGACACCGGTGAGGAGTTCGCCCGAGGGCCGTACGCGGCGGAGGGCAAGGTCTGCCAGAGCTGCCACATGCCGGAGGTCGAGCGCTCGCTGACCAACCTGGGGACGCCGCCCAGGAAGACCAGGCGCCACTGGTTTGGCGGATCCTTGATCCCCAAGCACCCGCGCTTCGCCGCCGAGCTCGAGCCCCTCGCCGCCCACTACCCGGATGGCCTCGCCAGCCGATGGCTCGGGCTCCCCGAGTCGGTCCGCGCCGGCGAGCCGGTGACGCTGCGCTTCGAGGCCCACAACGCCCAGGCGGGGCACCTCCTCCCGACGGGGGACCCGGAGCGCTACATCCTGCTGCGAGCCGAGGTCACGGGCCCGGCAGGCGAGCGGCTGGCCGCCGACGAGGTTCGCTTCGGCACGACCTACCAGTGGAGCCCGGAGGTCAAGAAGCTCGGTGACACGCGCCTCGCCCCCCGGGAGCGGCGCAGCTACGCGATCTCGTTCACCGCCCCCGCCAGCGGGATCCTCCAGCTTCGCTTGAGCGCATCGAAGTGGCGTATCAGCCCGGAGAACCTGCGCTACCACCACCTCGAGGACAAGTACGTGGCGGGGCGCCCCTTCCTGGACCAGACGCGCGAGCTGCCGGTCGCTACCCTGAAGCCATGACCCGCACGCGCCGCGCCCGGCTCGCCGACGCCCTGGACCTCGCCCGGGTCGAGGTCGCGAGCTGGCGTTGCGCCTACGCGCTCATCCTGCCGGGGCCCTATCTCGCGGGGATCACCGTCGATCGCTGCCGGCGGCGTTGGGTCCGACGCCTCGCGTCCGACGACGACGGTGACGACCACTGGGTCACAGAGCACGACGGTGCCCTGATCGGCTTCTGCACCGCGGGCCCTTCCCGCGCGGACCCCGACTTCGCCGCCGAGGTCTTCACGCTCTATCTGCACCCGGACCGCTGGTGTCGTGGTCTGGGCGCCGCGCTCTTGGACCGCACCGTCGAGGCCCTCTCGGCGCGCCGCTTCGGCTGGCTCTACGTCTGGGTCCTCGCCGAGAACGCCCGGGCCCGCCGCTTCTACGTGCGACAAGGCCTCGTAGAGGACGGCCAGCGTCGCCTCGACCGCACCGGCGGGAGGCACGTCGAGGTGGTCCGCTACGCGCGCCCCCTCAACCCGGTGCTCCCGTGGCCTGCACCGAATCTGCACGACCTCGAGGCGAGCTCGCCCTGACCTCGCGCCCGAGACCGCAAACCGGCGCCGTACGCTGGTCTCCGCAATCAAAGGAGGTCCTCGATGAGCGTCTGGCGGCTATTTGCGATCCTCTTCATCTTCGGCGCGACGAGCGCCGCCTGGGCGGTCCTCGGGGGCGTCACCTCGATGCGCACCAACAGCCAGAGCGGGAAGCTCCGCGGCGAGGTCGACTCCCTGTGGGGCCACAACCACATCCAGCGCGCCCCGCGCTTCGTCTGGCAGCGAAAGACGACCCGCGAGGTGCGACGCGGAGACGCGCTCACGCTGGAGTCGGTGATCGTCCCCACCCCCCATGGTCCGAACAGCTCCAACATCGACGTCGCGCTCGGCATCGACCAGCGGCTCAAGGGCTTGATGTGGTACTCGCTCTACGACGTCGAGCTCACCGGTGAGTGGCGCTACACCCACCGCGACGCTCCCGGGCTCGTCGAGGTCACCTTCGATTTTCCGTCAGCGGACGGCATCTACGACCGCTTCCACTTCGTGATCGACGGCGTGGACCGCGCCGCCGACGTGGAGCCAGACAACGGGCGCGTGGCGCTGCCGATGCACATGGAGACGGGCCAGAGCGTCTCCCTCACGGTGGCCTACCGGAGCCGAGGCCGCGACACCTGGCGCTACCAGCCGGCCAACGGCGTCGCGCGGCTGGAGGACTTCAACCTCTCCTTGCGCACGGACTTCGCCGACATCGACTTCCCACCACGGACGATGTCGCCCTCCGACCGGGCGCGGGTCGACGACGGCTGGCAGCTCAACTGGGCCTTCGACCAGGTCGTGACGGGCCACGACATCGGGATGGCGCTGCCGGAGAAGGTCCAGCCCGGAGAGCTCGCCACCGAGCTCTCGCTCTCGGCCCCCATCTCGCTGCTCTTCTTCTTCCTCGTGCTCTTCGTCCTCGACCGGCTGCGCGACATCGGCATGCACCCCGTCAACTACGCCATGCTCGCCGGCGCCTTCTTCGCCTTCCACCTCCTCTTCTCCTACTCCGTCGACCACCTCAACGTGGTGGCCGCCTTCGCCCTGGCCAGCGTGGTGAGCCTGGCCCTCGTCGTGAGCTACCTGCGCCTCGTCGTCTCGGCGCGCTTCGCCTTCGTGGAGGCCACAGCGATCCAGCTCGTCTACCTCGTCGGCTTCTCCCTCGCCCACTTCTGGTCCGGCTACACCGGCCTCACCGTCACCGTGCTCTCGATCCTCACGCTCTTCCTGCTCATGCAGTGGACCGGCCGCGTCGATTGGAACGAGGCCCTGGCGCGCAAGAATCTGAGGCCGTCGCCCGAAAATCCGTGACGCACAGGCCCCATACGACCGCGGGGCCCCAACCCACGGCGCTGGCACGGACCGTGCTCTGGGACTCCGTCGAATCGAGACTTGGAGCCCCCCCATGACCCTCCGCGCCCTCCTCGGCCTCAGCGCCCTCGCCCTCACCACCACCGGCTGCATCATCGAGCCCAACGACCTCCAGGAGACGCCGGACGCAGGCCCGGTCTGCCTGGCCATCCCCGTCTGCGAAGCCGGCTGGGAGGAGGTCGAGGCCTGTCCCGCCGACCGCGACTGCCAGGCCCACAGCCTCTGCGACACCACCATCCTCTGCGTACCCATCATCGAGTGCGCCCTCTACCCCACCTGTGACGAGGGCGATGTCGAGCGTGAGGCCCCGTGTGATCCCGAGGTTGACGACGACTGCTACTCCGTACGCGCCTGCGGCTCCACCGTCTACTGCGACCCCGTCGGCCAGTGCGAGGCCGAGCCCACCTGTGAGCCCTGGGAGGTCGCCGGCGACGTCGCGTGCCAGGTCGACGAGTGGGGCTGTCGCCGCGTCACCCTCTGCGGCTCCACCCTCTACTGCCGCGAAGACCCCTGCGCCCAGGGCGGCGCCGCGCCGGCCCCCGACGAGGGCGCCGAGTACGAGCCCGAGCGAGACTCAGACGCCATCGCCTGCCCCTGACAACGCCCCGGGAGATCAGCCTTCCAGCTTCTCCACGACCAGCTCGATGAACTCGTTGGCCCGCAGGTCCCGATAGGCGTACGTCTCCTCGAACCAGTCCACGATCGCATCCGCCGCGCCGGTCCTCGCCATCTGAGCCGCCTTGGGATACTTCGCGCACAGCTCGGCGAGGCGGCCCAGGACCCCGTCGGCCGCCGGGTGCGACGAGGGATACCAGGCGCGAATCCAGGCGAAGATGAAGTGGACGAGGGCCGGATCGGCGTCCTGGACCAGATGGAAGGTGTCGGTGGCGTCGAGGCGGGCGTCTTCGATGGCGGCGAGGATGCGCCGGGCCGTTCGTTTCTCCTGGTCGAAGGACATCGGCCTCTCCATCCCCCGCGCGTGGCATGATGTGGCGACGGGAGGACCATCTTGCCGAACATCGAGCTGCACCCCAAGCACGACCTGTCCACGTTTCGCCGCATCGCGATCGGCACCTGGTCGACGGCCTACGACCCCTCGGTCTACGGATCGATGGAGGTAGAGGTGGACGCGACGCTGGACTACATCGAGCGCTATCGCGCGGCGACCGGGAAGCGGCTGACGATCTCGCATCTGATGGCGAAAGCGGCGGCGGCGGCCCTCGAGCGCATGCCCGACGCGAACTCGATCATGCGCTGGAATCGCCCCTATCGGCGCAAGACCATCGGCGTCTTCTTCCAGGTTGCGATGCCCGGCGAGGCCGGACACGACACCGACCTGTCCGGGGCCACGCTCTACGACGTCGACCACAAGACGGTGGACGAGCTCGTCGACGAGTTCGCCGAGAAGGTCTCGATGGTCCGCGAGCGCAAGGACCCCGCCCTCGAGAAGACCCGCAACACCTTCAAGCTCATCCCGCTGCCACTGATGAACCTCGCCTTCAAGCTCATCAGCTTCTTCAGCTACACGCTGAACCTCGACCTCCGCTGGGCGGGCTTCCCCAAGGACCCCTTCGGCTCGATCATGGTCACCAACGTCGGCTCCCTGGGCCTCGACACGGCGTACGTGCCCCTGGTCCCCTACTCCCGCGTGCCGATGCTCCTCGCCCTCGGCGCGGTGAAGCGGGTGCCCGTGGTCTGTGGCGACGAGATCGTCATTCGCAACGTCATGAAGATCCACGCCACCTTCGACCACCGCTTCATCGATGGCGTCCACGCCTCGGTCATGTCGAAGGTCATCCACGAGTATTTCGGCGACCCGGAGTCGAAGTTCGGGCCGGTCGCCGGTCCAGGTCGCTAGTCCACCTCGATGAACAGGACCTTCAGGTAGTCGGTCTCCGGCGCGGCGAGCAGCGTGGGGTGGTCGGGGGCGGCGGAGCGGCGCTCGATGACGCGTGCCCAGCGGCGGGCGTCGGCGGCGGCCGAGGCGACGACCGCCTCGAAGTCGGCCCGGCTCAGGTGCGTCGAGCAGGAGCAAGTGATGAGGCGCCCGCCGGGGCTCAGCAGCTTCATCGCCCGCAGGTTGATCTCCTTGTAGGCCCGGCGCCCCGAGTCGATGGCCTTCTTGCTGCGCACGAAGGCCGGCGGATCCAGGATGATCGTGTCGAAGCGACGCCCCGCCCGCGCGTGCTCCCGCAGCAAGTCGAAGACGTTGGCGCACAGGCTCGGAATACGCAGGCGGTTCCTGCGCGCGTTGGCCTCGAGGCGCGCGAGGGCGGGGACGCTCGAGTCGACGGCGGTGACCTGGACGCCGGCCTTGGCGAGGTGCAGGGAGAAGCCGCCATCGTAGGAGAAGCAGTCGAGGGCGTCGCCGCGGGCGAAGACGGCGGCGGCCAGCCGGTTGTCGTTCTGGTCGAGGAAGCCGCCGGTCTTCTGCCCCTCGAGCAGGTCGTACCCCATCACCACCTGGGCCACCCGCGCGAAGACCTCGGTGCGCTCGCCCACCAGCACCCGCTTCTCACGAGGCAGCCCCTCGAGCTCACGGACGCGCGTGTCGTTGCGCAGCACGACGGTGTCGGCCCGGAGCACGCGCCGGATCCAGTTCACCAGGTTCTCGACCCGGCGGTCCGCGGCCTGGGTGGTGGTCCGGATCACGACCGCCGGCCCGTATCGGTCCACGATCAGGCCCGGCAGCCCGTCGGCGTCGGAGTTCACCAGCCGGCACGCCTCGGGGCGATGCCGGCGGCGACGCACGGAGGTCGCGATGAGCGATTGCCACGCCGCCTCCCAGTCCGACTCGACGGAGATCCGAGTAGCGCGGACGGCGATGTGTGACCGGTCGGACCACGCCGCGACGCCCAGGGCGCGCCCATCGGGGCCCTCGACCCGGACGAGGTCACCGGCCTCCGCGCGGACGTCGGTGACGTCGCCGCGGAAGATCCACGGATGCCCCCGGCGCCAACGGCGTACCCCATGTCGACTGATGCGGACGCTCACGACGGGTGATCGTATAAGGGGTCGTCACCCACCGCCACTCGCAAAGGCCCCCGTCGCGATGAAGAAGGGCGGTGCGCGGCTCGGAGGCAACACCGGCCCGCGCTTCCTGCACAGCAATCGACAGCGGGCCCCATTGACGATAAACCCGCTCTAACCGAAAGGGAGACTTCGTGGCGGACATCAAGGCGCACATCACCGGCACCATCTGGAAGATCGAGGTCAAGGTCGGCGACGAGGTCGAAGAGGACGACGTCCTGATCATCCTCGAGTCGATGAAGATGGAGATGCCCATCGAGGCGGAGAACGACGGCACCATCACCGAGCTGCTCACCGCGGAGGGGGACGCCGTACAAGAGGGGCAGATCCTCGCGCGCATGGATGAGGACTGACGCGCGCGCGACGGTGCTCGTCGTCGAGGACAAGAGCGCGCTGCGGGCGGTCGTCGCGCGGGTCCTCGGGGAGCGCCACGAGGTGCTCCAGGCCGGTGATCTGACGGAGGCGCGGCAGCTCCTCTCGACGCGGTCGGTGGCCCTGGTGGTCACCGACGTACGCCTCCCAGACGGCGACGGGCGCGAGCTGCTCGACGTCGTACGCGCCTCCCAACCGGAGGCCGAGGTCATCCTGATGACCGCCTACGCCAGCGTCGGCGCGGCGGTCGACGCCGTCAAGGCAGGGGCCTTCGACTACCTCGCCAAGCCCTTCGAGCCCGACGACCTCGCCTTGGCGGTGGACCGCGCCCTCGAGCGCCGCGCCCTGCGTGCCCGCGCCGACGCCGCCGAGGCCGCCCTCCGCCGCCTCGCGGGGACGGGCGACCTCCTCGGGACGAGCCCCGCGATGCAGCAGGTGCGCTACCTTGTGGAGCGCGTCTGCGATCTCGACGTGACGGTGCTGCTCACCGGTGAGAGCGGCACCGGCAAGGAGGTCGTGGCGCGCACCATCCACCGCGCCGGGGTGCGCCGCTCGGAGCCCTTCGTCGCGGTCAACTGCGGCGCCATCCCCGCACAGCTCCTGGAGAGCGAGCTCTTCGGCCACGCCCGAGGGGCCTTCACCGGGGCCGACTCCAGCCGCACGGGGCTGGCGGAGGAGGCGGCCAACGGCACGCTCTTCCTCGACGAGATCGGCGATCTCCCGACGGACCTCCAGGTCAAGCTGAACCGTGCCCTCCAGGAGCGCGCCTTTCGACGGGTCGGCGAGTCGCGGGAGCGGACGCTCTCCGCGCGGATCGTCGCCGCCACCCACCACGATCTCGCGGCGCGGGTAGCCGTCGGGGAGTTCCGAGAGGATCTCTACTTCCGTCTCGCCGTGTACCCCATCGACCTGCCGCCCCTCCGCGCGCGGGGTGACGACGTGCTGCTGCTGGCCCACCACTTCCTCGCGCGCGCCGCCGAACGATTCGCGCGCCCCGTCACCGGCTTCGCCCCCGGGGCCCTGCGCGCCCTGGCGGACCACCCCTGGCCCGGCAACGTGCGCGAGCTCATGCACGCTGTCGACCGGGCGGTCATCTTGAGCACCAGCGACGTCGTCCAAGGCGCCGACCTGCCCTCGCCAAGCGGCCAGCTCGCCCCCTCGTCCACGGGCGCGACCCTCGCGGAGATGCCCTACAAAGAGGCCGTTGACTGGGCGCGGGAGCGCGCCGTCCGCCAGTACCTGCACGCCCTCCTGCAACGCCACCACGGCAACGTCACGCAGGCCGCCCGCCACGCCCAGCTCGAGCGCGAGAGCCTCCATCGACTGCTGCGCAAGAGCGGCCTCGACGCCGCCGCCTACCGACCGTCCGCCACCGACTGACGGGCCCAGAGGCGCAGCTCGGCCCAGCCGCACCACGCCACCGGGACCACGAAGAGCGTCATCAGCGCGAAGGCCATCCCGCCCAGGCTGGGCAACGCCATCGGGATCATCACGTCGGCGCCGCGACCGCTCGAGGTGATGACCGGTAGGAGCGCCAGGATGGTGGTCGCCGTCGTCATCAGGCAGGGCCGGATGCGTCGCATCGCAGCCTCCACCGTCGCCTCGCGCAGCTCGCCGGAGGTCCCCGGGGAGCGCTCGGCGGCGCTCTGCTCGAGGTAGGTCGAGATCACCACGCCGTTGTCCGTCGCGATCCCGAACAGGGCGATGAAGCCCACCCAGACGGCCACGCTGAGGTTGAAGCTCCCGGCGTTGAACAGGCCGCGCATCGAGGTCCCGAAGAGGTCGAAGTCCAAAAACCAGGGCTGGCCGTAGATCCACAGCATCGCGAAGCCCCCGGCCCACGCCACCAGGATGCCGCTGAAGACGACCAGGGTGGTCGAGACGCGCCGGAACTGGAGGTAGAGGATCAGGAAGATGATCACCAGCGAGAGTGGCAGGACCACCATCAGCGTGCGCTCGGAGCGGACCTGATTCTCGTAGTTCCCCGCGAAGACGTAGCTGCTCCCCGACGGCAGCGTCAGCTCCCCGCGCTCGCGGGCGGCGTCGAGGTGCTCACGGGCGCGCTCCACCACGTCCACCTCCGCCTCACCGGACTTCCGATCGAAGAGGACGTAGCCGACGAGGAAGGTGTCCTCGCTCTTGATCACCATCGGGCCGCGCGTGAAGCGGATGTCGGCGAGCTGCGCCAGGGGGACGCGAGCCCCGGCGCGGGTGGGCACCAGCACCTCGCCGATGGCCTCGATGCTGTCGCGCAGCTCGCGGGGGTAGCGCACGCGGATGGGGTAGCGCTCACGCCCCTCGACGCTCATCGTCACGGTCTTGCCGCCGATGGCGATCTCGATGACGTTTTGCACCTCGCGAATGCTCGTGCCGTAGCGGGCGATGGCGTCGCGGTCGATGTGGATCTCGAGGTAGGGCTTGCCTACCACGCGGTCCGCCAGCACCGCCGCCGGCTCGACGCCGGGGACCTCCTTGAGGAGGCGCTCGATCTGTTGTCCGACGTCGTCGAGCTGCGCGAGGCTCTGGGCTCGGACCTTCACCCCCATCGGCGCGCGCATGCCGCTCTGGAGCATCACGATGCGGGCGGCGATGGGTTGGAGCTTGGGGGCGGAGGTCGTCCCGGGGATCTCGGCGGCGGCGACGATCTCGGCCCAGATGTCGTCGGGCGTCTCGATGTGGTCGCGCCAGAGGCGTTCGCGCTCGCCGGTCTCGGGATCCGGCGGACCATACTCCGGCTTGTAGTTGATGATCGTCTCGACCATCGAGACGGGGGCCGGATCGAGGGCGCTCTCGGCGCGTCCGATCTTGCCCACGACGCTCTCCACCTCGGGGATGTTGCTGACGGCGCGGTCCTGGAGCTGCAAGACGTCGAGGGCCTCGCCGATGCTGGCGTGGGGCATCGTGGTGGGCATCAGCAGGTAGCTGCCCTCGTCGAGGGGCGGCATGAACTCCTTGCCGAGCCCGGGGAAGGCGTGATCGAGGGCGACCACCGGCCCCGAGAGGCGCAGCGAATCGGGGAGCCAGCCCAGCAGCGGTCGGGCCCCCAGCCACACGGCGGCGCCGAAGAGGAGCAGGGCCACCGGGAGCGTCGAGAACAGCAGCTTGTGCGCCAGGCACCAGCGCAGCATGGGCTCGAAGCCGCGGATGAAGAGGCGGAAGCCGAGGAGCAGCCCGACGCTCGTGCCGGTGACGAAGAGCAGGTTCAGCCCCAGGCCTGCGACGTGACCCAGCGGCGCCCAATGCTCGGCGAGGATGACCAGGACGACGGTCAGCGCCGTCAGGTTGGCCGCCGCCGCGACGCGGGTGACGGCGCGCTCCGAGAGGTGGGGCCGCACCTCGCGCCACACGCCGACGGCGATCAGCAGCAGGCCCGCCCACCACCAGCCCTGGATCAGCGCCGGGATCCCGAGCACCGCGACGACGATCGAGATGCCCCGGTGGACGATCTCGATGTCGGCGAGGCCGCCGCGGCGCCGAAAGGCGATGGCCGCGAAGGGCGGCATGAGCAGGAGCGCCACGAAGATCGAGGCCAACAGCGCGTAGGTCTTGGTGAAGGCGAGGGGCTGAAAGAGCTTCGCCTCGGCGCCGGTCATCGCGAAGACGGGGAGGAAGCTCACGACCGTCGTCGCCACCGCCGTGGTCACGGCGCTCGCCACCTCTCCGACCGCCCGTTTCACCACCGTCCCCACCGGCTCGGACTCGTCGCTCTCCCCCAGGTGGCGGACGATGTTCTCCGACACGATGATGCCCATATCGACCATCGTGCCGATGGCGATGGCGATGCCGGCGAGGCTCATCACGTTGGCGTCGACGCCGGTCAAGCGCATCCCGGCGAAGCTCAGCAAGACCGCGATGGGCAACAGGCCCGAGATGAGGATCGAGGAGCGCAGCTCCCAGATCATGACGATGACGACGATGATCGTGATGAGGATCTCGTCGGTCAGCGCCGTCCGGAGGGTGCCCAGCGTCTCGTTGATCAGGGTCGTGCGGTCGTAGAAGGGCACGATCTCGACCTGGCTCACGGTGCCGTCGGCCAGCGTCCGCGTCGGGAGGCCGGGGCTGATCTCCTCCACCTTCGCCTGGACGCGGCGGATCACCTCGAGCGGGTTCTCGCCGAAGCGGACGACGGCGACGCCCCCGACCGCCTCGGCGCCGGCCTTGTCGAGGGCGCCGCGACGCATGGCGGGGCCCAGGGTGATGCGGGCGACCTGCTCCAGGGTGATCGGGGCGTGGTCGCGCTCGGCCACGACCGTGCGGCTGAGATCGGCGGCGGACTGAACGAAGCCGACGCCGCGGACGACGTACTCGACGCCGTTGGTCTCGATGGTCCGCGCGCCCACGTCGACGTTCGCCTCGCCCACGGCCTTGTAGACCTGCGGGAGCGTGACGCCGTAGGCGCGGAGGCGGTCGGGATCGACGTCGATCTGATACTCGCGGACGAAGCCGCCGACGCTGGCGACCTCGCTGACGCCCTCCACCGATTGCAGGGCGTAGCGGACGTAGAAGTCCTGGATGGAGCGCAGCTCGTGGAGATCGAAGCCTTCGGCCTCCAGGGTGTACCAGAAGATCTGACCCAGGGCGGTCGCGTCGGGACCGAGCTCGGGGCGTACGCCCACCGGCAGCGTCCCCGGCGGGAGCGAGGAGAGCTTCTCCAGGACACGGGAGCGCGACCAGTAGAACTCCACGTCCTCCTGGAAGACGATGTAGACGCTGGAGTACCCGAAGTAGCTGTAGCTGCGGATGGTCTTTACGCCGGGCAGGCCCAGCAACGAGACCGTGAGCGGGTAGCTGATCTGGTCCTCGACGTCCTGGGGGGATCGTCCGGGCCAGCGGGTGAAGACGATCTGTTGGTTCTCGCCGATGTCGGGGATCGCGTCGACGGGGACCGGATCGCGGGGGAGCCCACCGGTGTCGACCTCGAAGGGCATCACATAGATGCCCAGCGTGACCAGCAGCGCGCAGACGACGGCGGCGACCAGCTTGTTGTCGACGAAGAAGTCGATCAGGCGCTGCACGTCATCGCCCCAGGGTGCCCTTGGCGTTGCCGCAGCTCAGCATCGCGGCCCCGAAGTAGGGGTTGCGGAGCGGAGGGGCGGCTTGAAGCCAAGGGGCGCCGTTGTCAAAGGCCATCGGACAGAAGAAGAGGTGGAGCTTGCGCCCGGCGGCGGCGGGGTCGCCACGCACCGCGCTGATGAGCTGGCGCGACGCGCGGCCGAAGGCGGAGCGCAAGGACTCCATGCTCTGGGCGCCACCGCGGGCGGCGGCCTTCAGCGCCGCGTGCTTCACCTCGAGCTTGCCGGCCTCGTCGCGAAGGCGCTTCCAGGACGTCGCGGCCTTCGCCTGGTCATCGGAGGCGAGGGCGCGCTGCATGGCGAGATAGGCCGTGACGGTCCCTGCAAGGGCGGGCGGCGGAGGCTCCGCGGGTGGCTTCGGCTCGGAGGCCTTGGCCTCGGGGGCCTTCTTGGGCTTGGGGACCTTGTTGGCCTTGGGGACCTTCTTGGCCTTGACGCGCCTCCTCTTCGCGGCCGTGGGCTTCGGCGGTGGAGGCTGCGGCGCGACGACGGGCGCCGACGTCGGCTGGCTGGTCGGCGCCGAGGTCGGCTGACTGGCCGGGGCCGGGTTCATCATCGATGGGCGGGCTTGGATCTGGAGGGCGCTGTCCAGCTTGAAGTTCCCCTCGACGACGACGCGCTCCCCCTCGCGGAGCCCCTCGAGCACCGTGTAGACGTCCCCCGCGCGGGGGCCGAGGACGATCTCGCGCCCTTCGTAGGTCGGCTCCTCGGTGTGCGGCAGCTCGACATAGACCACCGCCCGCTTGCCGGTCACCAACGCCGCGCTGACGGGGATGACCAACGGCGGCTCTGCCTCTGGATCGGGCACCGCGTAGCCCAGCTCCTTCGCCGTCGCCATCCGCATCCCGCAGACCTCGCAGCGCCCCTTCTCCTCGCTCATGACGTGGGGGTGCATGGGGCAGACGTAGCGGTCGGCGAGCTCCGGCTCCATCAGGCGCCCCTCCCCCGCCAGCTCGCTTTTGACCTGAACCCGAGCGAACATCCCGGGCTTCAACAAGCCACCGTCGTTGCGCACGCTCACCCGCACCTTCGTCGCGCGGCTGCGGTCGTCGAGGTAGGGATCGATGAAGCTCACGAGGCCGGTGAAGGTGCGCCCGGGGAGGGCGTCCACCGTGAACTCCACCGGCTGTCCGAAGCGGAGCCAGGGCAGGTCCTGCTCGTAGGCCCAGGCCTCCACCCACACCCAGTCCAAGTCCGCGATGCGATACACGGTCGTGCCGGTCTGCACATAGGTGCCCTCCACCTTCGAGCGCTCGACGACCACGCCGCTCTGAGGCGCGTACAGCGTGATGTGATCCCGTGGTCTCCGGGTCCCCTCCAGATGCTTCACCTGCCGCTTCGACAGGCCCCAGCGCCGGAGCTTGGCGCGCACCGCCTCCAGGGTGCGCTGGCTCGACTCCCGCAGCGCGCCGTCGGTGCGCTTGACCATGCGACGGGCCGCCAGCAGCTCCTGATGGGCGGTGATGAGGTCGGGGCTGTAGATCTGGTAGAGGTGGTCGCCGCGGCGGACCTTCATGCCCGCGTAGTCGACGAACATGCGGTCGATGCGCCCCGGGAACCAGGCGGTGATCTCCTTCTGGCGCGTCTGGTCATAGGTGATCTTGCCCCACAGGCGGAGCTCGTGGCTCACCCAGCGACGCTCCACCGACACGCTACGAATCCGCGCCAGCTTGCGGGCGCTCTCCGAGAGCGTCAGCGCCCGCTCCCCGTGGTCGTGGCCACCGCCGGACTGCAGCGGGATCAGATCCATGCCACAGATGGGACACTGCCCTGGCGCCGGCATCTGGATCTGCGGGTGCATCGAGCAGGTCCAGACCTCGGGTGCTGTGCTCGTCGGCGCCGCGGCGGGCGCCGGGGGGGGCGCAGGCGCCGTGGCGCCGCCCATCCAGTACCCGACCAACAGGGCCAGGACCACCGCGCCGCCCATCGCGGCCCGGCGTGAGAGGCTACTCGACCCCATCGGGTTCTCCCTTCGATACCGGACGCCCCACGGCCAGCGCGAGATCCGCCAGGCGCATCTCGAAACCAGCGAGCGCGCGGGTGTGTTGCAGTTCGAAGCGTTCGAGGGCGCGCTCCGCCTTCAAGAGCTCCAGGAAGCCGCCCCGCCCCGCGCCGTACGCCTCCTCGAGCACCTGGAGCGTCTGTCGCGCCAGCGGCAGGACGGCCTGCTCGAAGAGCCGAACGCGGCGCAGCGCGGTCTCCACGTTGGTGTGTTGCTCGATGACTCGGAAGACCTGCATATCCTCGATCGCCTCCCGGCCCGCCCGCGCCGCTCCCACGGCCTCCCGGGCCGAAGACTCCGCGGCGGAGTAGCGTCCGCCCCAGACGGGGAGCGTGGTGCCGAAACGGAGCATCACGGCGTCGCGCCCGTTGGTCGCGCTCGCCGGTGCGTCGCTCTCAGCGACAAAGGTGTAGCCCACGCCCGCCCACATCCGGGGGTGGTCCAGGTAGTCCACGGCCCGCAGCTTCTCGCGGGTCGCCTCGATCACCGCCGCCTGGCGGGCCAGCGCCGGGTGGTTCTCGGTGGCCCAGGCCACCAGCGAGTCGAGGGCGTCTGTCCCCCGCGGTTCGGGAGCGGCCGGAGGGGGCAGCGCCTCGGTCGGAGGACGACCCAGAAGCGTGTTCAGCGCGGCCCGGCGGGTGACCAGGGACTGGCGAAGGTCCAGCGCGTCGTTCTCCAGGCGAGCCAGCTCCACCTGGGCCAAGAGCACGTCCGTCTGGGCCGCCTTCCCCACCGCGAGCCGACCCTGCGCCAACTCCACGAAGCGGCGCATGATGCCTGCGCTGCGCTCGTTGATCTGAAGCTCGGCCCCCGCGCCCCACAGCGCAAAGCAGGCATGGCGCACGGCTCGCGCCACCTCCAGCTCCACCACCCGACGAGCCTCCACGGCGGCCCGGGCCCGGGCCTGCGCCCCCGCCACCTTCGCGTCGAGCTCACCCAGCCACGGCAGCGGCTGCATCACCGACCCGCTCGCCCAGGCCGGCCCGTTCCGAGTCTCCACCGGCAGCGGACTCCCGCTCACCTGCAAGCGGGGCTCGGGCCACCACCCTTGCGCCCCCGCCGCGGCCCGCAGGCTCTCAACCCGAAGGCGAGCCGCCCGCACCCGAGGGTTGTGCTCCAGCGCGTACGCCACCGCCTCTGCGGCGCTCAGCGACGCCCCCCCCCCGAATGGAGCGGGCGTCGACATCAACAAGACCAAGGAGAGCAGCATCGTTCACCAGCACAGCAAATCCCGTGCCCGTCCTAACCCCGCATCACCCATCAGCGCCACCCGTACGAGCTGTGACCCGACCAGTCACATGTGGCCCAACGCACCTCGCTGCGCCCGTGGTACGGTCGCGCGAACCAGAAGCCTGGGGGGGACGATGCGGACTCGATTCTGGTGGTGGTTCGTGGTGCTCGGGGTCGGCTGTGACGACACGGCGCCGGGGACGGTCGTAGTCGAGGACGCGGGGCCCTCGAGCGTCGAGGGCAGCGGTGGTTGCGAGCCGGTGGACGAGGCTTGCAACGGCGTCGATGACGACTGCGATGGAAAGATCGACGAAGGGACCCGCAACCTGTGTGGGCACTGCGGGGCGACCCCGCGGGAGATCTGCAACGGGCTCGACGACGACTGCGATGAGGAGATCGACGAGGGCGCGATGAACGCCTGCGGTGGCTGCGGGTTGGCGCCGGTAGAGATCTGCAACGACCTCGATGACGACTGCGATCTGGAGATCGACGAGGGCGTCAAGAACGCCTGCGGGGGTTGTGGTTCGGAGCCTGCGGAGATCTGCAACGAGGAAGACGACGACTGCGACGGGGAGACGGACGAGGGCGTGGCGAACGCCTGTGGCGGCTGCGGGCCCGTCCCGCCGGAGGTCTGCGACGGGGTGGACGACGACTGCGACGGGGAGACGGACGAGGGGGTGGCAAACGCCTGCGGTGGCTGCGGACCGGTCCCCGAGGAGGTCTGCGACTTCATCGACAACGACTGCGACGGGGTCACCGACGAGGGGCTGCGCAACGCCTGCGGGGCCTGCGCTCAGGTGGCCGCGGAGGCCTGCAATGGGCTGGACGACGACTGCGACGGGGTCACCGACGAGGGGGCTCTGAACGACTGCGGGCGGTGCGGCGCCCCGCCCGAGGAGCGCTGCAACTTCCTCGACGACGACTGCGATGGGCAGGTCGACGAGGGACGCATGCGCACCGCCTGCGGGGAGTGCGGGGCGCTGGAGGACTTGTGCAATGGGCTCGACGTCGACTGTGACGGGGAGAGCGACGAGGGGCTGCTCAACGCGTGCGGTCGGTGCGGTGACTTGCCGGTGGAGGTCTGCAATGACCGCGACGACGACTGCGATGGGAACACCGACGAGGAGCTGCGACTGAACCGCTGCGGCGTGCCCTGCGTCGAGGAGCCGGTGGAGCTCTGCAACGGGGTGGACGACGACTGCGACGGCCAGTCGGACGAGGATCTGCCGCTCAACGCCTGCGGGGCGTGCGGTCCGGCGCCCGAGGAGGTCTGCGACGGGGCGGACAACGACTGCGACGCAGCGACCGACGAAGGCTTCGAACTCAACGCCTGCGGCGGTTGTGGACCGGCCCCGGTGGAGCTCTGCAACGGCGCCGACGAGGACTGCGACGGCCGGAGCGACGAGGACTTCCGGGTCGGCCGGAGCATCGACCACTGCGGAGGCTGCGGCGACGCCTGCTCGCGCAACAACGCGACCCCGGAGTGCATCGACGGGGCCTGCGTCCTCGTGGCCTGCGACGAGGGCTTCCGAGACGAGAACGGCGATGTCGAAGACGGGTGCGAGGTGGAGGCGCCCCCGGGGCGGACGGTCTTCGTCGACGCGAGCGCCGAGGGAGAGGGCGACGGGAACGCCGATCGGCCCTTTCTGACGATCCACGAGGCGCTGGAGGACCTCGCCCCGAACACGCGGATCATCGTCCGACCAGGGCTCTACGAAGGGGCCATCGGCCACGGCGTGGACGGCGTGTCGATCGAGGGCGTGGGGGCGGTCACGGTGCGCGCCCAGCCTGACGCCAGCGGTGCGGTGTTCATCGACGGAGACCACGCGAGCATCTCGGGGATCCGCGTGGACCAACGGTGTGTATCGAGGCATCGTTCTGAGGTGCCAGACCGGGTGCAGCGCGGTGAACAACGCAGTCGTGGGGGTCGGGGGCGCGGTGCCCGGGCTGAACGGGGTGGGGATCACGGTCTACGGTGGCCGCAACATCCGAGTCACAAACAACCTCGTGGACGGGGTGACCGGTTCCACCGGGAGAGCTGTCCCGGGGCACCTCCGGCACGCAGTCGGGATTTGGGTGGAGGACGCGAGCGCGCTGCTCTCCGGCAACCAGGTGGACGGTCTCGAAGGAGGGCGAGGCGATGACGGAGCAGGGCATGGCGGCAATGCGATCGGCGTCTACCTGCTCCGCGCCGGCGGCTCGGTTCTCAACGGGAACAGCGTTCTCGACGCGCAGGGCGGAGCGGGACAGAGCGAACCAGGAGTCATCAACGGCGGCAGCGCCCTCGGGATCTGGGTCGTGGAGACGACCGGGGTAACGATCGATGGCGCCGGGAACGATCGCACGGGGGAGCCCACTGCAATTCGGCAGCTACGAGGCGGCGCCGCGGGGGGATCGAGCGGAGCGGGGGGCTACGCGAGCGGCGTTTATCTGTTGCGATCGTCGGCTGTCTCACTCGCCGGGCTGCGGATCAGTGACCTGTACGGCGCACCCAGCTCGGGAGGCAGGCGGGGTGGACCGGCGCTGGGGGTCTATCTCGAGTGGTCCGGCGACCTGACGGTGACGGACCTGAGAATCAACGGACTCGCTGGTGGTGTCGGAGACCCCGGCGCGTCGCGCGGGCCGACGTTTGGGTTCCTGCTGGGGAGGGATCTCTTCGACGTCCTCATCGATGAGACGAACCTCGTGGAGGGGGAGCCCGGGTTCATCGCCTACGACATCCCGGACGTCCAAGTCGAGGATCTCTCGATGCAAGAGCCGGTAGCGACCAGCAACCTGGGGCGCATCGTGCTGGTCCGCTCGAGCGACGTCGTCGTGAGCGGCAACCACGTCGTCGGGCCGAACGCCGCGGGTAGCGACCTGGGCGGAGTCGGGGAGGACGCCGTCGGGATTCGGCTCGAAGGCATCAGCGGGGTGGCAACCGTGCGGGGCAACCTCGTGGAGCGGGTGACGGGAGGTCGCGCCACCGCGGATGGACTCCGGCGCGGCATGGCCGTCGGGATCCGGGCCATCGACTGCGATGTGGTCGAGCTCGCGGGCAACACCATCAGGCGGCTCGACGCCGCTGGCGAGGAGGGCGAGGAGGGCGGGGGCGCGGTCGGGGTCTGGGTGAACGGTAGCAACATCGTCGCGAACAGCAACCTGATCACGTCGCTGGAAGGGTCTGGCTCCACCGCCTTCCACCTGGATCCCGCCGTCCAATTCGCCGATCTCTTTCGGAACACCTTCTACGACTTCAAGAAGAGCTCGACGGCGTCCTCCGGGATCTTCATCGAGCCCGGGCCGATTCACGAAGACATCACGGTGTCGGACAGCATCTTCGAATCAATGGAGTACGCGGTCAACGCCGAGGCCGGCGACGCGAGCGTCAACCACGTCGCGACGCGCAACATCAGCGTCGAGGAGATCGAGGCGGGGGCCGGCAACTACGGTCCCGACATCATCGCCATCCCCGCCGGGGCCCCGAGCTGCCTGGAACAGGCCGCCCTCGGCCGATTCGCCCTCCGCCCCGGCTCGGTCTGCATCAACGCCGGGGATCCCGGCCGCGGCTGCGGGGCCGAGCCCGGAGGCGAAGACTGCGCACCGGATCTCGGTCACCTGGCCGGCACCGCGGAGGCGCAGCCGTAGCGCTACCTGAGCTTGGCCGCGAGGGTGGTGGCGCGGCGCTGGACGCGGGGGTCGAAGGAGCTGAACTCGAGGCCCTCGAGGCGTCCGCGGTAGAGGTCCTTCTTGGGGACCGCCTGCCCCGACTCGACGTAGGCCTCGATGCGCTCGATGGCCTGGAGCAGGACGGGGTCCTTGGGGTGCTCGAGGACGCGGATGAGCAGGGCCATGTCCTCGAACATCTCGAACCTGGCGAGGAAGGCGTCGATGGCTTTGACCAACGGCCGCCCGCTATCAGCCTGGCGGATGGCGCGGATCAGCTCCTGGCGCTCGCTGGGGCCCTCGCTCTTGCCGAGCTTCTCCTTGATGTGCTCGGGGACGACGCCCTCGTCGAAGAACGCGTCGAGCTTCCGCTTGTAGGCGGCGGTGGCGCTCTCGACGCGCGCCTTTGAGGGCTTGGGCCCGCGGTGGTCGCGGTGGCTGCTCGTGTCACGCTGGCGATCGATGTCTCGCCAGCTCTTCTTCTCGCTCATCTTCCCCGCTCAATCGCCGCGTCGCTCGAGGGTGAGCATACCACCGCGACCGGCGAAGCGTCGCGCCCCTATTGGCAGGCCCCATCGACGCAGCTCTGGCCGTAGTCACCGCAGTCGATGAAGTCGTTGTCGAGCGTGTCGCCGTCACAGAAGTACTCGATCAACAGGCCCGCCTGGCACTTGTCACCGCCGCTGCTCTGGACCCCGACGACGTTGGTCGCCACGAAGCTGCCTTTGGTGGCGGGATCGATGCCGACGTCGTCTTGCTCGTCGCAGGACTCGAGGGACTCGTCGGCCACGACGCAGATCCCACCGACGCAGAGCGCGCCGTCTTGGGTGCAATCGTAGTCCTGGGGCTGCGGCGTCTTCCCGTCTGCTCCACCACACGCGAATTGCCGCACCTTGTGGGTGCCCACGCACGCGTCGGGGTGGGTCGCCTCCTCCCCCTGGAGCTTCGTCTCGTCGAGTTGCCCCGCGACGTAGGGGTCGAGGTCCGGGTCGCTGGAGCGCTCGCAGGCCGTCTGGTCAGAGCCCCCGAAGGGCACACAGGCGCCAGCGTCACAGATGTGGGGCGGATCCATCTTGTAGCAGCTCACGTTCTTCTTCTTGGGCATCTCCAAGGCGCCGTCGCAGGTCCACTCCTGGAGCACCTCCTCCGACGCCCCGCAGATGTTGAAGCACACGCCAAAGCAGAGCTGCACGCAGCCCGCGGCGCAGGCGTCGGTCTCGCCGCCGGCGTCTCCGTCGAAGTCGGTGGTCTCGACGCCGCCCGCCACCATCGGGTTGGCCTCGCCCTCCAAGTCGAAGCACGTGGGGGCGAAGGCCGCCGGCACGCAGGCCCCCTCCTGGCACTTGCCCGCGGGCTCGAAGACGTGGACGCAGTCGATGGTGTCGTAGGCTACAGGCTCGCTGAAGAGGCCGTTTTGGAGTTGGACGATCGGCTTGCAGAACCGCTCGAGGAGCGAGGCGCCCTTGTTGAAGCAGTAGTCGTCGTTGTCCCCCGGCACGCCGTTGTCGATGAAGAGGTTCTCGCCGTAGACCAACTTCTCCTTGTCACCGTCGGTCTCCGCACACGTGCTGTTGCAGACCGTCACGCCGTCGGTCGTGTAGTCGTCGCCCGTGAACGCCTGCGCGGCGCCGGTGTTGTTCTCCTCGTTCGTCTCTTCGATGGCGTCGGCGACGTCGAGCGTCACCTCGATGTCGATCGTCTGGCCGAGTCCCGCGCCGAAGTTGAGGATGTGCAGCAGGCTCGGCTCGGAGACGAGGACGCACGCCCCCGCTGGGATCAAGCCGGCGAAGACCCACGACTGCGTCTGATCGCCCACCGCGACCTCGACCTCGAAGGGGGCCGCGACCGGACCGAGACCATCGTTGCAGATCTCGAACTCGATGTAGTTCTGGCAACCCGCGCTGGCCACCGGCGCGCTGATCTCTCCGACCCGAAGATCGAGCAGCTCGCTGGGGATCACGCAGCGGTCGACGAGGCAAATGGCGTCCTCGCTGCCGAGGTGTTGCTTGCAGTCGATCCACTCGCTCCACATCACGCCGTACTTGGGATGGTCGGCGTCGTGTCGGTTGGGGATCCCATCGAAGTCATGGTCGGCGTCGGGGAACTCCGCTCCGCATCGCATCTCGGCGAGCTGCGAGTTCTTGCAGTGATCAGGGACCTCGACGCACTCCGCGACGTCCACCTGCGGCCACTGGTCGTCCACGATGGGCACCCACGGCGTGGTGTAGTTGTAACGATAGACCTTGCTGCCGAACTGAACGGGGTCGTCGATGTAGACGCTCTCGTCCCCGTCGAAGCACCCCTCGAAGCGCACGGTATTGGTCCCCGCCTCCACGTCCATCGCCGTCACCTGCCACTCGCCCTTCTGTGCCGCCATCCCGCACCCGTAGACGTGGTAGTCGCTCTCCGTCGGGAAGCTCGGCTCCGGGCCATCGTAGGACGTGTCAATCCCACAGGTCTCGAGGTCACAGACCGGCTCGATCTCGAGCTGTGTCTCGTCGAAGCATCCAAAGCCCGTGAAGTGCGGCACCGTGCCCCGGACCACGTTCGCCACGGTGTCGACGCTCGACCCCTCGACCTTGCGCCAGCGCAACAGCTCCGTGTCCCACCAATACAGACGAAGATGCGCTTCGTCGGCCCCGCCGAGCTCTGCCTCGTCGTAGCTCAACTCGATCGTCGCCAGTTCGAAGGGCGCCGACGCTTCGAGATCGACCATCGGACCCACGCGCCCGGGCGCCGAGACCCCGTACGCCGCGGGGGTCGGGTCCTCGATGGGCTCGATGCTCAACGTGAGGGCCGCGAAGCTGCTGACCGTCACGTCCGCCCCGAAGCCGCGGGCGCTGGTCTCGCGCGCGCGCACCAGAGGTGCCGCGTCGGCGCCGTGCGGTCGCTGCCCGATCCCGTCACCGTCGGTGTCGATCCCCCGGTAATCACTCCAGAAGTTCCCACCCAGGAACGACCCGTCGACGATGTTGCGCCCCCGCCGCGGCGCGACGGACCAGGTGTTGGCGCGGTCGGTCCGCCCCGCACGCCGGGCCTCGAAGGCGTTATTGAAGATGAGGTTGTGCGCCGAGCTGCCCATCCCGAAGGCCCAGTCGCGGCCGCCGACGACGTTCCCTGTGATCACGTTGTCGTCGCTGTCACGCAGCGAGAGCCCCACCGAACCACCGCGCAGGGTGTTGCCCGCGATGGTGTTGCGACTCGCCTCCTCGAGGGTGATCGACGGGCCCTCGTTGCCCCGCACGTCCACGTCCCTCGAGCGCGCCACCCGGATCGAGCCCTGGTTGCCCTCGACCCGGCCACCGACCACCCCCTCCACCGAGATGTCCCCGCGGCATCCCTCCACCGACACGTCGTCGGCTCGCACCGAGATCCCCGCGACCGAGTGTCCCAGACAGTCGAGCCGGACCCCCTCACCCTCGATACGAACGCAGCCCCCCCGCGAGCGCAAGTCACCGGTGAGCACGTAGCGCCCCGCCTCCCGAACGGACCCGCAGCGATCGATCTCGTGCACCTCCCGCACCTGGGTTCGGGCGACGGCCGAGCGCTCACCATCGCTGACGCTCAGGGTGTAGTCACCGCCCCGCTGGATCCCAACGTTGATCGTGTCTCCGCCAGCCTCGAAGCGACCGGATGCCACGCGGCGACGCCCATCACTCACCTCCCAGCGGCCCCCGCTGGCGTCGTCGACGCGCCACTCGATGAGACCCCGTCGGCCCCTGGGCAGCATCTGCGTCGCCGCCCCGCTGATCCTCGGCGCCTCACGGTCGGCCACGTGGAGCTCGACGGCGCTCCACCCCATCCCGCTGATGCGATCGTGAAGCTCCAGCGTGTAGCGCTGCGTCCCCACGCTCGAGGTGTCGGCCACATGCTCGACGACCGCCCCCGCCCGGAGCGGCCCGTCGGCGAGGAGCCGCCCACCGAGCCGGAGCCGCCACGTGCCCCAGCGCACCCGCGGCAGGGTCCAGCTCAGCGTCATCGGCTCGCCAACGGCCGCGAACCGCACCGGCGGGCCCGCCAACCGTGGCGGCGTCCCCCCGCCGCTCTTCGCGAAGCCATCGATTCCCTGACGAGGCAGCTCACGAGGTGGCGTCTCACCGTTGGCGCACGCGACGAGGGCGCCGCACAAGAGGGTAGCGAGAAGGCGATTCGGCATGTTTCCTCCGACAGCGTCCTGGTTGGCTGTCGCAGGGCCCTACACCGCCGGGTCCAGCTTCCTTTTCCCCGAATCGACGAAGGACCGAGAGGCCGAGCCACCGCCGCCCCTGGCAGCCCTCGATGGCGCCGCCCCGGGCGGGGATGATGCGGCGACAGGAGCAGGAGCCCGAGGCCCGCCCCCCTCCCCCTGTGGCAGGGCTGTTGTCGCCCTGTTTGGGCAGCTCGAGCGCCGTCGGGTCGAACGCCTATGGAGAAGATCGTGGCCGTGGTTGAGTCTCCGGACTTCGTCGGGATGCGCGAGCACCAGTCCCTCGCGTGGGGCGCGATGCGGGACTCGCTGCCTGCTGGACCGCAGCCCCGCGGATCGCCGACACCTTCGGGGTGGGGGGGGGGCGTCGACTCGGCCGCGGAAGCCGTCTCCCCGGAACAGGACCTCCGAGAGCCCGCCTCGACCCCGGCGGTGTTGCGCTTCGACGGGCGCGCGGCCGGTCCCGCGAGGACGAAGCTCGCCGCGCAGAAGCGTCACCGCCACCGGTCGCGGTCGCCGCGACGGGCGTGCCGGTCATCGCCTCGGGAGCCGTCGACGGCTCGGAGGGGCCGCTGGAAGCTGGAGCCTGCGGACGCATCGGCCGGGCCGCGTCGTCGGACGCGCAACGTGAACGCCCGCTCCATGCCATTGGGGGGACTGGTCATCCCGCTGCACAAGTTGTCAGCATCGATGACCGGTCAGGAGGAAGACGAGGGTCACAAGGCCGGCGGAACGGGATAGCCTCATTGCAACGAAACAAACAGGCGCCGTTTCAAGGAGAGCCCA
>CAYOBQ010000122.1:0-28588 GCA_964402225.1 uncultured Nannocystaceae bacterium | reverse complement strand
GGGGAGGTGCCACCCACTTAGTTGGAGCGCGACGTACATGGGGTTGCGGCGCTGCGCAGCCACGTTGCAGGTCGGCCTGCGGGAGTTCGATGGCGGCGACATCTACGTCCCCGCCGAGGATGGCTCGGCGCTGTTCCACTTCGACGCCAACGGGCGGCACCAGGCGACGCTGCACCCGCTGACGGGCGCGACTCGTCGGAGCTTTGGCTACGACGAGGCGGGGCTGCTCACCTCCATCACGACGGAGCCCGGGGGCCACACGACGCACATCGAGCGCGACGCGGTGCTGGGGAGGTGCTGGGGAGGTGCCACCCACTTAGTTGGAGCGCGACGTACATGGGGTTGCGGCGCTGCGCAGCCACGTTGCAGGTCGGCCTGCGGGAGTTCGATGGCGGCGACATCTACGTCCCCGCCGAGGATGGCTCGGCGCTGTTCCACTTCGACGCCAACGGGCGGCACCAGGCGACGCTGCACCCGCTGACGGGCGCGACTCGTCGGAGCTTTGGCTACGACGAGGCGGGGCTGCTCACCTCCATCACGACGGAGCCCGGGGGCCACACGACGCACATCGAGCGCGACGCGGACGGTCGGGCCACCGCGATCGTGGCGCCCAACGGCGACCGTACGGACCTCGCGATAACCCGTGACGGCGTCGAGGACCCCGCGGGTTGGCTCACGGGGGTGGCCAACGTGGCGGGGGAGGCGGCGCCGACGACGCTGTCCTACGACGCCGGCGGACTGCTCGTCGGGATGGTCAACGCCATCGGCGCGGCCCACGTCTTCGAGTACGATGAGCTCGGACGCCTCACCGACGACTACGGTCCCGGCGAGGAGGGAGAGCGCAAGGAGAGTCACCTGACGCGGACGGCGGAGCCAGGCGCCTTCGAGGTCTCGGTCACCGACACGGTTGGCGGCGAGGTCGTGCACCGCGTATCGAGCGGCGCCGACGGCCCGGTCACCCGGGTGGAGAGCCCCGCGGGCTGGTTGGCGAGCTTGACGGACAGGTTCGGGACCGCCTGGAGGAGCAGCCTCAGTGGCGATACCCGGAGCAGGTCGGCGGCGGATCCGGTCCTGGGCGCGGGGGCGTCCTACGCACGATACGAGTCCCTCGGGACGTTGAACGGGCTCGGCTACACGGGTCGATGGGCCGTGACGCGGCGTCGGACCGTCGAGCGTTGCGCGCCGGACGTCGACGCCAACTGCGGGGCCGGCGACGATGGGGGGCTCTTCACCGGGATTCGCGCCAATCACCACGAGACGCGACTCCAGGCAGCCTGCTCGTGCGAGTACGACCGAGTCGTCGGGGCGCGCCCTGTGCGCAGTCTGCCCGCCGGTGGCTGGGTCTTCCCGCATGAACCCGTGGCAAACGGCGGCCGTGCGGTCGTTCGTCGCCGTCCCGCATGCCTGCGAGTCCTCGCGTGATAGGCCCGGACCCGGCATTCGTCGTCGTGAGATCTCAGCGCGCCTTGGGGTGGGTGGCCGCAGGGGCACCGTGGGGAATGGTACCCATCGTTGGTCCTAGCTCAGCTTGGCGGGCTGATTGTGACCAACTTGGCTCTCCCTGTCGTGGGGTTGCTTGGGCTTGGCGTCCTGGGTCTGGCGGGACGGCGGTGGGCTCTCGCTGAGGTGGCCCGACCATGGTGGCCGTTCTCGTGGCGATGTGCACAGCGTCGCTGGCTCGGATTCTGGGCGCGTCCGTGTGCGAACGCCTGAGCTGTCCCGTGTGGTTGCGGCGTGGGTTGATGGTCGTCGTCTCCGGGTCGACGGCCCGAGTGAGGTTGCGGCTGCGATTCTCGCTGGAGCGGGGCTTGACATCCCGCGTGGCTCCGAGGGCGTCAGAGCTCCGTGAGTCACCGGGAACCCGGTGCCGACGGCATGGGGACGGACGTCTTGATCATCAGGGGCGGTGTGGAGGGAGGGCAGGCGCCAGATGGGGGCCCGTCGAGCCGTCGGCGTCCCGTGGCGCCGGTGGTGGTGCCGGGTGTCTTTGAGGCGAAGCACCTCCCTGGCCGCGACGATCCGTGACGGGTGGGCATCGTGCCGGTCTCCTTCGAGGTTGGCCGGGGCGAGACCGGCGCCCCGGAGGTTCTGAGCGCTGGCCGTGTGCTACTGTCCTCGCCGACGGGCGGATGGGCCCGGAACGTGCGGGACGTGGGGGGCTGGCTCTTGAAGTGTGGGCTGCGGTGGTTGCTCGTGATGGCGATGGTGGGGGTTCCGGTCGGCGCTTTGGGGCGACCTGCTCCTGGGTCGATGACGAGCCTGAAGCTCGACCGGGCGCTGCTGGGACGGACGAACGTGCCGCGGCGGAGGTACCGCCACATCGAGCCGCGGGCGGATGTGTATTGGGCGCCGGAGGCGCTGCCGGGTGGGCCTGCGGGGCGTGTGCTGCTGGTGTTTGGGGCCGGGGGGAACAACGTCGAGGCGCTGCGGGCCTTTCAGGGCATCGCGGAGCGTGTGGGGGCGATGGTGGCTACGGTGAAGCACCCCCGCGGTGACCACGACGAGTGGGGGCACTACTACTACTCATTGCAGTTCCTGGACCGGCTGCGGCGCAATCGGCTGGTGGCGCGACACGCTCGGGTGGTGGTGGCGGGGTTCTCGGGTGGGGGGAAGATGGCGCTGGTCGTTGGAGTCTTCGGTGGGAAGCGCTTCGCGGGGGTGTTGGCGGTGGGGGTCAACAGCGATTTCGCCTCGGCGGCACATGGCTGGTTGCCCAACCCCTCGGCGCGCTCGCTCCCGATCGTCCTCCTGAACGGGAAGACCGATCTCCTGGTCCGACCCTTCGCGGCGGGGGTCCTCGCCTCGATGCGCACGTCCGGGTTCCGAAACGTGCGGGCCGTCCCCTATTCGGGCGGGCACGAGATCCCGCTCAAGGAGAGCGTGGCGGCGCTCCGTCGGCTCTTCGGCGACCGGTGAGACGGGTCTTGCTGGGCCTGGTGGTCGTCGCGGGCGGGGCCGGTTGGTTCGGCTGGCGCTGGTGGACGGGTGGGGGCGCGCGGCTGGAGGCGTGCGTGGGGCGTGTGTACGTGCCCTACCTCCCGGCGCGCGCGGAGGGAGAGAGGGCGCCGATCGCCCTGGCGTTCCACGGCTCGGGGCCCTTGGGTCGTGGCGCTCAGATGATTCGGATGCTGCGCCCGGTGGCCGACCGCCACGGCTTCGTGGTGGTGGCGCCGGATGCGCCCATCGCCACGGAGGTGGGGCCGGTGTGGGGTGTTCGAGAGGACGACGCCGATCCCCCCGCGCTGGCCGCGGCGAACGCGTGCCTGGCGGCCATGCGCGCGCACCTCGGTGAACCCTCGGGCCGGGTGATGGCGATCGGTCACAGCGCCGGTGGGCTCGCGGCGGCACAGGTCGGGACGCACCTGAAGGACGTGGAGCGAGTCGTCGCTCTGCACGGCGGTGGCTACGTCCCGGGCGCGATGGGGCCGCGGCGCCCGCACCTCGTCCTCACCGGCGGCGCGGAGGACGAGATCCGTCCGACCGCGAACCTACGTGAGCACGTGGTGGCGATCCGCCGGATGGGCTGGCGGGTGGAGTACCAGGAGTTTGCGGGCGGCCACCTGCCGACAGAGGGGGAGCTCGAGGCCGTCGTGTCGGCGTGGCTCTCCGAGTGAGTGGGGTCCGTGGGCGGAAGCTGTGAACGCCGTGTCAGGGGTCGGGGGAAGGGGCGATGGGCTCGCCGGGGACCTCGCGGGGGGCCCGGGTGGGTCGGGGGACGGGGTCGTCGCGGCGGGTGACGAGGTACTCGCCGAGGTCGTCGCGGCGGAAGGCGACGTGGTCGAGGGTCACGCCGGGGGCCAGGGCGTAGGTGGTGACGGGCTTTTTGCCCTTGCTTCGGCTGCGGACGATGAGCGCCTCCTGGCAGAAGACCTCGACGGCGTTCTTGAGCACCGCGGTGGAGGCGGCCTCGGCCCTTCGGATGTCGCCCTCGAGGAACTCGCGCTCGCCGTGCTCTCGGGCGTGGTCGAGCCAGTCGCCGTGCTCCATCGGGCCGTGGACGAGGGCCCGGAGGGCGTCGGCGGCGATCCAGTAGCCCTCGATGAGGTGGAGCAGCGTGCCGCGGAGGAAGTCCAGCGTGAGCGGTGCGCTGGCCGTGAGCACGCCGTCGTGTTCTGAGATGAGCCCCTCGTCCTCGAGCCGCTCGAGCGTCTGCGCGAAGCTGGTCTCGAAGCTCACGTCCGTCCGATAGACGAACTCGAGGCGGAACCAGTAGCTGAGGTCGCGCACCCGCTGGGCGAGGCGGTCGCGCTCGATCTCACCGTCGGCGGCGCGCAGCGCGGTGGCGACGAGGGCGTCGGGGGCGAGGATGCCGAGGATGGCGTTTCGGTAGTAGTCGAGCTCGATGCGCGCCTTGTCGGGGACCTGGTAGATGACCTCGCCGCCGCGCTCGACGCGCTGGACGAGGCGGCGCTGGAGCAGGAGCGCCTCGTCGATGAGCGGGCGCAGGGCCTCGCCCCGGGCTCGGTAGCCCTCCGCAGCGCCCTTGGCGTCGGCCTCCTCTACGTAGGTCTGGTGCTGGTCGAGGTTGAGGCGAATCGACGCGGAGAGCTTCGCGCCCCGGCGGGTCAGGAGATCGGTGAGGAAGCCGACGAGCTCTCGGACTCGGCCACCGGAGAGGCCGCGGCGGTGATGGCTGAGCAGGACCGCGCCGAGCAGGGAGGAGGGCGCGACCACCGTCGCCTCCTGGATTCGGCGCATGAGGTGGTAGGCGAGGCGCTTGCTGACGGCCCGGGAGGTCGCCTCGTCGCAGGCGGCGAGATCCTCCACGCCGGCCTCGCTCAGCCAGGCGCTGAGGCGAATCGGGGCCTCGAAGCTGACGTAGACGCGCCCGTAGCGGTGGCGCAGGATCTTGCGGGCTCGAACCACGCCGCTGACGCTCTCCTCCCGCTTCGCGCCACCCGTGAGCTCGCGCTTGTAGCTGGCCGTCTCGACGACGCTCTCGTAGCTGAGGTTGATGGGGACGAATTGGAGGTCCTTGTACTCGCCCTCAGCGATGCCCTCGAGGAGCATCGAGAGGAGGCCGAGCTTGGGCGGGAGCAGCTTGCCGGTGCGGCTGCGCCCGCCCTCCATGTAGAACTCGAGCGGGTAGCCCTCGCGCACGACCTTCCAGAGGTAGGCGCGGAAGGCCAGCTTGTAGAGGGGCTGGCCGGCGAAGCTGCGGCGCAGGAAGAAGGCGCCGCCCCGCCGCAGGACGCTGCCGAGCGGGAAGAAGGAGAGGTTCGAGCCGGCGGCGATGTGGGGCGGGATGAACTCGTTGCGCAAGAACACCCAGGAGATGACCAGGTAGTCGAGGTGACTCTTGTGGCTGGGGACCAGGACCAGCGGGGCGCTGCGGCTGTGGCGGGCGGCCTCTTTGACCCGTCGCATGCCGTCGGTGTCGACCTCGACACCACGGAAGACGCGGTTGAAGACGAGGTCGAGGACCTTCCCCCAGATGAGGATCGCGGTGAAGCGAAAGTCTGCGCCGATCTCCTCGAGGTGCTTGCGCGCGTCTGCCTTGGCCTTGGACCAGGCGATCCCGGTGCGCTCGGCCTCTTCGCGGAGCTGGCGTTGGAAGCGCTTCCGCTCGAAGACCTCTCGGCGAATCATCGCGCCCGACTTCACCTTGGGACCGCGCACGGCCAGCGCCTCGCGGCCGAGGTGAATGAAGAGGATCCGGCGCAGCGTCCGCGCCAGGCGGGCGTCGGACCACCCGGCCCGCTCCGCGATGAAGGCCTGGAGATCGATGGGGGCGCCGATCTGCACGGACGCTACGCGCCGATAGAGGATGAAGTGGGCCACCTTGCGGAAGCGCCCGGCGGCCTCGACGTCGCCGAAGGCCACGTCGAACCAGGTGCGCCGGGCCGAGGGTGGCTTGCGGGGCCAGGAGATGAGCTGGGGGAGCAAGAGGATGGGTCGATCGAGGCTCCGCTGGAGCGTGACGACGCGCTCGATGAAGCCGGGGGCCGCGACCCGCTCGGCGGTGAGCGCGCGCACCTTCATGAACAGCAGCGCGGAGTGTCCGCGGTGGATGGTCTGCTCGAGCTGATCGACGGCGGGTAGCCCGGTCTTGCGGCTCCAGAGGTTGCCGAAGAACTCCCCGAGTCCGCGGAAGAAGGAGAGGTCGACGCCGTTGGCGAAGCCGGCGAGGGGCAGGCCGACCTTGAGGAAGAGGTGATTGAAGAAGAGATAGTCGAGGAGGCTGCGCGTGCGCATCACGTAGATGACCTGCCCGCGCTCTGGCAGGGCGCGCAGGCCCTCGGCGCCGGCCGGATCGAGGCTGACGTGGTCGAAGAGGCGCCGGCCGAGCCACGCAAACAACGCCCGTGGGCGGCTCAGCATCGCCGAGCGGTTGCCCCGGTAGGGCTCGATCTCTCGGAGCGGCGCGCTCACTCGGTGCTCACTGGCAAGGGCTCGATGTCGGTGGCGATGAGACCCCGATGCTGCCGCTGGAGGTCGCCGCCCACCACCCATGTGTTGTGGGCGGCCCAGACGGCGTGGAGCGTGAGGCGGCCGAGGTCGAGGCTGGGGAAGCTCGCCGTTGACCACTCGCCCGCCGCCGAGCGCCGCCAGGCCGCGCCACCATTGCCCACCGCCAGCGCCGAGCCGCCGGGGCGCACGAAGACGCCAGCGAGCCCCGCGTCGCCTCGGACGCCCGTGTCCTGCCACGCGGCGCCGTCCCACTCAAGGATCGCGGCCTCGGCGAGCCCACCGACGGCGACGACTGGGCCCCCGGGCGTCCCGTGAACGGTGAACAAGAGGTTCGTGAGATCGGTGTCGACCCGGGTCAGCGCGGTCCCGTCGTAGTGGAGCGCGACGCCCAACTCGCCCACGATGTGAACGTCGTCGGGTCCGCTGCCCCAGACCTTGTAGAGGTTGGCGTCGTCGGGCAGCGCGGGGTCCTCGAGCCGCGTCCAGGTCCCGTCGCCGGTGGAGCGCAGCACCAGCCCACGAGGGCCGTCGTTGCGGAAGGTCCCGCCGACGGCCCACAGATCGGTGGGGGAGCTGCCCCAGACCCCCCACAACACGGCCTTCTCGTCGGTGGGCACGCGCTCCGCGACCCAGGCGCCGTCGCGGCGGGCGATGAGACCCCCGCGATCCCCCGCCGCCCACACGTGCTCGGCGTCGGTGCCCCAGACCCACCACAGCGCCGCCCCCTCGGGGACCTCGACCGCCTCGAGGGCCACGCCGTCGTAGTGGGCCAGATACCGTCCGCCGGGGGCGAGGGTGCCCCCAGCGAACCAGACGTCGTCATCGGCGCTCCCCCACACGGAGAGCACGATCGGATCCAGCTCAGTGACGACGGACTCGAGGGCCAACTCGACGGGCGCAGGCTCGTCGGGGGCGTCGTCGCAGGCCAGCAGGACGGCGGCGAGCAGGGCGATGCGCATCGAGGAATGCTCGCACACTTGGGTGAGCCTGCCACCATTCGATCCACCTTCGGCGTGGATCTCTCCGGTCTCGAGGTCGGTGTGTCGCCGACGGCGGTAGTCTTCGCGACGCGCTTCATCCCCGAATGCTAGCGTGCGGCCCCAAAGGAGACCACATGCCCAAGACGCGCTACCGCTCCGGTGAGCCGGACTACGCCCATGACTTTCACGCCGGCAACGTCGGAGACGTGCTCAAGCACTGCGTCCTCGGTCAATGGCTGCGGTGCCTCCAGGACGATGGACCGCTCCGGATCGTCGACACGCACGCCGGCGCCGGGATGTACCAGCTCCCGCCGAGCGGGGAGTGGGACGCCGGCGTCGGGCGCCTCGACGCCCTGGACACGCGGGAGGCGCCCGCCCTGGTGCGCGAGTACCTGGCGGCGGTCGGCGATCGACGGCGACCCGGCAAAGGGGGACTCTACCCCGGCTCTCCGGCCATCGCCCGGGCCCTCCTGCGGCCCGGCGACACCCTGAGGCTGGTCGAGTTGGAGGAGGCGCCTCGGCGGAAGCTGACCGACTACTATGCCGGGGACGCGCAGGTCGAGGTGCTCGGTGGGGATGGCCTCGCGGTCGCGACGAGCGCCGCCTCGGAGGCCGGGCGGACGGCGATCTTCATCGATCCCTCCTACACCCGAAAGGCCGATTGGACCGCCGTGGCCGAGACCCTGGGCGCCGTTCGAGAGGCGGACGCCGACGCCAGCGTGCTGGTGTGGTACCCGATCAAGAGCCTGATGCGGCCCCAGGCCCTCGCCGCCGCGGCGCGCACCCTCGGCGGCGGCGCGACGATCGACTTGGTGAGCACGCCGCTGCGGATGCAGCGAAAGGCCCTCAACGGGAGCGGCGTCCTGGTGCTGGGCCCCCCGCCCGGGCTCGTCGAGCGGATGAGCGCGGCGTTGCCGTGGCTGGGGGCGGCGCTTCAGAACCCCGCCCACGGTGAGTGGACGGGGAGCGTTCGCGGGTGGGGGTCGGCTGCCGAGGCTCAGCGGTCTCCCGGGCGCCAGGGATCGGGCGGGTAGGCGTCCTCCGAGAGGAAGTACCAGAGGCCCTCCATCGTCGGGCCGCCCATCGGGACCCCTCCGACGGGGGCGATGAGGTGGCGTCCCTCGCCGGAGCACGTCCCGGCGCCGGGCTGGCCCAGCGTCGCGCAGCGCCCGTCCATCATCGCGCGGAAGACCGCCGTGCGCAGGGGCCACATCGCCCGGTCGAAGCCCAGGTCGGAGAGCAGCCGCTGGTAGGTGCCGACGACGACGTTGGGGAAGAAGACACGGCCCTGCTCGGGGAACGCGTTGAACATCGCGTCGGATTGATCGAAGCCGGCCTGAAGCTGAGCGCCGGCGTGGTTCGGCTCGCCCCCGTAGCGGCCGAACATCGAGGACAGGAGCGTGGGGTCTGCGTCCAGTCCGCCGACGAACATGTCGAGCACGGTCTGGGTCGCGGGGGACGCGGCGCCCGGCACCTGAACCAGGCGGACCTGCTCGAGGAGCGCCTGTGGGAGGCTCGGCAGCGGTAGCCGATCGAGGGAGAACGACTCCGGGAGGAAGTCCCCGCCGAGCCCCCCCGACCCCATCAAGGTGGTCGCGAGGACGTCCTCGAGGACCTGCGTCAAGATGCCCGTGAACACCGCCGTCGGGCCGAAGCCGGGCAGGAGCTCGATGCCGCCGACGAGGAAGTTGAGGGGGATGAACGGGACCACGATGAGATCGACGTCCACGTCGCTGAAGGCTACGGCGCCGACACCCATCGAGACCTTCACCTCCGAGCGGTTGACCGTGGCGTCGCGCAGGTTGTCGCTGTTGGTCAGGTCGAAGAGGGCGAGCTGGAACAGGTCGATGGGTCGAAGCATGGCCCTGTGCCACCACTCCTGTCGCCACCAGCCGAGGCCGGCGACGTCCACCAGGGGGTCCATCGAGCTGAGCTGGTCGTGCTCCTCGTGGAGCCGGAAGGGGATGCGGTAGTCCCACGTCAGGCCGATCGGGGCCGCTGCGTCGGCCTCGATCCACGCGGTTGCGAAGAGCAGGTTCCCCGCCGCGAGCCACGCCGGGTCGCCGGTCCAGACGCTGGGGGCGAACACGTTCTGGGGGGGCGGTGGGGCCAGCGCGCCGCGGTCGGCGGCGAGCGCCGGATCGGGGCAGCTCGCCGGGCCGGTGGCGTTGACCACGACGTTGAACGTCAGCTCGAGGTGCAAGTCGAGATCGGTGATGGCGCACTCGGAGCCATGCCAGGAGACCTCGCCGCGACCCTCGTGGTGGGAGAAGAAGGGGGCGCGGTGGGTGCACGCGGCCTGGGAGGATGCGGCGCACTTCGTCTGCGCCTCGCGGGTGGAGGCGTCGGTGCGGTCGATGGCGGTGAGGGCCGCGCAGACTCGGACCGAGCCGGGCCCGGGGACCTGGATGTCGACGCCGGGCAGATCGTCGAGATCACTGTCGACTTGCCACGCGGGGCGGGCCGCGGCGACGCAGTCGCCGAAGAAGAGCAGCGAGTTGACGGGGCACGCGAACCCGGGCGTGCTCGAGTCGTTGCACGCCGCCTGGAGTTGGAGTGAGGCGTCGAGGCAGTGGTCGGCCCCCGCGAAGTCGGCGGAGAGCGCCCAGTCCAGGTAGCCGTCGACGAAGTCTGAGATCAGCGCCGTCAGCGTCGAACGCTCGGTGGTGTGCAGCCGGGTGGTCGGCAGCCCCGCCGGATCCTCCATCGACGCGTCCGTGGGCCACGAGAGCGCGGCCGTCGGGCTGTCGGCGGGGAAGGTCCCGAGATCCACCGCCTCGCAGATGTCGGCGGCCACGGTATTGCTCAGGTTGAAGCGGTCGTAGGCGCCGTGGACGATGTGCTCGTTCTTCGTCCTGCGGGGCTCGAAGGAGGTGGTGATGACGGCGTCGAGGCCGAGGCGCCCATCGGCGTCCTCGCAACCCGCATCGAGCCACTGCACGGTGGCCTCGGTGGCGTTCATCGTCTCGATGCGGCGCTCATCGTCTCGGGCGGCGAAGAAGGTGGGGTGCAGCTCGAAGAGGTAGTCCTCGAGCTGGTCGCCGAGCATCTCTTCGGAGAGGGAGAAGGCGAGCTCGAGCCGTCCGCGGATGTTGGAGGTGAGCAGGACGCCAAGGTCCTCGCGGAGGACGTCGTCGCCGACGATCCCGGGGAGGGGCAGACCGTCGCTGCCTTCGGGCCATGGCTCCACCGTGACCTCCGGCGTCGCCACGTCTGCGAACTCGCCGGGCTCAACGAGGACCTCGACCATCCGCCAGTCGTGGACGCGGGTCGGGAAGGGGAAACCGAGGGTGAAGTTCGCCGTCGGGTCGTAGGTGAACTCGAAGGTCGCGTCGAAGCGGACGTGCCAGCCCGGGAAGGTTACGAGGCGATGGGCGGGCCCCTCGGGGCCGTCCTCGACCGTCGCGTGGAAGCTAGTCTCCGACATCCAGACGTAGCCCGTCAGGTGCAGCGTGTGCGTCCCATTGAGCGGATCCGCTCGGAGGTCCACCTCCCAGATGTCCTCGGCGCCGTCGGGCTGGTTGATCCCGGAGAGCTGGATCGTGCTGAACAGGTTCTCCTGCTCGATGAAGACGATCACCGGATCGCCGCCGTCGGGGTCCGCGTAGGCCAGCCCCAGATTCGGGCTCATCTCCGGCAGCGCGAGGCCCTGGATCAGCGCTTGGAGGTCGGGGAGGCCAGGCCCAGCGGGCAGCCGATCGCACCAGCGGGCTTCGAGGGCCGTCGGCGGGGGCGTCGCGGGGGTCATCACCGACAGGCAGTGGACGAGATCGGGGAAGAAGGCCCGGCTGGGGAAGGGGTCGATCATGTAGTCCCCCCAGTCCTCCATTCCGGGCTCGTGGGGGTAGGCCACCGACGCCTGCGCGTTCGCCTGATGGTCGCGCTTGTGGAAGGGCGAGAGGTCGACATCGACCGGCTCGAGGCCGATCTCGCCGTGTTCGTCGTCGGCGGGGCGGTAGCGGAGGAAGGTCCCCAACGCCTGCACGCCGCAGCCCGAGTCTTCCTCGGGGTACTCCAGCATCCAGGTGATCGACGAGTGGGCCTCGTGCGCGCCGCCGTGGTCGGCCTTGGGGTCGTCGTCGTGGCGGTCGCCGGGGACCACGCCCGGTTTCTCGCGCGGCGCTTCTCCCTCGCTCTTCCGGCGACGGTCGTCGTCTTCCTTCGGCTGGCGCCGGTCGTCGAGGGGTCCCTTTTCGCGCGCCTGTGCCGCCCCTGCGGCGACGAGGCATACGAGGACGAACTAGGGCCGGCGTAGCGCCGACCCCACCGTAGAGGTCTTCATCTGCGTTGCTCCCTCCCCGCGTGGATGGCGGGGCGTGTGGTGGTGCGTCGGCCCCGTTTGCAGCCGACGTGCCACGCCCGCGGTCCGCGAGACAGCTTCGCTCGTGGGTCGCAGATGCCACGGAATCATGGTGCGGACGCACCACGGTGAGATCAGGGGGGCGCCAGGTCGCAGATGTCGGGTGCGACAGGGCGGCGGCCGTCGCCTCGGCTTCGGGGCGTGGGTCTGTGTCGGGGCAGCCCCCGAGGGTGATTCGGATGCGACCCCCGGGGATGGGCTCGCGCACACGGGGTGCCGTCACCACCTCGTCGTCCAATACGAAGACGACGGGCCGGTGGACCTGCTGGCGGGTGAACTCCGGGAACGCCTGGGCGGCGTCGTCCCCGTCGGAGACGAGACGCACCCGGGCTCGGAGATCGCCGGCGAGCGGACCCGAGAAGACCTGCCTTGCGCTGCGTTCGCCCGTCGCGATGGGTATCAGGAGGGGGAGCGCGACCAGCAGGGGAGGGGGGGCGGCCAACCCGACCCAGGCGCGCAGTGGTCGCCCTTCGAATCGACGGGTATGCCATACGACCCAGGCGGCGCCGGCGAGGGCGCCGGGCCGCGGCGACGAAGCTGGCGGACGGCGCCACGGAGAGAATCGGATAGGGGAGCAGCACGCCAGCGGCGGCCCCCCGGCGGTTCATCCACTCGGCGAGCCCCCACACGAGGGCGCCGGCGCCGAGGGCGGTCGCGTCAGAAGGAGCTTCCCACCGAGCCCTGGACCATCACCCCGTCCGTCAGAGACCGGGTGCGCACCGCGACGTCCCCCAACCACATCAGGGCGAGGCCGCGCCCGGCGTTGGGATTCAGCAGCCGAGGGAGACCGCCGATGACCAGCAGCATGGGCATCGGGAGGAGTGATGCGACGTAGATCGGTCCGAGGGTCGGATCTCCGCCCGACAAGGGCATCCGATTGAGACCGATGTAGGCGGCGATGGAGCTCAGCAGTGGCAGCATGCCCGGCGTGTACCGCAGGATTCTGTGCGAACACTGAAAGATCGCTGCTCTCGGCGAGTCAAGTGAGCCGCACCTGGTCTTGGGGGTCCTGGTCATGCGTTTGCTTCTATGGTCGTTGCTGGTGTTGGCGATGTGCGCGGGGGGGTGCTCGCGGCGGCAGGCGGCGGAGGCTTCAGGGGCTCCAGAGGCTCCGCTCGCCGAACGTTGTGCGCCGGCGGCCTTCGTCTCGTTGCCCGAGGACACCCACCACGGCGACCCGCCTCGGCAGGCGGGGGATCCCGAGTCGGACGGTACGCCGGGGATGGGGGACGGCGCCGAGCCGCCGCCCGACCAGGAGCACGAACCCGAGGAGGATTGGGGCGAAGGTGAGGGCGAGGGCGAGGGCGAAGGGGAGCCCGCGTCGGACTGTGGACCGCCGAGGGACGACACCGACGCCGGGGTGCCCGACGGGGGGACAGGGTGCGGAGACGCCGGGGTCTTCGAGGAGAAGTCGCGCGACGACCACGCCGACCGGGCGTGGGTGGAGGTCGCAGCGGATCCGCGCTCGACCTTCGCCGCGGACGTCGACACCGCCAGCTACACGCTCATGCGCAAGCACCTCGCCGGGGGGCGCACACCCGCGGCGCGCTCTGTCCGAATCGAGGAACTCGTCAACTTCTTCCGCTACGGGTACGACGCCCCGTCCCCCGGCTCCGAACGCCCGTTTCGGATCAGCCTGGAGGCCGGTCCGTCCCCCTTCGGCGGCACCCGGAGCTTGATGCGCGTCGCGGTTCAGGCGCGCCATGTCCCCGACGCCGACCGCCTCCCCGCCAACGTCGTCTTCCTGGTCGACATCAGCGGGTCGATGAACCGACCCGACCGCATCGGGCTCGTCCGGCTCTCCTTGAAGCGTCTCGTCTGGGCGCTCGAGCCCACCGACACCCTCTCGATCGTCACCTACGCTGGTGCGGCTCAGGTGACGATGCGTCCGACCCCCGCCGCCGATCGCGGGCGCATCTTCGCCGCCATCGACGCGCTCCATGCCCGTGGCAGCACCGGCGGGGAAGGCGGCATCCGGTCCGCCTACGCCCTCGCCGCCGCCGGCTTCATCGAGGGGGGCGTGAACCGAGTCGTCCTCGCGACGGACGGCAACTTCAACGTCGGACTGACCGGCACCGAGCTCGTCGATCTCGTCTCGTCATGGCGAGACTGCGGGATCTACCTCTCGGTCTTCGGCTTCGGTGGAAACCCCGACGACGCATTCCTGGAGGAGCTCTCGAATCGCGCCGACGGGAGCTACGCCTTCGTCGACAACGCCAGCGCGGCGATCCAGCTCATGGGCCGGGACCTCGGTGGCTCGCTCCAGGTGGTGGCCAAAGACGTCAAGCTCCAGGTCACCTTCGCGCCGGTCGTCCAGCGCTTCCGCCTCATCGGCTACGAGAACCGGCGCCTCTCCCACTCCGACTTCCGTGACGACTCCATCGACGCCGGCGAGATCGGATCGGGTCACTCGATGACCGCCCTGTACGAGTTGGAGCTCACAGACGGCGTCGCGGCGGGCCAGGTCGCGACCGTGGGCGTTCGCTACAAGGACCCCGCCGGGCGGGTGGCAGATGAGCTCGAGGCGAGCCTTGACGCCGCCGACATCCAGGCGCATCTGGACGCGATGTCACGCGACTTCCGCTTCGCCGCCGCCGTCGCGGAGCTCGGAGAGCGCCTCGCCCTGGCCTCGGCCGTGAGCCTGGGCGACGTTCTCTCCATCGCCCGGTCCAGCGCGGGGATGGACCGCGACCGGCTGGAGTTCGTCGAGCTCGTGGAAGGCCTCTAGGACGCTCGTCGCCGCCGGACGGCGAGCAGCAGAGTCCACAGCGCGAACGGCGCGCCCGTCCCGTCGCAGTTGCAGCTCCCCGCGTCGGGGGTCGTCCCGCCACCGTTCATTGCGTCTCCGCCGGCGACGCCGCCGTCCACGAGCACCGCCCCGGGCTCGACGAAGGCGTCGAGCTCGCCCGCGTCCGCCTCGGCGGCGTCCGGGACCTCGATGGGATCGGGGGGCGCCCCCTCGGGATCCCAGTCGGGCATGCACTGCGCCTGACCATCGACGACCTCGCAGCGCTCGGCGGGGGGACACTCGATGTGCAAGCACGGGTCGCCGACGCACTCGCCCGCCTCGTCGCAGCCCTCGCCATCCAGACACTCCACGCCGTCGCAGGGGTCCTCCACGCAGTCGCCCGCCGCGCAGATCCCGTCTTCGCAGATGACCCCCGCGCAGTCGTGGGCCACGCAGGCGCCATCGACGCAACGCTCCCCCCTCGGGCAGCTCAGCTCGGCGCAGCTCCCGACGCAGAGGCCCTCGCGGCAGAAGGTCCCCGCTTCGCAGGCCTGCTCGGCGCAGGGGTCCGGTTCACAGACGAACTCGACGCACCGCTCGTCTTCGGGGCAGCCCGTCGCGAAGCAGTTGTTGGGCACGCACTCGCCCGCCGCGCAGATCTCCCCGGCGCCGCACCCGACGCCCGCGCACGGATCGACGCACTCGCCCGCCTCGCAGCGCAGCCCCTCGGGGCACTCCACTACCTCACACGCCTCCGCGCAAAGCCCCTCGACGCACACCTCCAGGCCGCCGCACTCGTTGTTCTGGCAAGGGTCGAGGCAGCGTCCCCAGCGGCACACCTGCGCGCCAGGGCAGGGGGCCTCGTCGTCGACCTCACCGTCGCAGTCGTCGTCGACGCCGTCGCAGACCTCCACCGGCGTCTCGCCGCAGCGCCCGCAGGCGTTTCGCTGGCCTTCGTCGACGGTACCGTCGCAGTCGTCGTCGACGACGTTGCAGACCTCGTCGCTCGGTTCGGCGTCCGGCTCACACTCGATCTCGCCGCCCAGGCAGACCCGATGACCGTCGGCGCACGCCCCCGGCGCCCCCGTCGCGCAGGGCTCGCCCTCACCCGCCACGTCGTCGTCCACCGCGCCGTCGCAGTCGTTGTCGAGGCCGTCGCAGACCTCGGCGGCGGGCTGCACCCCCGGCCGACACACCACCGCCCCGCCCACGCAGACGAGCACGCCGGCCCCACACGCGCCGGGCTCCCCCGTGTCGCACGCCTCACCGGCCGGCAGCCCCTCGTCGGTGGCGCCGTCGCAGTCGTTGTCGAGCCCATCGCAGGCCTCGACGCCCGCCTCCCGGAGCGGAAGACAAGCGACCGCGCCGCCCACGCAGGCGCTCTCGCCAGCCGCGCACTCACCAGCGTCGCCGCTGTCGCACGCGACGCCGGCCCCCGGCTCCCCCTCGTCGACCTCGCCGTCGCAGTCGTCGTCGGCCCCGTTGCAGATCTCCGCCACCGGGACGCAGGGGTCGCAGGCGTCACCGACCCCGTCGTCATCCCCGTCGATCTGCCGCGGGTTGGGGATCTCCGGGCAGTTGTCCTCCAGGCACTCGCCCGCCGCTCCGCCGAACTCGACCTCGTCGCCGTCCTGGTCGATGCACACGCCGCCCAGCGAGCGCAGGAGCACGAGCGTCGCGAACGCCGTGCACGAGACCTCGCCGTCCTCGTCGGGCCAGCAGCTCCGGTTCCCTCCGCTTGGCCAATTCCCCGCGCCGAGCTGTCGCTGCGTCAGGCTGTAGGCGATGTCGTAGTACCAACTCCGTGGCTCCGCCGGGTACTGGTCGGCGGCGGGATCGCGCGCCCCACCGACGTCGTCGGCCAGCACCAGGTTCGCGTCCTCTCCACCCGTCACCTCCAGCCCCTTCGCGACGGCCCAGAGGTAGTAGTAGTAGCTGTTGCTCCCCCACGCGGCCTGCGGCGCCGCGACGTGGCCGTCGAAGCGCCAGTTGTCGCGCAACCAGCGCAGGCTGCGCTGCACGTTGGCGTGGTTCGGCGCGCGTTCGCCCAGCCGCTGGACCCATAGCGCCGAGGCGGTCATCGAGCTGCTGCACCCGGCCCACCCGTTGGTCCTGTAGGCGTAGCAGCCGGCCCCCTCGTGGTGCGCGTCCGTCGAAGCCGCGGCGCGGGTGATGACGTCGCGGTCCACCGGCACGACCGCGGACGCCGCCGCGAGCGCCGCCAAGGCGAACTGGGTCGTCGACAGGTCGTTGTCGCCCGACGGCGCCCCGTAGTTCCAGCCACCGCTGACGTTCTGGATGCGCACCAGGTTCGCGACGCCCAACTGGAGGGCGGCCGCCGCACCTCGCTGCGCGCCCACCGCGTCGGGGCCGCCCGTGTCGAGGAAGAGCGCGAGGGCCATCACCGAGCTGCCCGTCTGGTAGGTGTAGGGCGTCCCACCGGGGCCCAGCCCCACGTCGTTGTTGATCATGTACGCGATCGCGCGCCGGACGAGGGCCTGGTCCGCGGCGGCCATCCCCGCGTACCCGACCGGGGGCGCCCCCCAATCAGCAGACTCGCGCCGCTCCAGGAAGCACAGCACGGCGAGCCCGGTCGACCGCCCGCCGATGTTGCCGTTGACCTCGACGCCGCGCAGGTTGCCCAGCGCCCGGTCGATGGCCCGATTCACCCGCTGGCCGAATGGAGTGACGATCGCCCGCGCCGCGCTGGGCAGCAGCAGCGCGCAGAGCAAAGGAGCCAAGAGCGTACGCATGCGGGCAGGGTAGCGCGTCTGCGCGGGTCAGCGCCTCCTGCGCCGACGGATCCCGGGCAGCAGCAGCAGCGCGAGCCACCACGCCGGGCTGCTCCCACCGCCCGCGTCGCAGCTACACCCGTCGGCGACCGGATCGGCCCCCTTCTTCCCGCCGTCACCACCCCCGTCGACGCCCACATCGCCTCGGGAGATCACGTTCCCGCCGCCTCCACCGGCGCCGGTGTCTGGAGCCTCACCCTCACCCTCACCCTCACCCTCGCCCTCGCCTTCGCCGCCGCCCTCGCCCTCGCCTTCCCCGTCGCCCTCGCCGTCGCCCTCGCCCGCCCCTTCTCCCTCGCCCTCGCCCTCACCCTCACCCTCGCCGCCGTCGATCCAAGCCGGGGCGCATTGCGCCTCGCCGCTGCCGTCCTCGCAGATCTCGCCGTCGGGACAATCGACGTGCTCGCAGGGCGCGTCCTCGCACTGCCCCCGGAAGCACCGCCGGCCGGGGCCACACTCGACGCCAGCGCACCGGTCACGCTCGCAGACCCCGCGGCCCGCGTCGATCACGCACTGCTCCCCCGCGTCGCAGCGGATCCCGAAGCACGGATCGCCGACGCAGGCCCCGTCAACGCAGCGCTGGTCGAGGGCGCACGCCACGTCCGCGCAGCTATCGACGCAGTCACCCCGCCGGCAGAAATGACCCATCGGGCACGCGACGCCATCGCAAGGGTTGGGCACGCAGCCACCCTCGACGCAGATCGCGCCCCCCTGGCATCCCGCCTCGAAGCAGTTGTCGCCCACGCACTCGCCGTGGCGGCAGACCTCGCCCGCTGGGCACCGCACGTCCTCGCACGGATCGACGCAGCGACCGTCGTCGCAGGCCTCGTTCGGCGCGCAATCCGCGGCGACGCACGGGTCGTGGCAGACGCGCTCGTCGATACACACGAGCTCCGCGTCGGCGCACTCGTTGCCCTCACACGGATCGGCGCACTTGCCGCGGTCGCAGACCTGGCGCCCCTCGCAGAGGTCCCCCTCGTCTACCTCGCCGTCGCAGTCGTTGTCCTCGCCATCGCAGCGCTCCGCCGGCTCGTTCGGCGCGCAGCGCCCGCAGCGGTTGCGCAGCCCCTCGTCCACCGAGCCATCGCAGTCGTTGTCCTCGCCGTCGCAGGCCTCTTCGCCCTCCGCCTCGTCCTGCAGACACGCCAGGTTCCCGGCGAGGCAGCGGATGCTGCCAGGCGCGCACGCCCCCGGCAGCCCCGTCACGCAGGGCGCCTCCGGATCACCGAACTCCCCCTCGTCCAGCAGCCCGTCGCAGTCGTTGTCGAGCCCGTCGCAGACCTCGTCGACGGGCTCGGCGTCTTGCACGCACACCAGCCCCCCGCCCTCACAGACCAGGTGCCCCGCGTCGCAGTTCCCGAAGAACCCGGTCTCGCACGCGGCCCCGGCCCCCGGGTTGCCTTCGTCGATGTCCCCGTCGCAGTCGTTATCCAGCCCATCGCAGGCCTCCCCGACCGGCGCGTTGTCTCCGTCGCAGACCACCACCCCGCCACGGCACTGCGTCAGACCCTGAGCACACACGCCCTGGCGACCCTCGATGTCGCAGTTCACGCCCTCGCCGGGGTTGTCCTCATCGACCTCCCCATCGCAGTCGTCGTCGGCCGAGTTGCACACCTCCTCGAGGGGCTCCTCGTCGCGCTGGCAGATCAAATCGCCGTCGTCGCAGCGGAACGTCCCCCGCTCACAGCGCCCCGGCTCGCCCGTCTCGCAGAACTGGTCCACGTTGGGGTCGCTCTCGTCGACCTGACCGTCGCAGTCGTTGTCCACCCCGTCGCAGCGCTCTTCACCCTGGGCGACCTCCGGCACGCAGCGCAGGCCCTCCTCGGTGCAGGTCAGCGTCCCGCTGGCGCACACGCCCAGCTCGCCGGTGTCGCAGGGCACGCCGCCGCCGGGGTCGCCGTCATCGACCTCCCCGTCGCAGTCGTCGTCGAGCTGGTTGCAGACCTCGTCTTGCGCCTCGAACTGCGGCTCGCAGACGAGGTCACCGGCGCGGCAGTTCAGCTCACCGATCGCACACTGCCCGTCGCCACCCGGGTTGCAGGGCACGCCGCCGCCGGGGTTCTCCTCGTCGATCTCCCCGTCGCAGTCGTTGTCGACGCCGTCGCAGACCTCGTCTCCCGGCTGGTTCTGTTGGATGCAGGAGATCCCCCCATTGCGACAGGCCGTGAGCCCCTCGCTGCACGCTCCATCCTCACCCGTCGCGCAATCGCGCCCTTCGCCGGGCCCGTCTTCGTCGATCTCACCGTCGCAGTCGTTGTCCTCGCCGTCGCAGATCTCGTCGTCCTCGGCCTCGTTGTCGGGCACGCAATCGATGTCGCCGTTGATGCACTGCTGGGTTCCACTGGCGCAGATGCCCTCGTCCCCCGTCTGGCACTCCTGACCGAGGCCCGGGACCTCCTCGTCGACGGTCCCATCGCAGTCGTCGTCCACCCCGTTGCACTGCTCGGGCAGCCCCGCGTTGTCACCCCGGCACACCATTCGGCCGAGCACGCAGGCGCGCCGACCCTGACCACACGCGCCAGCGTTCCCCGTCTCGCACTGGTCACCGACGCCGGGCACGTCCTCGTCGGTCACCCCGTCGCAGTCGTTGTCGAGGCCGTCGCAGATCTCGGCCCCCTCCTGACCCAGCGACAAGCACTCCACCGCTCCGTTGACGCAGGCGTTGCGCCCACGACCGCAGACGCCGGGGCGCGCCCCGAACTGACACTCGCCGCCGCCGCCCGGATCGCCCTCGTCGGCCACGCCGTCGCAGTCGTCGTCTTCGCCGTTGCACAGCTCGACGGCGGGGCCCCCGTCACCGACGCAGCGGAGCTGGCCGCCGCGGCACTGGGTCGAGCCCTCGCCACAGGAGCCGATCAGGCCGGTATTGCACGCCTGGTCGCCCTCCGGGTTGCCCTCGTCCACGTTCCCGTCGCAGTTGTTGTCGCGGCCGTCGCAGACCTCCGGGCTGGGCTGCACGAGCTGGTCGCAGACCACGTCGCCGCCGCGGCAGTTGGTGCGCCCATCGGCGCAAACGCCCAGGTTGCCGGTGCCGCAGGCCCGGTTGCCACCGGGGTTGCCGTCGTCGATGGCGCCGTTGCAGTTGTCGTCGATGCCGTCGCAGATCTCCGGGCGCGGCTCGTTGTTGCGCACGCAGACGAGGCCGCCGTTGATGCAATGCCGCACGCCGTCACGGCAGATGCCGGGCTGCCCCGTATTGCAGCCGCCTCCGCCCCCCGGATCGCCCTCGTCGGTCTGGCCGTCGCAGTCGTTGTCCCGGCCGTCACAGACCTCGTTGCCCGTCGGGATGCAGTTGTACGGATCGCAGACGTCACCGATACCATCACCGTCGGCGTCTTCCTGCCCGGGGTTGGGGTTGTTGGGGCAGTTGTCGCAGGCGTCGCCCACGAAGTCGCGGTCGCGGTCGGCCTGGTCGGGGTTGGGCACATCGGGGCAGTTGTCGTCGCCTTGGCAGATGCCGTCCTGGTCGTTGAAGTCGTCCCCGCAGACCCCGCCGAGGGAGCGCTCGAGGACCAGGATGGCGAAGGAACTCTCCGCCACCACGCTGCGGTGGTCGTGCCAGGAGCCGTCGCCGCGCTGGTCCTCCCGAACCAGGGTGTAGGCGAGGTCCGAGTACCAGTTGTTCGGCTCCTGGGGGAAGTTGAGGGCCGCCATGTTGCGCACCCCGCCGATGTCGTCCTCGAAGATGCCGCCGTTGCCGTTGTCGCCGGAGACCTCGAGGGCCTTCGCGACGGCCCACATGTAGTAGTAGGTGTCCCAGTCGATGTTCCCGCGGTACGCCCAACGACGCTGGATCCAGCGCAGCGAGTTCTGCACCCGGGCGTCGTGGGTCGCGACGCCCGCCAATCGGTAGGTCCAGAGCCCCGAGGCGCTCATCGAGTGGAAGACGTTGCGACCGCAACCCCGGTAGCTGTGGGAGCCGTCGCCGTTCTGCGTGTTTTGGACGAAGCCGACGCTGTTGGGGAGCGTGTTGTCGGCGTTTGCGACCCGTGCCGCCGCCGCGGACAAGCCGGCCATCGCGAACTGGGTCGTGGAGAGGTCACCGTCGGTGCTCGGGTTGCTGTAGTTCCAGCCGCCTCGGTTGCAGCCGCGGTTGCCCTGGGTCGCCTTGAGCCGGTTCACCCCGTTGGTGATCGCTTGCTGGACCGTTCGGGCGGCGCCCACGTTGTCCGGGCCGCCCGTGGCGAGGTAGAGCGAGAGGCCCATCAGGCTCGAGCCGCTCATGTAGGAGTCGGGCGTGCTGTTGCGCAGCGCCGGATCGGCGTTGATCAGGTAGCGCGCGGCCCGCTGCAGGAGCTGCTGGTCGGCGGGCAGCGAGTTGCGGTACCCGACGTGGGGCGCCTGCCAGTCGGAGCTGGCTCGCTTCTCGAGGAACGCCAACATCGCCAAGCCGGTCGCGCGCCCGCCGATGCTGCCGTTCCCCTCCGAGCGACGGAGGTACTGCAAGCCGCGCTCGATCGAGGCGTTGACCGCGTCACCGAAGGGCGTACGGAACGCCAGGGCGGGGGTCGGCAGCATCAGCAGCGCGACCAACAGAACCAGACACTTCCTCACCGCGAGCATAGGTCCCCCAACAACGGACTTCGCCACACACGTTCCCCTATCGGCACTTCCGACTAGAGGTATTAGAGCCTAGCGGGATTACGTCGGCACCGCAAAACGCCCAACGCGATCATCAACATCAGCGTAGCGCCACCGGGGGCGTCGCGCCCACCCGCGTCGCACGAACAGTCATCACCGCCGCTCCCACCGTCGGTCGTCGCGTCCGGTTGGCGCTCCGCCGTCCCGTCTGGGAGAAGCGGCGGCCCATCCGGGCGCGCGGCGTCGGGGACGGCTCCGTCGGGGCTCGAGTCGACTCGAGCGTCGATGGCGCCGTCGGTCGTGGTGGCGTCGACACCCATATCGGGCCGGACGCCTTCGTCGGGCTCCGGCCCGCCATCCGTCTCGGGCACCGGCTCGCGCGGGGCGGCGACGCACTCGGCGGCCCCCGCCACTTGCTCGCAGAGCTCGCCGTCAGGACAGCGGACGTGGTTGCACGGGTCGTCCTGGCACTCGCCCCGCACACAGACGCGGCCGTCCCCGCAGGCGACCCCGGCGCAGCGGTCCGCGGCGCAGACGCCGTCGGTGCAGTCCTCCCCCGCCGCGCACGCCACCCCGAAGCACGCGTCGAGGGCGCACGCACCATCGCGGCATAGGTGGTCTAGCGGGCACGCGACGCCGGCGCAGCTATCGACGCACTGCGCCACCGGTGGGTCACCGAGGACCCGGCAGAAGGAGCCCTCGCCGCAGGCCCGGTCGGCGCAGGGATCGCCGATGCAGGCGCCGTTGACGCAGATCTCACCCGCCCCGGGGCAGCCCACCGCGAAGCAGGTGTCGGCCACGCACTCGCCGGCCTGGCAGACCTCCCCCGCCGGGCAGCGGATCCCCGCGCAGGGATCGACGCAGACCCCATCTTCGCAGCCCCAGTGGTCCGGGCAGACGGCGGCCTCGCAGCGCGAGACGCAGCCGCCATCGACGCACACCTCGTCGGCCTCCGGGCACTCGTTGCCCTGGCACGGATCGACGCACCGCCCGACGTTGCACACCAGCGCGCCCTCGCAGAGGTCGCCCTCGTCGGCCTCACCGTCGCAGTCGTCGTCTTCGGCATTGCACGCCTCGCGCGGCGTCCGCCCGCACCCACCGCAGCGGTTGAGCAGCCCCTCGTCGATGGCGCCGTCGCAGTCGTCGTCGGTGGCGTTGCAGATCTCCTCGAGCGGCTCGTCGTTGGCCACGCAGGTCGCGTCGCCCTCGATGCACTCGATGTGTCCGGCGGCGCAACGCCCGGTGTCGCCGGTGGCGCAGGGTGCCTCCTGGCCGAAGTCCCCCTCGTCGGTCTGCCCATCGCAGTCGTTGTCGAGGCCATCGCAGGCCTCGTCCGTCGGCTGGCTCTCAGCCTCGCAGACCACGCCCCCTTCGACGCAGGCGCTGCGCCCGTCGGCGCACACGCCGAAGAAGCCCGTATCGCACGGTTCACCGGCCCCCGGCTCGCCCTCGTCGGTGGCGCCGTCGCAGTCGTCGTCCTGGCCGTTGCAGACCTCCGGCAGCGGGTCCGGGTTCTCGCCGCAAACGACCTCACCCGCCGCGCAGGCCGTCCGGCCGATCCCGCAGTTGCCCAGCAGCCCCTCGACGGGGCAGGCCAGGCCCCCGCCGGGGTCGTTCTCGTCCGCCTCGCCGTCGCAGTCGTCGTCGAGCCCGTTGCACACGTCGTCCACGGGCTGGTTGTTCGGGCGGCAGTCCAACCCGGCGTCGCCGCAGCGGTAGAGGCCCATCGCGCATTGCCCCGGCCGGCCGGTGTCGCACTCGGTGCCGATGCGCCCGTCGGCCTCGTCGACGGCGCCGTCACAGTCGTTGTCGGCGCCGTCGCAGATCTCGAGCGTCTCCTCGAAGTCGTTGAGGCAGTCCAGCACCGCCCCGGCGCAGTGCACCGTCCCGATCGCGCAGTTGCCGACGCCGCCCGGGTCGCAACGACCGCCGCCCCCCGGGTCATCCTCGTCGACGGCGCCGTCGCAGTCGTTGTCCTCTCCGTCGCAGAGCTCCTCGGCGGCCACGAAGAGGGCGTCGCAGTGGATCTCGCCCCCGCGGCACGTCAGGACGCCGCGTCCGCACAGGCCGTCGCCCCCCGCGTTGCAGTCGTCGCCGCCCTCGGGGTTGTTCTCGTCGACGTCGCCGTTGCAGTTGTTGTCGCGTCCGTCGCAGACCTCGTTGGTCGCCGTCAGAAGCGAGCGACAGGCGACGTCGCCATTGAGGCACGCCGTGCGTCCGGCCGCGCACACGCCCGGTCGCCCGGTCACGCAATCCTCGCCGCCCTCGGGATCGCCCTCGTCGAGCTGCCCGTCGCAGTCGTCGTCCTCGCCGTTGCAGGCCTCCGGCTCGTCGGCTCGCGCGGCGGGGTCGAACTCGCCGGCGCACACGATGCGTCCCGCCTCGGAGTCGCACTCCGTGAGCCCGGGGGCGCAGATCCCGTCGTTCCCCGTCTGGCACGCGATCCCGACGCCGGGGGACGCCTCGTCGACCACCCCATCGCAGTCGTCGTCGGCGCCGTTGCAGAACTCGTCGATGCCTTCGTCGGGTCCGTCGCAGAACAGCCGCCCGAGCTGGCAGCGGACGATCCCCGGCCCGCAGCCCGCGTTGCATCCGTCACCGACCTCCGGGATCACGCCCGGCTCCGGGCTCACGGGATCTTCGTCGATCGTGCCGTCGCAGTCGTTGTCGATGTTGTCGCAGATCTCCACGCGCTCCCCCGGCTGGACCTGCCGGACGCAGCGTCCCACGCCCTGCTCGCAGACCGTCCGTCCCACCGCGCAGGGGCCGACCTCGCCGGGCACGACGCAGTCCAGATCGGTGCCCGGATCGCCTTCGTCGGTCTGCCCGTCGCAGTCGTTGTCGAGCAGATCGCACAGCTCGATGCCGGGATCGACTCGTCGGACGCAGCGATCGACCCCCGCCAGGCATTGGGTGCGGCCCTCGGAGCAGACGCCCAGCTCGCCGGTGGCGCAGCCGAGCCCGCCGCCGGCGCCGCCCTCGTCGGTGTTGCCGTCACAGTCGTCGTCCAGGCCATTGCAGCGCTCGGCGCGCTCCCCGGGATCGATGTTCGAAGTGCAGACGAAGTCGCCACCGACGCACCGGGTGCTCCCCGCGCGGCACACACCCCGCGCGTCGGCGTTGCACGGTCGCAGTCCGCCGGGGTTGCCCTCGTCGACCTCGCCGTTGCAGTTGTTGTCGAGGTTGTCGCACTGCTCGGCGGCGGGGTTGCTGCTGCGGACGCAGACCACCTCCCCGTCGATGCAGGCGCTGATCCCATCGGCGCAGAGCCCGGGCTCGCCGGTGTCGCAGATCTCGGCGCCGCCGGGATCACCTTCGTCGGTCGATTCGTCGCAGTCGTTGTCGAGGCCGTCGCAGATCTCGTCGCCCGTGGGCGCGCAGTTGTAGGGGTCGCAGGCATCGCCGATGCCGTCGGCGTCGGAGTCCTCCTGGCCGGCGTTGGCGAGGTCGGGGCAGTTGTCGCAGACGTCGCCGGTGCCGTCCTCGTCGCGGTCGGCCTGGTCCGGGTTGGGCACGTCGGGGCAGTTGTCGTCGCCCTGGCAGACGTCGTCCTGGTCGGCGAGGTCGTCACCGCAGACGCCGCCGAGGGAGCGCTGCATGACCAGGCAGGCGTAGGCCACCGAGGCGTGCTGACGCCAGCAACCACGGTTCCCGCCGCAGGGCCAGCTCCCATCCGGGTTCTGGGTGGTGACGAGTTGGAAGGTGAAGTCGTAGTACCAGCCGCGTGGCTCCTCGGGGTACTCGTCGGCCACCGGGTCGCGCTCACCACCGATGTCGTCCTCGTAGACCCCGGCGTCGCCCACATCGACGGTGACCTCGAGGGCCTTCGAGGCGGCCCAGAGATAGTAGTAGTAGGACTGGTTCCAACTGCTGATGAGGTGGCTGTCGTAGCGGTAGTTGTCCCGCAGCCAGACCATCGCGCGCTGGACGTTCTCCCCGTCGCTGGGGCGCCCGACGAGGCGATAGCTCCACACGCCCGCGGCGGTGGTGGCGCTGGCCGAGGGGTAGTCGCGGCACGCGCGGTACTTCAGCCCGCCGTCGGGGTTCTGGGCGTTGCCGAGGAAGCCCACGGCGAGGGGCAGCGTGTTGTCCGCGCCGGGGACCACGCCCGAGGCCGCCGACAGGCCGGCGATCGCGTACTGCGTCGTCGAGAGGTCGCCATCGTCCTCGGCGGCGTTGTAGTTCCAGCCCCCGATGTTGCACCCGATGTCACCCTGCGTGCCCTGGAGGGCCGCGGCGCCGTTTGCCACCGCCTGATCCACCGCCACGGCCGCGCCGACGTCGTCGGGCCCACCCGTCTGGCGGTACAGGGACAAGAAGAGCAGGAAGTTGCCGGTGCGGTAGGTCGACGGGGCCCCGCCGCCGCTCAAGGCCGCGTCGTTGTCGATGCAGAAGCGCGCCATGCGCTGCAAGCGGGCCTGGTCGTCGTCCGGGGCGCCCTCGTAGCCACGGCTCGGCGCGCCCCAGTGGGCGTTGGCCCGCATCTCCATCAGCGCGATGCCGCCGAGGCCCGTCGCGTCCCCGTTGTAGTTCCCGTTTTGTTCTTGGGCGCGGATCCACGCCAGGCCCCGCTCCAACGAGTCGTACATCGCGTCGCCGAAGGGGGTGCGGAACGCGTGCGCCGGCGCGGCGCAGGCGAGCGCGGCGGCGCAGACGAGCAGAATTCTCATCGAGACTCCCCGGGCTGAGTGTGGATCCGCGTGCAATCCCCGTGCGCGTCGGCTCCGAGCGGTCACAAGACCGCGTGATTCCAACGTGATCGGCCCAAACGTACCCCGACTCTCGGGATCGTGTCACCTTTGGGCCCCTGCGCTGGTGCGCCACCTTGTGCCGTACTGGGCGCGTCGGTCGCGGTGGCGTTGGCCCTCTTCTTGCTGCCGAGCCCCCTCGAACACGGGAGGCACCGATGCATCGAGTCCTGAGCTTCGTGGCGCTGGCTGGTCTGGTCACCTTGGTGGGGTGCGGCGACGCCACCCCGGAGCCGGACGAGGTCGAGGGCGCCATCGAGGGTGCCAATGACGAGGACCCGGAGTTGGGCAAGGCGTTGTTCGACCCCGCCGCCGAGCCCGACGCCAAGGAGGACTCCCTTTCGGGGCGCCGCGGGCTTCCTGTCAGCGTGGAGGGCAGCGGTACGCAGGTCTGGAAGGTCGTCAACGCCTGGGCCGACACCGACACGGTCGCGGCGCGCGAGGGCGGGATGGCGTGGGAGGCCGACTCGGGCCTGGATTGGAACCAGAAGTACGCCGCCTGGGTGAGGTCGATGGTGAAGATCGACAGCGACAGCTACTTCCAGACCTACAAGCTCGTCACGCCCTACGGCAAGACGCTGCCGGCGCCGGCCATCGAGTGCGCCGAGACGCTCATCTTCCTGCGCGCCACCTTCGCGAGCTGGTATGGGCTGCCGTTCTACCTCGAGGCGACGGACCGCAACGGCAAGCCTCTCTACCTCGGGCACTTCGGCTTCCGGGACACCTTCGGCCGTTACCCGCGCTCGCCGCTCTTTCGGACCCAGTACGATGACTTCTCCGAGCGCGCCGACACCTGGGAGGCGGACGGTTGGCCCCAGGACCGGCGTCTACGCAAGCGCAAGCTCGGCGGCAGCCAGGACGACTTCCAGGACTTCCTCTTCGAGGGCGCCCGCGCCGGCGCCTACTTCGACGAGATCTTCCTGAACAAGCGCGTCGGCTATTTCATGATCTACGCGCTGTCCTACTTCGGCTCGGTGAACCTCGCCGACCCCAAGAACACGTTCAACCTCCAGCCGCGCGCGGTGCGCGAGGGCGACGGCCTGCTCGAGCGCTGGCAGCGGCGCGGCATCGGCCACACGTTGGTCGTCAAGAACGTCCTGCGTCACACCACCGACGCCCTCGAGGTCGAGCTCGTCAGCGGCTCGATGCCGCGTCGTCAGGGGAAGTGGGAGTCCGCCAGCGCCTCGAAGTCCTACTTCGTCAACCCCTACACGGGCGGGGCCGACACCGACGGCGACGACGTGCCCTACGCCAAGCTCGGCGGGGGGTTGAAGCGTTGGCGCTCGGCGGTGAAGGTCGATGGGCGTTGGCGCAACATCGTCCCCGCAAGCGACGCCGACGTCTTCATCGACGCCAGCGACACCGAGGCCATCGGGGCGCGCATCGAGACCTTCGAGGACATCCTGCGAGAGGTCACGCCCGACGAGCTGCGCGAGGTCCTGCACCAGCGCATCGAAGACGCCCGCCTCCATCTGCGGCAGTACCCCGCGAGCTGCTCCGCCCGGATTCGTCGGGAGGAGGCCTTCGACGAGCTCTACGAGCTCGAGCAGGAGCACTTCGACCGCGATCCCAAGACCATCGACGCCGAGCGTCGCAACCTCGAGGACTACGTCTTCGCCGAGCTCATCTACGAGAAGTCCAAGACCTGTTGCTGGAACAGCTCGACGGCGGCGATGTACGAGATCGCGATGTTGAGGGCCCAAGAGGACGTGGAGGACCACAGCGCCAGCGAATGCCGGGCCCCCGCCGTCTTCAAGAACGCCAACGGCGGCTACGCTGCGTTCAAGGCGTATGCCGAGTCCATCGGGCGCGGCGCCGAGTGGGTCGAGTGGAGCGAGGACGAGCCCTGCGCCCAGCGCGACGTGGCCGACGACACCGAGGAGTCCCACGCCTGGACCCCGTGGTGCGACGCGGGCGCCGAGGTGCTGAGCCGCTAGGACGCTGCGGCAGACCAAGCGACCAAGTGATGTGCGTGCCCGCCGGCCGAG
>CAYOBQ010000121.1:0-28654 GCA_964402225.1 uncultured Nannocystaceae bacterium | reverse complement strand
AGCTGACCGCTGAAAGCCCTCCACACTCCCTCCGTCAGAATCGGGATATGCACCCAACTGACCCTCCCTCGACCGGAACACTACCACCCGGCGACACGCTGGCGATTCGTCCGTCGCGCTGCTAAGAGCACCGCGTGTTCGCAGACGCCCGCCGGATCTACCGCGAGAGCCTCAAGCCGGCCGACTCGCTGTTCAACAACTACCTCGCGCGCCCCGTCGCCGCGCTCATCGTCTTCGCCCTCGCCCGCACCCGTGTCACGCCCAACCAGGTCACCTTCCTCTCGCTGGCCGTCATGTGCCTCGCGATGGCGGCGCTGGTGGGCCTGAATGGCCCGCTGGGCCTCTGGATCGGCGTCTGTGGCGTCGAGCTGAGCTACCTCTTCGACTGCGCCGACGGCCAACTCGCCCGCGTCACGGGCCGCTCCTCGCCGGTCGGCGCCTCCCTCGACTTCCTGATGGACGAGCTCAAGGCCTACCTCCTGGTGGGCGCGATCGCCGCGCGCTGGGCGCTCCACGACGGCGGCGGCTACCTGGCGCTGGTGGTCGGCCTGTGCACCCTGGTGGTGGTGGGCAGCGCGCTGTCGATGACCAAGTTCGTGCGCTCCCCGGAGTACGCCGAGGCGACGGGCACCAAACCCCTCGCTCACGGGCAGGCCTCCGGCAGCCGTTCAGGCCCGCTGTGGCCCATCGAGGCGGCGGCGCGCCTCATCAGCCAGTACCCGCAGACCTTGCCGATCTTCGCCCTGCTCGGCGCCCTGCACATCTTCCTCTATGCATACGCCGCTGTGCATCTACTCTATGTGGGCCGCACCGGCTTGGTGTTGGTGCTGCGCCTTGGTCGCTTCGCCCCGGAGAGCCGCCCGTGAAAGCCATCGTCATCGCCGCCGGGCGCGGCACGCGGCTGCGGCCCTACACCGACCGTCGCCCCAAGTGCATGGTCGAGGTCGCCGGACGACCGCTGCTCCACCACCAGATCGCCGCCTTTCGCGCCGCGGGGATCGACGACATCGTGGTCATCTGCGGCTACCGGGCGCGCGCGATCCACGCCCCCGGCGTCCGCCTCGTGCGCAACCGCCACTACGGCCAGCATCAGATCCTGATGAGCCTCTTCAGCGCCGCCCACGAGCTCTGCGGCGACGTCATCGTCAGCTACGGCGACATCATCTACGCCCCCGAGATCGTCTCCACCTTGGCCGCCATCTCGACCCCCGGCTGCCTGGTGGTCGACGAGGCGTGGGCCTCGACCTACGAGGGGCGCAGCGACCACCCCGTCGGGCAGGCCGAGCTCTGCGAGGCCGCCCCCAGCGGGATGGTGCGCGAGGTCGGCAAACAGGTCGGCCCGACCAACGCCTTCGGAGAGTTCATCGGACTCGCGCGGTTCTCCTCGGGGCTGCTCGCGCGCCTGGTGAGTCGCTACTACGAGGCCGTCGCCCTGGGCGCCGAGCGGCCCTTCGGCGCCGCCACGTCACTCAAGGAGGCCTACCTCACGGACCTCGTCTGCGAGGCGATCGCACGCGACGAGGCCTTCAGCATGCTCGCCATCGAGGGTGGCTGGCGCGAGATCGACACCGTCCAGGACCTCGAGCGCGCCCACGACGCCGTGACCTGGTAGCCGGAAGGGACCCCGGAATGAAGCAGCTCACGAGCTATCTCTGCGACAAATGGCAGACCGGCGACGGCGAAGGCGCCGCTCTGCACGACCCCACGACCGAAGCCGTCGTCGCCCGCACGAGCACGCGCGGCCTCGACTTCGCGGCGGGGCTGGCCCACGCGCGCACGGTGGGTGGCGCCCATCTGCGCGCGCTCACCTTCGCGCAGCGCGGAGAGCTGCTGGCGGCGATGTCCAAGGCCATCCACGCCGAGCGCGAGCGGCTCCTCGAGATCGGGCGCATCAACTGCGGCAACACGCGCGGCGACGCGAAGTTCGACGTCGACGGCGCCACCGGCACGCTGATGTTCTACGCCGGCCTCGGGCGCGAGCTCGGCGATCGCACGCTGCTCCACGACGGAGATGCCATCGCGCTGGCCCGCGGCGGTCGCGTCGGCGGCCAGCACATCGTGGTCCCGCGACCGGGGGCGGCGATCCACATCAACGCCTTCAACTTCCCCGCCTGGGGGCTCGCCGAGAAGGCCGCCTGCGCGCTGCTCGCGGGCATGCCCGTCGTCTCCAAGCCCGCCACCGCCACCGCCTGGCTCACCCACGAGATGGTCCGCATCGTCGTCGAAGCCGGGATCCTGCCCGACGGAGCGCTCAGCCTCGTGTGTGGCGGCGCCGGCGACCTGCTCGACCACGTTGGCTGGGGCGACGCCATCGCCTTCACCGGCAGCGCCGACACCGGCCTCCGCATCCGCAGCCACCCCGCGGTCATGGCCGCCGGGGTCCCGGTCAACGTGGAGGCGGACAGCCTCAACGCCACCATCCTCGGCCCCGACGCCGACGACGACACCTACGACGCCTTCATCCGCGTCGTTCATTTGGAGATGACACAGAAGGCGGGGCAGAAGTGCACCGCTACCCGCCGCATCATGGTCCCGGCGGACCGCACAGACGAGGTCGCGGAGGACCTCGGCGACCGCCTCGGCCGCACGGTCGTCGGCGATCCGGCGGCGGACGGCGTCCGCATGGGTCCGCTGGCCACCGCCGCGCAGCTCGCCGCCGCCCGCGACGGGATCGATCGCCTGCGCGAGCAGACCCGCGTGGTCCACGGCGAGCCTGCGGGTGCCGCGGTCGTGGGCGCCACCGGCGGCTACTTCATGACCCCGCTCTTGCTCCAGGCCGACGCGCCCCACGAGGCGAAGGTGGTGCACGAGCTCGAGGTCTTCGGGCCGGTCTCGACCCTGCTGCCCTACGACGGCACGGCCGCCGACGCCGCGGCCCTCGTCCGCCGGGGGGAGGGCAGCCTCGTCACCTCGGTCTACGGCGACGACCGGCGCTTCCTCGCGGAGACCATCACCGCCCTCGCTGGCTGGAACGGGCGCGTCGTCGTGACCGACGCCAAGATCGCTGACGCGGCCTTCCCGCCGGGGATGGTCATGCCGCAGATGCTCCACGGCGGTCCCGGCCGGGCGGGCGGCGGCTGCGAGCTCGGCGGGAGGCGCGGGATGGGTCTCTACCAACAGCGCTGCGCCGTCCAGGGCAACGGTCCTTTGCTCGCCAAGCTGCTCGACGCCTGAGAAGAGCGGCCCTCGCTGGATTCCTCGTCGCGGCGGCGGCGCTGTCGTGGTTGGGGTACGCCCCCCACGCCGTCCCGACGCTGCACGCCTATACGAACCTCTTGCTCATCGGCGCCATGCTCGGTCTGGCGACCGGGGCCTTGCTCCCCATTCCGCGCCCGCGGCTCGCCTCCATCCCAGCGGGCCTCCTCCTCGCGGCGTTCCCCCTGGTCTGGAGTGCCAGCGAGGCGAACCTCGCCGTCGGCCTGGCCCTGGCCCTCAGCCTCACGGCCGCCGCCTTCGTCCCCTTCGGGACCCTCCTCGGCGACGGCACGGACGGCCTGCGGGCAGACGGCGCTGTGGCGGCGCTGCTCGCTGGCGCCGCCATCGCCGCGGGGGTCGGCCTCGCCTTCGAACGGTCACGTCCGACCCCGTCCGACGCCGGCGATCCGACCCGCTGCAAACCGGCCTGCGCGCCCCTGTCCCGCATGTCCGGCACCCGCGACGTGTTGCTCCTCGGCGTGGGCGATGGTGGTTACCTCGCCGCCGCTCTCGCCAGCGCAGCGACGTCGGTGCGCGTCGTGGTCACCGGTCCGGCGGCCCTCGCGCGGGCCCGCGCCCACCCCGGCCGCCCGCTCGATGACCCGCGCGTCGAGGTGCGTTACGACGACCCGCGGGCTTCCTGATCGCGGACCTCGACCGATACGACCACATCCTCTTCGCCCCCGGGGATCGCGGCGCGCTGATCGCGCCGACGGCGCCCATCCGAGCCAACGCCTTCTTTGGCACCGCCCAGGCCTATCTCCTCGCTCGCTCCTTGCTACGCGAGGGCGGCGCGCTGGCCGTCGCGAGCCCCATCACGGATCGGGCACTCAGCGACCGCGTGCGCGTCTCGATGACCATCGCGTTCAAGCGCCCGCCGCTCATGATGAGCCGGCAGGTGAGCGGCATGAGGGGCGAGGTCTATGTGAGCGGCGCCGGCATCAAGGCCGGCCACCACCCGATGTACCCCGCCACCCCGCTCACCGATGACTGGCCCTTCAGCCACCTCCGCGATCCGTGGCCTCCCCCCGCACAGCTCGTCCCCCTCGGGATCGCGACGACGCTGCTGCTGCTGTTGCTCGGCGTCGGGCGCCGCCGAGTCGACGAGCACGCCTTCTCCCTCGGCGCCGGGGCCTCGCTCCTCGCCGCCTACGCCACGGCGGTCCTCGCCACCTCGTCGAGCGCACGCCTCATCGGCGCCCCGGTGCTCGTGGCGGCCATTGGCCTGGCGCTGCTCGGAGCGCTCATCTCGGTCCACCGCGCGCGCACCCGCGCCGGCGTGCCGTGGCTCTACTACGCGGTGATGGTCGGCTCGCTGGGGCTCCACATCGTGATGCCCGACGCGGCCCTCCACCTGCTCGGCTTCTCGGTCGTCGCCGGGACCGCGATCCTCACCACCAGCCTCCGGCGGGTCGACGGCGCCCGGTACATGCTGGGGGCGGTGCTCGCCGGCGCCGCCACGGGCGGCCTCGTCACCCACATCACGCTCTTCACCGGGCTCGTCGCCCTGCTGCTGCTCGGCGGACTCTGCGTGCTCGTGGCGATGCGGGCCGACCTGCGCACCAGGCACCCGCGCGTCCGGGTATGATCGCCGCCATGCGATACACCCTCCTCACGTTGCTCTTGCTCGCGTGCAGCCGCCCCAGCGCAGCCCCGGTCCCCCCCGACCACGCCGTCGCGACCTTCGCTGGCGGGTGCTTCTGGTGCATGGAGGCGCCCTTCGACAAGACGCCGGGCGTGGTCTCGACCACCTCCGGCTACACCGCCGGCCAGAAGAAGGACCCCAGCTACAAGGAGGTCTCGGCGGGCACCACCGGTCACACGGAGGCGATCCGCGTCGTCTTCGACCCCAAGGAGGTGAGCTACGAGGAGCTCCTCGAGCTCTTCTGGCGCAACATCGATCCCACCGTGAAGGACCGGCAGTTCTGCGACCACGGGAGCCAGTACCGAACCGGCATCTACTGGCACGACGACGCCCAGAAGGTCGCGGCCCGCGCCAGCAAAGCGAAGGTGGCCACCAAGTTCCCCAAGGTGCACACGGAGGTCCAGGCGGCGACGGTCTTCTACCCCGCCGAGGGCTACCACCAGGACTACTACAAAAAGAACCCCGGCCACTATCAGCGCTACCGCAAAGGCTGCGGCCGAGACGCACGCCTGAAGGCGCTCTGGGGCGCCTCGGCCCACTGACCTGGGCGAGCAACCGGCGCGTCGCGGGATGCGATACTCCACGTTAGAACGTCGACCCCCAAGTGGAGGCCTCGCGTGCGCCTGAGCGAGCTTCGGCTAGAGGACTTCCGCTGCTTCGAGCGGTTCGACCTGGAGCTGCACCCACAACTCACGCTCCTGGCAGGGGTCAACGGCTCCGGAAGGTCGAGCGTGCTGGACGGTCTGGCGGTCGCGCTCGGTTCATGGTTCCTCGGTTTCCACAGCGTCAAGGACCGCCGGATCGAGTTGCGGGAGGTTCGCATCGCACGGACCGACTCCCCGCACCCCGACTTCGAGCGGCAGTTCCCGGTTTCGGTCGAAGCGAGGGCGCGAATCGGCGCGGCGGACGTGCGGTGGGCGCGCAGGAAGAACAGTGAGAAGGGCACCACGACCAAGGCAGATGCCGCAAAACTCGCCGATTTCGGGGTCGCCACGCAGAAGGCGCTTCAGGCCGGCGAAGACATCGATCTCCCGGTCCTCGCCTACTACGGCACCGAGCGCCTCTGGCGCCCACGGAGCTCGAAGGGCGGAAACGGCGGGGCGAGGACGTCGCGGGCATCCGCGTACACCGACGCGCTCGACCCGAGCTCCGACCACATCCACCTCGCGAGCTGGATGCGTTGGCGGGAGTACGATCGGCTTCAGCGCCACAGCGAGGTGCTGCGGTTCATGACCGACCAAGGGGTCGCTCGCGACGCGGCGGCGGGGCTCGCGGGGCGCGTCCCCAAGGCCATCGACGATCCCTGGTTGGAGGCCGTCCGCCGAGCGGTTTGCTCCTGCATCGACGACTGCGAGGACTTCTTCTACTCGGTCAAGACCGAGGAGCTTTGCGTGCGCCTGCGGGGCAGCGGTACCCAGCCGCTCTCCGTGATGTCCGACGGGTACCGCAACCTCATCGCGCTCGTGGCCGACCTCGCGTGGCGTGCCACTCGGCTCAACACCCACCGCGAGGCAGATGCCCCCGTCGAAACCGCTGGCGTGGTCCTCATCGACGAGGTCGAGCTCCACCTGCACCCCAAGTGGCAGCGCGATGTCCTGCCCAGCCTGATGCGCGTCTTCCCCAACATCCAGTTCGTCGTCACTACCCATTCTGCCCAGGTCATGGCGTCGGTCCCGAGCGCAATGGTCCGAGTCCTGGACGGCGGTCCCGTCGCGTATCGGGTCCCGGCCACGGAGGGTCGTGACACCAACGCGCTGCTCGAAGACGTCATGGGCGTACCGTCGCGGCCGCTGGCGATGCGAGACCAGCTCGACAGACTCGCCCGTCACATCGAGAGTGACGACTACGACGCCGCCGAAGAGCTCTACGACGAGTTGTTGGGCAAGCTCGGGTCGGAGGACGCCGATCTGACCCGCTCACGATGGCTGATCGACCACGAGCGGATGATGGGCGAGAGCGAGTGATCAGCTACGTCAAGGGCAACGCGCCGAGGTGTTTGGGACTCGCCGCGAAGGAGCCCGACGCCGTTTGGGATCCCGCGCCGCCCTGGCTCGACAAGAGCGAGATCCGCGAAGCGTTGGTGCGAGACCAACGGGGCCTGTGCGCATACTGTGAGCGGCGCATCAAGGCGGAGTTCCACAACACCAAGGGCAAGCGGCCCGAGGATATCTACAACCACGATCGGTCCACCAAGATCGAGCATTGGCACGCCGGTGGGGACGGCGGCCCGCACTTCGAGTGGCGCAACCTCCTCGGAGTCTGCAAAGGGCGATTCGCAGAGTACGAGCGGGGACCCGTTCGGGTCGTGAAGACCTGCGACACGGCCCGCCGTGACGCGACCAACCTGACGCTTCATCCGGTACGAGGCCGGGGCAAGGACCCTTGAAGGGTCCTGCGCTACCTGAGCTCGGGAAAGGTCGAGTCGCACGACGAGGACGCCGTCCGCGATATCGTCAGACTCAACCTGAACGCGTTCCATCTGCAACGCGGCCGCAAGGCTGCGCTCGACGCCCTCATCTCCAGCTCGTCCCTCAGGTACTCCCGAGCCCACCTCGAGCGCGAGGTGGCCAAGCTCGACGAGGCGGATTCCCCGCCGGAGTTCGTCGAGGCCGTCCGTTATCACCTCGCCCGCTGGCTGCGAAAGACGAGCAGAGCAAGGTGACTCGGGAGGCCTCTCGACCGTCATGGCCGTATTGAGTTCGGCCGCGCGAGCTGGGACAACGGAGCCGTCACGGAGAAGGAGACACAATGATCCGTTACCTCGTTGCCCTGGCGATGGTCGCCGTCCTCGGTTGCTCTGGGAAGAAGGAGGAGCCCGAGGCGCTCGGGCCCGAATGCGAGAAGGTGCAGACGTGTTGCGCCGACATGTCGGGTGGCACCGCCGCGGTTGGGAAGATGTGCGACCTCGCCAAGAAGTCACGGGACGAGGCCACCTGCACGGCCCGTCGCAAAGAGGTGATCGAGCTCGCCCAGATCGGTCAGTTCGACGTGGTCCCGGATAGCTGTCGCTGACCGCCCGCGTCCGTCCCAATCGGGCCGTGGACCCTCTTCATCGATCGATCGGCATCCGACGCAGGAGGTCGGCGACGACGCGGTCATAGCCCAGCCAACGCGCCATCGCGGCGCGTTCGGCCCGGGCGGCTTCGGGGTCCGGCTCGGCGGCCAGGCGGCTCACGGCGTCGACCAGCGTCGCCGCCATGTGCGAGCGGTCGCCGCGCTTGAAGAAGGCGCCCTGGGCCGGATCGCCGACCAGGTGGTCGGTGGAGCCGTCGTCGGCGAAGACGACGTAGGCGCCGGTGCCCAGGGACTCCTGGCACGAGATGCTCGGCTGGGCGAAGAGCATCACGTCGGCGGCGTGGTAGAGCCGGCTGAGGCGGTCTCGGCCGGCGAAGCCGCGGAGGATGCAGCGGGACCCGATCCCCGACGTCTCGATCTGCCGACGAAAGCGCGCGCTCACCGGGCCGTCGTCGAAGCCGACCAGGAGCGCGCGCAGCCCCCGACACTCGCCGAGCGCGACGCCGATGGCCCCGAGGCATTGCTCGATCGCCCACACCTTGTTGGGTGCGAAGCGCGAGCTCATGCCCACCAGCACCTCGCCCGGGCCCACCGCGAGCTCGGCGCGCGCCGCCCGCCGCCGGGCGGGATCGAAGCGGAAGTGGCGCGGGCTGAAGCCGAGGGGGATCTGGGCGATGCGCGTCGCTATCCGGTCGCGGTCACCGCCGCGGGGGAAGCGGAGCAAGATGTCCCGCGTCTCGGGCGTATTGGCCACGACGACCTCCGCCCGCAGGCAACCTCGCACCACGTCGTGGCTGCGCAGCGCGCGGAAGGCGAGGGCCAGCGCACGGTCACGGAGGGGCGCGCCCGGCGTGCGCCAGTCGAAGGTGTGCATCGCCGAGTTGAGGCTGAAGAAGGCCGCCACGCGCAGGTCCGCGAGGCGCGGATCGGTGAACAGCGCTCGCCCGAAGTACATCGGCACGCCGAACCACAACACCAGATCCGGGGCGAAGCGCAGCAGGGACTCGGCGAGCCGCGCGCTCGGCAGGATGCCCCGCGGCAGCATCAGGGTGCGCACCGGGCAGATCTCGTAGGGGTGGCCGTCGATGACCTCCGTTTGGGTCGGGCCGCCGCGCGCGTCCGCCCGAAACACGCGCGCGCGGTGCCCGAGCAGCGCGAGCTCCTCGGCCCACACGTTCTCCTGGTAGGACAACCCCTGGACATAGGTCGCGCTGACCACGGCGACGCGCATCACGACGCCTGCGCCCGGCGGACCGCGCCGAGGGCGTCGCGCAGGACCTCGATCCCCGCACCCTCCTCCGTGGAGTGGGTCCCGAGATGGCGCCTCCACGCGCGCGCCCCGCGCTGGCCGGCGAAGAGGTTGAGCAGGTGCCGAGTGATCCAGTGGAGGCGCCCACCCTCGCCGCAGAGGCGCTCGACATACGGATAGACGGCGCGCACGGCGTCGAAGCGGTCCAGCACGACGGGGGCTTCGCCGAAGACACGGGCGTCGGCCTCCGCGAGCATGAAGGGCTCGTCGTAGGCGGCCCGCCCCACCATCACGGCGTCGACCCTCGAGAGATGCTCGCCCACCGCGTCCAGGGTCTTCACCCCGCCGTTGAGCTCGATGTGCAGCGCCTGGCGCTCGGCCTTGAGCCGGTACACGTCGGCGTAGCGCAGCGGTGGGACGTTGCGGTTCGCTCTGGGGCTGAGCCCCTTGAGCCAGGCCTTGCGGGCGTGGACCGAGAACCGGTCGGCGCCCGCCTCGGCGACGAGATCGACGAAGCGCAGCAGGTCCTCGTAGCGATCCACGTCGTCGACGCCGATTCGATGCTTCACCGTCACCGGCACGTCGACGGCGGCGCGCATCGCCGCGACCGCGCGCGCCACCCGCTCCGGCTCGAGCATCAGGCAGGCCCCGATGCGCCCCCGCTGCACCCGGTCGCTGGGGCACCCCACGTTGAGGTTCACCTCGTCGTAGCCCATCCCCGCGGCGATCCGCGCGCACTCCGCGAGGGCCGCGCTATCGTCCCCGCCGAGCTGGAGGGCGAGGGGCCGCTCGACCGGCGAGAAGTCGAGGTGCCGCGCGCGATCTCCGTAGAGGATCGCCCCGGTGGTGACCATCTCCGTGTAGAGCAACGTCCGACGCGTGAGTCCCCGTACGAAGACGCGGAAGTGCCGGTCCGTCCGCTGCATCATCGGCGCGACGCTCAGGGCCCGAAGCACCCCACGAGGTGAGTCGTTCACAGCGGCGGCTGGCACCAGAAGCGGCTCAGGTCGGGGACGCAGCCCCCGGGACTACAGGGACGCACGTCATTCGAAGGCAAGCACGAGAGATCCTCGCCGCAGACGTCCTCCTCGGTGCAGTCGACCATGCAGACGCTGCTCTCGAGGCCACGGAGCTCGACGCACTCCCCTCCGTGGGGGCACACCCCGCGAGCACCACAGACCTCGCTGCACACCCCGAAGGGGCTGCGTTGGGGGTTTCCGACGCACAGCGTCCCCGCGCAGATCCCGGCCCCGGCCCCCGTGAAGAGGCACTTGTTCCCGTTGTCGAGGGCGCCGGGGTTGGTGTCGAAGCTCTCCGACTCCTCACCGCCGCACCCCAGCACCATGATCGCCGCGAACAGCCCGGCCCTCATCTTCCCTCCGCTCTCACGATGTTGTAGACCGCCTGCGCGGTGGCGATCGGCCTTCGATAGGCCTCGCTCCCCGTCGCTGGAATCTCACCCGAAAAGACGTGCATTCGCGTGACGGCCACTCGGTTTCCCATGCGAACGACCTCCGCCTCGCACACCAGATCAGCCGCCCGCCCCGGTCGCAGATAGTCGACCCGCAGATCGACGGTGCTGGCCCGGTCACCGTGGGAGGTGAGCATGGTGAAGACCGCCCCGCCCCCCGCGGTGTCCGCCAGCGCCGAGGTCACCCCCCCATGCACCGCCGGCCGAAACGGATCGCCCACCAGCTCGTCGCGCCACGGGACGCGCAGCACGCAGCGCCCCTCCTGGACCTCGTCGCAGCGCAGACCCAGGAAACGGTTGTAGGGGATGCCCTCCTCCATGAACTGGCGGAGCGCCTTCAGCCTCGGATCGATCTCGCTCGCCATCTTCTCCGCTCAATCGCCCCTGGTTCGCTCAATCGCCCCTGGGCGCGTCACCGTATTCTGCCGGCAGCGACCCCACCGCGTCGAGACACACGCGCCGTGCGCCGTTTCCTTGGGGGCCATGTCCGCGCCCCCACCACCACGAGCACCGCATCTGCGCGTCGACCGGCTGCTCGGCGTCGGCGGACGCGCGGCGGTGTGGGCCGTGACGTGCAACATCACCGGGCGCGGCGAGGCGCTGAAGCTCGCACACAGCGTGGACGGCGAGCCGGCCCTGCACCGACAGCACGCCCGAGCGTCGGGGCGCAGCCATCCGAACGTAGTCGCCCACTTCGGGCTGACGCGCACCTCGGACGGCGCCCTCGCGGTCCGCACGGAGCGAGTGGACGGCCTCCACCCCGGCGCCCTCGCGCCCACCCTCGACGCCGACGGGCGGGCGCGGCTGGCCCTCGACATCTGCGCGGGGTTGGCGGCCATCCACGGTTGGGGCCTCGTTCACGGCGACGTATCGCCCACCAACGTCCTGGTGGATGACCACGGCGTCGCCCGGCTGCTCGACTGGGGTGTCGATCCCGCCGACGGCGTTGGCTACGCCACGCCCGGCTGCGCGGCCCCCGAGATCCTCTCCGGCGATCCCCCGACGGCCACCGCGGACGTCTACGCCCTCGGCTGCTTGCTACACGAGGTGCTCAGCGGCGCGCCCCTTTGGCCCGCTGGGGTCCCGGGGCCGGAGCCGGTCCTCTCGCCCGCCCTGCGACCAGCCGTCGCGAGCGTCCTGCGTTCGACGCTCGCCTGGCGCCCGGAGGCGCGACCACCCGACGCCGAGATCGTGCTGCACCGGCTGACGACGGCCCTCGGAGCGGACCGCGCACGCGACGCGCTGCTGTCCCGCGCGCTGCTCGACGACGGGCAGCCCTTTGCCTGTGAACCAGCCCAAGCCCTACTCACGGGTGCCCTCGATGCCCTCCGCGAGGGGCAGGGCGCCTTCGTCTCCCTGGACGTCGCCGACGACGGGTGTCGCGCCCGCCTGGACGCCTGGCTGTGTGACGAGGCGGCGACGCGCGGGGTGATCCCCCTCGTCGTCCCGAACCTGGGGGCCCTCGGCCGCGCGCTGGGGACCTCCGCCTCCGCCAGCCGGGATCCGGTGCACACCTTGGCGGTGCACCTCGACGCCGTCGCCGCCGAGCGACCGCTGCTCGTCGTCGTCCCGGCCTACGACCCCGACTCGCCGGCCCTCTCCTCGCTCTACGAGACCCTCCGCACCGCGAGCCGGGCGGGACCCGTATTGGCCGTCGCCGGGGGCGTCGCGCGCGCCGCGCTGCGGATCACCGTGCCCCGCCTGGACGCGACGGACCGCGCCGCGCTCCTCCACCGCTGCTCCGGCCGGCTCCACGCCGTCGCCGGCCACCTCGAGATGCGCACCCGCGGCGCGGCCCGGGCGGTGCTCCGAGTCGCGTTGGACTCCGGCGTCCTCTCCCGCTCGGAAGGCCGCTGGCTGGTCGACCGTTCCCGCCGCCTCGACCCCTCTGATCCCGACGTCGCGCGGGCCCTCGCCGGTCAAGGCGCGGGCCGACGGCTCAGCGACGTGGAGCGCGCGGTCACGGCGGTGCTGTGGTGGGCCCCCGGCTCGGTCCCCCGCGACGCATTGCACATCCTCGCGGGGCGCCCGAAGGAGGCGGTCACCGACGCCCTGTGGACCCTCGTCGAGGCGGGCCTGGCGCAGCTCGCAGCCGGCGTCTCCCTTCGCCAGCACGCCCGCGCGCGCGCCGCCGCGGCCTCCCTGAGCGTCACCGACGCGGCGGACCTGCACCGGCGCCTCGCGCGCTGGCGCCCGCCGGGTCTCGACTTCGCCGACCGCGAGCTCCACCGCGCCTTCCACGAGCTCATGGCGGATCTCTCGCCCCCCGCCGAGCGCGGCCTGGAGGTCGCCCGGGCGCTGGCCGCTCGCGGACGGAACACACCGGCCCTGAGACTCCTCGATCGCCTGGGCGGGACGGCCGGCGTGTCCGTCCTGCGCGCCTCGGTGTGGGTCGCCGAGGGCGACTTCGACCGGGCCCGCGCGATCCTCGGGGCCTGCCGTCCAGGTGGCGACCAGGCGCTGCGCGTACAGGTCGCGGCGCTCCTCGGGCGCTGCGGCGCCCACGCCCTCGCGCTGGAGCGCCTCGAAGGCAACGCCCACAGCCCGGCCGCCCAGCTTCAGCTCGCGCGGGCCTGCTTGGGGACGGGCGACCCACGCCGCGCGGACGCCCTCGCGGCCGGCTTGACGTCGGCGGATCTCCCGGCCGCGGTGCGCGCCGGCGCCTTCCACGTGCGCTCGACCTGCGCATGGCAGCGCGGCGCGCCGGACCAGGCGGAGCGGCACGCCCTCGACGGCCTCGACGCCACCGGCGACGATCGCGCTCTGCGCGCCGATCTCCTACGGGCGCTGGGGCTCGCCTGCTACTACGAGGGGCGCCACGACGAGGCGCGCCGAGCCCTCGCGGAGGCCACCACCGAGAACCGCGCATTGGGCCGCGTCCCCGAACTCGCGAAGTGCCTCAACAACCTCGGGATGGTGGACTACGCCCGCGGTCAGTGGGCGCGCGCGGTGAGCACCTGGGACGAGTTCCGCGTCCTCTGCGCCCGCACCGGCGACGCCGTCGAGCTGGCCGGGGCCTGCAACAACCTGGGCTTCCTCTACGCGAGGCTGGGCCAGATCGAGCGCGCGGCGGTGGAGTTCAGGCGGTGTATCCAGCTCGCCGCCGAAGCCGGCATCGAGCCGCTGGTGCCCGTCGCCCGAGCCAACCTGGGCGAGACGTTGATGCACGCGGGCGCGCTCACCGAGGCCGCCGAGGCGTTCGAGCGCGCCGCGACCGAGCTCGCGGCCGCCGGCTCGAAGCACGCTCGCGTCGAGCTGGCGCGGCGACGAGCCGAGCTCTCGCTGCGCGGCGGATCGCCGGATCGCGCGCGGGTGGCGCTCAACGCGCTGCTCACGGACCCCGGGCTCGACGCGGAGCCCGACGAGCGCGGTCACTTGCAGCGCGTGCTGTCGGCGTGTGAGCGCGCCCTGGGACGAACGGCGGCGGCGGTCGGCGCCGCCAGCCGCGCCGTGGCCCACTTCGACGCCGGCGACCAGGCCTTCGAGGCCGCCGTGTGTCGGGAGGCCTTGGCAGATGCGCTCTCGGCGCAAGGCGACCCGTTCCGCGCCGCCCACGAGGTCGCGCTGGCCCTCGATGCCTACCTGGAGCTGGGCGCCCGCCGCCACGCGGACCGAGCCGCCGCCGCGCACCAGGCGCTCGTCGCGACCACCGAGGTCGTGGCCAAGGACGTCGAGAGCCGCCGCGCCCTGCTGGACGTGGCGCGCCGCCTGGGCAGCACGCTCGAGCTCGACATGCTGGCGCCCATGGTGCTCGAGAAGGTGGTCACGATCGCCTGCGCCGAGCGCGGCCTCTTCGCGCTCATCGCCGAGGACGGCGCCCTCGAGCACGTGGTCGCCCAGAACCTCGAGTGGGGTGGGCCGGGGCATCCGCTGCCGGTGAGCCAGGGTCTGGTCGAGCGGGTGCTGAGGACCGGCGAGACGGTCACGGTCCAAGACGTAGAGACCGAGGGCGACTACGGCGCTCGACGCAGCGTTCGGCTCCTCGGCTTGCGATCGATGGTCGGCGTCCCGGTGCGCCACGCCGGGCAGGTCGTCGGGCTCATCTACGTCGACTCGAGCCTGCGCACCCTCGGGGATGTGCGCCGCGACATGGAGGTCCTCGAGGCCTTCGCGGCGTTGGTCGGCGCCTGCGTGAGCAACGCGCGGCTGTTCTCCGAGCAGCGCTTCCGCGCCGACTTGCTCGCGAAGATGGCCCACGACTTCCGGGCGCCGCTCTCGGTGGTGAAGGCCAACGCAGAGGTCATGCGAATGCCCGGCACCACCGACGCCGACGTGCTCGAGATGATGGACGAGGTGCGCGCCTCGACCCTGCGGATGACGCGAATGATCGACGACACGCTGGAGATCTCGCGGGCGGACGCCCGGGCCGAGGCCCTGCCGGAGACCGTCGATCTGGAAGACGCCGTGGCCCGACACATCGAGGGGCTCCAGGTCCTCGCCCACCAATACGAAGCCTCGATCGAGCTGCGCCGAAGCGGCGTGCGGCCGCGGCTGCGGACCTACCCGGACCGCCTGTGGGTGGTCCTCGACAACCTCGTCTTCAACGCCCTCAAGTTCGCCCCGAGGGGGACCGCGGTGACGGTCACGGTGCGCCTGCGGGAGGATCCGGGGCCCATCGGCGCGGCCCGCGTGGGCGACGCGGGGCGGCTCTTCCCGCGGGGCGACCGCCTGCACCCGGCGCCGGAGGCACGCTTCGTCGAGATCGCCGTGCACAACGGCGGCCGGCCGATCCCCGAGGACGCGCTCCCCCACGTCTTCGAGGCCTATCGACGCGGGGAGAGCGGCAGCGCACGCGGCGTCAAGTCGAGCGGGCTGGGCCTCGCCATCGTGGCCCAATGCGTGACGCACCTCGGCGGTCGCGTCTGGGCCCGATCGGAACGGAGCACAGGCACGACCTTCACGTTCACGCTGCCCCAACGCGTCCTCGACGCCGGCGCCGTGGCGCTGCTCGTCGGCTGACCCACCCTATCTAGAAACTTCCAGACAAGCCGAAATATCAGAAGCCTCAATCCATGAGGCGTATCTATCCTGGAGGCCCCGTGGGTGCCCGTAGGTTCTACCGCCTGACCGCGCTCTTCGGGGCCGCCGCCCTGATGCTCCACCTGATGAGCTTCGTCGAAGAGGCCGAGGAGCAGGCCGCCGCCGCCGACGCGGCGCTGCGCCACGCGCGCCGCGCGTTGTCGCCGAGGACCATCCGCGGGCGCCTCGGCTTCGCGGCGCCGACGCAGGCGTTCCTCGCGGGCGGGAGCGAGGTTCCCGGCGAGGTCCTGATGCACTTCGGCCCGGGGCTGACGGCGGACGAGGTGGACGCGCGGCTCGCCCGACACCACTTGACCCTGCTCGAGTGGTCTCCTCGGCTGGGCGCCGCCCGAGTCGCCCTGCCCGAGGGGCACGCCGAGGGCCTGCTGGGCGTCGGAGGGCTACCGCGCCCGCAAGCCAACGCCGTGGCGCGGGCGGCCAGAGCGCGGCGAGGGCGAGGGCGGCAACGTCCGCTGAAGCGCGCGCTGCCCCGCTACGCCGGGACCCCGGCGATCATCGCGCTGCTCGACACCGGCGTCGATCTCGACCACCCGCGGCTCAACCTCACGCTCCGCGAGGGGGCCAACTTCGTAGACGAGGGCGCAGCCCCCCAGGACGACAACCAGCACGGGACCCACCTCGCCTCGATCATCGACCAACTCACCCACGGCCGCGCGACGGTCATCCCCGTCAAGGTCCTCGACGGGCGCGCGACTGGGACCGAGTTCGACATCGCCCAGGGCATCGTCTACGCCGTCGAGCAGGGGGCTCGAGTGATCAACCTGAGCTTGTCCTTCGGGCCGAGCTACACGCCCAGCGACGCGATGCGCGAGGCGCTGCGCGTGGCCCAGGCTGCGGACGTGGTCCTCGTGGCGGCGGCGGGCAACGAGGGGGAGGGTCGCGTGGCCTATCCCGCCGCGCTCCCGGGGGTGATGGCGGTGGGCGCCGCCGACGCCAACGGCGTCCGCACGGGCTACAGCAACTACGGAGCGGCCCTCGACCTGCTCGCGCCGGGGGGCGGGGACGACGCCCGGTCGGAGGGCATCCGGGGGGACACCTTCGCCCTCGGCCGGCCCCGGCGCCACCGGCGCCTTCGGCTCTCGGGTACGTCGATGGCGACCGCCTACGCCAGCGCCGTGGCCGCGGTCGTGTTGGGCGAGGCCCCGGGGCTCGGCGCACCCGCGTTGCGCGGCGCGCTGATGGCGTCAGCGGTCCGGGAGGGGGACGTCTTCGAGCCCCGCCGCGGTACCGGCGTGCTCGAGCCCCGGGCGGCGCTCCGCTTCGTACGGCGCCTCCGCGACCCCGACCGCCTGGTGCCGACGACGGTCGCCGCGACGCACGTCGCCATCGGCCAGGCGCTCCAGGCGCCGGAGTGCGCGCACACAGAGCGGGTCCATCCCCTCCTTCGCCGCGCGATGGAGGCTGACTGCGCCTACGACGCGGAGCGCGCCCGCGCGGTGGTCCTGGTCGAGATCCTCGACGGTCGCCTGGCGCCCGTCGCCGGCGCGCGGGTCTGGATCGATGTCGATGGCTCCATGGTCGACCAGGCGAGCTGCACGACCGACACCTACGGCCGGTGCGTCGTCACCTCCCGCTACGTGGCAGACTCCGTGAGCCAGCCCGCCGTCTTCGCGGCGCGCACCGCGAAGGTGGTCCTCGAGGACGGCCGCGTAGCCCAGCCCGCACCGGCCCAGCGGCTGGCCGCTGACCGCGCCCAGGTCCTCGACGATGCGCTGGGGCAGCTGCCCGAGCCGCCGATCGTCCTCGTCGAGGGCATCGAGGCCGACGCCGCCACCAACAGCCTCTTCGACGGCTACCGCGTGCTACACAGCTATGAGTGGCGCCCGGTGGTCTTCGGCGACGGCGGCAGCGACATCGCGGTGGCCCTCAACGACCCGTTCCTCGCGCAGCTCGGCGCCGAGCTCCCGGTGCACATCGTCGAAGGCGGCATCGGGCTGGTGAGCGCCGGCGACGCCGATCCGCTCACCTGGATCAACGACGTCAAGGCCGACGTCCTCGCCGAGGGGGAGGGCCTGTGGGGATCCGGCATGAGCCCGCAGCTCAGCTTCCCGCTGTGGTCCTTCGACAAGCTCTACGACGTCCCCGCCGGCGGCGCCGGGCTGTGGGGTTCGGGCCTGGTCCTCGACTTCTCGAGCGCCCCCTGGCTCTTCGAGACGATGGACGTCGGGGGCGGCTTCGACGCGGGCGGCGTTGGCCTCTGGGGCTCCGGCTGGGTGCCGTGGTCCTACATCGACTTCAGCTTCCAGACCGCCTCCGGTCTGAGCACCCCCGCCGACGGCCAGGTCGCCGTGGCCCAGGAGCGATAACCGGGCCGCCCCGGAACCTTCCCGGCTCGTCGTGGTCCGAAACAGGGCAGCCGAGCTCGACCGGGGAGGTTCATCGATGCGTCTCGTTCTCACCGCGCTCCTGTTCGCCACGCCCGGGCTCGCCGCCCGGACCCTCCACGACATGGACGTCGCCGTGGACGCGACGCTCCACGCCGGATCGCCGGCCACCGTGTACGTCGCCGTCGCCGGATCGACGAGCTTCGAGGCGCGCACCGCCGCCGTTGGGGCACGGGTCGTAGTCTCCCTCGGAGAGACCGAGGTGGCGCGCGGCGTGACCGACGCCGACGGCACCTACGTCGGCGCCTTCCGCGTGCCCGGTGCGCTCCGCGGATCGGCGACGCTGACGGTCGAGACCGAGTCGGCCCACGGCGGCGAGCAGGTCGCGCGGCAGGTGCAGATCCGGTCGCGGCGCGTGCTGCGACTGCACACCGACCGGACGATCTTCGCCCCGGGCCAGACCCTGCATTGGCGCGCCGCGGTGATGAACGCCGCCGACGCGCACCCGGTGTCGGCGGCCCCCCTGGAGGTGGTCCTGCGGGATCCGCGAGGCACCGAGATCTGGCGAGGCCGTCTGGAGACGGACGCGACCGGCTGGACGGCGGGGGCGGTGCCGCTGGGGTCGGATCTCGTGCTGGGCGCCTACCAGATCGAGGCGCGCCACGACCGGTGGACCGAGCGCGAGACCGTCACCGTTCGTCGGGTCGAGCCCCCCCCCTTTCTCGTGCGCCTCGTCCCCAAGGGGGCCGGGGCCTTCGAGGTCGTGGCCCGCCACCCCTACGGTGAGCCGGTCGAGGGGCGCGTCCGGGTGGTCGACGGACCGCAGGGGGTCGTCGACGCCTTCGGACGCTTCGCCTTCGAGTCGGCCGCCACCCGATTGAGGGTGCGGGTGACGGACGGCGCCGAGCGCACGGTCGAGGCGCGCTGGGCGGCGCCGGGGGCAGGCGCCCCGCTGCGGGTGGGCCTGATCCCGGAGCGGAGCCTGGGGGCGCGCTACGTCACGGTGGTCACGACCCGCGGCGACGGCCTGGCGCCGGCTCGGATCACGCTCACGGTGAATGGCCACGTGTCGCGACGCCGGTCGCCGGGCGCGCTGCGGATCCCGGTGCGCCCCGGCCGGGTGACGGTCGTCGCGCGCGCCGAGGGCGAGGTGGCCCGCGCGAGCCACGCGGTCGCGCGATCCCCGAGGCGGTGGGTCCGACCGTCCCGGGCGCTGGTCGTCCCCGGCGAGCCCGTCGCGGTGCGCGGCCGGTGGCCCGGCGGGCGCGCGTTGGTGGTCTCCCTGATGCGCCACGACACGCCCCTCGCGAGCGCGCGGGTTCACGTCGATCGCCGCGGGTCCTTCGAGGCGCGCCTCGAGACGCCGGCTGGGGTCTTCGGGCTCGCCGAGATCCGGGTGGATGAGACGGCCTGGCGCGCGGCGCGTCATGCCGTCGCGGCGTCGGTCTTCCTCGAGCCCGACCGGGTCGAGGTGCGGCTGTCGGCCCAGACGCGCCACCGCCCCGGGGGGGTGGCGGAGGTCGAGGTGGAGGTGCGCGACGGCGCGGGACGACCGGCGGCGGGCGTGGGGCTCGCCGCCTCGGTGGTGGACGAGCGATCCCTGGCCCTCGAGCCCGAGCGCCCGGCGCTCCTCGACATCTTGCGGGCCGTCGATCTGTCGAACGCGGAGGCGGCGGGGGCGAGCTTCGTCGACCTCCTGGCGCGCGAGGATGGCCCGGGGCGCGTCGCCGCGCGGGCGCTGGTCGAGGCGCTGCCGGCGAGCCCTGCCGCCTTCTGGATGCACCACACGGCGGAGGGCCGGTGGCAGGCAGAGGCGCGGCGCATGCGCGAGATCGAGGCCCAGGCCATCGAAGGCCTGATGTCGCGCGAGGCCCCGGTGGGGCGCTTCGTGAGGGGCCGCTGGGCCTACGCGATGCCGCTGCGCGAGCTGCTGCCCGAGGCTCAGCGGCTCACGCCATGGGGGCGGCCGACGTCGTGGACCTACGCCGTCGCGCTCAATCCGAACTTGCGCTTCAGCCGGGTCACGAAACGGCTCGCGGCGCGACGGTTGGACACGCTGGCGGCGCTGCTGCGGGCGGGCACCCGGCTCGGGGCGGCGCCGGGGCACCTGCGCAGCGATCCGTGGGGCCATCGGGTGGGTCTCCGCGGCCGAAGCGTAGACGGCACGGATCTCGTGGATCTGGTCGCGGCGGGGCCCGACGGGCGGTTTGGCTCGGCGGACGACACGGTCCACGCGGACGTCTTCGAGCGCGACCCCTCACCGGTGGTCGCCCACGGCGACGCGGGCCTGGGGATGCACGGCTTTGGGATGGGCGGAGGCGCGGTCGCCTATGGCGGTGGATCCGCGCGCATCTCGGGGCCGCCGCCCCCCATCCGCAAGCGCTTCGACGAGACGGTCCTGTGGCTCGCGGGGGTGCCCACCGACGCCGCGGGGAACGCCCGACTCCAGGTGTCGCTCGCGGACAGCGTCACCGGCTGGCGGGTGCGGGTGCAGGCGTTGAGCCCGGGGGGCGCGGTGGGCACCGGCGAGACGCGCCTGGAGACCTTCCTGCCGTTGCAGGTGGACGCGCGGGTGCCGGCGGAGTTGACGGTGGCAGACCGATACGTGGTGCGCGCGGTGGTCGCCAACCACAGCGGAGCGACGCGTCGGTTGACGGTCCGCGCACAGACAAGCGGGGCGATCGAGGGCGGCGCGACGAGGGAGATCGAGCTCCCGAACGGGGCGACGTCGGCGGTCCGCGTGGCGGTTCGCGCCACGCGAGCGGGGGCGGGGACGATGTCGCTCGCGCTCTTGGAGGGCGGGGCGTTGGTCGATCGCGTCGAGCGCGAGACGAGGGTCGTGGCCCCCGGGCACCTCGTCCGCCTGTTGAACACGGGGACCGTGGAGGCCGGGCGCGTCGCCTTCGACATCGAGCTGCCCGCCGACGTGACGCCAGGGACGCTGACCGGGGCGCTGCGGCTGTATCGCGGGACGCTCGATCAGGCCCGCGACGGGCTGGAGGGGATCCTGCGCGAGCCCCACGGCTGCTTCGAACAGACCAGCAGCGCCAACTACCCGAACCTGATGGTGCTGAAGCTGCTCGAGGGGGAGGAGGGCGCGCAAGCGGCCGTCGAGAAGGCTCGCCGCTTCCTGGCCCAGGGGTACCAGCGGCTGGTGTCCTACGAGGTGGAGGGCGGCGGCTTCTCGTGGTTCGGGCAGGCGCCGGCCAACCAGGTGCTCACGGCCTACGGCTTGATGCAGTTCGTCGACATGTCGGCCGTGTACCCCGTCGATCCGGCGCTGGTGGCGCGAACCCGCGCGTGGCTTGGGTCCCAGCAGGGGGAGGACGGCTCGTGGACGCCCGATCCGAGCTGGCTGCATGATTGGAAGGCGGCCCAGGGCAAGATCGCCACGACGGCCTACATCGCCTGGGCGCTCGCCGAAGCGGGGGACACGGGTCCGACCACCCAGCGCGCCCTCGGTTTCCTGCGCGGCCACGAGGGCGCCCTCGCCGAGCGGCCCTACCTGCTGGCGCTGTGGGCCGCGGCGGAGGCGGCGGCCGTGGGGCGCACCTCGGCGAGCAGCGCGAAGGCCACCTCGATCGGACCCATCGAACGGCTGCGCAAACGCGGCGTGGTCACGGATGGTGGTCTGGTCTTCGGGGCGGGTGGCGAGACGCTCTTCTACGCCCGAGGCCAGGCGGCGGACGCGCAGGTCACGGCGTTGGCGATCCATGCCCTCGAGGGCGACGGGCGGCGGGGGGACGCCGCCGACGCGCTTCGTTGGCTGTGGAGCGCGCGGTCACCCCACCAGGGGTGGGGGAGCACGCAGGGCACGGTCCTGGCGCTGCGGGCGGCGGCGAAGATGTCGTCGGACGGGCCCAGCGAGGGCGTGGTGGAGGTCCGGGTGGACGGGCGGCCGGTGGGTCGACTGGACCTCGCGGCGCCCGGCTTGCCCTCAGTCGATCTACCGGAGCTGAGCCCCGGGCCCCACCGCGTGGAGGCCAGCGGCGACATCCGTGGGCGATTGCTGGCGGATCTGCGGGCGACGTGGCGGAAGAACGGCGACCCCGAGCCCGTCCGGGAGGGGCTCGAGGTGTCGCTGAACGGACCCGCCGCCCCCACGCCCATCGGGCGCACGGCCAAGATGAAGCTCGTGGTGCGAAACCCCGGGGCGACGACCATCGCCATGCCGACCATCGTGGTGCCCGTCCCCCCGGGCTTCAAGGTGTCGGCGCGCAGCCTGAGCGGCCTGCCCGTGGAGCGCCACGAGGACCTCGGAGGCGTGCTGCACCTCTACCTGGCGAAGCTCGAGCCGGCGCAACGGCTGGCGCTCGACTACGCCCTGGAGGCGACGGGGGAGGTGGAGGTCACGCAGCGGGCCGCGCGGGCCTACGCCTACTACGACCCCGCCGTGCAAGGGCTCAGCGAGCAGCTACGTCTCACCACCGTCGACGGCCCCGCGCCAGGACCCGCCCGGAAGTAGCTCGGCTCGTGGCGGCCGTCAGGCACGCGCGCGCCAGTCCAGTCAGCGCCGGGGGAGGAGGCCGAGCTACTCCGTCTCACCCTTCAAGCGAGCGAGCTCGGCGAGGGCCGCGGCGAGCTGCGCGTCCCGCTCCGCTAGCCGCGCGTCCCGCTCCAAGAGCCGGGCCTCGAGCCGGGCGACCTGGGACTCCATCGCCGCCGACACCCGTGCCAAGAGTTCGCGGGTCTCGAACACGCGCGCGTTGCCGGCCGCGAACCGCAGCCCGTCGGCCTCGAGTAGGAGATCGAGCCCGAGGACGGCGGACGCGTAGCGACCAAGCTGCGGCACGATGGGCTGGTAGGTCCGCGCCGACGCGTCGGGGAGCCGCCACCCGTGGATACGACCCCGGCGAAGGTCGTACACGAAGTACTCGGGGATGCCGAGGGACGCGTAGCGCGCCACGTTGTCGTGCAGATCCTTGTGCCGGTCCCCGGCGACGAGGACCTCGAGGGCCAGGTCGAGGCCCCTTCCCTCTGCGTCGACGACCCATTTCTCACGCCGGCCCGGCTCCACATCGAGCACCACGATGAGGTCTGGAGAGAACCGCTGCGTGTCCGGGTAGTACACGACCTTCTCGCAGCCGACGTAGACCCCGCGCCCGCGACCCTCGAACCAGCCCGAGAGCGCATCGCGGGCGCCCTCCTTGGCGAAGTAGTGGTCGTCCCCCTCGGGTGGAGAGAGCTCGGCGTCGGTCATCCAGGACGGCAACGCGTCGACGACCCGCTTCCGCTCCGCTTCGTCCATCGCGCCCCAAGCGGCCGTCGTGGGCGCCCGCGGGAGCTCATCTGCGCTCGGTTGTGTACGCGGCATGCTCCTCAAGAGTCGCGAACCCACCCGGGGGTGTCAACCTGCCGCGCTCGACGCGCCAGCCGCCTGCACGAGGTCCCGCGCCCCGTAGCGCCTGGAGCTCACCCTGTCGAGGGTCTTTGCCGGTTTCCCCGCCGGCTCAATCACTGTATCCTCCGCGCGCTCGCGCGAGGAAAACCCATGTCCGACCTCTTCGGCCCCATCGACGACTTCGCCCGCCGCCACATCGGGCCCAGCCCGGCCGAGGTGGCCGCCATGCTGGAGGTGGTCGGCTGCCCCTCCACAGACGCCCTCATCGACGAGGCGGTCCCAGCGGCCATTCGGCGTTCGGTGCCCCTCGATCTGCCCGGCCCGCGGGGGGAGTCGGAGGTGGTCGCGGCGCTGCGCCGGATCGCCGAGGAGAACGTGGTCTCTCGGTCGCTTCTGGGGATGGGCTACCACGACTGCCTGGTGCCCGCCGTCATCCAGCGCAACGTGCTCGAGAACCCGAGCTGGTACACGCAGTACACGCCGTACCAGGCCGAGATCTCCCAGGGACGGCTGGAGGCGCTGGTCAACTTCCAGACGATCGTGACGGATCTCACGGCGCTGCCCCTCGCCAACGCTTCGTTGCTCGACGAGGCGACGGCGGCGGCGGAGGCGATGGCGATGTGCCGCGCGGCCTCGCGGGGCAGGCGCAGAGCCTTCGTGGTGGCCGCTGACTGCCACCCTCAGACCCTCGCCGTGGTGCAGACCCGGGCCGAGCCGCTGGGCATCGAGGTGAGGGTGCAGGCGCCCGCGTCGATGTCCTTCGACGCCGACTGCGCCGGGGTGCTCCTGCAGTACCCGGCGACGGACGGGCGGGTGGTGGACTACGCCGCTGTGGTGAGCGCGGCCAAGGCCGCCGGGGCGCTGGTGGTGGTGGCCACTGACCTGCTGGCGCTGACGCTGCTGCGCCCGCCCGGTGAGTGGGGGGCCGACGTGGCGCTGGGGTCGAGCCAACGCTTCGGCGTCCCCCTCGGCTTCGGGGGCCCACACGCGGCGTTTCTGTCGACCCACGAGAAGTTCAAGCGCCTGATGCCGGGGCGCATCGTCGGGGTCTCCCAGGACGCCGCCGGCCGACCCGCCTATCGTCTGGCGTTGCAGACCCGTGAGCAGCACATCCGGCGCGACCGCGCGACGAGCAACATCTGCACGGCGCAGGTGCTGCTGGCGATCATGGCCTCGATGTATGGCGTCTACCACGGCCCCGAGGGGCTGCGGCGCATCGCGCGGCGGGTCCACGGGATGGCTCGGCTGCTCGCCGACGGCCTCTCGCGCCTCGGCGCTCGGCTGGGGTCGACCCCGTTCTTCGACACCCTCGCGCTGAGGGTGGACGACCCCGACGCGTTGCACGCCCGCGCTCGGGCGGCGGGCTTCAACCTGCGCGCGCTCCCGGATGGCTCGATCGGCATCGCCTGCGACGAGCGCACGGATCTGGCGGAGCTCGACGCGATCTTCGCGCTCTTCGGCGAGCCGGACTTCCGCGCCGCGGAGCTCGTCACCGAGCCCCCGCGCGGCCCCGCCCTGGGGCGCCTCGAGCGCACCAGCGACTTCATGACGCACCCCGTCTTCGCCGCCCACCACGGTGAGCATTCGATGCTGCGTTACATCACCCGACTCTCATCCCGAGACCTGTCGCTGACGACCTCGATGATCCCGCTGGGCTCCTGCACCATGAAGCTCAACGCGACCAGCGAGATGGTGCCCATCTCCTGGCCCGGCTTCGCTGGCCTGCACCCCTTCGCCCCCGCCGAACAGGCCGCCGGCTGGGCGCGCCTCATCGACGACCTCGAGGGGTGGCTCGCCGAGATCACCGGCTTCGCCGCCATCTCCCTACAGCCCAACGCCGGCTCCCAGGGGGAGTACGCCGGGCTGCTCACGATCCGCGCCTACCACCGGGATCGCGGCGAGGCGCACCGCGACGTCTGCCTCATCCCCACCAGCGCCCACGGGACCAACCCGGCCAGCGCCGTGATGGCCGGCATGCGCGTGGTGCCTATCGCGTGCAACGAACGGGGCGACATCGACCTCGACGACCTGCGCGCGAAGGCCGCCCAGCACATGGACGGACTCGCGGCGCTGATGGTGACCTACCCCTCGACCCACGGTGTCTTCGAGGAGGGCATCATGGAGATCTGCGAGGTCGTCCACGCCCACGGCGGTCAGGTCTACCTGGACGGCGCCAACATGAACGCCCAGGTCGGCTTGTGCCGCCCGGGCGACATCGGCGCCGACGTGTGCCACCTCAACCTGCACAAGACCTTCGCCATCCCCCACGGCGGTGGCGGCCCCGGGGTCGGCCCGATCGGCGTGGCCGCGCATCTCGCGGCGTACTTGCCCGGCCACCCCGTCATCGGGCTCGAGGGCGGGGTCGGAGCGGTCGCGGCGGCGCCCTATGGGAGCCCCGGAGTCCTGCCGATCAGCTACGCCTACATCGCGATGATGGGCGGCAGCGGACTGACGGACGCGACGCGCGTCGCGATCCTCAACGCGAACTACATGGCGCGGCGCCTCGCGGGCGACTACGAGGTCCTCTACACGGGCCCCAACGGGCGCGTCGCCCACGAGTTCGTCCTGGACTGCCGCCCCTTCGAGGCCTTCGGCGTGCGCGTCGTCGACATCGCCAAGCGGCTGATGGACTTCGGCTTCCACGCCCCCACGATGTCCTGGCCGGTCCCCGGCACGCTGATGGTGGAGCCCACGGAGAGCGAGTCGAAGGGCGAGCTCGATCGCTTCTGCGACGCGATGATCACCATTCGCGACGAGATCCGCGCCATCGAGCGAGGTGATCTGCCCCGGGACGACAACCCGCTGCGAAACGCCCCCCACACCTCGCAGGCCATCGCCGCGGACACCTGGACGCACCCCTACCCCCGGGGGCAGGCCGCCTTCCCCGCCGAGCGGCTTCGCCACCACAAGTTCTGGCCCCCCGTCGCCCGGGTCGACGACGCCTACGGCGACCGCCACCTCATGTGCACCTGCCCGCCCATGGAGGCCTTCGAGGCGTGAAGGACTACGTCGCTCCCGAGCGGACCGAGACGCCCGAATTGGTGCTGCGCTGATCCCTGCGCCCCGCTCCGATCTGGTGGCCGAGGCGGGCCTCGTCGACGATCCTGTCACGGGGCACCGCACGCAGCTCGGGCCGCAGAGTGCCGGCATCTTCGCGGCGCTGGCGACGGGCGCCCACACGGTCGAGACGCTGTGCGAGGCCACGCGGCTCGACGCCGACACGACCGCCAGACGCCTCCGCCAAATCGACTGCGCTCTGCTGCTCGACAGCCCACGCTGGCGAAGCCAGAGGGCGCTCTTCGCCGCCTCGCCGGGGCGGCCCGAGCGACCCCTACGGCTCTCCCCCGGTCTGCGCCACCGCTGCGTCAGATGCGGCTCCTCCTGCCATGGCGTCCACATCGGGCCGGTGCCCCCCGCGACCTGCGTGGCCGCCGAGCAACAAGGCGTGTGGCGCACGCTCGGTGCCGCCAGCGCCGCCGATCTCTTCGTCCAGATCGGCGACCGGCACTTCATGGCGCGCCGCGACGACGCCTGCGTCGCGCTGCGCCCCGACGCTCGCTGCGCGCTGCACGACGTCGCCAAGCCCGGCGTCTGCCGGCAATTCCCCTACACCTTGACGCGGACGCCCGACGCCATCCACGTCGGCCTCCAGCTCGAGTGCCGCAGCCTCCCCGAGGCCCTCGCCGCCGCCTCCGACGACGCCGAGGCCGAGCTCCTCGACCTGCTCGAGGCCGACGCCCAGATCTACGACCTACCCGCCGCGATCCCACTGGTCCCGGGCGTCTTCGTCGGCGCCTCCGCGCTCCTCGACTGGCTCCGCCCCCACGCCGACCGAATCTCCGCCGAGACCGGCGTCCCCTGGAGCGCGCTGCTCGACGACCTCTGCGTCCAGGCCCTGCCCTTCGTCGCGTCCCACGCCCACCGGATCGACGACCAATGGTGCCCCGAGCACGCCCCGCCGGACGCCGACTCCGCCCTCGGTGCGCTACGGACGGCGCTCGGGGAGGCTTGCGAGGGCCCGGTTCGGGGGGCCCTCGACGCCGCCTTCGGCGAGCCGCTGCCGCCCATCGGTTGGGATCCCGCCGCCACCGCCCTGCTCCAAACGGCGCTCACCGCGGAGCTCCATGGCCTGGAGGTGGTCCGGGACCGTGACCTCCTCTTCGGGCTGGGCCGCACCCGGCTCACCCTCACCCTCTCAGAGACTGTGGCCCGCCGCCGCGCCGGTGAGGTCGGTCGCCACGTCGTCCGCCCCCGCGACGTCAACGACGGGCTCGTGGTCGTCAGCCGCGCGGTGCGCACCGGGCTCGCCGACGCCGCCCTGCGCCGCCACGCCACCGGGATCCGCTGGTTGGGCGCCGCCCCGGGCCGGCCCTTCGAAGCCTGGATGGGCGTCGTCGGCTAGCCGACCGCCGCCAGGACGTCGGCGACGGCGCGGCCCGAGGCGTCGATCCAGGTGATGTCGGGATCGTCCTCGCGAAACCAGGTGCCGGTCTGCTGGCGCGCCAGCTTGCGCGTGTTGCGGCGCATGGAGGCGACGGCGCTCGCCTCGTCGACCTGACCCAGGACCAGGGGGACGACCTCCTTGTACCCGATGGCGCACAGCGCGGGGGCGTCGGGGGGGACTCCGGCCTCGAGGAGGCCCCGGACCTCCGCTACCAGCGCCCCCTCGAACATCTGGTCAATGCGCTGGTCGATGCGCTCGAAGAGCTCGGCCCGGCTGCGTCGCAGGCCGACGCGGCGCGCGGCGTAGCGAGGTGCGCGGGCAGACTCGAAGCTCGAGAGGGGCTGGCCGGTCTGCTCGTAGACCTCGAGGGCGCGCACCACTCGGCGAACATTGTTGCGATGGGTGCGGGCGGCGGCGACCGGATCGACGTCGCTGAGCCGGCGGTGGAGCTCGGCGGGGTCTTGCCGTTCGAGGCGGGCGCGCAGGGCGGGATCCGGGCGAGCCGGCGGAAAGACGTAGCCCTCCACCACGGCCCGGATGTAGAGGCCCGAGCCCCCGACCATGAGCGGTCGTACCCCGCGGGCGAGGACGTCGTCGATGGCCGCGTAAGCCAGACGTTGGTAGTCGACGACGGAGCAGGTCTCGCGCGGATCGAAGACGTCGACGAGGTGGTGGGGCACCCGGGCGCGATCGGCGGGGGTGGCCTTCGCTGAGCCGATGTCGAGCCCGCGGTACAGGGCCGTGGCGTCGGCGTTGACGATCTCGGCGCCGAGGTGCTCGGCGACGGCGAGGGCCACCGAGGACTTCCCGACGGCGGTCGCCCCGACGATGACGGCGAGGTTCATTGGGTGCATATCCCGATTCTGACGGAGGGACTGTGGAGGGCTTTCAGCACTCAGCGGTCAGCTCTCAGCCGCGCAAGCAACGACG
>CAYOBQ010000120.1:0-28704 GCA_964402225.1 uncultured Nannocystaceae bacterium | reverse complement strand
ATCGGTTGGCGGGCGCGTGCAGCGCGCCGCGTCGCGACTCTGCCGCACCGTCCCAACACGCGGGGCTACCGTCGCCGACGGAGCAGGGCCGCGAGGGAGAGCAGGGCCCAGGTCGGAGCGGCGCCCGGCGTCTGGCTGCACCCGCCCTCCGAGTTGGCGCCTGCGTCCGCAACCGATACCGGCACCGACGTGGTCTCCCAGGCCGCGCCGCCGAGGATGGCCGCCACCCGATACTCGCCGGACCCCAGGGGCACCACCGCGTAGACCGTTCGTGAGCGACCCGAGATGTCGCAGCGCGCCTCCATGGCGACGAAGTCGAGCGGGTCCTCGTCGTCGGCGCGAAGCTCGAGCCTCTCGGGCTCCTCGAAGTCGCTCTCACACACGTGGCCGTCCTCGGCCTCGCCGTCGGGGTAGCAGCTCCCGACCTCACACAGCGCGATGGCGCGCACGACGACACCCGCGGGCACCTCGATGGGCGGGTCCCGCGCGACGCAGTCCTCGTCCACGAACGTCACCGTGCAGTCTACAAAGGGTGTCGCCTGGGCGGCGGTGGGGAGCAGGAAGAGCAGTGGGATGAATGATCGCATCTCGTACCTCCGAGGCACCGGACGCGAGGCGTGAGCAGCTCTTACGCTCGGTCGCGCGGCGCGGCGACGAGCGGGCGGCCTTCGAGGGCGTCGAGGGTCGCCACGTCCGCGGTGGGGAGACGCCGCTCGTGCTGGAGGTGGCGCTCACCTTCCCCGGCACCGACCACACCATCCGCGTCAGCGACCTGTTGAAGCGCTCTCGAGCGGCGCGGGTTTCTGCCCGCGACTTCGCGTAGATTGCGTCGCGTGTCCGGCGAGTCCTCCGAGCGCGAGTTCCTCGAGCAGTGGGAGACCCTCGGCGGCGACGCCCTCGCCACGGACTGGGTCTCGGGGACGACGCTCGGCTCCGCCCACGCATCCGCTGCCTCACTGAGCTCGCTGCCCGAGATCGCGCTGTCCGGCGCCGCGCCCGCTCTTGAGTTGGGGCCGGTTCTCGGTGAGGGTGGGGTGGGGGTGGTGCTGGAGGCGCGGCAGATCGCCCTCGACCGCATGGTGGCCGTGAAGTGCCCGCGCGCCGACCGGGACGACGACGCGGTGGCGGCCACCCTGGTGCGGGAGGCTCGCATCGCTGGCGCCCTCGAGCACCCCAACGTGGTCCCCGTCCATGGCCTGGGTCGTGGCCCGGATGGTCGCCCGCTGGTGGTGATGGCGCGCATCGAGGGCGTGAGCTGGCGGGCGCTTCTGCGCGACCCCGAGCACCCCATCGGCGCCCAACTCGAGGGGGACGCGCTGGAGCGGGGGCTGCGCATCCTGATGCAGGTCTGTCATGCCACCCACTTCGCCCACTGCCGCGGCGTGCTGCACCGCGACCTGAAGCCCGACAACGTGATGCTCGGCCGCTTCGGCGAGGTCTATCTCGTCGACTGGGGCCTGGCGCTGCGCCTCGACGAGGCCGTGACCTGTGGGCTCGCGGGCACCCCCGGCTACATGGCGCCGGAGATGGTCCGCGACGGCGCGCCCCTCGACGCGCGCACCGACGTGTACCTGCTGGGCGCCGTGCTCTTCGAGCTCCTCACGGGCCGGCGCCTGCACTCGGGGCGGGACCTCTATGCGCTCTCCCTCGCGGCGCATCGCGCGCGCATGTCGGCGTTGCCCGACGACACTCCGCCGGAGCTGGTCGAGATCGTGACGCGCGCCTGCGCCCGAGACCCCGCCGCCCGCTTCGAGACCGCCGAATCGTTGCGTCGCGCCCTCGCCGACTTCCTCGTTCACCGCGACGCGCTGGCGCTGATCGCGGGGGCCGAGGCGCGCCTCGCGTTGCTGCGCGAAGCGGAGGACGGCGCCGCCGAGGGCCACTTCGCGGCGGCGCGGTTCGGCTTCACCGAAGGGCTGCGCGCCTGGCCGGAGTCGGAGCGCGCCCGCGCGGGCTTTCGGGGCTGTGTCGAGCACATGGTGCGCCGCGAGCTCGGTCGCGGCGAGCCCGGCGCGGCGCGACGCCTCCTGGCCGAGCTGCCGGAGCCTCCGCCCGAGCTCTCCCGAGAGGTTCGAGCCGCCGTGGCCGAGCTCGACGAGATCCGGGCCGAGGCGCGTGGTCGCGACGCGCGACTGGGGCTTCGCTCCCGCGCCGCGTTGAACACGGTGCTGCTGGTCGTCTTCGGCGTGGCCCCGTTCGTGCTCGGCCGGATGCGTGCCGGGGGGTTGCTTCCCGCGGACCCTCCGCCCCTCCAACGCGCCCCCGCGGCGCTGGTGGCCGGGGTGCTGGTGCTGCTCTCGCTGCGGCTGCGCGTGCGGGTGCTCGACAGCGGCTACAATCGGCGCGTCGTCAGCGCCCTCGGCGTCGCGGTCTTCGCGGCGGCGCTCCTGTGGACGGCCGCGGGCCTGCTCGGTTTGGACTTCCGGCAAACGCTCCCGCTCGTCTTCGCCGTGCTGTTCACCCTCTCGGGGACGCTGGGGGCGGCCCTCGATCGGCGCTTCTTCGCCTTGGTCCCGATCTACGCCGCCGGGGGGCTCGCCGCGGCGTGGCGACCGCAGCTCGCCGAGGAGCTGCTGGGCATCGCCAACGCGCTGGGCATCGCCTGGCTCGTCTTCACCACCCGACCGGGCACGGTGTCCTCCGAGTGAGTCCGGGTGTCGGACACCTCGCCGACACCCGTGTAGGTCCATGAAACGGCGTAGAACCTGGTTGGCACGGGTGGTGCTCAAAGGGTGTGGCGACACACAACCAGGAGTCGACCATGCGTCACCTCACACTGCTCACCCTCCTCGCGCTCGCGGCCCCGGCCTCGGCGTTCCAGATCCCCAACTGCCGCTCGCTGGCGGGGCTCCAGCTCTGCGGCGAATGGACGGACCACGCCGACCACTCGGAGCTCACGGGCGCCGCGAGCGTGGTCACCGATGTGTTGATGCTCCCCTTGGCGAACGCCGAGCTCGTGGTGCACACGGATCCGCCCGCCGTCAGCGGATCCGTCGACTTCGCGCTCCCCTCGATGGGACCTCTGTCCGCCTGGGGCCTCGCGGGCGGTGCCCCCCGGGCCTCGCTCACCCTCGGCCTGGGCGCGGGCATCAGCGGCGTCGAGATCGGTGGCACCGAGCTGCCGCTGCACGACGAGCACCCGTACCTCGTCTACGAGATCGACGGCGGCCTCGACCTCTCCTTCGGAGCCGCGTCGATCGGCGCGAGCGCCGGGCCGACGGCGAGGGTCGTCATCGATCCGCTCGACCCCCTGATCTACCTGGAGGGCGACGCGGTCGCGGCCCTGACGGGTGGTCTGGTCAGCGACGGCGCGGTGGGCGTCTCGCTCTCGGGGAGCCTGCCCTACCGCTCCGCCGAGCGGCTCCGCATCGGGGGCCGCCGGCGACACCGCGACGTCGAGGGCCACCTCTACGCCCAGGGCAACTGCCAGCTCGGGAGCTACCCGGTCTATGCGAGCAGCACCGTCGTGCTCAACGCCGACGCCGACGAAGACGGGGATTGGTTCTTCCAACAGGGGGAGTCGTGGAGCGACTTCGAGCTCGGCGCTGACGGTGCGCTCGCGGTGGGCTGGGATCGCGGCGCCATCTCGCTGACGCTCCCCGTCGCCTCCGGCTCGGTCCTCTACCGCGCCGACGACGGCCTGTTGACGTTCCGCGGACATCTCGAATCGATGAACCCGTTCGAGGGTACGGCGCTGGAGTCACTGTTCCCGGAAGCCACCGGTGGCGTGGTCTGGGGGCTGTACGAGGGCATCGACGACTTCGTGATCCACGCGGAGCTCGAGTCGAATGTCCTGGGGATGCCCACCTCCGATCTCGAGATCACCATCGAGGACCAGGGGATGACCCTCGAGGCGCACCTCGAGCCCGCCTACGGTGACATCTTCGGCGACCAGTCGGTCCACGTCACGGGCAGCATCGACACCCAGGGGCAGTTCGTCCTCCACGGGCAGGCCAACCTGAACCTCGCCGGCCTGCGCATGGCCGACGCCGACGTCACCTGGACCAACGACGGGCTGCGCGCGAACGGTACGATCGACATCCCCGGCGTCGGCCAGGCGCACGTCGTCGGCTCCATCGCGTCGAACGGTAGCTTCGCCTTCACCGGGGCGGCGGACTTCGCCCCCCTCGGCATCCGGTTGGCGGGGGCCACCGCCACCGTCGACAACGGAGGCGTCATCGTTCGCGGTCACTTCGACCTACCGCACGTGAGCTCCATCGAGGTCGAGGGCGAGGTCCAGGCCAACGGGGACTACGCCCTCAGCGGGTGCGCCGACATCACGGTGAAGGGCTTCGAGCTGGCCGCCGCCGAGGTCACGGTGCGCCCCAGCGGCGTGGAGCTCTCGGGCGACATCGACGTCTTCCTCGCCGAGGGGCACATCGCGGGCCGCTACGAGACCTTCGGGTCCAAGGCGAGCCGCTTCGGCGTGAGCGTGGCCGACGTCATGGTCTGGGACAGCATCTCGCGGCTGCTCGGCGTTCCGTCTCCCTACGGGACTACGGGCCTCTTCATGTCGGCGAGCATGGCCATCAAGGTCTCTGTCCCCGGGCCCGACATCACGCTCACCCAGGGCAGGGTCTACGTCACCGGGGGCGGCGTCACGGCCAAGGGCCGCGTGAAGTTCTTCGGCAACGGCATCGATGTGAAGGGCAAGGTAGCGTCCAATGGCAACTTCGACCTCACGGGCAAGGTCAGCTACAACATCTCGGTGGCCGGCACCGGCGTGAAGGGCGACCTCGAGGTCACCGTCAGCGAGGACAAGCTGTCCGGGAAGGTGTCCGGCAAGGCCTGCGTCAACCTCGGGTTCACGAAGGTCTGCAAGAGCGCCAGCGCCAGCGTGAACAGCTCCGGCAAGGCCAGGCTGAACATGCCCTCCCCCGTGCCGGACCTCACGATCGACGTCGACAAGATCTTCTGAGCGCCCCGGCCTTCGAGGGTCGTCGGCGAGGGATCACTTCTTGACCGCGTTCACCCCGCCGACGACCTCCCCACAGGCGAGCATCTTCGCGCCGTAGTACGGGTTCCTCACCGCGCCGGCCTTCTGGAGCCAACTCCCCTTCGCCATCGAGCAGTACACGACGTCGACTCCGGCTGGCGTGGACATCGTGGCCCACATCGAGAGCGGCTGCGACAGGAGCTTGAGCGCCTCGCGGGCGGCGGAGATGTCCTTCGCGGCGGCGAGGGTGGAGGCCGCGGCGGAGACCTTCGCGGGCAGGTCTGCGTAGTGCTTCGCGTGCGCCCCCGTGACGGTCTTCGGATCGAGCTTCGCGGCGAGGGTGGAGATGGCCTTGGCAGCCTCGGCGATCCCCTTCGTGGAGTCGGCGGCCAACGCCTCCTGGATCTTCAGATACTCCATGGCGACGGGCTGCATCGCGGCGTCGAACTTCGTGGTGTTGGCGTGGGCGAGTGTGGCCAGCGGCAGAAGTAGGAGGATGGTCAGGCTCAGGCGCTTCATGCGGTCTCCTTGGAGTGGTGTGCTTCGCGGCCGGGGGAGAGCACGGTTCATGCCAGGGCCGGTTCGGCGACGCGACACGCCCGCGGGCTCGATTGAAGGGCCTCCGAGTGTGACCGCGCGGGATACATGGGGTGGGCTCGGCCACAGGTCACGTGCCGAACTACGGCTCTGCGGTGGGACGTCCTCATGGCGCGGCTCGTGCTTGGTAGAATGTGTTGTGGTGAGCGCGTGCGATGAGGGAGGCGATATGAGCCACGACCACGCTTCACACGAAGACCCCGGCGCGGGGGCGCCGGGGGAGGTGGCGCCGCGGGGCTCGGTCTACACGTGCCCGATGCACCCGGGGGTCGTGCGCGATGGCCCCGGGAGCTGCCCGGTCTGCGGGATGGCCCTGGAGCCGCGGGTGCCGACCGTCGAAGAGGAGGACAACCCGGAGCTACGGGACATGACCCGACGCTTCTGGTTCGGGGCGGCCGTCACCGTCCCGCTCGTGATGGTGTCGATGGGCGATCTGCTCCCCGGGCAGCCGGTCTCGCAGTTGCTGTCCGGGCGTGCGCGCACCCTGCTCGAGCTGGCGCTCGCCACGCCCATCTGCCTGTGGTCTGCCTGGCCGTTCTACGTGCGCGCCGTCCAGTCGGTGAGAAACCGCCACCTCAACATGTTCACGCTCATCGGCCTGGGCGTGAGCGTGTCGTACGTCTACAGCGTGGTCGCGGCGCTCCTCCCGGGCATGTTCCCGAGTTCGTTTCGCAGCCACGGCGGCGAGGTGGCCGTCTACTTCGAGGCGGCCGGCGTGATCGTGACGCTCATCCTGCTCGGGCAGGTGCTCGAGCTGCGCGCCCGCAGCCAGACGAGCCGGGCGATCTCGAAGCTGCTCGGGATGCAGGTGAAGACCGCGCGTCGCATCGGCCTCGACGGGATCGAGCGCGACGTGCCGCTCGAAGAGGTCGGCGTTGGCGACCGGCTGAGGGTGCGCCCGGGTGAGAAGGTCCCGGTGGACGGCGTGGTGGTCGAGGGCCTCACCTCGGTGGACGAGTCGATGGTCACGGGTGAGCCGATCCCGGTGGAGAAGCAGGTGGGCGACCGGGTGGTCGGATCCACGGTCAACGGCGCCGGCGGCCTCGTGATGATCGCCGAGAAGGTCGGCGCCGAGACGCTGATCGCGCGGATCGTGGCGATGGTCGCCCGTGCGCAGCGCAGCCGCGCGCCCATCCAGAAGCTCGCGGACACGGTCGCGGGGTACTTCGTCCCGGTCGTCGTCGGCGTCGCGGTGGCGACCTTCGTCGTCTGGTCGGCCTTCGGGCCGGAGCCCGCGATGGCCTACGCGCTGATCAACGCCGTCGCGGTGCTGATCATCGCGTGCCCGTGCGCCCTCGGGCTCGCCACGCCGATGTCGATCATGGTCGCCACGGGCAAGGGCGCCACGATGGGCATCCTCTTCAGGAACGCGGAGGCGATCGAGGTCATGCGCAAGGTCGACACGCTGGTCGTGGACAAGACCGGGACGCTGACCGAGGGCAAGCCGACGCTGGTCAGCGTGGTGACGGCGGACGGCGTCGAACCCCACGAGTTGCTGCGCCTGTCGGCGAGCCTGGAGCAGGCGAGCGAGCACCCGCTGGCGTCGGCGATCGTGTCCGGGGCCGCCGAGCGCGGCGCTTCACCCGTCGCGATCGAGCGGTTCGAGTCCGTCACGGGCAAGGGGGTGAGCGGGCGCATCGCGGGTCGTGAGGTGGCGCTCGGCAACCTCGCGATGATGGAGGCCGTCAACGTTCGAACCGCTGAGCTGTCCGCCCGGGCCGAGGCCCTTCGCGGTGAGGGCCAGACCGTGATGTTCGTCTCCACAGACGGGCAACTCACGGGCCTCGTCGGCGTGGCCGACCCCATCAAGGCGAGTACGCCGGAGGCGATCCGCACGCTGCACGATGAGGGCTTGAGCGTCGTCATGCTCACCGGCGACAACGAGACGACCGCCCGCGCTGTCGCCCGCCAGCTCGACATCGACGACGTCGTCGCGGGGGTGCTCCCGGACCAGAAGGCAGACGTCGTCAAGCGGCTTCAGGCCGAGGGGCGCATCGTCGCGATGGCCGGCGATGGGATCAACGACGCGCCCGCCCTCGCCCAGGCCCAGGTGGGGGTCGCGATGGGCACCGGGACCGACGTGGCGATGGAGAGCGCGGGCGTGACCCTGGTGAGGGGCGACCTGCGTGGCATCGTCGGCGCCCGGCGCCTGAGCCGCCTCACGATGGCGAACATCAAGCAGAACCTCTTCTTCGCCTTCGTCTACAACGCCGCCGGCGTCCCCATCGCCGCCGGGGTGCTCTACCCGTTCTTCGGGCTGCTGCTGAGCCCGATGCTCGCCGCCGGCGCGATGAGCCTGAGCTCGCTGTCGGTCATCGGCAACGCGCTGAGGTTGAGGCGGGCCGACGCATGACGGATGAGTCTCGCTCCCATCCCGCCGGGTGGGAGACGGTGCGGTCCGCACCCGGCCGCTCTCGCCGGCGTGGGCGCCCCGCCGTTTCCTGGGGGGAAGGAGGCGTAGCCGATGAGAGACCTTGTTCTGGTGTTGGTCGCGAGCATCCTGCCCGGGGTCGTGGAGGCTCGCGACTTTACTCTGCGTCTCTATGGCGATGTGAACGCGACGTGGGACGACGACACGGAGGAGGTAGCGGTCGCTCCGGGTCCGCTGGACCTCTTCGCGAGAGCGGATCTCGGGGACCAGATCTCATTGCTGAGCGAGACGGTCTTCCTCCCGGAGGTCCACGTCGCGCGGCTCTTCGTCGATTACCGCCCCTGGCAGCCGGTGCGGCTTCGCTTCGGCCGCTATCACACCCCGTTGGGCTACTACACCACCAACTTCCCCCACGGGGGCAGCGTCTTCCGCCTGGCGACGGTCCGACCTCGGCTGGTTCGAGTCGAGGCCGGCGAGGCGATCGTGCCGAACCACCTCCAGGGGGTCGCGGCGGCGACGGAGCTCCCGGTCTCCGGCTTTGGCGTCCTCGAGGCCAACCTCGCCGTCGGCGACAAGGCCGGCCAGCCCGGCTACGCCTGGGCGGCGCGGATCAGTGCCCGCCCCGATGCGCTGATAGAGGGCCTCGACACTGGAGTCAGCGGATTCGCTCAACGAATCGACCCCGCCCTGGGCCCCCATGCGGCGCACGGCGGGGGCGCGCCGATGGAGGATCTCGAGATGCACGACGGGGCGGAGATGGCAGGCGAGGGCGAGATGTCGGGGGACCACGCACACACGAACGCCGCCGAAGAGATCTGGGAGACGGTGGTCGTCGGACACCTGAGCTATGAGCTCTACCCCGTCGAGTTCGTCGGGGAGCTCTGGTACATCCGCCACGCCGAGTCGGTCAGCGGCGGTCACGTCCACACCGTGCTCGGCGCCTTCGCCCAGCTCGGGTGGAGCTTCGACATCTATACGCCGTACGCCCGCTACGAACAGTTCTCGCGCGACCCCGAGGACCTCGCGTTCACGACCCGTGGCGCGGAGGTCGAGTACCGCGAAGTGCTCGGTGGCGTCCGCGCCGCCCTGCACCCGATGAGCACGGTGAAGCTCGAGTACGCCAACGAGCTCGAACGCGCGGCCCAGCGCGTCACCTTGCAGGCCACCTTCGGCTTCTAGGAGCGACCGATGCAGTCCATCAAGTACGCGCTGCTGACCGGGAGCCTGCTGCTCGCGGGGATCGCGATGCGGCCCTGCGCCGCCCACGCGGGCGACTCGGTCGTCGCGGGCCACGAGAAGGGCGTGGTCGCCGGCCTCGGGCGCGCGGACCTCAAGAAGTACCTCGCGGGGCTCAAGCGGGCCTGGCCCGACGGCACGCCCGTCGTCATCGTCCTGCCACCCAAGGGGTCCGCAGAGATGGCCCATCTCTGTGAGATCGTGGGTATGCCAGAGGGAGCATACCGGCGGTTCCTCTCGGCCCGCGTCTTCCGCGGCAAGCTCGCGCGGCCCGCGAAGGCCGGCTCGGCGGCGGAGACGGCGGCGGCCATCGCCTCCAAGCCGGGCAGCATCGGCGTCGTGGCAACGAGCCTGGTCAAGCCACCCATCGTCCAGATCGGCGCGAACTGAGATGAACGGGACACCCACGAGGAGCACCGTCGAGTGGCGCCACCGCGTGGCGACCCGGGTCGGTCTCTGGGCCGGCGCGGGCGCAGGCTTGCTGGTCGTCGTGACCTTGAGCTGGTTCGCCACCCGTGCGCTGGGCGCGACCGACGCGCTCGCGGAGACGCAGGTCGAGTTGGTCGGCAACTTCATCGTCCAACAAGTTCGCCCGGCGGTCGGCCTCGGCGACGAGGAGCTCGCCGGGGAGGCGCTCGAGCAGCTCGCCTCGGCGCTGCCGAACCTCCGCGGCATCTCGTTGGAGGCGCGCGGGACCGATGGGCCAGCGCTGCGCATGGAGTGGGGGTCCCTCAGGGCGGGCTCGGCTCATCGCCGCCCCATCCTCGGCCCCGACGATGTGACGGTCATCGGGGAGCTGGTCTATGTCGTCGACGAATCGATGCAAGCCGGCTTGGAGTCGGACTTGACCCGGAGCGGGATCATCGCCGCCCTCGTATCAGTCGTGTTCGCCCTTGGCTTGATCGGCGTCCTCACGCGTCGCGCCCTCGCCCCGCTCAACGTGCTGCACGACGCGGTGCACGCTCTGAGCGAGGGCGATCTCACGAGCCGGCTCGCCGTCGACCGAGACGACGAGATCGGGCAGCTCTCGCGGGGCTTCAACGAGGCCCTCGATGCCCTCGAGTCGATGGTGCACTCAGCGCATCAGACGGCCCGGAGCGTCGCGGACTCCGCCACCAAGCTGATCGAGTTCAGCGAGCACATGACGTCGAGCGCCGCGACCACGGGTGAGGCCTCTGCCGCTGTCGCCCACGCCGCCAAGGGGGTTCGGACCGTGATCGCCGCGGCGGCCGAGACCGCGGCGCGCTTCGGCACCCTGACGGACTCCGTCGTCGAACGGTCCGGGGAGGCGACGGACGTGGTCCGGCGGGCCGTCGAGCACGCGTCTGCGACCGACGAGCGCCTCGAACGCCTGCGGGCCAGCGGCGGTCATGTCGGTGAGGTCATCGGTCTGATCGGCGACATCGCGGGCCAGACCAAAAGCTGGCGCTCAACGCGAGCATCGAGGCGGCCCGCGCGGGTGAGGCGGGCCGCGGCTTCGCGGTGGTCGCTCAAGAGGTCAAGACCCTCGCGGGCTCGACCTCGAAGGCGACCGGCGAGGTGACCGGCCGCGTCCAAGCCATCCAGAGTGATACCCGCGCGGTCGAGGCCGCGCTGGGCGAGGTGCGGGCCGTGGTCGGTCGCATCGACGTCTTGCACGAGGGCATCGTCGGCGCGGTGCAGGACCAGGGCAACCTGACCCGGGAGATGATCGCGGAGCTCCTGGCGGCACAGGGGGAGTGTGACCGGATCGGCGGCACGATCGACCGCGTCGGCGACGCCGCTCAGGCCGCGTCCGTCGACTCCGCGCGACTCGAGGGCGCCGCCCGCGAGTTGGCCGCGCTGAGCCACGAGATGCGCGACGCCGTCGGGCGGTTTCGGTGGGATCGGTCGGATCGCTGGGCGGGCTACCGCTCGATTCCGAGCTGATTCATTCGCATCGCGAGGGCTTGACGTGACACCTTGAGTCGCTCCGCGGCGCGCTGCACGTCCCCTCCGTGGCGCGAGAGCGCAGCGCGCACCTCATCGCGCCCGAGGTCGGTGGCCTTGCGCACGCGGTCGCTGCGCTCGATGAGTCCGTAGAGCGCCGTGCGGGAGACGCCGAGGGCCTGGGCGGTTGGCTTGAGTCGGAAGCCGTGGGCCTTCAGCGCCGCGACAAGCTCGTCTTCGTCCACTGCGTCCGGCTTCCTGTAGCGCGCCCGCTCCGGGTCGGGGGGCGCCTCTGGGCCGACCAACCGTGAGAGGGTGTCGCTCCACTCCATGACCTCGGCGTCCCGGTTCGCGATGACGAGCTGGCGCGCGACGTTGCGCAGCTCGCGCACGTTCCCCGGCCAGCCGTAGCGGGTGAGCGCAGTGACCAGCGCAGCCGGGACGAAGGCGCCCGACAGCGCCCGCCCCAGCGTCGACAGCTCCGCGGCGACGAAGTGGTAGAGCAGCAGCGCGATGTCCTCGCGCCGTGCCCGCAGGGGAGGCACGTCGATGCGGTAGCCGGCGAGGCGGTGCAGCAGCGGCGCGCGGAAGTCACCGCCGGTGACCGACGCCTCGAGATCTGCGTCCGTCGCCGCCAGGACTCGCACATCGACTCGGCGCGGCGGCCCCCCGACCGGGCGGATCTCGCCGGTCTCGAGGGCGCGCAGCAGCATCGCCTGCACGTCCATGGGGGTGTCGCCGACCTCGTCGAGGAAGAGCGTCCCGCCGTCGGCCTGGGCGAAGTAGCCGTCGCGGTCGCCCGCCGCGCCGCTGAAGGCGCCGCGCACGTGGCCGAACAGCTCGGAGGCCGCGAGCGTCGATGGCACGGCGGCCATGTTCACCGCCTCGTAGGCGGCGCCCTTTCGCGGGCTGCCGCCGTGGAGCGCCCGCGCCACCAGCTCCTTGCCGACCCCCGACTCGCCCCGCACCAGCACGGGGACGTCGAGATCGGCCACCTGGAGCACCTCGCGGCGCAACCGCTCGATGCCTTCGCTGACGCCGAGCAGACCCAGCGTGGGGCCGACCTCGTCCGCCGTGCGGCGCCGGTGCAGGAGCAACGCGACCCGCCCCGCCAACTCGAGCACGACACCGCCAGCGAGGCGGGCGGCGGCGAGCGTGGTGGCCCCGGTGACCTCCACCCCATCCAGGCGCAGCCCGGTGCGCGTCTCCTTGCCCGAGATCGTCACCCCGAGTGCGCCGGACCGCGTGATACGGACCGGCTTGCGGCTGATGAACGGGTCGCGGAGCGGCCCCCCGTCACCGAAGTCCGGCGTGGCCCGCGACAGCGGGGTCTCGGCGCCGGCCAGCCAGGCGCGCTGGCCCACGCGCTCCGGGTCGGGGTGCGCCAGGACGGTGAGCACGTAGCCCTCCCGAGCCTTGGCGCTGCGGCGCCGAGGTCCCGGCAGGACGGTAGTGATGTCGAGGGTGTCGGACACGTCTGCGGCAGTACCACACCACCGCGGGCCGTGCGAAGGTGCCACGCCATGGAAGAGCGCACCTCCGTCACCTACCACGAGACCTGCATCGACGGTCGCACGCTGGCCTACACGGCGACCGCCGGCACGCTGCACCTGCGCCGACCCGACGGTGAGCCGCGGGCGCGGGTCTTCTACGTCGCCTACACCGCCGACCGCGTCGAGGACCCGCAGAAGCGCCCCGTCACTTTCGCCTTCAACGGGGGCCCGGGCTCGTCGTCCGTGTGGCTCCAGCTCGGCGCCCTCGGGCCGCGGCGGATCGACCTCCCCGATGGCGTCGCCTCGCCGCCGCCCCCCTACGCCGTAGTCGACAACGCCTGCGGCATCCTCGACCTCACGGACCTCGTCTTCATCGATCCCGTCGACACCGGCTTCAGCCGCCCCGAAGGCGAGGCGAAGGGCGCTGACTTCCACGGCGTAGCCGAGGACGTCGAGTCCGTGGCGGAGTTCATTCGGCGCTGGCTCAGCCGCAACCACCGCTGGAACGCCCCGCGCTTCCTGGCCGGGGAGAGCTACGGGACGACGCGCGCCGCGGGCCTCGCACGTCACCTGCAGGAGCAGGGCGTGGCGCTCAACGGGCTGGTCCTCATCAGCCTCGCGCTCAACTTTCAGACCTTCGTCTTCGAGACCGGAAACGACCTGCCCTACGTGCTCTACCTCCCGGCGTACGCCGCCGCGGCCTGGTATCACGACCGCTTGGAGGAGCGCCCCGACGACCTCCACGCCTGGATCGACGAGGCGCGGCGGTGGGCGGTGGAGGTCTACGCCCCGGCCCTGATGCACGGCGCGGCCCTCGTCGAGGCGCGTCAGCAGGCCATCGCCGAGGGCCTCGCCCACTTCACGGGGATGGACGCCCAGACCATCCGGGACATGAACCTCCGCGTCGAGTACCTGCGCTTCGCCAAGACGTTGCTCGGACGCCCGGGGCACACCATCGGGCGCCTCGACTGCCGGTACGTCGGCCCCGACTCCGATCCGCTCAGCGGCAAGATGACGCGGGATCCAAGCTACGACGCGCCGTTGGGGGCCTACACCGCGGTCGTCAACGACTACCTGCGCCGCGAGCTGCGCTTCGACGCGACCGACGAGTACGAGGTCCTCAGCATGGCGGTCAACGCCGCCTGGCGCTGGGAGTCCGACGAGCGGATGGGCTACGTCAACGTCTCCGATGATCTGCGCCGCGCGATGGTCCACAACCCACACCTGAAGGTGCTCTTCGCCAACGGGCTCTTCGATCTCGCGACGCCGGCCTTCGCCGCGGAGTACACCGCCGACCATCTCGGCCTGCCCGCCGAGCTGAGGGAGAACGTGACGCTCTCCCACTACGAGGCGGGGCACATGATGTACTTCCATGCGCCCTCCCGGCGGAAGCTGCGCGCGGACCTCGTGGAGTTCTACACCCCGTCGGTGTAGTACGCTGCGCCCATGCGCATCTGGCTTACGGTGTTGCTCGCGGGCTGTATCCCGGCGGGCGGAGGGGGCAGCAAGAAGGACGCACAGCCCGAGCCGGACGGCGGCCACGCGCCGCCGCCCGACTCCGGCGGCCGGCTGCTCATCGACGGGGCGTCGACGCCCGACGTGGGGGACGCCGGTGCGACGCCCGACGGCGCGGCAGATCTCGGCGAAGGCGACGTGGCGCCACCGGATCTGGGCCCCGACGTCGCGCCCGACGGGCCGCCACCGCCACCGCTCCCGCAATGCGACGACGGCCTCGACAACGACGGGGACGGGCGCTTCGATCTGCGCGACTCCGATTGCAACAGCGAGGCCGATCCGACGGAGCGCGGCGATGATCCGGTGACCGGGTGCTTCAACGGGCTGGACGACGACGAGGACGGGCGCACGGACTTCCCCGATGACCCCGGCTGCCGCTCCGCGGGGGATGACAGCGAGTTGGATGGCCCACTGACGGCCTGTTTCAACGGGGTGGACGACGACGAGGACGGGCGCGTGGACTATCCGGTAGATCCCGGATGCCAGGGGGCCGGTGACGGCGACGAGCGCGATCCACCGCTGGTGCCGGAGTGCAGCAACGGGGCGGATGACGACGCCAACGGAGCGCAGGACTTCCCCGACGACCCCGGCTGCTCCAGCGCCGCGGACCCCGCGGAGGCGAGCCCCTGCGGCGCCGCGGAGGTGGTCGACCTCGCCGCACATCTCGAGGAGAACGACGCCTTCCTCGGGGATCTGACGAACGCGCCGGCGGGCATCATCGGCGGGTGCGGAGGGGCGGCGGGCGGCGAGGTCGTCTTCGCCTACCGCGTCGAGGAGCGGCTCGACCGGCTCCGCTTCAGCACCCGTCACGCGGAGACGCAGGCGCCGGTCGTGATGTATCTGCGCCGGGACTGCCTGGGCCCCGACGTGCTCTGCGACCGAGGGGCGGGGGAGGACAACGGTGTGGAGCTGGAGCTATTGGAGCCGGCGCCGGGGCTCTACTTCCTGGTGGTCGACACCGGGAGCCGCAACCGCGTCGGGCAGTTCAAGCTCACCGTCGAGGCCGTCGCGCCGCCCGAGTGCCGCAACGGCGTCGACGACGACGGGGACGGGCGGGTGGACGCGGCGGACCCGGGCTGCGTCGACTTCGATGATCCCGACGAGGCCGATCCCGTGGAGGCGCCGGCCTGTGCCGATGGCGTGGACAACGACGACGACGGTGAGATCGACTACCCCGCCGACGATGACTGCCTGACGGCGGGCGGGCCGCTGGAGGCGCCCCTGTGCGCCCTCGACGCGCCGGTCTTCCGGCTCGGTCAGCGAGGGGGCGCGGTCGAGGTGCCGATGCTGATGGGCTTCGGTGGGGCGCAGGGATCGTGCGGGGGCCCCCTCGGCCCCGAGGTGGTGATCGCCCTCGACACCGACGAGCTCTCCGACGTGGACGTGACGGTGACCACCGGCGAGGCGCCAGCGGCGATGGCCGGGGTCCACGCGCGGACGGATTGCGTGGACGCGGAGAGTGAGATCGCCTGCCGCGCGCAGGGGGGAGAGCTCTCGTTGCGCGAGGTGCCGGCGGGCTGGACCTACCTCATCGTCGAGCGGGGCGCGGTGCCGCCGGCGGCGCCGTTGACGGTGCACGTGGAGGTGAGGAGCCTGCTCGGCGAGTGCAACGACGAGGTCGACAACGATGACGACGGCGCCATCGATCTGGCTGACGTCGGCTGCGAGGACGGGCGCGACGATGACGAGGGCGATCCGGCGCTGCTCCCGGCCTGCGCCGACGGGGTCGACAACGACGGGGACGGCGCCACGGATTGGCCCGACGACGCGGGGTGCAGCGGCGCCGGGGATCCGGACGAGGGCCACGCCTGCGTGGGGCGGCTGGTCGGCGCCGACTGCCTCGGGTGTAGCGCGGAGGCGGAGCATCACATGGAGATCGCGCCGGGCCTCTGGGCTTGCGTGAACGCGCAGAACATCCGCGCCTACGACGAGAACTTCTCGATGTGCGCCGAGGGGCTCACGCCGGCGACCTTCGATCTGGTCAACGCGCTGGAGCTCCGCATCCCCACCGTCCAGGAGGACCTGGCCTTCTTCGCGTGGTACCGCGCGCTCCCCGTCAACGGCGACACCAACTACATCCGCACCGGTCAGAAGCGGCGCGGCGGCTGCGTCCTCGACGCCCATGGCGACCTCTACATCCGCAACGGCGTGGGCCCCAACCGGATGGGGGATGGCTGGTGGGACCTCTTCAACGGCGGGGGTGGCTGCAACCTGCCGACGGGATCCGCCAACAACATGAGCCACGCCCTGGTCGGCGTGGTGTGCGTCGAGGGCGAGTACGTCCCGCCCCACCCCTGATCACAGGGCGTCGGCCATCCGGGACCAGACGGCGCGCCACCCGGCGTGGCGGGGGTCCTCGAGGAGGGCGCGCGCCGTCAGCAGCGCCGCCTCTGCCTCGTCGTCGCGGCCGTCGAAGGCGAGGGCCTCTGCCAGCAGCAGGTGGTTCTCTGGCCAACGCGGGGCCAGGCGTGCGGCGGTCTCGAGGTGCTCCGTGGCGCGCTCGATGTCCCCCACCGACACGGGCCAGGCCGGCGCTCGGAGATAGAGGGCGCCGAGGACGCGGTCCGGGCCCGCGTGGTCGAGGGTGGGATCGGCGGCGCGCGCGGCCTCCGCAAGGCGGATGAACTCGGTGACGAGGTCGGCGGAGTCGGTGGCCTTCGCGAAGTGGCCCAGACAGATGGCTGCGAAGAGGTGGCTCGCGGGCCCGGCGCCCGGATCGGCGGCGGCGCGGCTGGCGAGGGGCTGACAGCGTCGGGCGACGCCCTCGGCCGCGTCGCCGGCCCCGGCGGCGAGGTAGTGGAAGGTGCGCAGCGCCACGGCGGTGGCCCGGTCGTGGTGGGGCTCGATGGCGAGGATGCGCTGGGCGGCGGCGAGGCCCCGCTCGAGGTCGGCCCCCGCCGGGCCGCTCGCCGCCGCGCGCTCCGCGTCCGCGAGCAGGGCCTCGACGCCGGCGGGGAGATCCACGGGCGCGTATCGCGTGAGGACGAGGGCGCCCGAGGGGGCGGGGGGGACGCCGCCGCAGCCGAGCAGGACGACGAGCGCCAGCGACCTCACGCCGGGTGGGCCTCGACGACCTCGTAGATGTCGCCCACCATGCCGAAGCCGAAGGCCTGGGGGTTGCGGCGGGCGCGCACCACGACCCGTCGGCCCACGAGCTGCTCGTCGAGGGGGCCCACGAGCTGGACCCTAGGGCCGCCGTCGAGCGTGAGGATGAAGACCCCCGCGCCGCCGAACTCGTCGCAGGACAACAGCCCGATCAGCTTCTCCAAGAGGGGTCCTCCGCGGTCATCTTCATGGCCCCCGCCACCGCCAGGGCGGCGCCGAGGCACAGCGCTCCGTTGACCCCCAGCCAGGCGGCGTCGAGCCAGCCGGAGAACCACCAGGGATCGAGTGTGCGCGCCGGAGCCGCGTGGAGCAGGCAGACGCCGAAGCCCACGCAGATCCCCGCGACCCAGGGCGCCATGCGCTGAACGAGGCCCACCGAGAACGCCAGCGCGGTCGGGAAGAGGGCGCTGGTCCACAGCGGGAAGTGGGCCCAGTCGGCTCCAACGAGCACCGCCGGCCAGGCGGTCAGGTCGCGGAGGGCGAGCTCCGTGAGGAAGCCGGGGGGGACCGGCAGCCAGGCGAGGAAGAAGAGGCCGCCGGCGGTCACCGCCCCAGCCGCGACCATCGCCGTCGCCTGTCCGCCGCGGACCCCCAGCAGCATGGCCAGGGCGAGGGCCAGCAGGCCGGCGAGACCAAAGCGAACGCCGTTGATGCGGGTGAGCGTGTGCTTCACGGCCGCCTCCACGTCGATGCGCCCGTAGCCGTAGACCTCGTCCCAGCCCGCGGCTCCGCGCTCCGCGGCGCTGGCGAAGAGCGCGTCGCGTGCGGCCAACGGGCCCAAGCCCAGCCCCCGCAGCACGGCCAGCGCGCCGGCGACGTGGGGCGTGGCCATGGAGGTGCCCTGAAACTCCAGGTAGGCGTGCCCCTCGGGCTCCGCCGGCGCGACCGTGTCTTGGAGGATGCCGCCGCCCGCGATCTTCTTGTTGCCTCCGGGCGCCGCGATCTCGACGCCCTCCCCGAAGGTCGAGTAGGGCGCGTTCACGTCGTCGGGCCCCACCGCGGCGACGCCGATGGAGTCCTTCAGAGACCCGGGGCAGTGCACCCCGCGACGGCCGCTATTGCCCGCCGCGGCCACCACCAGCACGCCGCGGGAGGTCGCCTTCTGTACGGCGATGTCCACCACCTTCGAGTAGGGGCCGCCCAGGCTCAGGTTGATGATGTCGGCGCCCTCGTCCGCCGCGTCGTCGATGGCCGCGGCGATGGCCGGCGAGCTGCCGAAGCCCTGGGCGCTGAGGACCTTGTAGGCCATCAAGGTCGCGTTCGGCGCCACCCCCGTCACGCCCTTCGCGTTGTGCGTCGCCTGGGCGATGGTCCCCGCCACGTGCGTGCCGTGCCCGTTGTCGTCAGCGGGCTCGGACACGCCGGGGACGAAGGAACGGCCGGTCCCGAAGGGGACGCCGACCAGGTCCTCGACCCGGGTCACGCCGGTGTCGACGACGGCCACCTTCACCCCTCGTCCACCCCCCACGCGCCAGCCCAGCGGCGCGCCGATCATCCTCATCGACCACTGTCGCTCATAGAGCGGGTCGTTGGGATAGCCCAGCGCCTGCATTCGCACCGGCGGCTCCGCGGCCTCCACCAGCGGGTCGCCGCGCAGACGCTCCAACAGCGCCGCCGGATCGGCGACGCGCGCCTCCATCAGCGCCTCGTCCTCAGACACCGCCGACACGTACTCGACGTCTACGCCGTACTTGGTCTCGAAGGCGGCGATCTCCTCGGCGGACGCCCCGTCCCGCAGGTCGAAGACCAGCACCCCGGGGCTGTGCGACGCCACCGGCGCCTTCCCCGCGCCGCCCACCAGGGGCGACTCCTTGGGTCGCAGCAACCAGATGCCCGCGAGGCAGGCGAGACCGAGGATGATGGCGTTTCGCTGCCGCATGAGTGCATGGGACCCACTTACGGGCGTGGGCGCAAGTCAGTCGCCGCGCGCCTCTTCAGGGGCCGAGCAATACGGTCACCGGGTAGAAGTTCACTTGCACGCTGTGGTGCTCCCCCGGCCGGCAGGCCAACGGCTCCTCTGGAATGTCCTCACCATCCGTGTCGCCCACGATGTCGAAGCTGTGGACGAAGGCGCCTCCATCGCGCCCCAGCACGCGGTCCACCCCGTAGTCGTCGTCGATGTAGCCGCTCCGGGCGAAGGTGCGGGTGCGGACCTCGTGGATTCGGCACCCCGCCGGGGCCGTCCACACGGGCACGCCGGAGTGGAAACCGTGGACCGTCGTGGAGGGCGGCGTGTAGATGACGCCGAACCAGTTGCGGCGCCTGAACTCGCCACGCCAGGGGTTCTCCTCGGCGGTCCAAGCCACCGTGAGTTCCAGGTCTCGAGCGTCGTCGGTGACGTCGAGCCGGCTCTGCACGCGCACCAACGGGCCGTTGCCGAAGAAGTCCCCGTCTCCGCTCTCCACCCAGACTGGGCAGAAGGGTCCCGGGTTGCGCAAGTGGGCCTGCACCAGGCGCCTCGGGCATCCCGGCGCGACGTCCTCGACCCGCAGGCGGACGAGGTTGAAGAGCGCCTGGACGCTCGTCCGCGCGTTCGTGCAGCGGCCCTCCAGGTCGTCGCCGTTCGTGTCCCCCGTCAGTTGCCAGGTCCGCACCAGGCCCCGACCGGGAAGGAGGTCCCTCTCGTGTCCTTCATCCACGTAGCTCAAGAACTCCGAGCGAGCGCTCACCACTTCGAGCAGCGAGACGCCCGGCGGGGCAGTCCAGACCACGAAGTCGCGGCTACCCTCGGCGGTGGTGTGGTCCGGGCGAGTCTCTCGGGCCCACATGTTCAGCCGTGCGATGAGTCGGCGGCGGTCCCGGTCCACGATCAGCGTCGCGCTGACCTCGGCCTCGGGACCGTTCCCGTAGAAGTCTCCGTCGCCCCATCCCGTGTGGTTGGGGCAAAGGACGCCGGTGGCGCGCGGCTGTACCGTGATGATGCGCTGCGCGTCGGCCTCGGCGGTCCAGGCCGTGAGAGTGAAGAGAGCGACCAATGCTCCCTGGACGTGCTTCATTTGACTGCTCCTTCTTCTTTGCGGGAGGACCTACCGCAAAGGGCGCAGCGTTCTTTCTTCACGATGGCCACCACCCAAGACGCCACGCCCCGGGCCACACGCGCGGGACCTCCCAATCAGCCCAGTTTCAGGAACTCTGCCTGGGTGTTTGCGGACTGGAGGAGGCGGTGGACCAGCTCCGGGCTGGCTCCGGGGATGGCGGTCCTCGGGTCCACGCCCCGCGGGGCGAAGGGATAATGGTCGAAGGCCGTGAGCGTCGCGTGCCGGGCGTTGGTGGCGAGCCCCGCGAGGCCGCGGGTGTCGGTGGGGTCGTCGGCCAGCGTTCGGGCCAGCCGCACCAGACCCTCGGGCAGCTTCCATGCGGCCAAGGTCACCACGGCGGCGGGCGCGGAGCCTTCGTGGACGGCGCGCACCAGCGAGCGGGCCGGGCGTCCGTCACCGTGCCAGAGCAGCGGGTCCTGGCGCATCTCCTCCTCGATCACCGTGAGCTCACCGATCTGGGTCAGGAGGACCATGAGCTGCACGCGGTCGGCCTGGCCGATGCCCTGTCGCGCGGCGAGGGCGCACGCCACCAGTGAGGTGGTGCAGTGGACTCGCCAGACGGCGCTGCGCTGGGCGTCCGCGAGGGCGGCCGCGGCGTCGTAGACCTCGCGGATCCCGAGGGTGGCGGCGAGGGTCAGGACGCGGACGCTCCCAGCCGACTCGATGGTCGCGGCGAGGTCCAGGGATCCACCCGGACCGCCGAGGGCGGGCTCCGCTGCGAGCATCGCGAGCTCCGAGTCGTCACCGAAGTGGCGGAGCACATCCTCGGCGGAGGGGTGTGGTCGGGCGAGCAGGTCCACGGCGTGGCGCAGCCGCTCGGGTGCCAGTGCGCCAGGCTCGGCGGTGATCCGCTCGAGGAGCTCGGCGAGCTCCGGTCGCCCGAATGGCTTGCGCAGGTAGCCGGCGGCGCCCGCACGGTGCGCGACGAGGATGTCCGTCGGCTCCAGGTGGCCGCTCATCAGGACGAAGCGCACCTCCGGGTGGTCGCACATCACCTGCTCGAGCACGTCCTGTCCGTCGAGCTTGGGCATCACGAGGTCGCAGAGGACGACGTCGTAAGCATGCTCCGCGCAGGCACGGACCGCGCGCTCCGAGTCGCTCTCGACGTCCACGTGGTGCCCCAGCGCCCTGAGCTCGCGGGCCACGACGAGCCCGAAGGCGCGGGAGTCGTCGACCACCAGGAGGCGAAGAGAGCGCATGAGAACGGATACGGCGGCTGACCCGGGCGGCTCAAACGCGGGGTCGCGGGGGTCGTTTCCAGAGCCGATGAACACCGTTCGGCGAAAGGTCTGCGTGGCGGGTGCCGGCGAGGGCGCCGAGCAGATCGCGTGCACTCTGGAGCGGGTCGGCTACGCCGCGAAGCTCGAGCCGGGGGGCCTCCGACGCGTCTCCGGCGTCGACCTCGTGCTGCTCTGCGACCCGCGGGGGGCGCCGCCCTTCGAGGACGCGGGGGTTCCAGTCGTGGTCCACTGCGAGACCGCCGGCGTCGACGACATCATCCGCTGGCTGGCCAACGGTGCCGCGGACGTGCTCGTCGGGCCCCTCGCCCGCCGTACGCTGCGCGGTGTCCTCGAGCGTCTCCTCGGCGAGAGCGAGCGCACCCAGGCCGTCGAACGCTGCCGCGGCGCGCGGTCCGAACCGCCCGGCCCGAGCCGTGAGCGGACCGTGACCGACGAGTCACCGCGGAGGGTCGCCGGCGAGCCCTTCGTCCAAGCGCCCGACACCGACCGCCCGGCATCGAAGCCGGAGCCGATCCCGTCCGAGGAGGTGCCGGTCGTCCTGCGTCGAGCCGCCGGCGTCGCGGAGGGCAAGCTCATCGTCGGCGAGCAGTCGATAGAGGTCGCGATGAGCGCCGTCCAGCTTCGTCCCCGCGGCCTCGCCGTCGAGATCGTGGCGCTGGTGCACGCGGCCCTCCCGCTCCCCGGCGCCAAGGTCGTGCTCTGGTTCCCGCTCCCCGGCGGGGTCCACGGCTTCCGCAGCGTCGTCGACCGCGTCGCTGGCCACTGCCTCGAGCTCGCGCCCCCCGACAGGCTCGTCCGCTACTGCCGCCGTCGCACGCCGCGCTACGCCCTCGCCGCCGTCGATCGCACGGTGGTCACGCTGCCCTTTGCCGACGGCACGAGGTGGCGAGACGAGGGCCGCGTCCTCGACCTCTCCGAGCGCGGCCTCGCCCTCGACCTCCCCGCGCGCTACGAGATCGCGAAGGGCGAGCAGGTCCGGCTCGGCCTCGGTCTCAGCGGCGCGCCGGTCCGCGACACGCTGATGGTCGTGCGTCGCATCGGCCCCGTCGTCGGCGACTCTCGAGTCGTCGGGATGGAGCTGCTCCAGCAATGCGACGACGGCAGCGCCGAGCTCCGCGCCATGCTGGCCCACCTCGCAGAGCGCGGCGCCCGTCAACTGGAGCGCTTCCGCGTCTCAGACGTCCCCGACCTCCAGGCGGTGTAGTACCTTGGGCGCGTGCGTGCGCTTGTCCTCTCCCTGACGTTCGTCGCCGCGGCCTCCGCCCAGTGCGAGCTGGGCCCCGTGGGCTTCGACACCCACGACGTCGCCCACCGCAGCCCCTTCGGCGCGGTGCCCGTCGGGACCCCCGTCTTCCTCGCCGTCCACGCCCCGGGGATCTCCTCGGCCCGGGTGCGGGTCTGGGACGCCGTGGCTCGCGCCGAGCGCTGGCATGCCCTGGAGCGCGAGGGGGAGCGCTGGACGGTGGCGCTGCGCGCGGACGCGCCGAACATCCTCTACTACCTCTTCGAGCTGACGCCCGGCGACGGGTGCGCGCCTCACTACCTGTTGGACGAGGACCCGCGGTTCACCGGTGGCGGGACCGGCGTCACCAGCGCCGGGCTCGACACCCTCCGCAGCTTTCAGATCACGGTCTACGACGACGCCCACCCTCGGACCTGGCTGGCCGACGCGGTGGTCTACCAGATCTTCGTGGACCGCTTCCGCGATGGCGACGCGGACCTGAACCTGGACGCGCCGCGCTTCTACTACGGGCGTGACACCGTCTGGCGCTCCCATGGCGAGGCCTGGAATACGCGCGTCTGCGATCCGACGGAGACCCGCGAGCCGGCCTGTCGCGGCACCTCGAGCGGGAACCTCTACGGCGGAGACCTCGCGGGCATCACGGCGAAGGTCGAGTCCGGGTACTTCGACGCCCTCGGCGTGAGCGCCCTGTACCTCACGCCCATCTTCCACGCGCCGTCCAACCACAAATACGACACGACGGACTACCGGCGCGTCGATCCGGAGTTCGGTGACGCCGCGGCCTTCGACGACCTCGTCGCGGCCTTGCGTGCCCGGAGGATGCGCCTGGTCCTCGATGGCGTCTTCAACCACGTCTCCTCCGACAGCCCCTACTTCGACGGCTTCGGGCGCTTCGACGAGGTGGGGGCTTGCGAGGCCGTGGACTCCCCGTTTCGCGACTGGTTCTACCTCCCCGACATCGGCTCGCCGGGGCGCTCCGGCGGGCGGCCCATCGAGTGCGCGGGGGGGCAGACCTACGAGGCGTGGTTCGGCTTCTCGGCGCTGCCCAAGCTGCGGGCCGAGCACCCGGCGGTGCGGGCGCTGGTGTGGGACGCCCCCGACGCGGTAGCGCCGACGTGGTCCGCTCGCGGGGCCGATGGCTGGCGTCTCGACGTGGCGGGCGACATCGACGCGGGGCGCGCAGGGACGCCGGAGAACGACTTCTGGGAGGGCTTTCGGGCCGCCGTCCGCGCCGAGGGTGACGTGGTGGTGATCGGAGAGGAGTGGTCCGACGCGAGCCGCTGGCTCCTGGGCGGGGAGTGGGACTCGGCGATGAACTACCGCCTCCGCTCGACGCTGCTCGGGTGGCTCGCCGTGGGCTGCGAGGGGGACGGCTGCCGCGGCGGCGCCCTGCACACCAACGACGAGAACGAGGCCAGCTCGAGCGGGCCCATCGCGCCGCTGCCGCCGACGGTCTTCCACGCCCGCCTCATGTCCATCCACGAGGACTACCCGCCGCTGGCGCACCGCTCGATGCTCAACCTCGTCGGCTCCCACGACACCAACCGCGTCGGCTTCCTGCTGGAGCGGACCGGGAGCGACCGCTGGGGACAGCTCTGGGCCTTCCTCTTCACCTACCCGGGGGCGCCGATGTTGTACTACGGCGACGAGGTGGGGCTCAGCGAGGCGGGCGTCTACCGCGATGGCGTCTGGCGCGACGACCCGTTCAACCGCGCGCCCTTCCCCTGGCCCGACACACCCGGCTTCTACGAGGCCGACGCCGAGCGGCTGCGGCTGGTGCGACGCCTCTCCGCCCTGCGCTGGAGCCACGCGGCGCTGCGCGAGGGCGACATCGAGCACGGCTGGGCGGTGGACGACGCCAGCGGCCTCTACGGCTTCCGGCGCACGGCCGGTGAGGCGACGGCGGTCGTGCTCCTCAACCGCGGCGCCTCCGCCGCCGAGGTGGGCCGCGAGCTGCCGCCGGGGGTCGTCGATCCCTTCGCTGGGACACCGTCGGTGCCCGGCGGCGGCTGGCGGGTCTTCGCGACGCCGGGGGACACGATCGCTGCCCCCGTCGTGGAGCACGACGGCGGCGTGCTGCGTTGGGCGCCCGTACGGGAGGACACCGACGGGGGCCGCGAGGTCGCGCTGGCCTACGAGATCGCCCGCGACGGTGCCCCCTTCGCCACCGTGGAGCCGCCCCCCTTCGGTGGGCCGCTTGAGGTCGCGCTCGACGGGCCGGCGCGCTACGGCGTGCGCGCCGTCGGGGTCTGGGGGGCGGGACCGGAGGTGGTGGTGGATCTCCGCGCCGAGGCCGACGCAGGACCGCCGCCGCGGCGGGACGGGGGACCGCCCCCGCCCCAGGACGCGGGCCGCTTCACGACATCCAGCGAGCCGCCGGCCCCCGAGCCTACGGCCGGCGGGTGCCGTCAGGTCCCGTGGCCGTGTGCGTGGTGGTGGCTGGCGCTGGTTGGCTGCCGGCGCGCCCGGCTACTCGATGACGCCGTTGTAGCGCATCTTGTTCAAGAAGCAGGTGCAGTCGGCCGTATCGAGGCGGTCGTCGGCGGCGTCGATGAGGCGTGAGACGACGTTGGAGTCGGACCAGGTGCGGGGGTTCGCGGCGTCCCAGATGTCCATGATGGGCCCGAAGCTGATGTCGCAATCGCTGTGGACGTCCCAGAGGAAGCGCATCCAGTCGAGCTCGCTGCCGCTGTCGATGCTGGGGAAGCTGCCGCCGTGGCACGTGTTGACGAGGTGCTTGCTGCCGTACTCGCAGTCGACGATCGACCCGTCGTAGTAGCTGTACCACTCGCAGTCATAGCCCGCTGGCCAGTTCCAGGCAGCGGCGGCGTAGAAGTGGGCCAGACCCTCGTTGGCGGCGGCGGTCACCCACTCCTCGGTGGCGAACGAGTGGTTGAAGGTGGCGCCATCGGACTGGGTGCCGTCGGCGCAGCTCGATGCCTGGGGCTCTTCGGCGTCGAAGAGGCCGTACCCGCTGCTGTTGCTGCGGTTGTTCCCGTCGCGCACGGCGGAGATGAGATGGCCGATCTCGTGGGAGATCTGGAACTTGTTGTTGGTGCCGCCTCCGCTGGAGAGAAACACCGCCAGGTCACCGTCGTCGTCGGTGCTCAGGCAGCTCCCACTCCCGCTGGGACAGACCTCCTTGTAGAGCACGAGCGTCTTGTCGCTCAGCCCGCCATAGCGGCGCCGGACCGACCACGCCGCGGCGGCCAGGATGTTGGAGACCATCGTGGTGTAGCTCCCACCGGGGTGGGTGGGCCAGGTGTAGGTGATCGATGCGGTCGAGTCCGGGTCGAAGTTGGTCGTCGCGGTCCAGCCGAAGTTGACGGGGTTGGCGGCGGTGTCACGGACGAGGACGATGTTGTCGTTGGTCACCTTGGCCTTCGACAAGACCCGCACCTTGTAGGTGGCGTTTCGGTCGAGGGAGGCCGAGAAGCACCCGGTGTCGACGTCGGCCCAGTAGTAGGTGGAGCTTCCGGTCGACTGATTCGTCAACCGGACCCGGACGCCATGGGCGGTCATCGTGTCGTTGACCGCATCGGTGGTCCAGTCGCCGACGTGACCGTCGGTGTAGTCGACCTGGAGTTCGAAGCACATCTCGACGTTTCGGTGGCTGGCCTGAGCGTGGGCGGTCAGGACCAGCGCCAGCAGGGCGATTCGCATGGTGTTCTCCTCTGATTGGTGCGGAGGAGTTCGCGGTTCGGCGCGGCGATCTGACAGGGGCGACGCCACAGACCGCGTCGTGGTGGATAGCGCTGGCTACCGGCAGGTGTTCACGCGGCCGGGGGAGCCGTCCGTGAGCAAGAAGTCGGCGGCGTTGCGGTCGCTGTCGGCGCCGTCGGGGCAACGTCCGACGGAGCGCCCCTCGACCTCGGCGGAGTCGCTCGGCGCGTTGGCGTCGCCCTCCGTCGCCCCGGGCACGACTTCGCGCCCGTAGCCCACCGAGTCGATGACCGCGCCGCCGCCGCCGACGAGGCGCACGCCATCGGGGCCGTTCTGAATCAGGTTCTCGTCGCGCTCGGCGACGATCCGTAGGGCCGCGGGGGGCGTTTGCACGGCGGCGGGGGCGATCACCAGAAAGCCCTGGGGCGCGAGGGACCGGCCCGCGTCCGCGAGGGCGAAGGTCTCGTAGGGCATCAGGTCGTTGCCGTTGAAGAGCTCGAGCGTCAGCCCCGCCAGGGCGACCGGCTGGTTCCCCGCGTTGTAGAGCTCGACGTACTCCGCCGCGTCGCCCCCTGGCTGGTCGTAGTCGATCTCGTTGACGACGATCCCGTCGGCGAGCTCGACCATCTCGCCGCCCTCGACGTCGTCGGCGTCCCGCGGCTCGAGCTTGTAGAAGGTGTTCGAGAGCCGCATCACGCCGGTGATCCGGTCATAGCGGGTCCCGTTGGCGGGGAACGGAGTGCGGTGGAGGAAGTCGTCCACGCGCAGCCCCCCCGTGACCTCGAACTCAAAGGGCTGTGCGGCGTCGCCGGGCCCCGGCTCCGGGGCGGCGTCGGTGACCTGAACGTCGGTGACCTCGACGATGACCGTCTCGAGGGCGTCGCCCATCGCGGCGGCGGGGGTGACCCTCTGCGGTGGCGGCTCGGGGAGCGGATCGAGCAAGCGAATCTCGGTGACGTTGTGGAGCTGCCGTTGTCCGAAGCGGTCATTCGTTTCGCCCGTGAGGCGCACCGTCCGCCCGCGCGCGGGGGCGGCGATCCCGTCGGCGGCGTTGCCGAGGAAGACCCAGATGCCGCTGAACTCGGGGCCGTCGTAGTCGCGGTGGAGCGGCGGGAGCTGGAGGACGATTATGGTGTCCTCGCGGTTGCCCGTGACGACCCCCTCGACGGTGACGCGGGTGCCGTTCTCGATGGCGGTCCGCGCCCCGTAGATGGTGGTCACGCATCCCGCTGGGCCATCGCAGCCGAGGGCGGCGTCGGGATCCGGGGCGGCGTCCGGGGGCACCACGCGGGCGTCGGGATCGGGTGCGGCGTCGGGGGGCAGCACGCCGTCGTCGGGATCGGGTGCGGCGTCGGGGGGCAGTACGCCGTCGTCGGGATCGGGTGCGGCGTCGGGGGCCGGCACCCCGTCGTCGGGGTCCGGCGCGACACGCGCGTCGGGCATGAGGACCACCGAGCCATCGCGCCCACCGCCCCCGCCACCGCCCCCCGGGGGGACGCAGGCGCTCAGGATCAGGAGGGGCCAGAGCTTATCGAGGGACACGGACACCTTCCGAGCCGTAGGTGAGACACACGCTGACGGCGTTGCATTGGCCGGCGCCGCAGGGGAAGGCACCTCCGTTGGCGACCCGCACGTCGGTGCCTCCGATCAGGTCGAGGAGCAGCGGCAGGATCTGGTCGGGGGGGGGCTCGACGGGGAGCAGTTGGATGGCGTTCTCGCACCCCGGCGGGGCGTTGCCACCACCGCAGATCTCCTGGATGTCGGCGATCAACTCCAGCAGCGCCGCCTCCGTCAAGTAGCCGACGATCGTGCCGTCGGCGGTGAAGCCCCGGAGGTCGGGGTTCACCGCGCTCGCGTGCAGGCTGGCCGCCTCGAGTGGGACCTCCAGGGGCAGGCCAAAGACGATAGGCAACACCAGCAGCAGCGCCTGGCGGTTGGTGCGGAAGCCGAGCCCCTCGAACTCAGCCGCGAAGCGCTGCGCGAAGCCACGCGGGGCGAAGGCGTCGACGTCGAGCTGCTGGCCGTTGGTGTAGAAGTCGACGGGGCTCGCGATGGGGCGCTCGGCCGGCGCGCGCCATCCGGGGGCCGACAGCAGCAGCGTTTGCTGCACCTGGCCGTCGAGATCTGCCGAGACCAGGGCGTCGAGATCGGTGCCCGTGAGCTGGATCAGGCGTCCGAGGGCGACGCCGCCGTTGGTGCCCTCCGTCCGGCAACCCGCTTGGGCCGCCTCCTCGGGGTCCGCCGGCGCGCCGAGTCGGTTGATCCGCGACCAGGCCGCCCACTCGCCTTCGCCTTCGCCCTCACCTTCGCCTTCGCCCTCACCTTCGCCTTCGCCCTCACCTTCGCCTTCGCCCTCAC
>CAYOBQ010000119.1:0-28739 GCA_964402225.1 uncultured Nannocystaceae bacterium | reverse complement strand
GGTTCAGACGCCAATCATCGCTGGAGCAAACTGACGGCTGAGTGCTGAAAGCTGAAAGCTGACAGCCTCTCCAAAGACGACCGCAGATCTGGGATTTGCACCCAAAAGAGGTAGCATCCGCAGATGCTCCGCTTCCTCGGTGACCGCGCCCGCCGTGCCCGCCGCCTCTGCCGCGTCTTCCCCGCAGCCGACGTCACCCGCGTCGGCGAGCGAGAGGTCCCCGCGGCGACGGCCGGCCTCTCCCAACGCGACATCGAGGCCATCTGGGACGCGGTCGTCGCGACCTACCAGACGGGTCTCTACCCGGCGCTGGCTCTGTGCCTGCGCGTCGGCGGCCACATCGTTGTCGACCGCAGCATCGGCCACGAGCGCGGCAACGCTCCCGAGGAGCCGGGGCCCGCGCCCGCCGATCTGGCCACCCCCGACACGCTCTTCAGCCTGTTCTCGGCCTCGAAGGTGGTCACCGCGATGCTGGTGCACGCCCTCGACGACGAGGGGCTGCTGCACCTCGACGACGCGGTGGTCGAGTACGTCCCGGAGTTCGGACAACACGGCAAGCAGCGCATCACCCTGCGCCACGTGCTCACCCACACCGCGGGTCTCCCCATCGTCCCCGCCGAGCAAGTCGATCTCGACCTGCTCGCCAACCCGCCCGAGATCCAACGCCTCCTCTGCGAGGCGAAGCCGCGCAGCATCGCCGGGCGTCGCCTCGCCTACCACGCCCTCACGGGCGGCTACATCCTCCAACTCGTCATCGAGAGGGTGACCGGCAAGTGCCTTCGAGAGATCCTCGACGAACGCGTGCGCAACCCCTTGAAAATGCAGAGCTTCGGCTACGGCGTCGAGCCGCGGCAGGTAGGCCGGGTCGCCCAGCACGCGATCACCGGTCCGCGCGCCAACGGCCCCCACGGCGCGCTGCTGCGGCGCTCACTGGGCGTCAGCCACGACGAGGCCGTCCGCGCCTCCAACGATCCCCGCTACCTCACGGCCATCATCCCGTCAGGCAACATCGTGGCCACCGCCGAGGAGACCGGTCGCTTCTTCGAGTGCCTGCTCCGCCACGGGACCTACGACGGCGTGCAGGTCTTCGACCGGCGCACCGTGCATCGCGCCACCGCCGAGCAGACCTACCTCGAGCTCGACACCGTGCTCTTGCTGCCCATCCGCTACGGGATGGGGTTCATGCTCGGCGGCAAGCACTCCCTCCTCTTCGGGGCCGACACCGAGCACGCCTTCGGCCACCTCGGCTTCACCAACGTCGTGTGCTGGGCCGATCCCGCCCGGGATGCGAGCGTCGCCTTCATGAACACCGGCAAGCCGTTTCTGACGTTGCGGCTGCTCAAGTGGGCCAACGTGATGAAGACCATCGCGCGTCGACTCCCGAAGCGTGACCCACCGTCCAGCTACCGCGCCCGTCCGCCGATGTAGAGCACATGAACACCGCGTCCAGCTTCGCGTCGCGTCGTTTCCGTGTTCAGGCCGATCTGGTGGCGGTCCCGCTGCTGCTGGTCTCCCGTGCCGGCCGCGTCCGCCAGGCCAACCTCGCGTTCCACGAGCTCGCAGCCGAGCTCTCCCAGTGGATCGACGTCACCCGCATCACCGGCGCCCACCTCGGCACGCTGTCGCCGGCCCTCGCTCGGTACGGTGGCGACACCCCGTTGCCCTCGGCGCTCACGATCGAGATCGGCCCCCGCACCGTCGAAGTCTCCACGCGCCGCGCGGGCCGTGGTTGGACCCTGACGCTGCGCGACGTCACCGAGCTGAGCCGTTTCAGGGGGCTGATGTCGGGGCCCCTCGCCGACGTCTCACGCAGCCTCGGCGGGGCGGTCCACGCGCTGGAGGCGGCCTCCTCCGGGCTCAGCTCGGCCACCGACGAGACCCAGCGCCGGGTGGAGGCGGTCGGCAGCTACGCGGCGGCCTTCGGTGCGCGCGTCGACGAGGTCGCGCGGGCCGCAGAGGAGACCCGCCGCTCCGTCAACGAAGAGATGTCCCAGGCGATCGGCGCCGCCGAGGAGACGCGGGAGCGCGCAGACGTCGCCACCGCCCTCAGCGCCCGGCTCGCGGAGCGCGCGACGGTGGCCTCCGAGTATGTGACGCGGATCGTTCGCGTCATGCGCGCCACGAGCATGGTCGCGTTCAACGCGCGCATCGAGGCGCATCGACTCGGGGAGGACGCCAGCGAGTTCGGCACCATCGCCGACGAGGTCAAGCGCCTCGCGCTCTCCTCGTCGGACACCTGCAACGCCATCAACGGGCTCCTGACCGAGATCTCCGCGGCGGCCCCCGAGTCGTCGACCATCGCCAGCGAGATCGCGGCGGTCGTCGATGACATGGAGGAGGTCGTCACCGAGATCGCGGTCGTCGTCGCCGGGCAGACGGGCCGACTGCGCAGCATCAGCGACGAGCTCGGCGCCCCCGACGATTCGATCGCGAGCAGGGTCTCGGCCGCGGCGCGCGAGGCGGAGCGCTCCACCGCACAGGTGGCGGCCCTCGAGGTGATCGCGCAGGAGATCCGCGCCGCGGCCGACGCGCTGCACGCCGCGGTGGTTCAGTGCGGTGGGGCCACGTAGGGGAAGACATCGCGCAGCGGTGCGTCGTTTGCCTCCACGCAGTCCCAGCGGTCGCCGGTCGCCGGCGGCCCCGCCGTGTAGCGAAGCATCACGTCGACGACGTCCTGGCTCAAGCTCCGCCCCCCACCGGACGCCTCTTCGGGGGAGAGCTGGAAGCCGAAGAGGAGCTCGCGGTCGAGGAAGCCCTCGGCGGCGTAGGGCGCGGCCGCGTTCAGCAGGATGTACTCGCGCGACAGGACCACCGCCATCCCCTCCGGCGGCAGCAGCGTGTCGCCCACGACGCCGTTGAGGCCGTCGGTGACGCGGAGCCCGTCGGCGATGGGCTCCGTCCAGCGGCGGCCCCACTCGGCGGTGGCGTGGTTCTGGTTGTAGGCGTCGAGGTCTTCGTCCTCGAGGACGCCCAGCGTCACCGCCGGACGCCCGGCGCGGTCGACGGGGCCCGCCGGGAAGTCGTCGTCGTAGAACACAGCCGCCGCGCCATCGGCCTCGTGGGTCGCATCGACCGCGACGTCCCCCGGAAGTGACGCGTCGGTCGCCGCGTCGGGTGGCGCCTCGGTGGCCGCGTCGGCGTCGTCGGTGCCCTCGCCAGCGGGCGCATCGGGAGGATCCCCGCAGCCGAGCATCAACAGGACGAGGGGCAGGGCCCTCATCGGCGCACCGTCCGACCCCAGACCAACAGCTCCGGCGTCTCGCCCCCGTCGGTCACCACCGACGACGGGAGCTCCAGCACGATGGCCAGGACGTTGGTCCCCGCGAAGTAGTCGTGGCCCCCGACACCGCCCTCGACCCCGCACAGGCCACGCTCTTGCTCGGGCGCGCCTCGGAGCCTGGCCAGCGAGGCGTCGAAGGCCTCTCGGTCGAAGAAGAACGGGTTGTCCGCGAGGCCCGCCCAGACGCGAAAGGGCGCGCCGCCCCCCGCCGATCCGAGCGTCCCCGTGCCGACCAGCCCACCGGGTCCGGTGCACTCGTATGCCAGATCGTCGAACCGGCAACGGAAGTCGAAGACCGCGCCCAGACCTATGTTCTGCTCGACGTGGAGCAGGTAGTCGACGCGCGGGCTGAAGCGAGAGGACTCGGTGGCGAAGGCGTGCACCGTCATCACCAAGACGAGGCGGGTCGAATCGGCGGGGGAGACGAAGGCATAGACGTCGGCGACGTCCGCCGCGGGATCGCCCATCAACGCCGGCCCATCCCCCTGGTCCGCCGCCGACGCGGGCACCGCGAAGCAGAGCAGCGCAAGCGCCAGCCTCACTCGAGTCGGACCAGCAGGTCGCCGCCGCGGACGGAGTCGCCCTCGCTGACAAAGACCTCGGCGACGACCCCGTCGACGGAGGTGCTCACGGCCGTCTCCATCTTCATGGCCTCCGCCACCACGCAGGTGTCGCCCACGGAGACGGAGTCCCCGACCCCGACCGCCACGCTGAGCACCTTGCCGGGCATGCTCGCCGCGATCTGCTTGGGATCACCGGGCGTCGCCTTCGGTCGCGCGCTGATCTGGTCGGCCACGCTGTCGTCGGGGACCGCGATGCTGCGCGGGCGCCCATTGAGCTCGAAGTAGACCATGCGGCGCCCATCCTCGGTGAGCCCGCCAACGGCCGTGAGCTTCACGACCAGCGTCTTGCCGGGCTCGATCTCCACGCAGATTTGCTCGCCGACCTCCAGGCCGTAGAGGAAGGCCACGGTGGGGAGATGCGCGACCGCGCCGAGGTCCTCCGTGAAGTCGAGATAGTCGGAGAAGACGGTGGGATACAGCGCGTCGCTGAGCAGCTCTCGCTCGCTGGGCGGACGGCCGAGACGCTCCGCGAGCCGCTCGGCCGGGGCCTCGAAGTCGTGGGCGGGCAGGTGGAGCCCGGCGCGATCGGTCAGCGCCGGGCGGCCCTTCAGGACCGCCGCTTGCAGCCGCTCCGGGAACCCGCCGTAGGGTTGGCCCAGCAGCCCCGCGAAGAAGTCGACCACCGACGTCGGGAAGTCGAGCGTCTCGGCGCCATCGATCGCGCCCTCGACGGTCAGCCCGTTCTGGACGAGGAACATCGCGAAGTCCGCCACCACCTTGGAGGTGGGCGTCACCTTGACGAGATCACCGAGGGCTGCGTTGACGTCCCGATAGCGCTGCTTGATCTCCCCCCAACGGTCGCCCAGCCCGAGCTGGATCGCGCGGGGACGGAGGTTGGAGTACTGCCCCCCGGGGATCTCGTGGAGGTAGACCTCGGCGCTGCTGGCCTTCAGGCCCGACTCGAAGGGGTGGTACAGGTCGCGCACCCCCTCCCAGTACTCGCTGAGCGCCTGCATCGCGGCGGCGTCGAGCTCCGGCCTCCGATCGTCGCTCTCGAGGGCAGCGCACAACGCGTTGAGCGAGGGCTGGCTGGTCAGGCCCGAGAGGCTCGACAGCGCGACATCGACCACATCGACGCCGACCGCCGTGGCGGCGAGGAGCATCGCGATGCCGTTGCCGCTGGTGTCGTGCGTGTGGAGGTGAATCGGCAGCTCGGTGGCGTCGCGCAGCGCGCGCACGAGGAGCACCGCGGCCTTCGGCTTCAGCAGCCCGGCCATGTCCTTGATCGCCAGGATGTGGGCGCCGCGCGCCTCGAGATCCTTGGCCAACCGAACGTAGTACTCGAGGTCGTATTTGCCGCGCGTGGGGTCGGCGATGTCGCCGGTGTAGCAGAGGGAGGCCTCGACGATCTTGCCGGCGGCGGCGACCTCCTCCATCGCCAACTCCATGTTCGGCACCCAGTTCAGGGCGTCGAAGATGCGGAACACGTCCACGCCCGTCGCCGCGGCCTCGCGAACGAAGCGCCGGATCACGTTGTCCGGGTAGTTCGTGTAGCCGACGGCGTTTGCGCCTCGCAGGAGCATCTGGAGCATCAGGTTCGGCATCGCTTCGCGGAGGCGGGCGAGGCGCTCCCAGGGATCCTCGCGGAGGAAGCGGTACGCGACGTCAAAGGTCGCGCCGCCCCACATCTCGACGCTGAACAGGCTCGGCGCGAGCCGCGCGGTGGCGGGGGCTGCGCGCATCAGGTCGGCGGTGCGAACGCGGGTGGCGAGCAGCGACTGATGGGCGTCGCGGAAGGTGGTGTCGGTGATGAGCAGGCGCGGGTGAGCCCGGAGCCACTTCGAGAGCCCCGCGGCGCCCCCCTGGCGGAAGACCCGCATCGGCTCTCCGACCGGCGGCGCGGCGGCGTCGACCTCGGGGAGCCTCGGTGGGAAGAGCGGATCGGGCCGCTGGCAGCGCCCCTCCACCCCCGGGGGCCCATTCACGATGCTGTGGGCGATCACCCGCAGCAGCTTCGATCCGCGGTCACGCCGTGGGGGGAAGCTCAGCAGATCGGGGGTCTCGTCGATGAAGCGCGTGGTGGCGCGCCCCTCGAGGAAGGTCCGGTGTGAGACAGCCTTGTGGAGGAACGGGATGTTGGTCTTGACCCCGCGGATGCGGAACTCATCCAGCGACCGACGGGCCTTCGCGGCGGCTTCGCGGAAGGTGAGCGCCCAGGCCGTCACCTTCACGATCAGGCTGTCGTAGTCGGCGGTGATCACCGCTCCGGCCCCGCCGGTCCCCGAGTCGAGGCGGATCCCGAAGCCCGCCGCGGAGCGATAGGCCGTCACGCGGCCGGTGTCGGGGATGAAGCCCCGCGCGGGGTCCTCGGTCGTAATCCGGCACTGAATCGCATAGCCATGGCACGAGACGGCGGCCTGCTCGGCGATCCCGACGCACGCATCACCGAGCGAGTGCCCCTCGGCGATGCGGATCTGGGCCTGCACCAGATCCCGTCCCGTGATGGTCTCGGTGACCGTATGCTCGACCTGTAGCCGCGGATTGACCTCGATGAAGTAGAAGGCGCCGTCGGGGGCGACGAGGAACTCCACGGTGCCCGCGTTCCGGTAGCTGCAGGCCTCGGCGAGCCGGAGCGAGGCCGCATACAGCTCTTCGCGCAGCGAGTCGTCGAGACCGACGGCGGGGGCGACCTCGATGACCTTCTGGTGGCGACGCTGGACCGAGCAGTCCCGCTCGAAGAGGTGCACGCAGTGGCCGTGGGCGTCGGCGAGGATCTGCACCTCGATGTGGCGCGCGTTCTCCACGAGCTTCTCGCAGAACATCTCGCCGCGGCCGAAGGCGGCCCGCGCTTCGCTGCTCGCGCGCTCGAAGGCAGACGCGACCTCGTCGGCGGTCCGCACGATGCGCATCCCGCGCCCCCCCCCACCGAAGGCCGCCTTCAGGATGATCGGGAACCCGTGGACCCGGGTGAACTCGAGCACGTCCTCGGCGTCGGCCACCGGGGCGTCGGTGCCGGGGACGACGGGGACCCCGGCGTCGATGGCGACTCGCCGGGCGGAGACCTTGTCGCCCATCATCTCGAGGACCTCCGGCGGGGGTCCGATGAAGGTGATGCCCTCCTCGCCGCACCGGCGCGCGAACTCGGCGTTCTCGCTCAGGAAGCCATAGCCGGGGTGGATCGCGTCGACGCCGCAACGCTTGGCGAGCGCCAGGATCGCCTCCCCGTCCAGGTAGGCCCCGACGGGGTCACCCGGGGTGCCGACGATGAAGGCCTGGTCCGCCTTGTAACGGTGGATGGAGAGCAGATCTTCGTGGCTGTAGATCGCCACGGTGGGGATCTCCAGCTCGGTGCAGGCGCGGAAGATACGAATCGCGATCTCGCCGCGGTTCGCGGCGAGGACCTTGCGGAAGGGACGGACCTCGACGGCCACGGGGGCTACTCGGTTTCTGCGGCGGAGTCTTTTTGAGGGTTCTTCTTCGGCTCGACCGTGGTGGTCACGCCGCCGCCCTCGAGCATCGGCCGGCCGGTGACGGCGCCGACGTCGTCGAGACGCGAGGTGAGGTCGGTGAGCAACGCCACCCACCGCTCGGTCACGGCGCGCTCCCGGCCACGCATGCGGACCACGAAGCGAACGCGGTCACCGCCCTCGAGGAAGCGCCGGGCGTGCCGGAGCTTCGTCTCGAGGTCGTGGGGATCGGTCTTGGGACGAAGCTTGATGATCTTCGTCTGAATTTGGTGCTGCTTCTTGGTGCGCTTGCGCTGCTCATAGCGCCAGCGGCCGTAATCCATGATGCGGCAGACGGGCGGCCGGGCATTGGGGGCCACCTCGACGAGGTCGAGCCCCTTGTCCTGCGCGTGGCGGCGCCCCTCGTCGGGCGTCATCAGCCCCAGGGACTCGCCTTCGTCGTCGATGACCATGATCTGCGGAATGCGGATCTGGTGGTTGATCCTGCGTCGTTCTTCCAACGAGTGCGGACTCCCGCATGATGATAAGTCCGGCGGTACATAAACCTCGCCCACGCGGGTGTCAATCGAATCGACGCCCGCGTTGCCACTCTGTGGAGTGTTTGTGCTACGAGAAGGGCATGCGCCTCGTCATCGCCGCGTTGCCCGCAGTCCTGCTCGCTTGCGTCCCGGAGAGCGAAAAGGACGACCCACGCCCCGTCGATCTCGATGGCGGGGCGGCCGATATGCGGATGGCCAAGCTCTGGGACTCCGGCGACGCCAAGCGGATGATGAACCGCGGGGACGGCGGCACCGAGCCATCGCCGGACGCCTCGCTTCCCGGCTGCCTCTCCGAGGGCGGCGAGCTGCGGAAGACCCACGAAGGCGAGGCCATCGAGGGCCTCTTCGCGCTGCGGGCCGACGTGGACGCCAACGGTGACGGCGAGGCCGACCTTCTGCTCACGCTGCGACGCCCCGACGGCCTCGTGCTCGAGCTGCTCGACGGCCGCAGCTTGGAGCGCCTCGCGGGGGCGGTGTTGCCGGGAGCGAGCCACTTCGAGCTGATGCCGGGGCTGACGCCGCGCCTCGATCTCCTGGCGCCGATCGAGGTCGCCGGGGCGTCGGTCTTCTACGGCGTGGAGCGACGCCCCGACGGCACCGCCGACCTGGTCGTGCTCGAGTCCGCCGAGCTCTCCGTCGTGCGCTCCATCCCCCTGGAGAACGGATTGCGCAGCGTGCGCGTGATGGCCAACGCGAACCGCTGGTACGCGCTGGTCGACGACGCGGTGGGCGGCTGTGCGATCTACCCCCTGGAGCACAACCAACCGCTCCTTCAGGCCGGCGCGTGCCACCTCGGTCCCGCGTGGGACCACAACGGCGACGGGCAGGTCGACATCTACCAGGCGGGCGGCGCCGGGATCACAATCCTCGACGGCAACGTGCTCGAGCCCGTCGCGACCCTGCAGACCCCGGCCATCGCCCTGGGCTTCGCCCCGGCCTGGCGCGATCCGGACAACCCCACCGGTGGCCCCCTCGACCTCCGGGGCCTCGGGGCCGAGGTCGTGGCGGTCAGCTTCGAGGGCAACCAGCTCGTGCTGCGCTATCTGGACCCCATCGACCTCGACGTCCGCGGTGATCCGCAGACCCGCAACGGCGTCTTCACCCGGGTCGAGTTCCGCCTGACGCCCGACGGCCTGCGGCTCCTCGCCGAGGAGGAGCGTGGGCTCCAGCGTTTCCTCCACGTGCTGGTCCCGGGCGAGGGACTCTCTGTCCAGCAGCGCGGGGACTTCGGCGGCTTTCGCCACCTGACCTGGGGCGACGACGTCGATATCGACACCGACGGCGTCCCCGAGGTGGTCATCTACGGCGGCGCGAGGGACGACTTCACCAACACCGACGTCGTCTTCGCGAGCGCCGCCGACGCCGTGCCCGTGTGGACCCTTCGCCGCGACGGTCCGGCTCGCCTGAGCGGCGCCTGGCTGCGCCGGGATGGCGTCGGCGCCCCGGCGGATGTCGACGGCTGCGAGGGCGCCGAGCGCGTCTTTTTGCGCACGGGCACCGCCACCAACGACGGCGCGCGGCCCACCCGGCTCCTGGTCTTCGACGCCGACGGCGACGAGCTGACCCGCGGCGAGGGGTACAGCGCCCACGTGCACCAGGTCGCCCTCGCGGATCTCGATGGAGATGGCGTCGCGGAGATCCTCGAGATCCGCAGCGACGACGCCACCTCCGCCCGCCTCCGCGTCTACGCCCACTGAAGAGGTCTCTCTCGAGCCCGCGACGCGGCGAGTGGCTCGATCTCGTTGTCAGGGAAAGGCCTCGACGTGGAGCCCGGGCACACGAGCGAACTCGGCCACGTTGCTGGTCAAGACAGCGCAGCCATGACTGAGCGCCGTGGCCGCGATGATGCAGTCATGGGCCCCGATGAGTGCGCCTTGGCGCATCAGCGACGCCGTGACCTCGGCGTGAACCCGCGCCACTTCTAGGTCGAACGGCAGGGCGATCAGCCGGCTGATGACAGCCTCCACGAATGCCGCGCGCTTCGCCCTACGCCCATCCGTGTCCGCGCGGTGCACACCCACGAGAAGCTCTGAAGCCGTCACGGCGCTGATCATCGCCTCCCCATGCTCGTCCCACCGGCAAAAGTCGATGCTGCCCCCGCGCTCGAGGTGGATGAGGACGCTGGAGTCGAGGATCAACCCCAAGGATCAGCTTCCGGTGGAAGCCCTCGCCGTGCCTCCTCCACGTCTCTGGCGAATCGATCCGCGTCCTCGCCGAGACGCGGCAGCCCAGCGAAGAGCTCGTTGAGAGCGCCCACCTTCACGCCCCTCGCGGGGCCGGCCGGAGACAGCCTCGCGACCACCCGATTGTTCCGCTCCAACTCGTAGCTGGCGCCCTGGTAGAACACGCGATTGATGAGGTCCGAGAACTGTCGAACGGCCTGAGTGACGTTGATACGTTCCACGGTGCACCCCATCAGGTTATGCGAGAATCATAGAATAACGATACATCCTGGACAAGTGGACCCCCATGGACGGCAGCCGATTGCGCCGTAGCGGTAGTTGAGGGCTGCTCCGTCCACGTTCCCGTCGACGTCCTCGGCGCAACCGCCTGCGCCCACCGCGAGCAGCGCGAGCACAGAGGGTCCTCCGGGTCATCGGTCTGCTCCGCCTCGGCTCGAGGCCGTTGATCAATGGCTCAACCTCCGCGACGCCATGGAAGTTCCGAGGTGCGGCCTGCGTTGTGCGGCCCGGTGCGAACCTGCTACACCCCCGGACCGTGCAGCCTACCGTCCTCGTAGTCGACGACGACGCCTCCAACCTCGCGAGCCTGGTCAAGGTCTTCGAGCGCCTCGACCTGCGCGTGCTCCCCGCCACCAGCGGAGAGGAGGCGCTGACCACCCTTCGGGGGGCCGCGGTCCAGGTGGTGCTCACCGACCTCATGATGCCCAAGATGAGCGGGGTCGACCTGCTCACCCACGTCAAGGCGCTGGCCCCGGACACGGAGGTGGTGCTGATGACCGCCTACGGCACCATCGAGCGGGCGGTCGAGGCGATGCGCAAGGGCGCCTACGACTTCGTCACGAAGCCATTTCGGCGGGCGGAGATCGAGCGCGTCGTGAAGCGCGCGCTGGAGAAGACCGCGCTGTTGGCGGAGAACCGCGCGCTGCGGGCGCAGCTCGAGCACGCGCGGGGGGCCGGGCAGCGTCGGGGCATCATCGGCAACGCCCCGGCCCTACGCCGCGTCCTCGAGATCGCCAAGCAAGCGGCGCCGTCCTCGGCCACGGTGCTGCTGATGGGCGAGAGCGGGACCGGCAAGGAGCTCTTCGCCCGCGCGATCCATCGCCTCTCGCCCCAGGCGGAGGGGCCCTTCATCGCCGTGAACTGCGGCGCGCTGCCGGACTCCATCATCGAGGCCGAGCTCTTCGGGGCGGAGAAGGGCGCCTACACCGGCGCCAACGCGACCCGCGACGGTCGCTTCAGCCGCGCGCACCGCGGCACGCTGCTGCTCGACGAGGTCGGCGAGCTCGCGCCCCACGTCCAGGTGAAGCTCCTGCGCGCGTTGCAGTCCGGGGAGTACGAGCGGGTGGGCGGCCACCAGACGCTCTACAGCGACTGCCGCGTCATCGCGGCGACCAACCTCGATCTGGCCCAGGCCGTCCGCGACGGTGCCTTCCGCGAAGACCTCTACTACCGGCTCAACGTCATCCCCATCACCCTGCCGCCGCTGCGCGCGCGCCCCGACGACGTGCCGCTCCTCGCCGACCACTTCCTCCGAATCTACGCCGAGAAGAACGACAAGCAGGTCGACGGCCTCGACGATAAGGCCCTCGCTCGGCTCATCGACTACTCCTGGCCCGGGAACGTGCGCGAGCTCGAGAACACCATCGAGCGCGCGGTGGTGCTGTGCCGTGAGACGGTCCTGCACGAGAGCGACCTCCCGGAGACGATCACCGGCGAGCACCGCAACACCGACGTCCTGCACATCCCGATGGGCACGCCACTCGAGGAGATCGAGCGGCGGGTCATCCGCGAGACGCTGCGGTTCACGGAGGGTGACAAGAAGCGCGCCGCTCAGCTCCTAGGCATCGCCACGCGCACGATCTACCGCAAGCTGGACTGACAATTTGACAATTCACGGACGCCCAGCGGCGCGGGGCTGACAATGTGGCAGTCCGAAATACCCCATGTAGGCCGCGCGATTCTTGACCTCGAAGGCCCTGGCGCCCCATGGCGTGATTCTTGTATGCGAGCGAGGTGAATGGAGAGCCTGGTCAAGAAGTACTTCTGGTTTGTAAACCTCGCGTTGCTGGCGGTCATCGCCTACCTCGCGGCGCAGGTGGTGAACAACTGGATCGCCGAGCGCATCGCGGCGCTTTCGACCTCCCCGGGGGCCGCGGCTCCCGGCGCGAAGAAGCGCGGCGGCGGTGACGGCGATGGCCCGGCCCATTGGTCGGCCATCCACGACCGGAACCTCTTCAACGCGAACCCCCCCCAGGAGGAGGTCCCAAGCGGCGACGACGGCGAGAAGCCGCCGGAGCCTATCAGCGGCCGGATCCCCCTCCCCGGCGAGGAGTGCGAGTCGAGCGACGCCAAGATGGCGCTGCTGGCCACGATGGTCGCCGATCCCTCGAAGTGGTCGATGGCGGTGGTCGACGACAACGAGGCCAGCGAGTCGCGCCTCGTCAAGGAGGGCCAGAAGGTGGCCGACCACACGGTGGCGGCGATCCAACGCAGCCGCATCGTGCTGGCGAGCGCGAGCAAATACGGCTGCATCGAGCTGGGCAAGAAGAAGAAGGGCAGCAAGAAGTCCTACTCGCCGCGGGCGAGCACCGCGTCGAGCAAAGCCAAGTCGAACATCAAAGACGGCATCAAGAAGGTCGGCGCCAACGCCTACGAGATCGACCGTGAGATGCTCAACGAGCAGCTCGAGGACCTCAGCGCCCTCAGCCGCCAGGCGCGCGTCATCCCCCACTACCGCGGCGGCAAGCCCCAGGGCTTCAAGATCGTCGGCGTGCGACCGGGCAGCCTCTACAGCCACATCGGGTTGCGCTCAGGCGACGTCATCAAGGGCGTCAACGACGAGGCGATCACCAGCCCCAACAAGGCGCTCGAGCTCTACGAGAAGCTCAAGAGCGAGGACGCCGTCTCCGTCGACATCGAACGCCGCGGCCGCAAGATCACCAACGAGTACAGCATCAAATGACAAACCGCGTCGTTGCCCTCCTCTGTGGCCTCACGCTCGCCCTCCCCGCCGCCGCGCAGGACGGCGTCGGGCCCCTGAAGCTGGCGCCGCCCCTGGCGAAGCCCGGCATCCCGAAGCTGCGCCCGGGCCCGTTGCCGGCGCCGGTGATCCCCCCGAAGGGGCTCGGGAAGAAGAAGAAGAATAGCAAGAAGGATGACGCGAAGGGTCGAGGCCGCGGCGCCAAGGGGCCCAAACCCAGCCTGCGTCGCCCGCCCCCCGGCGTGGCCGCCAAGGACAAGGACGTCCCGGCGTGGCGCAAGAAGGAGGCGGAGGCCGAGGCCAAGCCGCTGACGCTGAGCGCTGACTTCATCAAGAACTGCGCCCGCCTGCGGCCCGGGGTGAAGGTCAACCTCGATATCTACGAGGAGGAGCTCGACGCGATCGTCAAGCTCATCGCCTGCATGACCGGCAAGAACATCGTCTTGTCGAAGAGCCTCAAGGGGAAGAAGATCACCATCTACTCCCCGAAGAAGGTCACCGGCGAGGACGCCTACCGGGTCTTCCTCACGGCCCTCGAGCAGAACGGCTACACGATCTCCAAGCAGGGGAAGTTCCTGCGCATCATCGACATCAAAGACGCCGCCCGCTCCCCCGATCCGCTCCTCGGGGAAGGCGCCAACCCGCCCGCCGAGGACCGGATGGTGACCCAGCTCATCCGCCTCGAGCACGTCGACGCCAACGAGATCCTCGAGGTCATCAACAAGCTCTCGACGGCCAACGCCCAGTTCATCGTCTACGCCCCCGACAACGCGCTCATCATCACCGAGACCGGCGCCAACCTGCGCAAGCTCAAGCGGATCATCGCCCAGCTCGACATCCCCGGTGGGCAGGAGAAGCTCTGGATCTACGAGGTCGTCCACGCCGAGGCGGCCGACATCGCCCAGAAGATCCAGGAGATCTTCGAGAAGGACGGCGGCAAGGGCACCAAGGCGAAGCCCAAGCGCCACAGCAGCACCAAGTCGAAGCGCCGGAAGGGCAAGTCCTCGGCGCCGACGAGCTCCGCGGTCGGGGAGTCCGAGCTCGACGTCAGCGCCTCGAAGGTCCTCGCCGACGAGCGCACCAACCGCCTCTTCATCGTCTCCTCGAAGCGCAGCTACAGGCACATCAAGCGACTCATCGCCAAGCTCGATGTGGCCATCCCCGGCGACGGACAGGTCCACATCCACCAGCTCAACCACGCAAAGGCGACGGATCTCGCGAGCGTCCTGAGCAACCTCGCCCAGGAGCAGCGCAACCGCGGCGGCGGCTCGAGCGCGCGGCGCACGAAGACCAAGCGCAGCGGCAGCAAGGCCAGCAAGGGCAGCGCCGGCAAAGGTTCGTCCTCGGCGGCGCTCTTCGAGGGCGAGCTCAACGTCGTCGCCGACGAGGACACCAACACCCTCGTCATCACCTCCAGCCTCAAGGACTACCTCTCGCTGGAGAAGGTCATCGACCAGCTCGACCGACCACGCCGGCAGGTGTTCATCGAGGCGATGATCATGGAGGTCTCCGTCAACAACGACCGCAACTTCGGCATCCACGCCCACGGCGGCAAGGAGTCGCTGACCCAGTTCGACGGTGAGCGGGTCCCGCTGCTCGTGAAGTCTGCCCCGGCGAACGCCGTCGGATCATTGCCCACCTCTGCGCTGACCCTCACCGGGCTCGCCGTGGCCGCCTTCTCCGAGGCCACCCTCCCCGACGGGACGACCCCCGCCTTCGGCGTCGTCCTGCAAGCGCTGGCCAAGAGCAACGACGCCAACGTGCTCTCGACGCCGCACATCCTGACGACGGACAACGAGGAGGCGGTGATCACCGTCGGCAACCGGGTCCCCTTCCCTAACGCCGCTGGCGGACTCGGCAACGTCGGAAACCTCCTCGGGGGCACTGGGGCCGACAGCAACGCCGGGGGCGCCCTAGGTGGCCTCGGCAGCCTCGCGGGCCTCGCGGGGGGCGCCTTCGGCGTCAGCTACGAGGACGTCCAGCTCGAGCTGACGATCACGCCGCGCATCAACGCCGCCAACTTCGTGACCCTGGAGATCAAGCAGAAGCTCGACGAGATCGACGGCATCGACGCCGAGACGCGACAGCCCACGCTCTCGACGCGCAGCGTCGACACCACGGTGGTGGTGAAGGACCAGCACACGGTGGTCATCGGTGGGCTGCAGAAGAATCGAACGGCGAGCGGTCGAAGCGGGGTGCCGATCCTCGGTGAGATCCCCGTCATCGGGTACTTCTTCCGCGAGACCTCGACCCAGCGCGAGCGGCGCAACCTGTTGCTCTTGCTGACCCCCCACGTGATCGAGGGACCCGACGACTTCCGCGAGATCTACGAGCGGAAGATGGAGGAGCACCGGGAGTTCGTCGCCCGCTTCCAGCAGAAGGACGGCCGCATCACGCTGGGGATCGACTACGGCAAGAAGCACGGCGCCATCGAGGCGATGCACAAGTCCATCGAGCTGGTCCGCGACGAGCAGCGGGTCCTCGAGGAGCTGCGCCGCTCCGAGGAGCGCCCGCCGCTGCCGCAGGACACAGACGGGGTGAACATCGAGCCCAAGGAGCCGCCGGAGGCCGAGCCCGAGCCCGAGCTCCCGGAGGAGGACGCGCCGTGAGCTTCGAGGCGCGCGTCACCGATACGCTCGTCTCCCGGGGGCTGATCGCTCCGGAGGACGTGCTGCGCGCCGAGGCCGCCGCCGAAGAACGCGAGCTGCGCATCTCCGAGGCCTTGCTCCACCTGCGGCTCCTCGATCCGGCGGCCCTGCTGGAGGTCACCGCCGAGCACCTGGGGATGCCCTTCCTCGCCGAGCTAGACGTCGAGGCGATCGACGTCGACCTCACCCTCGAGCTCCCCGTCACCTTCGCCAAGCAGCAGCTCCTGCTCCCGCTCTATCGGCGCGGCTCCGTGGTGCATGTCGCCACCGGCGATCCGCTGAACCTGCCGGCCCTCGACGCGCTCCAGCTCATGCTCGGCTTCCCGGCGGAGCCCGTCGTCGTCCCCGAGATGGCGCTCACCGACGCGATCAACAAGGTCTACGACCGCCGCGCCGCCGCCGACCAGGTCATGGGGGAGATCGAGAACGAAGAGATCGGCATCTCCGCCGACATCGACGACCTCGAGAACATCGACATCATCGACGCCGACGACGAGGCCCCGATCATCCGCCTCGTCAACGCGATCTTGTCCCAGGCGGTGAAAGCGCGGGCCTCGGACATCCACATCGAGCCCTTCGAGCGCCACATCGCCGTGCGCTTCCGGGTCGATGGCGTGCTGCGGGAGATCCTCCAACCCCAGAAGCGCTTCCACGCCTCGATCTCCAGCCGCATCAAGGTCATGGCGGGCCTCGACATCGCCGAGAAGCGCATTCCCCAGGACGGCCGCATCAAGATCAAGGTGGCCGGCCGCGACATCGACATCCGGCTCTCGACGGTCCCCACCAGCCACGGCGAGCGGCTGGTCATGCGTCTGCTCGACAAGACCGCCGTGCTCAAGGATCTCGAGTTCATCGGGATGGGCGCCCAGGTCCTCGACGACATGAACGAGCTGATCCAGAGCAGCTACGGGATCATCCTCGTCACCGGCCCCACCGGCAGCGGCAAGACCACCACGCTCTACGCCTGCCTGGCCAAGATCAACGCCCCCACTCGCAACATCATCACCGTCGAAGACCCCGTCGAGTACCAGCTCACGGGCATCGGCCAGATCCAGGTGCACAGCAAGGTGGGCCTCACCTTCGCGGCGGGGCTGCGCAGCATCCTGCGCCAGGACCCCGACGTGGTGATGATCGGTGAGATCCGGGACGGCGAGACCGCCGAGATCGCGATCCAGGCGTCGCTCACGGGGCACCTCGTCTTCTCTACGCTGCACACCAACGACTCGGCGGGCGCCGTGACCCGGATGGTCGACATGGGCGTCGAGCCCTTCCTGGTGTCGTCCTCGGTGATCGGGATGATGGCCCAGCGGCTCGTGCGCACGCTGTGCCCCCATTGTCGCGCCGCGGTGGTGCCGACGGAGGTCGAGCTCGACCAGCTCGGGCTGACCCGTCAGGCCGTCGCCGAGCAGAGCCCGGAAGGCCACGTCTACGCGGCCCGCGGTTGCGAGGAATGCCTCGACTCGGGCTACGCGGGGCGGACGGGCATCTACGAGCTGATGCGGGTGGACGACGATATCCGTGGGCTGATCATGCAGAACATCGACTCCAACTCCCTGAAGAAGTTCGCGATCAAGGAGAAGGGCATGACGACCCTGCGCGACGACGGCGCGCGCAAGGTGCTGGCGGGTGAGACCTCCATCGCCGAGGTCCTGCGGGTGACGCAGGACGACCTGCTGTCGCTGGAGTAGTGCCGTGCCCGCCTTCGAGTACAAAGGCCTGGACCGCGCCGGCAAGGAGGTCACCGGCGTCCGCGACGCGGAGACCGAGCGCGCGCTGCGGACGCTGCTCAAGCGTGAGGGCGTCTTCCTCACGCGCATCGGCAAGGGCAAGCAGGAGGGCCAGGGCCTCCTCGCCACCGAGGTCGACTTCGCCCGCTACTTCGAGCGCATCACCGCCACCGACATCGCCATCTTCACGCGGCAACTCGCGACGCTGAGTCGCGCGGGCATCCCGCTCGTCGAGGGCCTCGCCGCCTGCGTCGACCAGATCGAGAAGCCCAAGCTGCGCACCATCGTCGCCAAGCTCAAGCAGGACGTGAGCGAGGGCGCGAGCCTCGCCGCGGCGCTGCAACAGCACCCCGATGTGTTCACCCCGATCTTCCACAACATGGTGCGGGCCGGTGAGGCCTCGGGGACCCTCGACGCGGTGCTCTTGCGCCTCGCGGAGTTCACCGAGGCGTCGGTGAAGCTCAAGCAGAAGATCCAGGCGGCGATGATGTACCCGGTCATCATGGTCGGGCTGGGCTCGATCATCCTCGCCGGGATGTTCGTCTACGTGATCCCGCAGATCACCCAGATCTTCGAGGACTCCGGGCAGGAGCTGCCGCTGCTCACCCGCGGCCTCATCGGGTTCAGCCACCTGCTTCGGGACTACTGGTGGCTGATGGGGCTGCTGGCCGTCGGGGGGATCTGGTTCTTCCGGCGCTGGAAGAAGACCGAGGCCGGCCGCTACTCGTGGGACACGAAGCGGCTGAAGTTCCCCATCTTCGGCAAGATCGTGCTGATGGTGGCCCTGTCGCGCTTCACCAAGACGCTCGCGACCCTGCTGCGTTCGGGGGTGCCGCTCCTGACCGCCCTCGACATCACCAAGGCGGTCCTCGAAAACGAGCTGCTCACCGAGATCGTCGACGGGGCCCGCGTCGCCGTGAAGGAGGGCGCCAACCTCGCCGATCCGCTGAAGCGCAGCGGCAAGTTCCCCCCGATGGTGGTCCACATGATCGCCATCGGAGAGCGGTCCGGTGAGCTCGAGGAGATGCTCTCGGTGGTCGCCGACGCCTACGAAACCCAGGTCGAGGCCCGCGTCCAGGGCCTCACCGCGTTACTCGAACCCGTCATGATCGTCGGCATGGGCATCACCATCGCGATCATCGTCTTCGCCGTCCTGATGCCCATCCTCCAACTCAACGAGTTCGTCCAATGAACACGCAACTGCGAAAGAAGTACGCCCGCGCCCTGGCCAAGAAGAACCAGAAGGGCATGACGCTGCTCGAGATCATGATCGTGATCGCGATCCTGGGCCTCCTGGCCTCGGTCATCGTCGTCGCGGTGATGAACCAGTTCGACAACGCCAAGATCAAGACCAGCCAGCTCAAGCTGAAGAACATCGAGTCGGCGCTGAACCAGTACAAGGTCATGGTCGGCGAGTACCCGAGCCAGAGCGAGGGGCTGCGCGCGTTGCTGAACCCGCCCAACGGCCTCAAGCCCTTCTTCAAGGGGAAGGAGACGCCCAAGGACGACTTCGGCAACGAGGTCCTCTACTACAACCCGCCCCGCAGCGGGGGCGCGGGGGCCTTCGAGGTCGTCTCCAAGGGCGCCGACGGTCAAGAGGGCACCGACGACGACATTCGGACCAGCAAGTAGCGGGTGGGGCGGCGTCGCCGAGTCGAGGGCGGCTTCACGCTCCTCGAGCTGATCATCGTGATCGGGGTCCTGGTCCTGATGATCGGCATCGGCGTGTCCTCGATCTCCAACACCGGCGGCTTCCAGCTCCGCACCCAGACCAACAAGCTCTCGGCGGCCATCCGCCACACCTTCAACCGCTCCGTCACCCACGGCCTGTACATGCGCATGGTGATCGACATCGACAGCGACGCGTACTGGGTCGAGGCCTCCGACCGGCCGATCTTCCTCTCGCGGGACAAGGTCGAGCAGGGGGACACCGAGGAGCGGGCGAAGAAGCAGGCGGAGGAGGACAAGGAGAACGAACGGGCCGCGGAGAAGGCGGGGGGCATCAAGCCCAAGAGCCGGCGGGCCGCCTACGTCGAGGATGGGGTCATCCCCAAGGTGACGATGGAGAAGGGCATCGGCGTGGGGGGGGTGCTCGCGGCGGGCTACGCCGACGAGTTCCGCGGCGGGCTGGCCCACATCCATTTCTTCCCGAGCGGCTTCGTGCAGCCGTCGATCATCTACACCACCGACGGCGACGAGGCCTTCTATACGCTGGAGGTGCAGCCCCTCACGGGCAAGGTGACGCGCCAGGCGGGCAAGATCGATCCACCACGTTACTTCGGAGAGCCCGAGGATGTGGAGGACGAGACCCGATGAGCGTCACGAGCCGGGGCTTCACGCTGCTCGAGGTGATGATCGCCATGGCCATCCTGGTCATGGCCCTCGCAGCGCTCCTCGGCCACGAGGGCATCGCGATCCAGATGTCCGACTACTCCAACCGCCTCGGGCAGGCGACGATGCTCGCCCAGGGCAAGCTGCTCGATGTCGAGACGCGGCTGCTCGAGGAGGGCATGGACGCCATCGATAGCTGTGACTCCGGCGACTTCGGCCGGGAGGGGCTCAAGCAGTTTCGTTGGAAGGCGTGCGGCTACAAGCTCGAGATGCAAGAGGGGGCCGGCGAGCAGATCACCCAGCGGTTCATGGAGCTGCTCTCCGGGAGCGGCTTCGGCGAGGGTCTCGGTGGTGGGAACGCTCCAGCCAGTCAGCCCTCGGGTAGCGGCGACAAGCCCAGCGCGCAGGACATGGTCGCGGGGCAGCTCGGGATGGCGATGGGGGCGCTGCCGATCTTCTTGCAGCAGCTCGAGACGCAGGTGCGCAAGGTGCAACTCGAGGTGAGCTGGGAAGATGCCGTGGGCCCGCGCAAGGTGGTGCTCGAGCGGTTCGTCACGGAGCTCGGCAGTCCCCCCAGCGACGCCCGCGACCTCAGCGAGGGCGAGAACGTCCCGGAGGCGCTCAAGCCTTGAGGCGCCGTGGCTTCACCCTCGTCGAGGTGATGATCGCCCTCGGCATCTTGCTGGCGGTGGCCGCCACGCTGTGGCGCAGCATGTCGCTCACCTTCGACACCAAGGCGCGCGTCACCACCATCAACGAGCGCTACCACGAAGCGCGAATGACCCTCGTGCGCATGAGCCGCGAGCTTCGGATGGCGCTGCTCATCAAGTCCGTGCCCGAGGTGATGCGTGAGGAGGATCCCGCCGTCATCACCCGCTTCAAGGGCGACGACGACTCGGTGAGCTTCGCCACCACCGCGCACATCCCGCTCTACGCCAACGCCCACGAGTCCGACCAGGCGGAGGTCGCCTACGAGCTCAAGCAGGGGGCGCGGAGAAACGACTACCGCGGCAAGACGCTGTATCGCCGGGAGAGCGCGCGCATCGATGACCGCCCCGAGCGCGGCGGGGCCGTCTGGCCGGTGGTCGACGGCGTCAAGGAGCTGAAGTTCGAATACTGGGACGACACCGGCGGCGTCGGCGGCGGGAGCTGGCGCGGCGATTGGGACTCCGACGACGACGAGCTGCTGCCCCAGCGAGTCCGCATCACGCTCATCCTCGAGTCCCCGGAGAACGGCCCGGACATCAAGCTCGTCACCCAGGCGGCGCCTCGTATCCGCCACCCGACCTCGCCGGTGGCTCACCTCTTCCCCGACCCTCCCCCCCCGTGAGGCGGCGGAACAATCGCAGCGGGGCCCGGGGCGTGGCGTTGCTGATGGTGCTGAGCGCCATCGTCATCCTCGCGCTGGTGCTGGTGGAGTTCGGCGTCACGGCGCGGACGCACCTCACGACGGGGGTCAACCTGCGCGACGACGCTCGCGCCACGATGATGGCCGACACGGCGCTGGTGCTGGGGCGCGCCTGCCTCGATCCCAAGGGGTGGGGGCCGATGGCCGGCTTCCAGGACAAGGTCGACGCCCAGAAGCTGTGCAACCTGCTCTTGGACATCTTCGTCAACGGGCGGGTCGATCTCCCGGTCGGCGGCCTCTCCGTCGAGCTCGAAGGCATCGAGGGCGTGGGCATCACGACCGGCGAGATCGAGGACATCGAGCTGACGCCGGAGGACAGCTACATCGGGCTTCGCGGACTGTGGTGCCCGCCCCGCCCCGGCCGCGCCCTCGACGACCAGCAGCTTGATTGCCAGTCGCGAAAGGCCGCCGTCCTCAAGCTCCGAGCGCTCTTGTGCGACCCCACCATCGCCTACCTCTTCGAGAAGGAGCAGGCCGACGGCCACGAGTACAGCCGCGAGGAGATCATCGCGAACCTCATCGACTGGGTGGACTCCGACGACAGCCGCGTCGAGATCCGCCTCAGCCCGGTGCTCCAGATCCTCCCCGACGTCGGCGAGGGGGAGGACTCCTACCTCCGCGCCAAGGACCGGCGCTACCGTAGCAAGGACGCGCCCTTCGACTCGGTCCACGAGCTGCGCCTCGTGCGCGGAATCAATGACGAGCTCTTCGAGTTCCTGCGTGACAAGGTGAGCGTGCACGCCGCGGAGAAGATCAACGTCAATGAGGCCAGCGCCGAGGTCCTCGGGGCGCTGATGTTCGCCCATTCGCCCCAGGCGCAGGTCATCGAGGGTGCGCAGGACAGCGCGAGCTGTGGCGAGGTCACCGACGGCGACCTCGACGTCCGCGCGATCTTCGTGAGCTACGCCCGCATCATCCTGGAGTACGCCGGCATCCTCCCCCTGGCGAACCCCGGTCGGATGCTGATGCCCACCTTCAAGAACCCGCGGGAGTTCACCAAGATCGCCAAGGACCCGCTCAAGGCCCTCAACGGGCTGCGCGGCGACATGAGCGCGATCCAGACGATCGACGAACAGCTCGCCCGCTACGGGCTCCACATCCAGCGGGAGTACGACGACAACGGGCGGCTGAAACGGGAGAACGTCCTGGGCTTGCCCAGCGTGGTCTACGCGGCGGTCCAGAGCTCGGTGAATTGGAACGCCTTGCAGAAGGACGTCCGCACCCGTACCAAGCTCTATCGCCTGCGGGTGAAGGGCCGAGTCGGCAATATGACGCGCTCGCTCTTCGCCATCCTCAAGAAGGACAAGGTGGCCGCCGACAGCAACGTGGCCCGCGAGAACCGCAAGGACGAGAAGAAGGTCTCGCGGCGAGATCTTCCCAAGGGCGTCGCCCTGCCCGTCGGGCTCAGCGGCGGCGCTGGAAACGACGTGATCATCCGAACCCTCTACTACCGGGAGGAATGATGGCGACCAAGGTCGTCGGTCTGGACCTGGGGACACACACCGTGAAGGTGTGCGAGCTGGTCACGACCTTCCGAAACTTCGAGCTCGTTGGCTTCGGCAGTGAACCTGTCGAAGCACTACCGACGTTCGCCTCCCCGCTCACCAGCGGGTCGGGCACCCTGCGTCTGGATGCCGACGGCGACGCCCCGGGACCCGAGATGGCCGTCGCGATGGCGGCCCACCGGCTCCTGGAGCGCAGGGGCATCCTCGGGGAGACGTTGATGTGCGCGCTCCCGCCGGACGTCAGCTCCACGGCGGTCCTCGACTTTCCCTTCGACAACCCCAAGAAGATCGCCCAGGTCCTCCCCTTCCAGCTCGACGAGGTCATCCCCTTCGACGTCGAGGACTGCGTCTTTGACCACCAGATCTCGGAGCGCGGGGAGGACGGCGCCTGCAAGGTGCTGGTCGCCTACGTGAAGCGCGACGTCTTCGAGCGCTTCCTCGAGGCCCTCGAGACCGTCGGCATCGATCCCAAGGTCGTCGGCATCGGGGCGCTGTCTTACTACAACCTCTACGACCACGTGGTCCCGGAGGACGAGGACCGCCCCGTCGCGGTCCTCGACATCGGCCACGTCCACACCGAGCTGTGCGTCTTCGACGCCGGCGAGCCCTCGGAGGCGCGCCACGTCCCCTGGGGCGGCGCCCACGTGACCCGCGCGCTGGCGGAGGCCTTCAGCGTCGATGAAGCCCAGGCCGAGCGCGGAAAGGTCTCCGAGGGCGTCGTCGCGCCACGGAGCGGGGACACGCAGGTCGACGCCACGATGAACGGCATGTCGCGACGCGAGCTCGTGGGCAACACCTGCCGCGACGCGGTGGCGCCCATGGTGCGCGAGATACGCCGCTCGCTGGTGGCCCACGAGGTCCGCACCGGCCACGCCGTCGAGCGGATCTACCTGACCGGCGGCGGCAGCCAGCTCCGCGGGCTTCCGGCGTTTCTGGAGCACACGCTGGGGGTCGACGTCACCACCCTCGATCCGCTGCAACCGCAGTTCTCACACCTGGCCGACGGCGGCGATGAGGTCCGCCCCTACATCGCCAAGGCGCTGGCCCTGTCGCTGCGCGCTTTTCATCGGGCGCACCAGTCTCAGCTCAACTTCCGACGGGGCGAGTTCGCCTACACCGGCGACTTCGGCTTCATGCGCGGGCGCCTGCTCACGCTCGCCTTCGCAGTGGTGGTGATGATCACCCTGGCGGCCCTGGGGGTGGCGTCGAAGAAGCGCGTCCTCCAGGCGGAGTACGAGACGCTGCTATCGCAGGTGCGCAGCACCGCCGTGGAGGTCCTCGGCGAGGAGACCGACGACGTCAACCTGGTGCTCACGGCGATGGGCGCGCCGGTCCGGTCGACCGCCCAGGCCATCCCGACAGTCAGCGCCTACGACATGCTCGGGGAGCTATCGGTGCACATCGACTTCGATCTCAAGGTCGACGTCGACCGCATGGAGATCGATCTCGACAAGAACAAGCTCGAGCTCCATGGAAAGACGGGCTCCGGCGGTGACGTCGAGCGGCTGGTCGACGCCATCCAGAAGACGCGGTGCTTCAAGCGCGTGAACAAGGAGCGGGTCGAGAAATCCGTCGACGACCGCACCAAGTTCCGCCTGTCCTCCCCCTCCATCTGCACCCAGGAGCAGGACCGTGGCTGAGAAACGCGGCATGTCCGGTGCCTTCGAGGCCCTCGACCGACTCTCCGGCCGGGAGAAGGCCCTCGTCGGCGGCCTCGCCGCCGCCGTGCTGCTGACCTTCGTCGGGCTCTTCTGGTTCTTCACCAGCAACCAGATCAACAACCTCGAGGAGCGCAACGAGACCGTCCGCTCCGCGCTGGAACAGATCGGGACGCAGAAGGACGCCTGGATCGCCAAGAAGGCGCGGAGCGACGCGGACAACGCGCGGCTCGACAGCAACAAGCTCAAGCTCGTGCGTGAGATGGAGAGCCAGGCGACCCGCCTCGGCTTCAGCATCGAGGACTTCAAGGAGAACAAGCGCTACCTCACGGACAACCGACGCCGTCGGCGCAAGACCAAGGAGCGCCAGACCGTCGTCGAGCTCGCCGAGGAGAGCCAGACCGTCACCATCCGGCGCATCAGCCTCGAGCAGCTCGCGGAGTTCCTCTACAACCTCGAGAAGCGCAAGGAGCCCGTCAGCGTGACGCGGCTCAACATCCGCACCGCCAGCAGCGATCGTCAGGTCCTGCGAGAGGTGCGGATGACCGTAGCGACCTATCGCAACGAGGAGGTGCAGCTCTGATGGCGTTTCTCAAGAGCGCCCTGCGATACCTCGGCTACACCGCCTGGTTCTTCGCCGCGCTGGTCACCTTCATCTACCTGACGTTGCCCCTCGAGCAGCTCGAGAGCTACCTCGTGCGCAAGGCCGCAGACGAGTACAACGCCGACCTCGACATCGTCGAGTTGTCGACGTGGGGCCTGCTCGGGCTGGAGGCGACGGGGGTCACGCTGACGCCGCGGCCGACGCCGGAGCAGGTCGCCGAGATCGAGGCGGCGCGGGAGAAGCTCGCGGCGTGGGAGGCGGCGGAGGCCGCGCGCAAGGAGGCCGAGGCCGCCGCCGCCGCCGCGCCCAAGGCTCCGGCGCCGACGGCGGACGCCAAGCCGGGGGATCCCGCGGCGGCGCTCGCCAACGCGAAGAAGAGAGCCAAGAAGGCCAAGACGGCCGCGGCTGAGCCCAGGCCCAAGGTCCCAGCACCGCCCGCGCCGGTGCTGCTCAACGTGTTGCGCCTGGGCGTCTCCCCCTGGGCGCCCTGGGCGCTGGCGACGGGCGCCTTCGAGGGTCGCTTCGAAGCCGAGCTCCTCGACGGCTCGATCGAGGCTGACGTGGCGCGCGGCGACGAAGCAGTGCGGGTGGCCGCGCGCTGGAGCGGCCTCGACCTGACCCGCGTGAGCGTGCTGCGCGAAGCGCTGCCGTTGCCGCTGGCGGGCACCATGGAGGGCGAGATCGATCTTGAGATCCCCGCCGACGACAACGGCAAGCCCAAGCTCACCGCGATCCTGGGCCACATCGATCTCAAGCTGGGTGGCGCCGAGCTGGGCCCCGGGCGGGTCCCCGCCAAGCTGGGCGCGTTCCAGTTCTTCGACGCCCCCAAGACGCGGCTCGGCGATGTCGGCGGTCGCCTGGCCTTCGATCCGGGCCGCCGCCGCGCGACCCTCGAGAACTTCAGCTTCTCCGGGAAGGACGCCGAGGGGGAGATCACCGGGTTCATCCAGCTCGCCAGTACGCTGAAGCGCTGGGGGCCGAGGCTGCACCTGCGCATCAAGCTCAACGACGACTTCGTCAAGGCGAACAGCCTCTCGGCGTTGCTCGCCGCGCGCAAGGTCAAGCGCGGAATGGACGCCGACGGGTTCCTCGGCCTGTCGATGACGGGGATGCTCGCGAAGCCCAGCTTCCGGCTCCAGAAGCGAAGCCCGTACGTGAAGAAGGCGCGGAGCAAGAAGGCAAAGAAGGCCCGCGGCAAGCTGCGGGACCGGAAGCCTCGGACGCGGAAGCCCTTGGACCGCGCGAGCAAGCGCAAGAGCGCACGCAAGCCGCCGAAGAAGCCGCCCAAGCCGGTGAAGCCGCGGGTGACCCGGCGCGACAAGAGGGCGCGGGCGAAGAGCGCGGCTCGCGCGAAGCTCGGCAGCTCCACGTCCGGCGCCAGCGACGATGACATCGAGGACGACGACGACGAGGAGGACCTCGACCAGGAGGCCGAGGAGGAGGCGCGCGAAGAGGAGGAGGAGCGAGCCGACGAAGAGGAAGACGAGGACGAGGCGGGAGAGGATGGCGACGAGGGGGCGACGGGCGGCGACGGCGGCGACGAGGGGGAGAAGAAGGAGGGCACAGGCGACGACGAGGGCGAGGAGGAGGAGTGATTCGACTCGTCGATGTGCGCAAACGCTACCGCAACGCGGCCAGCGGCGAGCTCGCGCTGCGCGGCGTCAGCCTGGAGATCGAGACCGGCGAGCTGGTCGCCATCGTCGGGACCAGCGGTTCGGGGAAGACCACGCTGCTCAACCTCGTCGGCGGCCTCGATCGCGGCTACGAGGGGCGCGTCGAGGTCGACGGCCGCGATCTGGCGACGCTATCGGACCGAGCGCTCAGCGACTTCCGAAACCGCAGCATCGGCTTCGTGTTCCAGCACTTCAGCCTGCTCGACCACCTCACGGCCACCGAGAACGTCGCGCTCCCAGCGGCCTTCGTGCGGGGCAAGCCGCCAATCCCCGATGCCCGGGCGCGGGCGCGGGCGGCGCTCACGGAGATGGGCCTCGGCGACAAGCTCGACGAGCACCCCAACAACCTCAGCGGGGGGCAGAAGCAGCGGGTCGCGATCGCGCGGGCCCTGCTCTTCAAGCCAAAGCTGCTGCTGTGCGACGAGCCGACGGGGAGCCTCGACACCACCACCGGCCACCAGATCATCGAGACCTTCAAGCAGCTCAACGCCGACGGCTACACGGTGGTGATCATCACCCATGAGGCGCGGGTCTCGACCGAGGCGCGGCGGACGATCCGAATCGAGGACGGGCGCATCTCGGATGCTGGAGTCGCCGCCGCATGACCGCTGGCTCGCTGGTCTCCCTCGTCCGCCGAAACGTCACCCGCTCGAAGAAGAACTTCGTGATGAGCGGGATCGGCATCGTGGTCGGCATCTCGAGCTTCGTGTTCTTCATCGGTCTCGCCGAGGGCGTGCGCAACGTCGTGCTCGGGCGCATCTTCATCGTCGACCAGGTAGAGGTCGTCCAGGCGAAGTTCGAGTTCGGGATGCAGGGCCGCCCCCTCGACGACGCCTCGGTCGGGGAGCTGCAGAAGCTCCCAGGGGTCGAGCGCGCCTTCCCCAAGATGAAGTTCACCTTCCCCACCCGCGGCTACGGGCGCCTGCTCAACCGCGAGCTGTGGTTGGAGGTCATCGCCGACGGCATCGAGCCGGCGCTCTTGGGTGATCAGCGGTCCACCCTCGCCAACTTCCGGGACTGGGATGCAGGCGAGGTGAGCTGCGAGGCCCAGCCCGATTGCCCCGTCGGACGCACCTGCACCGACGGAACGTGCGAGAAGATCGCGTGCACCTACACCAAGAAGACGCGGATGAGCGCGTGCCCGCAAGACAGCTATTGCGCGGAGGACACGAGACGCTGCGAGACGCCGATCCCGGTGCTGGTGCACCCGAACCTGCTCGAGATCTACAACGGCTCGCTCGCTACAGCCCACAGCCAGGGCAGCACGAAGATGCCCAAGCTCAACCGCGAGATGGTCACCGGCCTGGGCCTGAACGTGACCCTCGGCAAGTCGCTTCTGGGCCGCTCGGAGAGGGGCCGACCGCTGACCCGACGCATCAAGCTCGTCGGCTTCAGCGACAAGGCCATCAACCTCGGCGTGACCATGCCCATCGGCTACGTCCGGCGACTCAATAAGCGGTTCTCGGGAGAGGAGGCCGCGGCCACCTACCACAGCGTGGTCCTCGAGCTACAGGACCAGACGCTGGTGCCGAGCGTGGTCAAGGCCGTCGGCGAGATGGGCTTCACCATCGCCGAGTCGACGGAGCGCGCCGAGCAGGCGGCGGACATCATCCAGACGGTGAAGGCCGTCTTCGCCCTCGTCAGCTTCGTCATCGTGGGCATCGCCGCGATCAACATCAGCCAGATGTTCTTCATGCTGATCTACCAGCGCCGCCGCGAGATCGGCGTGCTGCGGGCGGTCGGGGCCAGCCGAAACGACGTGCGGGCGCTCATCCTCGGCGAAGCCACGCTGATCGGTCTCTTTTGGGGCGTGACCGGAGCGGCTGCGGGCTTCGGCGCCTCGCGGGGGGCCGACGCCATCGCCGCGCGGCTCCCCGACTTCCCCTACAAGCCGGAGACGTTCTTCGCCTTCCCGACGTGGCTCTGGTTCGCCGCCATCGGGATGTCGGTCTCCTTCTGTCTGGTCGGGGCGTTTTTCCCCGCGAACGCCGCGGCGCGCCAAGAACCCGCGGCGGCCCTCACAGAGTAGCGCTCCCCAAGCGGTCGTTGGCCCACGAGCGCCCCGGGGTCTCGAGGCGCCGATTCAGCTTCGCGTCGACGACGAGGGCCTCGTCGTGTGGAATCGGGTGCATATCCCGATTCTGACGGAGGGAGTGTGGAGGGCTTTCAGCAC
>CAYOBQ010000118.1:0-28808 GCA_964402225.1 uncultured Nannocystaceae bacterium | reverse complement strand
CACGCGCCCGCCAACCGATTTCAGCGTTGCGAAACCTACCGATATCTTCGGATATCGCTACGGCTTCGCGCCTTGAACTCGGCCGGCGGGCACGCACATCACTTGGTCGCTTTGTCTGCCGCACCGTCCTGGTCCTCTCAGCGCTCACGATCCCATGTCCCGGGTGGGCTTCGGATGTGGTCTACGACGACGCCCTGGCGCCCGGTTGGGCGAGCTGGTCCTGGGGCGGCGCCTACGCCTTCGACGCCGCCGACCACGTCCGTGAGGGGGAGGCCGCGATCAGCGCCTCGATCGGCGCCTGGGGTGGCCTCTCGCTGCACAGCGACGCGCTCATCGAGGGCTTCGCCAGCCTTCGTTTCTGGCTTCGGGGCGATCCCGCCGGCCTGCGGATGATGATGGAGGATGACCGCGACAGCAGCGGATCAGACCTCCAGAACCTCGGCGAGGCCGTCCTCGAGCGGGACGGCGAGTGGCACCTGATCTCGCTCCCGCTCCCCCCCGGCGAGTGGACCCGGATCACGGTGATGGACGCGACCGGGGGCCCCCAGGACTTCCACGTTGACGAGATGAGCCTCGAGGAGGCCCCGAGCCCCCGCTTCCTCGCCGCCGAGATCGTGAGCCTCCGGGTCGTGGAGGTCCTCGGATCGGGGGATCCAGACTCGCTCATCTTGGAGCGAGAGGGGGTCGAGATCCCGATCTCCGCACGCATTCCGCTGGAGGCGCCGGCTCGAACGGCTCTGCACGTGGCTGCGGATCTAGAGCCTGGACGCATCACCGTCCGATCCGGCGAGTACGTCTTCGAGCACGCCTTGGCGCGTTCGAGCGCTCGGATTCGGGCCGAAGTCAGCCACCCGATCAGCCCGAACATCTACGGCGTCGCCTACCCCGGCGAGGGCTACCTCGAGCACATCGACGTCGGCTTCGTGCGCCAGGGGGGAAACGCGAAGACCCTCTACAATCCCCGCAACCACTGCACCAACGCCGGGGACGATTGGTACTTCATCAACAGGCACACCGCCGACGCGGGCGAGACCCTGCGCCATGTGGCCGGCTTCGGCGCCAAGAACTTCCTGAGCATCCCCTCCATCGGCTGGGTCGCCAAGGACTGCGAGTCCTGGGCCTACTCGGTGGCCAAGTACGGCGCGCAGGTGGCCACCAGCCCCTACAACCACGACCAGGGCAACGGGATGCTGGCTGACGGCAGCGAGCAGGGGCGGCCGATCGACTGGAATGATCCCGCGGACATCGCCATCCCGTGGAGCGAGGAAGACAGCGCGGAGTGGCTGCGCTCCCTCCCCATCGCCCCCGAGTTCGTCGCCATCGACAACGAGATGGACATCTGGGGGGGCACCCACCGGGCCGTACACCCCGAGCCCACCGACTACGACGAGGTCCTCGCGCGCTATCGAGAGGTCGGCGCGATGGCGAAGGACGTCTTGCCCGACGCGCAGCTCGTCGCGCCCTCCTTTTGCTGCTGGTGGTTCTACTGGAACAGCGCCGCTGGCGCCGACGACAAGGCCGCCCACGGCGGGGTGGACCTGATCCCGTGGTTCCTGCGCGAAGCCGCGGCTTGGGATCGGGCCCAGGGCCGGCGCGTCCTCGACTACCTCGACCTGCACTACTACGTGAGTGGACCCCCGGGCTACAAGTCGGGGGCCGACACGCCGGAGGCCCGCGCCTGGCGCCTTCGTTCGACCCGCTCCCTATGGGATTCGAGCTACCAGGACGAGGGCTGGATCGGTGTCAACGCCGACGCCGCGCCCAACCAGCCGGCGCCCCACTCCGTCCACTTCATCCGACGATTCAAGGCCCTCATCGAGGCGAACTACCCGGGGACCAGGCTGGCGATTGGCGAGTGGAGCTGGGGCCCCGCGGAACGCCTCGACGTGGGCTTGGCCACCGCGGATGCGCTGGGCATCTTCGGCCGAGAGGGGCTGGACATGGCCGCCCTCTGGGTCGGTGGGGACTGGGGCACTCCAACGGCCAGCGCGTTTGCGCTCTTCCGCCCTCGGGGCGAGACGGCCTTTGGTGATCGATCCCTGCCCACCACCTCGGAGGATCCCGAGATGCTGGCGGTCTTCGCCGCCACCGACGAGGCGGATCGCGCGACGGTGGTCTTGATCAACAAGCACCCCGCGACCGATCTCGTGGTCGCCCTCCCGGACCTCCCCGCGAGCGCGGCGCGGACACGCCGCTTCGGGGGCTCGTTGGGGGCCCTCTTCGCGCGCGCCGAGCTCGAGCGCTTCGCCGGAGAGGTGGTGGTCCCCGCCTACAGCGCCCTCTTGCTGATCGTGGATCCCGCGCCAGGCCCCCCCGCTCGAGACGCCGGCCCCGACGCCGAGCCGACCAGAGACGCGGGCGCCGGAGACGACGCCGGGGGCCGCCCGGACGGGAGCGCCTCGGTAGATCAGGGACCCGCCCTCGACGGATCGGTCGGCGCCGCGGCGGACGGGACCGCTCCAGACACCTCCTCGACTTCGTCGGAGGGATCCTCCGGTGGCTGCGTCCAAGGTGCGGGCCAAAACGGGCGTCCCTTGGCCCTGCCCGTGCTCCTCCTTGCCCTGCGCCGCCGAAAAAAAGGACCAGCTCCGGTGTGAGAACTGCGCTGACCTCGCGTCAGGTACGCGGACATGCTTGCTGGAGTGAATGGAATGCAACTGAGGACGCCTCTTCTCGCCACGATCGTGCTCCTGGCCGCAACCTCTGGCTGCGAGCGGGACGACGAGCGGAACGCAACCGAAGACCCGACGCCGAGCTGCGAGGCTCCTGTGAACGAGGAGTCCTTCGCCTGCCTCGTATCGCTCACCGGTGACCTCGAAGCCGAGCTGGTGACCGACGGCGACGGGGCGCTCGTGCTCGAGTCTGCCTTCGACCTCTCGGGCACCGTCGTCGGTCGCGGCACCGGCGCGCCCCCGGACTCCTGCGAGGGTGGCGTGGGACCGTCGCGCGGGTCCGCAGAGCCGGGACAGATCGACACCATCGATGTCGAGGACGGTGATGGCGAGCTCTGGCGGCTCTACTACCGAGTCCCCGGGGCGCCGGAGCTCGAGGTCGGTCAACCCCTGCGGGCCGAGTACCGCTGGTCGCGGGCTCCGGAGTGGCACTCGATTGACGAGACCGGCCACCTCGCGGTGTGGCTGGACGACGCGCTGGCGCTCTACTTCGGGCTGGGGCCCGGCGCCCACGAGGCGCTTCGACGCGCGGGGCTCGAGCTCGACCGCGTCGATTCGGCATGTCCCATGGAGGAGGACATCTGCGCCTATGAGCCCTACGCCTTGCGCGCGTCCGACGGTGACGAGACCATCACCGTGACGGCTGGAGGCGCCGCCCGCGTCGGTCGGTTCACGGTGGCGCTGCGAGAGTGGTACCTCTCCTACGACACGGGCGGCTGCGACGCCAACGGGGAGCGCCTTGGCTTCTCCGTCGGGCTCGGCCGCTGACGACGGCTCCCTTCCCCTTCCGCGCCTCCTCGAAACGGCTACAATCGGAGGATTGTCTGGATGCTGGCAACCTCGCGGAGGCCGCGGCGTTTCCTACGACGAGGAGGTCGACAATGAGGCGTGTCCTTCCAGACACGGCCCACGGCCGTCGGACGCGGGCGGACTGCTCCCGGACGCGGGCGCCGAGTTGGCGGGCTGGATCTCCACTCGCTCGACCGGCGACGGCGTGAGTGTGCTCGCGGGGCCGATCCCCTGTCCCGCAGACCCCGACACCGACGAACCCCTCGGATGCTCGATCGCCGACATCGGCATCGATGTCCCGCCGGATGAGCCCGGTGACCAGTTGCTCGAGGTGCGAGTCATCATCCCCAACAACCCCGGCTCCAACCCGCCGGCCGTGCTCACCTTCCCCGCCGTCGGCACCTGCGGCACCCACCGCCGCCTGAACTCGATCAGCTACGACGAGATCCTGTCTCGACTCCTCGCCGGCAACATCTTCGGCGCTATCCCCGCCGTGAACCCGCCGCGAGTCGGGCTCATCGTGGGGACGCCGACCAGCGACGCCTACGTCGGTCTCGCCGTCGATCCCAACAAGGAGGTCGCCGACATCGTCGTACGCCGCGCCGCGCCTACGACCCGGACGGAACGCTCACGAGCTTCGATCGCGCGTTGGCGGTGCTCTCCATTGAGACCGGCGGGCGCGATTGCATCATGCCGGCCCGCGAGCAATACGACTTCTGGGCACAGCTCCAAGCGGAGCACGACCGCCCCCACGACCGTTGGACGGTCTCGTTGCTGCCCCATCCATGCAAACTGGTCTCTCCGCGATTCCCGACCCTCGCCGAGTAGACCCTGGTCGTCGGCAATATGAGCACCTACGTGGGCTTCCAGCCGATGTTCCACCCCATCACGGGGCGCTACCGGATCGATCTGAGCGTAGACGCCGAGCACCCCGTGACGCTGAGCTGGCCCGAGAGCGCGAGCTTCGAGGATCTGCCCCTCGCGGACGTCCGCACCCTGTCGGTGCACTGACTACTCTGGCCCGGCGCCCCGCCTCCGTGGCGCGCGTACCCCGTGGGAGCGAAGCGCCTTCAACGCCGGACCGCTGAGGGCCACCCCCCCGAGCCGATCTTCCGGGACCGCTCGCGCCTCGGCCACGAGGTTGGGCGCCCCGTCCGCCTGCCAGGTGCGCAGGGTCCACTCGAGGTGCGTGAAGACGTGGCGCACGGTGGTCGGTTCGCCGCTCGGCGCGAGGCCCAGCGCCCTCAGCGCGTCGGCCTCCGCGGCGCCCTCCACCGAGGGCAGCTCCCACATCCCGCCGAGGAGCCCCGACTCCGGGCGACGGACCAGCCACACGGCACCGCCCAGTGTGCGGGAGAGGCCGCAGACCACGTCGACCGCCCGGCGACGGACGCGGCGCGGCTTGTTCGGTAGATCCGCGGCGTCGCCCGCCCGTCGCGCCGCGCAATGCGCCTCGATGGGGCACGCTGCGCAGGCGGGCGCCCGCGGTCGGCACACCACGGCCCCGAGCTCCATGAGCGCCTGGTTGAAGTCACCGGGGCGGCCCTCGGGGACCAACTCGGCGGCCCGGGCCCACAACGCCCGGCGGATCGCGGGCGTGCGCGGATCCTCCGAGACCCGGTCCAGACGACACAGGACCCGCTCGACGTTGCCGTCGAGCACGGGCTCGGGGTGCCCGAAGGCGATGGACTGCACCGCGCCTCGCGTGTAGGGGCCCACTCCAGGGAGCGCGGCGAAGAGCGAGGGTTCGTCGGGTACCCGCCCGCCGTGGTCGGCGACGACCCGCTTCGCCGCCGCGTGGAGGTGACGAGCGCGCGCGTAGTAGCCGAGGCCGGCCCACAGCGAGAGGACCTCGTCGGTGGAGGCCCGCGCCATGACCTCGGGGCTCGGGAAGCGCGCGATGAAGCGCTCGAAGTAGTCGATGACCGACTCGGCGCGGGTCTGCTGGAGCATGACCTCGGAGACCCAGACCCGCCACGGCGTCGGGTGCACGCGCCAGGGCAGTTCCCGGTGGTGCGCGTCGTACCAGGCGAGCAGCGACGCTCGAAGCTCGGTCAACGGGTGTTGGCGCCGCAGGAGGGGCAGATCGCCCGGCGCCCGAGGGGGGCCTGGCACAGGGGATCCCCGCAGACGCGGTAGGCCACGACGCGCTGGAAGAGGCGGCCGGCCACGACACCACCGCCGAGGAGCAACAACGAGAGGACCCAGTCGGTACGCCACACGCGGCTCGCCAGGAACCCGGCGACGGCGCCGAGTCCACCGCCCCACCACAGCGTCTCGCTCCCCGGTCGCACGCGAAGCGGCGTCACCTCCCGCGACTCGTTCCAGTACAGCCTCAGATCGACTCGGTGCATCTCCGCGCGGTCCACGAGGGCCCTCAGGAAGCCGACGCGCTCACGCAAGGGGAGCCACCAGACGACGACGTGGCCGAAGAAGACGTTCCAGCCGAGGCCGCTGCTTCGGCCGAGCTCCTCTCGCACGCTGTCTGGCAACGCCTGCTCGACCTTCGCCCGCAGCAGCTTCACCGCCTCGGCTGGCTCGGCGTCGGCGAACTCGAGGTTGCCGTCGGGGAGCAGCCGGAAACGCGAACGCGCGAGCCAGGGGAGCAGGGTGTCCACGGCCCGCGCGATCTCGCTGATCTGCGCGGGGCCGAGCACGATGGTTCGTGTAGCTGGCAAGCGCGGAGTGTAGCATCGCGGGGGTGCGCGCAGGCCCGCTCCACATCGCCTATTGCACCAACGTGCATCCCGGCGAGTCCGTCGACGCCATCGAATCGGTGCTGCGCCGCGACGTAGCGGCCGTCAAGGCGCTGGTCTCCCCCGACGCCCCCTTCGGGACCGGCCTGCGACTGGGACACGAGGCCGCGACCGTCCTCTGGCACGACGCCGATCGGCGCGCGCGCTTCGCGGACCTGCTCTCCGAGCTCGGCCTCTACGTCTTCACGGTCAACGGCTTCCCCTACGGGGACTTCGCCGCCGCTTCGGTCAAGGCTGAGGTCTACGAGCCGGACTGGCGAAGCGACGCCCGGGTCGAGTACACGACGCGCCTCGCGGAGGTCCTCACCGCCCTGCCAGGGCCCGCATACCGCACGATCAGCACCGTCGCCGGTGGCTTCGGCCCCCGCACCGGCGACGTCCACGCCGAGCTCGCCGCGGGGCTCTGCCGGGCGGCCGACGCCCTCGCCGCGTTGGGTGATCGGACGGGGGTGCACATCAGGCTCTGCCTCGAGCCCGAGCCCTGGACCACGATGGAGACGACGGACGACGCGGTGCGGTTCTTCGAGCGCCACCTCCACCCCACGGGCGCGCGCGCGGCGGCCCACCTGGGGCTCTGCTACGACTGCTGCCATCAAGCCGTGCAGTTCGAGGACGCAGCGACTGGCCTGGCTCGACTCGCCGCGGCGGACGTGGTGGTCGGTAAGATCCAGGTGAGCAGCGCGCTTCACCTCGATCGGCCGGGCGACGCGGCTGGACGCGCGGCGCTGCTGGGCTTCGACGAGCCGCGGTACCTGCACCAGACGGTGGGGCGCATGCCCGATGGGCGTCTACTGCGGGCGCTGGACCTGCCCATGTTGCGCTCGCCGGGAGAGGACTGGCTCGGCGCCGAGGCGTGGCGGACGCACTTCCACGTCCCGATCTGGTGGCGCGGCGACGACCGACTGGGCACGACTCGCGACGAGTGGGAGGTGGCGGTCCGAGCGGCCGGCGACTGCACGCACCTCGAGATCGAGACCTACACCTGGCACGCGATCCCCGACCTCGATCGGCTTGGCTTCGGTGGGCTGCCGGACTGCGTAGCATCCGAGTTCACGGCGCTTCGGGAGGTGCTCGCGACATGACAAGATCGATCGCGTTCGCTACCTTGTGGCAAAACATTCCGACGAGTCAGAAATGAGCCTGAACAAGATGCTGCTCTCGGGCGCCGCCGATATCGACGAGGTTGGCGCGTACCTCGACGCCCTCGAGCACGCGGCGCGGGTCGAGCAGTCTCGCGCCCTCGGACCCAAGGCGCAGCGCAGCCTCTGGTCGTTGGCGCGAGGCCGGGCCGTGCAACTCGAGGACATCGTGCCCACCGACCGAGGGCCACTCGAGACGGTCCGGCACTACGGCCGAAACACGCTGCCCGCCTTTCGTCTCTTCGAGAAGCGCTTCTGCCGACCCCCGGCGGAGGAGGAGGCCGACGTGCTGTGGGGCTACAACGAGGGGAAGAGTCGGCGCTTGACCGGCCCCGGCTACTTCGTCTGCCGTGCCACCGACGGCGACTCGCGCGGCGAGATCGTGGTCGACTACTACCGAGTCCCGCCATCAAAGCCCGCCGCCTGGCCCGGCATCCGGCCAAACGACACGGGGGTCCAGCGCTTCATCTACGGATTCACCCACGACTTCCTGCGTCGGGTCAGCGCCCACGTCACCATCGGCCGCGCCTACCGACTGGACCGCGAGACACCAAACTGCTTCACGCTGTGTCGCGAACCGTAGGCTTCGAACGCTCCGTTTCTTGCGCTAGCGCACAAACACCTACATCATCATACCTGACTAACCAACCCGAGAGGCCAGCCATGCTCGTCGAGCGGCGAATGAACCGGAGCGCGCGACCGGATGTGGCGGCGCGTTTGTACTTGAAGGCGTTCGCGGAGCGGCGCGAGCACGCCCGGGTGGCGCTCGCCGACGAGGCCGGGATTCTGGTGGTCGCGACCGACGACGACGTCGACACCGAGGCGGTCGCCGCCGTCGCCCCCCTCGTAGCCCGCGACCCGAAGGCCCACGACGGCATGCTGGCGTTGATGACGCGCGGAGCACCGCTGCGCGTCTGGGACGTCGAGCTCGATGGCGCCCTGTACTACCTCGCGGCCGTGGGCGGCGACGAGACGATCCCGGCGGAGGCCGGTGAACGCTTGCGGAGCATCCTCGCCAACTGAAGATCAGGGCTACAGGAAGACGAGGTAGCCTACGACCGCCGCGACGACGATCGCGGCGACCAGCAGGCCCATCGCCGCACCGCCGCCCTTGGCCTCCTTGGTCGGCCCCTGCACGGTCAGCGAAGGGGGCGCGTCGAGCTCGGGCATGTTCTCGAACCCGGTCCGCATGATCTCGTCGGAGGGGGTCCCCTGGGCGACCACCTCGGCCGGCGGCGGCTCGACGACGGCGGCGGGCGCCGACGACGCGGCGGCCGCCCCATCCACCGTCTCCAGCGAGACCGGCGGCGCGGAGGGCGGGGTCCCCGGTGGGGTCACCTCGATGCCATTCGAGAGGCTCTCCCCGGGCTGCCTTGGTGCGGGCCCGTCGGAGAGATGGATCTCGCGCGCCTCCAAGCGGCTGGGCGCCTCCACCGCCGCGATCGACCGCGCAGCCTCCGCCGGCGCCTCGTGGACCGGCAAGGGGGGCATCTCCGAAGGTGGCATCTCCGAAGGCGGCATCTCCGGTGCGATGGCGCCGCTCAGCCCCGCCGCGAGGGCGCTGACCTGGGTCGTCGATATAGCGTGATCGATGTCGGCGGCCACCTGGGCTTCGGAGGCGACCCCGCTGGCCCAGGCGTCGTCGCCCAACAGCGTCGCGACATCACCGCCGCCGTCGATCCACCCGCGAAGCTCGCCGGCGAGTTCGGTGAGCGCCGCGTCGCGCATGCGATCACCTGCGTCAGCGAGGAACTCGGCCGCCACGCCCGCGTCGCCTTCCCCGATCAGCGCCCGCGCACGGCGAACCACAACCCGGTGTCCGCGGCTGGCGAGGGCTTCGCTGGCTTCGTTGAACCGCTGGGCAAGGTCCATCTAATCACTCCGCTTTCGCGTCTAGGAGGCTGTAGCACATTCGTCAGCCGAAGAAGAACTTGGTGATGTTGACCCCGTAGCGACGGCTGTCGAGGGTGCGCTCTACCGAACGTACATAGCGCCCGCCGCCACGATAGGTCTCGGACAGGTCGACGATCTCCCCATTCGTGAGGGCCTCGCCCATTCGGTCGATCAGCAGCTTCACCTGGGGCCGATGGAAGTCGACGGGGTTGGTGGGGAGGTTCACCACCATCCCGATCTCGGTGGTGTCGAGCTCGACCAGCGTGCCGACCGGGTAGATGCCGAGGCAATTGGTGAACAGCTTGGCGAGGAACTCGTCGTAGGTTCGGCCGCCATCGTCGAGGATCCGCTTCATCGCCTGGTCGGGCAAGAGCGCCGGCCGGTTCTCTTTGGGCGAGGTCAGCTCGTCGTAGGTGCTCGCCATCCGCACGACGTGGGTCATCAAGCTGGCGCCGATCTCACCGTAGTAGAGGCCCACCGCGGGGGCGTCCTCCTGGATCTGGCACTCGTAGGCGACGATCAAGCGGTTGATGATGAGCTCGTTGAAGCCACCCATCCGCACCAACGCCCGCGCCACCTTGACCCGCAGCTCATCCATCTCCGCCGGCGAGTGGTCGCGGATGTAGTTGATGCCCGCCATCGACAACGCGACCTCGTCGTCTTCGAGGCCGCTCACCTCGAGGGTGCCGAGCAGCGCCCACCCCAGATCGTGGTGAAACGCCGCCATCCCCATGTCGAGGAGCTGCTTTCGGGGGAGACCGAGCCGCGTGCCGAAGACGATCGCCAGGACCGCCGTGTTGAGCATGTGACAAAAGAGGTTGCCCTTGTAGGCCTCGAGATGAACCAGGGCGAGCAACATGTTGTGCTGCGCGGGATCCGCGTCGATGAGCTCGAGGCAGAGCCGCTTCACCTTGGCGTGGCGGGGCGCGCGACCCTTGCGGAGATCGTTGGTGAACTGCCGCAACATCAACAAGCCCGAGGCGTAGAGGCTGAGCACGTGGGCCCGCGAGTCGTCCTCCTGTCGGAGCTCCTCGAACTCGTCGACCTGGCTGATCCGCCGGAGCCGGAGGGCGTTGAGGGCGAAGGTGGAGATCGGCCCGTCGCCGTCGCGGACGACGCTCAGAAACGCGACCAGGAAGCCGCGCAGATCGTCCTCTGAGATCTCCTGCGTGACGAGGAACTGGTTGATGTCGAGGTAGTCGAAGATGCGCCGCAGGTAGCGGGCGTTCTGGAACGAGCTGAAGTCGAGCTTCACCAGCCGCTTGTTGACGAAGAAGTTCCCGTCGATGAGCTGGAGCGAGACCTCCTCGTTGTAGGTGCGTACGATCTCGTTGACGGTCGCGACCAGCGCCCCGTACGGCCGCTTCATCGCCTCGTTGCCGAGGTCGTGCATGCCCGCGGACCGGATCAGGACGAAGAGGCCGTTGGTCAGGTGGCGCGCCAACTCGTCGAAACGGTTCTCCCCCTCGTCCAGCCCATGCAAGAAGTCGAGGGCGCCAGCGAGGGCCTCGGTCTGGTCAGCCATGGGCGGGGCTCGTGGGCGCGGCGGTCGTCAACTCACCCCGGTAGAAGATGTCGTAGAGCTGACGGGTTCGCTGCTCGCGATCACAGGCCACGTGCTGGAGCCCCCAGGCGCACGCCTGGGCCACCAACTCGTGCTTCACGCGTCGCTTGAGCTCCTTCTCGAACAGCGGCAGCGCGTCTTTGCACAGCCGAATGGCGAGGGCGACGGCCGCGCAGTGACGCTGCTCGTCCTGCGCCTTGCGGGCGAGCAGGCCACCGGCGGCGAAGACCTCGAGGAACCGGTCGTTGGGCTTGCCCGTCAGCGCCGCCGCCGCAAAGTAGCGCCGCTTCTCGTCGAGCTCGTAGCCCTGGAAGTCCTTGGCGTCGATGGCCTCCAGGATGTGCGCATGGACCTGCTCGGAGCGAACACGGGCCAACATGTGCAGGGCCTTGGCTCGTACGGTCTTTGCGGGGTCCCTCAGCGTCTTGTAGAGCAGCTCGAGGTGACCACCGATGTACTCGTCGGGCAGCGCCGATAGCCCCTCGAAGCGCACCCCGCCGTCCTGACTGGCCAGCGCCGAGCGCACGGCCACTAGCATGTCGTCCGGCGAGGCGGATTGTCGGAGCACCTTGAACAGGTCGTGGGCGTGCTCCTTGGGCACCTCCCGCAGCAGGCGGGCGACGGCCTGCTGCTGACCACGGATCAGATACGGGAGCTTCTCCAGGAGGCGCGCTCGGTGCTCGTCCGACTTGACCGAGCCCACCCGCCGCGCGAGGTGCACCGCGGCCTCGTTGTTCAGCAGCGTGCAGATGGCCAGGATCGACGGCAGCTCCCGGCACTCCTCCTCGTCCAGCGGCGCGGTGACGCGGTCGACGAACTCGGCGCTCGTCCAATGCCGGAAGATCTGCTCGATGGCCGCGACGTTCGCTTGCAACTCCACGCCCTCCGGCCCCGTGAGGCGCCGGACCTTGCGCATGAAGCGCTCGAGATCGCCGTAGGTACCCGAATCGAGCAGTTGTTGAGCGATTCGGTCGAAGACGCCGATGACGCGACGCGCCCGTTCGCTGTCGCTGGCGTCTTCACCCATGTTCACCTTGAAGAGGATCTCGATGAACTTCTCGAGGGTCTCGCGCCCGGTGGTGCTGATCATCGCGCCGAGCGTCTCGAACTCCACCTCGTCCATCGCGAAGGGCATCTCCTCGAAGCTCTGGAGGTCCCCCTCGCTCAGCGTGGCCCCGATGCGCGAGACCTTCTCCGACCTCCTGGCGTCGGTCCCGCCCATCGAGGCGCCGGCGTGGGCTGCCTGCAAACTCAGCCCCCCGTCGGTGCGGACCCGCTCGACGACCCCCGCGACCGTGTACTGGTTGGCCTCGTCCTCCTTGATGTCCTCTTTGAAGCTGTCGATGACGACGTAGCGGATGTGCTCGAAGTGGCGTTGCCACATGAGCGTGACCATGTCGTCCTCGAACAGGCTCGGATCGCTCCAGTTGGTCAGCAGCACGTCGAGCAGATCGTCGAGCTCGGGCTGCGTCAGCCCCGGCGCGAACTCGAGGTGCCGCACGCCGTCCATGTAGAGCTTGTAGATGAAGTTGTCTTCGGGGTTCGGGTTCTCGTAGATCGCCACGTCGTGGACCGAGAACTCGTAGGGCCCGATGTCCACCACGACCTCACCACCCTCGAGCATATTGCTGATCGCGGTGAACAGCGACGAGCGGAAACGGTGCGTACTCGAGTGGAGCCGGCCGTAGAGGCCGATGTTCTTGATCAGCTTCTCGAGCTCTCGGAACGCCTCCTTGGCGACCCGGACCTCCTCGGCCTTGCGCGCATCGAGCGAGTCCTCCGAGGGCCCCTCGAAGAGCTCCATGATGTCGCCGCCATGCGCGGCCATCGCCTCACCTCCCCCGAAGAGGACCATGATGCCGCACGCCGCGGGCGTTCGAAACGAGAAAGGGCCCCGGAGTGGGGCCCTTTTCGGTCAGATGACGGTGAGGCGACGATTACTCGCCTTCGCCCTCGCCCTCACCCTCGCCTTCACCCTCACCTTCGCCAGCGGCGTCGACGGAGAAGCTCACGTCGCCGCCCATCGCGAAGGTCTCGACCGGAGCGCCGCCGAGGCAGTCCGAGAGATCGCCGGTGGCGCAGACGTAGACCTCGAAGCCCTCGACGTCGTTGCCGACGAGCTCGGTGACGGTCACGTCGCAGCCGACGATGTTCTCGCCGAAGTCGAGGGCCAGCGTGCCGGTCAGGCCCAGGGACACGTAGTCGCTGACGCCGTCGGTGTCACCGGCGCACACGGAGCCGTCGGCCAGCGCGTTGTCGCCGACGTTTCGGTCGATGCCGCTGCCACACTCGCCCTCGGGGGCGTTGGGGCAGACCCCGCCTTCGCCCTCGGTGTAGGTGGCCTGCGTGGCGACGTTGGCTCCGGCGCCGCAGTCGAGGGTGGCCCCGCAGATGTCGACGCCGGGCGTGCCGTCCATGTTCTCCTCCGCCGAGGCGTCGACGATGACGAGCCAGGTGTACTCACCCTCACCCTCACCCTCGCCCTCGCCCTCGCCCTCGCCCTCGCCTTCGCCTTCGCCTTCGCCACCGTCGGCGCAGACGCCCGCGTCGTCGCAGTTCTCATCGGCGGTGTCACAGGCCGTCAGCCACAGGGGCATCGCGACGGAAAGGACCAGGACCAGCAGCTTCTTCATCTCACTCATTGGAGTTCACTCCTCCCCAGAAGTGTGTACGGCGGGTCATAGCCCGCGTTATTCGCGGCCATACTGGCCAAAGCTTCACGAGCGAGTCAACACGACCCGCGTGCGCGCGACGTTAGCGGGCATCCTATTTATTCAGGGCGGGGAGTCAAGATGTGCGTGGCGAAGCCGTGTCGCTTCGTCACGCCGGGGGGAGGGGCGGGGCTACGCGTAGACCGCGGCGAGGAAGCTCTTGCCGATGGCGACCTGGGACTCCACGGCTTCGGGGGCCGGAGCCGGGCGCTCGAGCAGACGCTCACGCGCCTCTGCGCGCAGGGCGTCCGGGCCGCCCTTCTTCTCCGCCTGCTCGAGGCGACTGAGGAAGTCGCCGAGGGCGGTGAGCTTCTCGACGCTCTCCTCCTCCGGCGCGTCCAGGGCATCGCGGGCGAACTCGGCGAGCACCTGTTGGGCGTGACCGGCGGCCTCGAGCACGTTGCGTCGTCCGCGCTCGATGCGGTTGCGCAGGGAGTCCACGGCGTTTGAATACCGCTCGTAGATCTCGCCCTCGCCGGGGGGCTTGAGCAGCGGTGCTCCGGCGACGCCTTCGGCGCTCCCGAAGAACCCGAGCACCTCCTCCGTGAGCAGATCCCTGGCGTCGTCGAGCTCGCCCTCGGCGAGTCCGAGGTCATCCTCGTACTCGCCGAAGAGGTCATCGACGGCATCCAGGAACGCCTCGGTGGCCTCGCTATCGAGACCCTCCCGAGCCACCCTGTCGATGGCGTCGCCGAGGGCGGCCTTCTCCTCTTCGTTGACCAGCGCGTCCAGCTCTTTCCCGCTCGGGAGGCGCTGGACGTCGAATTCGAAGTCGAGGCTGAGGGTCTTGGTGACCTCCACTTCGAGGGACTTTGCGGTATCACCGACGCGCGCGACCTGGTGGCGCTGCCGGCCGTAGGCGAGATCGATTCCGAACCCCGTGTGGAGGCTCGGGGGGGGAGCCCCCAGATCGACCCTGTCTTCGGTCGGCCGCCCGGCGGAGCGCGGGGGTACCACCTGAGCGGGCTGCCCCTGCGACCGCGACTGCGGCGGCTGGATTCGGCCCGATTGGGTGATTGAGGCGACCATTTTTCTTACTTTCAGCTCGGTTGAGAAACGAAGTTCATCTGTCCTGGACATCGTCCTGATCGCCCGGGACTTGAGCGGATTCTTCGCCGACGAGCCGGCTGGGACTCTCGCGGCCGGCCGGACCGAGGAGCCGCAGCCGCAACGGCTGCCCCCGCGCCGACGGTGGGCGCCGGACACGATACGAGGCGACGAAGAGCCGCAACGCGGCGGCGTCTCCCCGAAGCACGGCGCGCCGCACATCTCGCGCGAGCGCGCCCAACAACAACGACTCCCCCAGCGGCGCCTCATGCCAGTCGACCGTGAGGTCGACGTCCCCCGTCCGTCCGTAGCGCGGCGCCTCCGTCGGCGGCTGCTCCGGCTCTAGAAACTCCGCCTCCAGCGTGCGCGACGCCGGCGCCCCGGACTCCAGCCGCAACACGCCGACCTGGCCGGTGCAGGTCGCGCCGGGGCAGCTCACGGTCAGCAGCAGCGTGCCCTCGATGGCAGAATAGAGCGCCGGCTTCTCCGCCCGGTCGTCGGCCGCCGCCGCTTCCAGCCAGGCGGTCATCTTCGGCTCCGGGAGACGGGCGGGCTGCACCAGCGAAAGCAGCGCGTCCTTCCCCTCGACGAGACGGTTGACGGGGAGGGCGAGCGGCATCGCCGCCGCCACGCTCGCGGCGTGGTCGAAGACCCCCACCATGAGGCCGCGCGTGTCGAAGATGGGCGCCCCGTCCAAGGCCGACTCCGGCGTCGGCGCCTCGAAGCGCAGGTAGACGAAGCGCCCCACCCGGTGGTTCGGCTCGACCACCTCGGTGGCGCGCATCGCGGCGGCGTGCGGATCAGCGACGTAGAGGCGGTCGCCGGCGCCGAGGACGGAGGCGTCGCCGAGGCTGAGGGCGAAGGGCGCCGGGCGCCGCATCCGGTAGAGGGCCATCCCGGTCCCCGGGGCGCGCCGCACCAGCATCGCGCGGATCTCGCGCTGGCCCAGGCGGACCCTCGTCTCTTGGCCGTCCCGCGCCAATCGCTGCGGACCCACCGCCCACCCCTCGATGTCCACGAAGAAGACCGGGCGTAGCTCGGAGCCCGCGAGGGCGACCCCCGCCAACGCGTCCTCCGGCGCCGCCGGCGCGCGGGGGGCGACCGGCGCCACGGGCACCGGGTCGGCAGGCGCCGCCGCGACCGGCTCCGGCTCGACCGGTGGCGGCGTTTCGACCTGAAGCACCTGGTAGATGCCCAGGCAGAGGATCGCGACCGCCGCGACCGTCAGGGCGATCAATGGAGTTCGCGGGGGCGCGCGCAGCGGCTGCACGAGGGCCCCTTCGTCGCGCTCGACCTCCGCCGCCGCCCCGAAGGCCTCGATCTCCTGCCGGACCCGCCGGGCCTGAGCCTCGGTGAGCCGATCGAGGACCACCGAACGCCCCCCCCCGAAGCGCCGCATCAATCGATCGCGGGGCTCCGCGTGGGCGGACCGGTGCACGACGTAGCCAACCAGCCGCTCCCGGACGCGTTCGTCTCCCGGCCTCAGGGCGACGACCCGGTACATCCACGGGGCGCCGCAGACCGGGCATTTGCGCGCGTCACGATCGCGGTGCCCCCCGCAGTCCGGGCAGGTGGCCGGCCCGATCGACGCCCGGCGAGGGCGTCCCGGCGACACGGCAGCGAGGCCCGTCGAGGACTGCACGATCTCGTTGCACGAAGGGCACAGCGCCCCGTTCAGACCGTGGCGATTCTCGAGGCTGACCTGGGCTCCGCAGTTTGGGCAGTCGGCGGTCACGCGCACATCATCGGCCAAGTTGGTCGCCTGTGCTAACCTCCGCGTGTCCACGGGCTCGAGGAGGGCCAATGCAGGCCGACGCCGAGCAGATTCTCGACACGGTCCTCACGCTGATCGCCAGGGTGAGTCGCGGTGCGCCCTTCGAGTCAGGAGCCGCCGAGGTCTGCGGGAAGCTCGCCCTCCTGGGGGGCGCGCGCGGCCTCGCGCTCTTCTCGACTCACCCCGACGAGGACCAGATCGAGCTCCTCGGCGCCTACGGGCTGCCGCGGATCTACCTTCAGCGATACCCCGTGCGCCAACGCCGACAGGGCGGGCACCTGACGGGAGATCTGCGAGAGGCCGTGGGGCGAGGCGAGCCGGTCTCGGTGCTCGGGCTCACCGAGGATCCCCGGACCGTGTCCCTCGCGAGCGTCGCGCAGGAGGGTCGCTTCGCCTCGTCTTTGGCCCTGCCACTGGTCTTCGACCGCCGCGTCCATGGCCTGGTGCACGCGTTCTTCGGGATGCACCTGCGACCGGAGCGCCAGCGGGTCCTCATCCGAATGGGCCCGCTTCTGGCGTCCGTCCTCGCTCGCGATGCGCTGCGGGGCCGACTCACCGCGGACGGCGACGGCGGTGAGCTCTACACGCGCCGTCAGGTCGAGCGGCAGGTCAAGCACGTGCACGCGGCCTCGGAGCGCTACGCGCAGCCGTACTCGGTGGTGGTCTACGCCGTCGATCGACCCGATGTCCTCGCCCGGCGCTACGGCCCGGAGCTGGTCCGGGACGCTGTCGACCTGCTGGTCCGTCTCGTCGTAGGCGAGTGCCGCGAGGCCGATCAGGCCGGGCTCTACGAAGCGGCGTCCTGCCAGGTCGTGATGCCCGGCACCGAGCAAAACGGCGCGTTCACTCAGGTCGAGCGGGTGCTGGATCGTTTTGGCCGCCACAGCTTCAAGCACGGCAAGGAGCGACTCCAGCTCAGCGCCAGCGCGGGCATCTCCTGCTTCCCCGAGAACGGCGCCCTCACCGGCCAGGACTCGGTCCGCTCTGCCCGGCACGCGATGACCGAGGCCCTCGGCAGCAAGGGTCAGCGAATCGTGGCCATCGCGGCCCGTGGCGCCGCCGTCCCCCTCGACTGAGACCTCTTCAGGCGTCGGCGCACTCACGCAGCAGGGGCCGGTAGCCAGGGTCGCGCGTCGCCGCTCGCCGAGCGAGGGCCGCCGCGCCCGATCGATCTCCATTCGCGAGACAGGTACGGGCGAGGGCCGCGAGGGCCTCGGCGTGTCGCGCGGGGGAGATCAGCGCGTCTTGCAGATGGAAGGCGGCCTCTTCATGGTGGCCCAGCTCGAGGAGCGCGACGCCCAACATCAGCGACGAGTCGGCCGAGCCCCCGCCCAACGCGTGGGCGCGCCGCAAATGGGGCAGGGCGAGCTCGGCGCGCCCCTGTCCGAGGTGGAGGTCGCCCAGGCGCAGATGGGCCACCTCACGCCGGAAGTCCCCATCCTGGGTGGCCGCGACCACCTTCCGGTAGAAGACGACCGCCCGCGAGAGTCGCCCCGCGCGGGTGTGGCGTTCCGCGGTTGCCAGTAGATCCGTGACTCGCGCTCGGCGGGGCATCGGCTCCATGCTATGTGCGACGGCCGATCCCGTCGAATTCACACCACCGCGGCGATGGCCAGCGCGAGGGCGATGAGGGCGCCCACCGCCGCGAGCGTGCGGGTGATCGGCGCCGTGTCGATCGCGTCGCGCCCGGCGATGATGTCCGCGCGCCGCGCCCGGAGCGCCTCGATTCGGGCGAGGCTCGCGCGGGCTTGGACGCGCGCCTCGTCGGCGTCTGGATCCGTGCGGACGACCTCTCGGCCCAGATCCACGAGCGTGGCGCGTTTGCGTCCCTCGATCCGCGCGACCTTCTTGGTGGCCGTGGCCAGCGCCTCGGCGAGGGCGAGTCGCTCGGATTCAGAGCGACCGACGGCGCGCGCGTGGTCCTCTTCGAGCTCGATGAGCTCCGCCTCGGCCGCATCGAGACGACCCTCCGCGGTCACGGTCGCGGCGTCGCGCGCCTTCAGGTCCTCGAGCTCCGCGCGGATCGACGCGATCGTCTCGCGAGATCCCTCCAACCGCCGGGCGTACTCGGCGTCGAGCTCGCTGCTGGCCGCCTCGGCCGCGGCTGCGGTGGCCGCGCGTTGGTCGCGCTCGGCGGTGGCGGCTTCGTTGGCCTCCGCTAACTCGCCGATCGTGTCCGCGAAGGCCGCCACCCCGCCCGGGGCACCCTCGCGCAGCGCGGCCTCCCCCACTCGGGCGAGGCGCTCGTCACGCTCACGGACCGCACCGCGGAGTTGCTCGTCGAGGGCGTCGATCTCGCGACCTGACGCGCGAAGTCGCCGTAGGGCCGACCAGGTGTAACGGAGGTGGTCCCCGATGCCGCGGGGCTCGGGCAGCTCGGTCAGCGACCGCGCTTGAGCTCGATGAGGACCTGCTTGGCCACCGCCTTGAGCGTGTCGAAGACGCCCATTCCGGTGGTCGCGACGGCCTCGAAGTCCGGCACCCGCGTCGGGTTGAGCAGATCGCGCAGGTAGTCACCGTCGACCGCGTTGGGCAGATCGCGCTTGTTGTACTGGACGACGTAGGGGAGCTTGTCGAGGTCGTAGCCCTGGGTCTCCAGGTTCTCCCGAAGGTTCTCGAGGCTCTCGACGTTGGCGTCGACACGCTCGACTTGGGAGTCGGCCACGAAGACCACGCCGTCGACCCCCTTGAGGATCAGCTTGCGGCTGGCGTCGTAGAAGACCTGACCGGGGACCGTGTAGAGGTGGAACCGCGTCTTGAAGCCGCGGATCTCCCCCAATGAGAGAGGCAGGAAGTCGAAGAAGAGCGTGCGCTCCGTCTCCGTCTCCAGAGAGATCATCTTCCCCTTCGCCTCGGGATTGGTCTTGGCGTAGATGTACTGAAGATTGGTCGTCTTTCCACACAGGCCTGGCCCGTAGTAGACGATCTTGCAGTTGATCTCGCGCGACGAGTAGTTGATGAACGACATAGCTTAGGTTGGCGTCGTCACATGTCCCCGAAGAGGGAGTCGATGTCGTCGTCGGTGAGCTCGGAGAACACCGACGAACCCTGTTCTTTGGCCTTAGCGTTGATCACTTCGAAGATCCGCGCCAATTCGCTGCCCGCCTTTCGCACGCGCAACCTGACGAGGCCGAGCGACGAGCGCTCATCGAAGATGATCACCAGGATGACCCGCTGACCCACCAGGGAGATGTGGATGTTGTCCTTCTCCCCCTCGTGGAACTGAATCGCGAACTCTTTCTCCCCGAGGAGTTGGGCCAAGCCTCCGGTCGCTGCGATATTACCCGCCGTGAGGCTGGCGAGGGACGTCATGTCGAGGCCCTGGGCGTCTCCGCTCGAGGCCAGGAGTTGACCGTTCTTGTCGACGAGGAAGACCGCCTTGGCGCAGGCGTCGCGGTGGAGCGCGTCACAGGCCGCGACGACCTGATTATGCTCCTCCTCGTAGAGCACCATCTGCGAGTTCATCGGTGGACTTCCGCGCCTCAAAGCCGCTTGGTTGGGCGACCCTAGCACCCGTCTCCTACCCACACAACATCGCTGGAGCGAGGAAGGTCGACTAGATCTGGCGCCGTCCCTCGAGGGCTCGGGAGAGCGTGACCTGGTCGGCGTACTCCAGGTCGGAGCCGATGGGCACGCCGCTGGCGATCCGGGTCACTCGTACGCCGAGGGGCGCGGCGAGGCGGTGGATGTAGAGCGCCGTCGCCTCCCCCTCGACGCTGGGGTTGGTGGCGACGATCACCTCCTCGACCTCCCCACGCAGCCGGGCGATGAGCTCCCGCAGATGGAGCTCGTCGGGGCCGATCCCGTCGAGCGGGGCCAACACGCCGTGCAGAACGTGGTAGCGACCGCGGTACTCCCCCGTCCGCTCGATCGCCATCAAGCCGGGGACCGACTCCACCACGCAGATGATCGCCGCGTCGCGTCGGGGATCGGCGCAGAAGCGACAGGGATCGGCCTCCGTGAGGTTGCAGCAGACCGAGCACAGGCGGATGCGCTGCTTGATCTCGAGCAAGGCCTCGGCGAGCTCGCGCGCGACGAGGTCGTCGGCGTCGAGGACATGGAAGGCGAGGCGGGTGGCGCTCTTCTCACCGATGCCGGGCAAGCGTGTGAACGCATGCACCAACCGCTTGATGGGGTCGCTCGACGACACCTGGAGGGCAGACTCAGAAGAGCCCGGGGAGGTTGATCCCGCCGGTGATCTTCTTCATCTCCGCCTGGCTGTGCTCCTGGCTCGCCCCGAGCGCCATATTGGCGGCGGCGGTGAGCAGATCCGCGAGCTCGTCCAGATCGTCGGGGTTGATCGCCTCGGGCGTGATCTCGATCTTGCTGATCTTCTGTCGGCCGTCGACGAGGACCTTCACCAGCCCGCCGCCGGCGGCGCCCTCGAAGGTCTGCTCTGTGAGTTGCTCCTGCAGGCCCTTGATCTGGCCCTGCATGCGCTTCGCCTGGAGCATGATGTTTGCGGGGCCGCCGCCTTGCTTCGCCATTTCCTACCTCGGAGTCACGGAGAGGATCTTGGCGCCGAGCAACTCGACGGCCAACCTCACTTTCGAATCGTCCGCCGCCGCCGCGCGCCGCGCCTCGAGCGCCTCGCGGGCCAGCCGGCTCTTGCGCTCGAAGAGCGTCTCTATCGCGAGTCGCGGATCGCCGCGCTCGCAGCGTTGCACTTCGAAGGGTACGGGGAGCGCCTCCTCCATGAGCGCTTCGAGCCGCCCAAGGGCCTGCCGGAGCTCGTCGTGGGCCTCCAGGGGCACCGCGACGCAGAGGCCGTCCGCGTCGAGGCGAACCAGGTGCACGGACTGCTCGATCTCTGACGCCGGGAACGCGTCGCGGGCGCGGAGCTCACCGACCAGCGCGGCAAACTGCTCAATGGGCTCGCGGCCGTCGGCCAGAGGCACGGTCACGGCGGGCGCCGCCGGCGTCTCGGGGCGTAGCGGCACGACGTTGGCCACGGGGGCGTCGACGACCGGGAGATCCGGGCGACGCGGCGTGTCGATCGCCGGGGGCGGGGTGGAGAAGCAAACCGGCGGGGGTAGCGCGTCGAAGGTCTCGGCGACGTCTTGTACCTGGGCCGGCGCCTCGGGCACCTCCTCGGGCGCCGGCGCGATTCGGAGCTGCGGCCGGGGAGCGGGCGCGACCATGGTGGGAGCGTTGACCGCGACCTGCATCGTGGGCCCGCCGCCACCGGCGCTGGCGCTGACGCCCCCGGAGCCGCCGGCCCCACCGCCGCCGACGGACGGCCCGGGACCCCCCGGAGCGGGACCCTCGGGGGGCAGCCCTTCGTCGAGGCGCGCTTCGAGCCGCGCCAGGCCATCGAGGACCTCGGCCAAGGGGAGCGTCGGGCCTTGCTGGCAGAGCCTCAGCAGCGACATCTCGAGGACGAGCTTGGGGAACGGCGAGGCGGCCACCGACTCGGCGCAGCCCAGCATCGCGTTGAAGAGGCGATGCAGTTGGGCCGGCTCGACGTCGGCGACCTGGGCGCTCGCCGTGGCCATCTCGGCCTGTGGCATGTCCACCAGATGGGGGGCTTCTGGGCACACCTTTACCACCACGAGGTCGCGCAGATGCTCCAGGAACTCCGCCGCGAAGCGCTGCATATCGATGCCGAAGCGGAACAGCGCGTCCACGACCTCGAGCGCCGCCTTCCCGTCACCGGCGAGCACCGCGGTCGTCAAATCGTAGAGCACCTTGCGGTCGGCGATGCCGAGCACCTCACGGGTCTGCGCTTCGGTGATCTCGGTGCCGCAAAAGGCGATGACCTGATCGAGCAAGGACAACGAGTCGCGCATCCCGCCCTGCGCTTCGCGGGCGATGTGGTGCAGCGCGGCTTCCTCGACGCTGAGCCCCTCGGCGGCCGATATCTTCGCCACCGCGGCGACGATCTCCCCCTCGGGGATGCGCTTGAAGTCGAAGCGCTGGCAGCGGCTGATGATCGTGTCGGGGATCTTGTGGGGCTCGGTGGTCGCGAAGATGAACATCACGTGCTCGGGCGGCTCCTCGAGGGTCTTCAACAGGGCGTTGAAGGCGCTCGTCGAGAGCATGTGCACCTCGTCGATGATGTAGATCTTCCGCTTGCCCCGGGTGGGCATGAACTTCACGGACTCGCGGATCTCACGAATCTGCTCGACGCCGTTGTTGCTGGCGCCGTCGATCTCGAGGACGTCGACCGACTTGCCCCCCATGATCTCCGCGCACGCGGGATCGTCGGTGGGCGGATCGATGCGCGGACCCCCCTCGCAGTTGAGGGCGCAGGCGAGGAGCCGGGCGCAGGTGGTCTTGCCAATGCCGCGGCTGCCCGTGAAGAGGAGGGCGTGTGCCACGCGGTCGCGCTGGATGGCGTTCTTCAGCGTCCGGGTGACGTGGGACTGCCCGACGACCTCCTCGAAGGTCGTCGGCCGCCATTTGCGCGCGAGCACGAGGTAAGACACGTCAGTCCCTTTGGTCGATGGCCGGAACCCGACACCCCGAAGGGGCCGCTACCGTTGCTGCCTTCCGGCCCTGGCGGAGTTCACGGTCTCCGGTCATCGGGCCCGGCCATCACAATCTTCCACGAACTACTGGCGGAGGGGGAGGGATTCGAACCCTCGGTACCCTTTTGGAGCACACACGATTTCCAATCGTGCACCTTCGGCCAACTCGGTCACCCCTCCACGACAAGCGCAAATGGCGGAGAGGGTGGGATTCGAACCCACGGTGGGTTTCCCCACACTTGATTTCGAGTCAAGCGCCTTCGGCCACTCGGCCACCTCTCCACTTGGCGTGGGCTCCGGTCAATAGCCCGGGGACCCACGACGACGACCCCGACGAGCGCGGAAGAACTCGCGGAGCAGGTTGGCACATTCGATAGCGCGGAGGCCGGCGGTGACCGGCATCCGATGGTTGAGGCGGACGTCGGTGGGGACCTCGTAGAGGGACGACACCGCCCCCGCCTTGGGATCGGTGCAGCCGAAGACGAGCCGTCCGACGCGCGCGTTGACCAACGCGCCAGCGCACATCACGCACGGCTCGAGGGTCACGTAGAGGGTGCAATCGACGAGCCGCCAATGCCCCAACCGCTGCGCCGCGTCACGGATCGCGACGATCTCGGCGTGGGCGGTGGGGTCGGCGTGCTGCTCGCGCAGATTGAAGCCGCGTCCGAGGACACGACCCCCCTGCACGACCACCGAGCCGACGGGGATCTCTCCGCGGGCGCCTGCGCGCCGTGCGAGGCCGAGGCAGATGCCCATGAATGCGTGGTCGTCGAAGGGCTGCATGAAGTTGCGCACTGGGCAGGATTCGAACCTGCGACCACCGGTTCCGTAGACCGGTGCTCTATCCAGCTGAGCTACCAGTGCACATGGCGGAGAGAGAGGGATTCGAACCCTCGATGGGTTTCCCCATACTCCCTTAGCAGGGGAGCGCCTTCAGCCACTCGGCCATCTCTCCAGAGAGGGTCACCCCACCAGGATCTCATAGCTGCGCTATCGAAGCGCCATTCTCGGGACTGTCAACGAACCGCTGACGTAGGTTGCGGAGGAGGAGGGATTCGAACCCACGGTGGGTCGCCCCACAGCGGTTTTCAAGACCGCCGCCTTCAGCCACTCGGCCACTCCTCCACAGGAGGACCTCGTCAGAGACCGGCGTTTATAGTCCCGCATCGAGGAGGGGTCAACCTGGAATCGACTCCAGGCCTCCCATGTAGGGGACGAGGGCCTTGGGGATGCGCACCGATCCGTCGGCCTGCTGGCCGTTCTCGAGCACCGCGACCACCGCGCGACCCAAGGCGACGCCGGAGCCGTTGAGCGTGTGGACGAGGCGCGGCTTCTCACCCGGGCCAGGGCGATAGCGGATGCGGGCGCGGCGGGCCTGGAAGTCTCCGCAGCTCGAACACGAGCTGATCTCGCGGTACTCGTCCTGACCGGGGAGCCACACCTCGAGGTCGCAGGTCCGCCGGGACGCGAAGCTGACGTCACCGGCACATAGGTCGACCACGCGGTACGGCAACTCGAGCGCCTGGAGGACCGCCTCGGAGTGGCCGACGAGGGCTAGAAGGGCCGCCTCGCTCTCCTCCGGTCGCACGATGTGGACGAGCTCGACCTTCTGGAACTGGTGCACCCGAATGAGGCCACGATTGTCGCGGCCATACCCGCCGGCCTCGCGCCGGAAGCACGGCGTGAAGGCGGTGTAGCGGACGGGCAACGCCTCGACCTCGAGGATATCCCCACGGTGCAGGTTCGTGAGCGGGACCTCGGCGGTCGGAATCAGGACCAGGTTCTGGCTCGTCAGCTCGCCCTCTACCTCGGCGGCCACGAGAAACGCGTCGGAGCGGAACTTGGGGAACTGACCCGTCCCCTGCATGGCGTCCTCGTTGACCACGAAGGGCGGCAGGATCTCGGTGTAGCCGTGCTGGGTGGTGTGGAGGTCGAGCATGAGGTTCATCAGCGCGCGCTCGAGGCGAGCCAAGGCCCCGCGGTAGACCGGGAAGCGGGCGCCGGCGACCTTGGCGCCGGCCTCGGGATCGAGCCAGCCGTGCTTCGCGGCGAGATCCCAATGAGGCAGCGGCGCGAAGTCGTAGACGCCGGGCTCCCCCCAGGTGCGCAGCACCGCGTTCTCCGCCTCCGTCGCGCCGTCGGGGATCGCGTCGTCGGGGGCGTTGGGCAGGGTGAGCATCAGCGCGGCGAGATCCGCCTCGACCTGCTTCTGCTCGTCGGCGGCGGCCTTGATCTCGGCGCTGACGCCGCGCATTCGGTCCCGGAACTCGGCGAACTCGGGCCCTGACTTGTCGGCGCTGCCCATCGCCTTCTGGGTGACGGACTTGTCGTGGCGCAGGCCGTCGGCGCGCTGAATGAGCTCACGGCGCCGGACGTCGAGGGCCAGGGCCCGGTCGAGCCCCGCGTCGGCACCACGGCGCGCGAGGCGCCGGCGCCACTCTTCGGGCGCTTGGGCGATCTTTCGGATGTCGAGCATGGGCCTATTTCTGTTGGAGGAGGCGCTGCATCTCGCGAACGTTGCGCACGTTCGTCCCCTCGGGGCAATGCTTCACGTAGAGCTTCAGATGCTTGCGGGCCGCCCCCGGGCTGGTGTCCTTGAGGATGTTGGCCAACGCGAAGTGGGCCTCACAGAGCTTCGGGTCGCAGCGCACGGCGTCGCGGAGCCGCTTCTGCATCTTCTTGGTGCTCGGCGGGACCTCGTGGCGCAGGTGCTTCTCGAAGATCGCGAAGTGCGCCTCCCCATAGCAGCGCTTCGTCTTGAGCGCGCGCTTCAGGCTCTTCATCGACGTCGCCTTGTCCTGCAGATCCGCCACCAGGTTCCCGTGGAGCAGCCAGGCCTCGGCGCGCTTCGGGGCGCACTCCAGGGCCTCTTCGAGCAGGCCACGGGCGGGGCGCCAGCCAGCCAACCCCTTGCGCAGCCAGAGCTGCGCGCGTCGGTAGAAGGCGTCGCAGAGGCGGCGCGCGAGCTCCTTGTTCTTCCGCGCAGCGACCACGACCCCGTCGTACTCCTGCTCGGCGGGCGCGAGGGCCCCACGACCCTGCAGCGCGCGACCCAGCCAGTAGTGGTAGACCTGCTTCGACTTGTTGAGCTCCAACGCGCGCTCGAAGCGCACCTGCGCGTCGTCGTGCTTCGACTGCGCCACGTCCACCCGGCCGAGGAAGTAGAAGCCCCGCTCGTTCTTCCGGTCGAGGGTGACGGACTTGGCGAGCAGGTCCCGAGCCTTGTCGTAGGTCCCCTTCTCGAAGTAAGCGGAGCCCGCCGCCGTGAGGTACCGGGCGTCCTCGGGCCGCTCGGCCAGCGCCTTGTCATAGCGACCGATGGCCAGATCGAGCTTCCCCAGCGCCTGCTGCGCCTGTCCGAACTCGAAGTTGAGGTCGCCGTGGAAGTCCGGGCGCTTCTCGAGGCCCTGCAGGGTCGCGAGGGCCTTCTTCGTGTCGCCGGCAGCGAGCAGGACCACCGCCAGGTTTCGCCGCGGCTCGAGCAGCCCCGGATCGAGTGAGATCGCCTTGCGGTAGCCCTTCTCGGCGCTCTTCAGCAGCGAGAAGTCTCCGCTGGAGTCGAAGAGTTGACGGTTCAGGTCGGCCACCCCGACATGCAAGAGGGGCTCCTCGGGGCTCTTGGCGAGGGCCGCGGCGAGATACTCGATGGCCTCGCGCACCTTCGCCTCCCGGACCAGCAAGTCGGCCAGACGCAGCCGAGCCGCGGTGTAGGTCGGGGCCACCTCCAGCGCGCGTTCGTAGGCCGTGCGCGCGGCGTCGAAGTCGCGGGCCTTGATCAAGAGGTCACCCAGCGCCGTCGGGATCAGCGGGTCCTGCTTGTACTTCGTCGCCGCCTTCTCCAAGACCGCCTTGGCCCGCGGTCGCCGGCCCAAGGCCAGGTGAGACTGGGCGATCTTGATGCTGATCTGCGGGCTCGCGACTCCGGCGGCCTCGAGCGTCTCGAACTGCTCGAGGGCCTTTTCGAACTCCTTGCTCGCGAAGTGGCGGTCACTCAGCAGGTTCACGGCATCGAGGTTCGCAGGCCAGGCCCGGATCGCATCCTCGAGGGTCGCCAGCCCCTCCTCTTCCTGCTTGCGCTGGAGCTCGAGCCGGGCGCGGGTCAACAGCGCGCCCGACTTGTCGATCCCCGAGAGCCGCTCTCCATCGAGGGCCAGGACCTGCTCCAGCAGCTTCAACGCCCGCTCCGGCTTCCCCTGGCGGATCTCGATTCGCGCCATGGCGGTGGCCACGCCGGGGGCGCCCGGGGCCTTCTTGTAGAGCGCCTCGAGGCGCTTCTTCGCGGCCCCCAGCTCCCCGGCGGTCAGAGCGAGCTCACCCGCTAGGCGCTGGGCCCCGAGCAATGAGTCATCGGCCTTGACCGCCGCCACGAAGGCCGCCAACGCGCCCTTGCCATCACCCGCCGAGCGGCGCGCGTGACCGAGCAGGTATTGGGCCCGTCCGTCCTTCTTGTTGGCCTTCGCGAAGGCGTCGATCTTGGTGATCGCCTCCTTGTCGCCGCCAGCGAGGGCCGACGCGAGGCTCGCGCGCTGCCCGACGGGGGTCTCGGCGGCGGCCTCGAGCTTCGCGGTCATCTCGGCGGACTTCTTGATCCACGCCTCGTTGCCCTCGAACTCCAGCGCGCCCAGCGCGTAGAGCTCCACCAGCTCGGCGAGCTTCTCACCCTTGGGCTCCTCCGCCTCGAGCCGCGCGATCTGGTCGCGATAGCCCGCGACCTCCGCCAGGGTCGCGCCGCTGGTCGGCAGCGTGCCGAGGTCGTCGGGGGTCGCCGACGCCTTGGGCTGCTCGAGGGGCTTGGGCTTGGGCTTGGCCTTGGCCTTGGGAGCCGGCGGCCGGATCGGAGGCGGCGGCGGCGCGAAGGGGCCCACCGACAGCGCCATCATGGCGCCGACGGCCCCCCCGGCGAGGACCAGCACGCCCACCACCCCGAGCAGCGCCTTCTTCGGGAGCTTGCGCCCCTCCGTCGGGGCCTCGCCAGCCGCGGCGACCTCCGCGCTCGCCTGCTCGAAGAGCGCGGCGGCGTCGCCCATCGGGAGATCGGGCAGCCCCTCCGACTCGGGGGCGATGAGCCCGCCGGCGGGGATGCCCTGAACCGACGGATCGAAGTCGGGGAGCGGGATCTCTCCCGGCGCGCCGCCCACCCCCGGGACCCCGCCGACGCCGGGCAGCCCCCCCACGCCGGGGAGATCGGTGTGCCCGATCTTCGGCATCGGCAGGTTGCCCTCGACCGGGCCCGGCAGGTTGCTGTGCGCCGGCCCCGGCAGGTTGCTGAAGGCCGGACCGGGTAGATCGGTGATGCCCTTGGGCGCGGGTAGATCCACGATGCCCTGGGCCTTGGGCGCGGGTAGATCCACGATGCCCTGGGCCTTGGGCGCCGGCAGATCGGTGATCCCTTGGGGCTTCGGCGCCGGCAGATCACCGAGATCGTCGAAGGGCGAGGGCGCCTTCGGCGCGGGCAGGTCGTCGGGCAGGTCGTCGAAGAGGTCGTTGAGCCCCGCGCCTCCGCCCCCTGGGGCCGGCGGCGGGACCAGCGGCTGCGCGGTGGGGGCCGGCGCGTCGCTAAAGCTGAAGTCGAAGTCGTCGGCCTGGGCCGCCTGACGGGTGGCCGGAGCGCCGAAGCTGAAGTCGAAGTCCCCCGCCTCGGCCTGGCCCCCCGGCGACGGTGGCGGCGGCGCGACCGCTGGCGGCACCAGATCGGCCAGCCCCGGGAAGCTCGCGAGCGGCGCCCAGTTCACCTGGTCGAGGGAGCCCTGCTCCTGCCCCGTGAGCTGCCGGTTGCCGACCATCTGAGCCACGGCGGCGGTGTCGTAAGGGCCCGCGACGCGCCTATCGGCCATGCGCACGTAGACCAGCCCGGCCTGGGCGAGCGTAGCGCTGCTGTCGACCTCGTCGAGGTCCTCGATCTCGTCGACCAGATCCACCGAGAGATCCAGCCCGGGGGCGACCCCGGCGGGCGGCGGCGGCGGCGGCGGCAGGTTGCCGAGCCCCGACGGGGG
>CAYOBQ010000117.1:0-28837 GCA_964402225.1 uncultured Nannocystaceae bacterium | reverse complement strand
ATCGTCGTATGGCACGTGGGCTCACCCTGGATCGCGGGCACGGTCTGTGTGGTCGCCGCCATCGTCGCGACGGCGGCGGGGGCGAAGGGGGGCGCGGAGGTGGACTTCTGGGGCTACCTGGATGAGTACGAGTGGGACGCCGTTCGCCCAGCCGCGGTGGCCTTCGCCATCCTGGTGCTCAGCCTCGCTCGAGGCCGACGATGAGGCGCGTCGTCCTGGCTTGGAATCTGCGGCGCCTCGCTCCGGTCGGCCTCGCCCTCGGCGCGGTCGCCAGCATCGTCGCAGCGCTCGTGCCCATCGCAGGGGTGGTTCCGCATGGCATCTGCGCGCTCGCGACCGCCTCGTTGCTGGCGACGATGGTCGGGGCCGGAACCGGCTCGTTGTCCAACTTCTTCCTCGTACGAAACGTCCCGCCGGGCGCGCTCTACGTCGGCGCCGTCGTGGGGATGGTGGCGAGCCTCGCGCTGGTGCTCGTCCCGCCGGCCTTCTTCGGCGACACAGCGCCCGGGATGATCGCCCTCGGAGCGTTTCCCGTGATGTGCCTCGGCGCCGGCCTCGGGAGCGTCACCGGGCACCCGCTCGCGTCGCTGCCCGCCACCCTCGGGCTCGTCGGCGCCGTCACGCTGCTGGTGGGCGACGAGACAACGACCCTGCTCGCTGTCTCGGGGCTGCTCTGCGCCGCTGGGCTCATCCTCCTCTGGATCGGCCTGCTTCAGCGCGGCGTGGATCGTCCCCCCATCGGGCGCAAGGCCCTCACCGCGACGGTCTTTGTGGCGATCTTCGGTGCGGTCCTCTTTCTGGTCGAGTCCGCGGCCCTGACCCCCAACGAGGCGGCCGACTCATACGTGGCCCGCGGCGACTACCACGCGCGGCAAGCGCTCCTGATCAGGTTCACGCGCGCCCAGGCGATGCCGGCGCTGCGCCAGACGCAGCCCGTCACCGAGGCCGGGACGAAGCGCCTCCACGAGGCGCTGGCCTACGGGGCGGACGAGGCAACCTTCGACCGGGTCGGGGCCGGCTGGATCGAGAAGGCGGCCAGCGGTGAGCGCCTGGACCGCCTCGACGAGTTGGTGATGCGGTGGACGGCTCCCGCCCGCTGGAGCCCGGAGGTCAGGGCGGCGCTCTTCCGCTGGGCGCAGCGCAAGGCCGAGCGTATCCGCGGGGGGAGAGACCCCTACCGGATCTCGGCGCTCATCCAGCTCACCGGGCTCCTCGACCTCGACCGCGCGGTCGCGATCTGGAACCCCGCGATCACCATCAGCCTGCGCACGCGGCCCGATTGGACCCTGGGCCTGTATGGCGGCGAGGGGCCGAGCTACAAGACCCGACGGGTCCCGCCGAGCATCCCCCCGTCGGCGAGTCAGATCTACGCCGGGCGCATGCCCAAAGACCTGGTGACGCTGGCGCTGCGCAACCTCACTCGGACCAAAGACGAGAGCCCCGCGCAGAAGTACGCACGCGAGAGCGCATGGTGGGTCCTCGCCCACACGCCCGGCCAGCCAAGCATCGAGGCCGCGCTGGAGCACACCTCCAGCCTGAAGTCACTCCCGGCCACGGTCCTCCTCGCGATGCGCGGGCCCGTTTGGCGGGCGGCGGTGGAGCGACTGGCGAGCAGCTCGGAGACGGCGGAGTACGTGCTCGACTGGGGGGTCGTCCACCGGGACGTGTCGTTGCTCGAAGACGCGCACCTGCAACTGGAGAGTCACGCCAGCGTGCGGGCCCTGGAGGCCGCCCGCGCACCGTACCCGGACCCGCGCGCGTCGCCGGGAGACGGACGTCGCAGAAGGAGGGGCGACCTGGCCCGCACGGGGGGCGCCTACGGACGCGCGGCCGCCCGTGCCCGCGCCGGAGTCCGAGAGACCCTGCGCGCCGTCGTCGATGATCTGGACCGTCCCATCGGCGTCACAAGCAGGTTCTATGGACACAGCCTCTACGGGAACCGAACGCTCCAGGCGGTCTACACGCTCCGCTCCGTCACCGGGCTCCAACACGGGGCAGATGCCCAAGCCTGGCGCCACGCGCTCGGCCTCTGACGGCGCTCGCCACCCCAAGTTGATTTCACCTTCCGTCCGGCCGGCCCCTTGGATAGAACGACGTCAAGGGTGGAGATGCGTCGAAGACTGAACCCACGAAAACGGCTGGCGCGAGGCGGGGACGTCGAGCTGCGGAGGATCAAGCGGGCCGCGCGAGTGTGTGACTGAGTCGGTCATCTCGCGCATCGGCAAGCTCCTGCCAATCAACCTCGCGGACCACGAGCTCGTTCGATTCGGCCCCCCGGTTCCCCGGGCGGCGGACGTTCGGTTCTCGTCTCGGTACTTCCTCCGCGACGGCGCGGTGCTCTACCACGGCGACGAGCTCGTCTCGTTCTGGCTGGGTTCGGAGCAGGCCGAGGTCGCCGACATCTTCGCCCCCGAGTCGCCCCATCGGGGAGTCGCGGTGCGAAGACCCGATTCTCACCTGTCTTCGACACCGCGAGGGGCCTGTTCTGGAATCACTCCGACGACCAACTCCAGCAGCAAATCAACCGGGTCGGGCGCCTTCGCTTGATCGAGCGCTACGCCGGACGTTCCAGGCCGCTGATCCGCTGCGGTCGTCACGAGGACCGTGCGAAGGGCAACCACTTCGATCTGGTCGAGTACATCGTCCACGACCTCGGCGCCGAGTTCGGCCCGTGCGTATGGCGTCCACGCCAGGCAGCGCGTCCGCGATGGCACGATGACGCGGGAGTGACGTTGCGATCGGCGGACGGTGAGGCACAGCCGATTGGCGAGCGATGGCTCGATCGCGGTGAGTTCGTGTTCTCCTACCGACCGGCCTACAAGGACACGTCCGCCGCAGCCTGAGCCTCGAGGTCAGGCGACCAGCACCCGCTCGTCGACCACCGTGACCCGGCCGTCGGCGATCCACCCCAGCGCCTCGACGTAGAGCCGGTGCTCCTGCTCGAGGACCCGGGCGGCGAGCACCTCCGGGGTGTCGTCGGGCGCGACTGGGACCACCGCCTGGCCCAGGATCGGGCCCGCGTCCATCGCCGGCCGCACGAAGTGGACGGTGCATCCGTGGAACCGGACCCCGGCCCCGATGGCGCGCTCGTGGGTGTGCAGGCCCTTGAAGGCCGGCAGCAGGGACGGGTGGATGTTGACCAGCCGGTCGTGCCAGCGGGAGACGAAAGCGTCCGTCAGCAGGCGCATGAAGCCGGCGAGGCAGACGAGCCCGGCGCCCGACTCGACGATGCGACGGTGGAGGGCCTCCTCGAAGGTGGGGCGGTCGGGGAAGGCGCGGTGATCGACCACGGCCGTGGGGACCCCGGCCGAGGCCGCGACCTGCAGACCGGCGGCGTCGGCGCGGTTCGAGGCGACCAGCACCACCTCCGCGGCGACCAGGCCGTCGAGGCAGGCGTCGAGCAGCGCCCGCATATTGCTGCCGCGCCCGGAGATCAGGATCGCGACCTTGAGCTTGGCCATGCCCGCCGAACTACCGCCGACCCGGGCCCGGGTCAACCGCGTATAGTGCGCGGGACGCATCGGCGCACACGGAGCCCCGGATGCCTACCCGCCTGCTCATCCTCGTCGCGGCGCTGAGCGCCACGCCCGCCTACGCCGACGGCACGCTCATCGTGCAGGTGCGATCCGATCTGCGCCGAGGGACGGACTTCCACCGTGTCGAGATCAAGATCATGGACTCCGAGGGGAGGCGAGTGTCACAGCACCGGATGCTGGCAAACCACTCCAACTCGTGGGCGCGCGGGGTTCGCGTCGTCGAGGTCCCGTTGCGCGACGGGCTCTACCGCCTATCGGTGTCGGCGCTGACGGCGACCAACCGGGTCGTCGTCCAGCGACCCGTCCGGGTCGAGCTAAAGGGGGGCGTCCGCGTGGTGACGGTCCTGCTCACGCTCGCAGGCCCACGGCCAGCCCCGCCGGACGCCTGCCAGCAACGGTGGAATCAGCAGAAGCGCCAATGTGGTCGGCTGCTCGGCGCCTGCATCCGCGACGCGCGGGGTCGGCGGGACCGAATCAAGGTCTGCCAGGATGCCCAGGGCGTGTGCAAGCGCAGCGCCGACCGCGGTCGCGACCAATGTCGAGCCACCAAGCGCCGCAAGATGAAGCCCAAGGGTCATCGACGCTCGCAGCGGCCGATGAAGCGCCGCTGACCACTACCTCGTCACCTCGAACTCGACTCGGCCGACGAGCTGCCCATGGTCGGTCTCGACGTCGACAGCCCACCACCCCACGGGGTCCGCCGGGAGCGCCGCCGCCGCGAGTCCCGACTTGAGGCTCACGCGGTCGCGGCTGATGTTGACGAGCTGTAGCTCGTGGGCCTCGCGGTGCATCTCGACGCCCTCGTGGCGCCACACGTGGACGAAGTCCTCGGCGGCGCGGGAGAGCGTCTGCACCTCCGTGACGGCCACCATCTCGTGCATCAACGAGGCGTGGAGCGCGGTGACCTGGAGCGCCAGCCGATCGCCAACCAGCCCCGAGCGTCCGCCGGGGAGCGCCCCCGGGCCCACCGCCGCGTTGGCGAGCGTGAGCGGGACCGGCGGCACCCAGCGCCGCATCGAGTAGGCCCCACCCACCGCGGCGCCGACGAGGGCGAGCAGGAGCGCGAGCAGCCCCGGGTTGCGGAGCGTGCGCGGCCCAAACTGCAACGTCCAGAAGCTGACCATCGCGATCCCCGCGGCCAGCGTCAGGCTCCAGACGGCGGCCATCGGCAACAGCGCCGGCAGCGCCAGGTTGAGGGCCGCGAAGAGCGCCATCACATAGTAGACCGACGCCAGCAGGCGCCAACGCATCAACACGCGATCGAAGACCAGGTCCATCGTGGCCATCAGGGTGCAGGCCGCGAGCAGCACGAGGAACCAACGGTTGGGCGCGTCGAAGGTGGCCGTCTTCCAGTAGAACGGCAGGAGGAAGAAGAGCATCCCTTGGAACAGGTTCTTGAGCACGTAGGTGGCCGCGAGGAAGCCGAGCTGCGCGCGCCGGCTCTCGAGGTTCTGGTCGCGCCCGGTCCCCGCTACCCGGAACAGCACGACGATGATCGTCCAGGCGAGCACCAGCGTGAGCGTCAGCCAACGCGCGTGCCGAAACCCGCGCTGAGCGAAGGCGACGACGCAGGCGCCGAGAGCCATCGCGTACGCGCTGTGCAGCCACCACAGCTTGCGGCCGTGGCGCTCGACGAAGCCGCGCCAACCGCTGACGGGCACGTCTTGTGTCAGCTCGGCAGTGACCAATCGATGGGGGCCTCTCCCCGCTCAGAGAGGTGCTGGTTGATGCGGCCGAAGTGGCCACAACCGAAGAAGCCACGGTGGGCGGACAGCGGCGACGGGTGCGGCGCCCTGAGCACGAGGTGGCGCGCCTGATCGATCATCTGCGCCTTGCGCCCGGCCGCGGATCCCCACAGCACGAAGACCAGCCCCTCGCGCTGGGTGTTCAGCTCGGCGATGACCCGGTCGGTGAACGTCTCCCAACCGCGACCGCGATGGGAGTTCGCGTTTCGCGCGCGCACGCTGAGCACCGTGTTGAGGAGCAACACGCCCTGCTGCGCCCACGAGGTCAGATCCCCATGGCTGGGCTTGGGGAGCCCGAACTCGTTGTTGAGCTCCCGGAAGACGTTCATCAGAGAGGGTGGCGGCGGCACCCCTCGGCGGACCGAGAAGCAGAGCCCGTGGGCCTGGCCGGGGCCGTGGTAGGGATCCTGGCCCAGCACCACCACCCGCACCGCGTCGAAGGGCGTGTTCGCGAAGGCGGCGAACATCTCGCGTCCCGGTGGGAAGATCTGGTAGCGGCGCTTCTCTTCGAGAAGGAACGCCCTGAGCTCGGCCATGTAGGGCTGCTGGAACTCCGACGAGAGCACCCGGAGCCAGGACGCTTCGATCTGGGGTTGGACCGTCTCGGGCATACCTGCGGGGTCGCAAGTTGCGCCCGCGGTGTCAAGGGGGGGGTTGACGCGGCTGGGGCTCCCAGAGTTCTCTTCGCGCATGCGAGCGACTATTTCAGCATGTCTGTTCTGCCTCGTCGGCTGCGTCCCCCAGGACGGCGGTGGTAGCAAGAACAACAGCGGCCCGGACTCGGGCGGGGCGGACGCGGAGCGGCCTGGGCTGCTCCTCGACGCCGAGGTGCCGCCCGACGGCGGCGGCGACGATCCCGACGAAGGCGCCGACACGCCGGACGGCGGCGGACCCGACACCGACGCGGTCGTCGATCCCGACGCCGACGTCCCGGCGGCGGCGTGCGCCGACGGCCTCGACAACGACGGCGACGGCCTCGTCGACGACGACGATCCGGGCTGCAGCGGGCCCGACGACGACGACGAGTTCGACGCTCCGCCTCGACCCCAATGCGACGACGCGCAGGACAACGACGAGGATGGTCGCGTCGATCTCGCCGACTCCGACTGCGGGAGCGCGGCGGATCCCACGGAGGGTGGGGACGACCCCGTCACGGCGTGCTCCAACGGCTTGGACGACGACGAGGACGGCACGGTCGACTTCCCGGAGGACCCCGGGTGTCGGGCGGCGGGTGACGACAACGAGACCGATCCGGTCGCGACGCCGGCCTGCGCCAACGGAGAGGACGACGACGGCGACGGCGCCATCGACTTCCCGATCGACCCCGGCTGCGCGGGTCGCGGGGATCTCGACGAGGCGGATCCCGATCCGCTGCCCGGCTGCGCGAACGGCGAAGACGACGACGGCAACGGGCTGACGGACTACCCCGACGACCCCGGCTGCGAGAGCGCTGGCGATCCGCTGGAGGCGAACCCCTGCGGCGACGCCGAGGTGGTGGACCTCACCGACAACCCCACCCACGACGGGAGCACCGTCGACGCACCGGCGCAGTACGTCGCCGTCTGCGGCGGCGCCGCGGGGGGCGAGCGGATCTTCACCTTCCGCGTCGATCGGGAGCTCGAGCGGCTGGTCGTGAGCACCGACCACCCCGAGACCGAGAGCCCGACGGTGCTCTACCTGCGGCGGCAATGCGACGGCGCGGACATCGCGTGTGGTCGCGGCGCTGGCGAGGTCCGGGGGGCGACGTTGGTGATCGAGCGCCCCGCCCTCGGGCTGTACTTCATCGTGGTCGACCAGGGCGCCCGGGACGGGGGCGGCCCGTTCCGGCTCACGGTGGACGCGGTCGATCCTCCCCACTGCCGAGACCAGATCGACAACGACGAGGACGGCCTCGTCGACAACGACGATCCGGGGTGCACCGGGTCGGAGGATGCCGACGAGGCCGATCCCGGCGAGCCCGCCGTGTGCAGCAACGGCCTCGACGACGACGAGGACGGCGCGGTCGACTACCCGGAGGACGAAGACTGTGAGTTCGCTGGCGGCGAGCGGGAGTCGCCGATCTGTGCCCTCGACGCGCCGTCGATTCGCGTGGGACCGAACGGGGGGGAGTTCGAGCTGCCGATCCTGCCCGGTGGACCGGGCGCTGCGAACTCGAGCTGTGAGTTCGTGGCCGCCAAGGAGGTGGTGCTGGTGGTCGACGTGGACGAGCCGTCGAACATCTTCGTGGACGTGAGCGAGGGCGGCGTGCCCTACAACGCGACGATGTACGCGCGGGCCGACTGCGTCGACGCAGACACCGAGCTCGCCTGCCACCGAAGCCAGGACATGGGCCCGTTGGGCGTCCTCGGGGTGGCGCGGGGCCGCTACTACATCTTCATCGAGCAGGGCCTGGTCGCGCCGGAGGTCGCGCGACGCGCGCGGGTGGTCGTGGAGAGCAACATACGGGCTTGCAACGACGAGGTAGACAACGACGGCGACGATCTCATCGACGCCGAGGATCCTGGATGTGAGCACGGGCTCGACAACAGCGAGCAGGATCCGCCGGAGGCCCCCGAGTGCGCCGACGGGATCGACAACGACGGCGACATGGCCATCGACTTTCCCGCCGATCCGCACTGCGAGGCGGCCGGCGACGACCGTGAGTCCCCCCTGTGCGAGCTGCTGCCGGCGCTGGCCGGAGAGCTGGGACAGGCCGGCGGGCGGGTCATGGTGAACAACCTCGACGGAGGGGAGCTCTACGCTGGGAGCTGCGGCGTCTCGACCTCCACGGTGGTGTCCCTCACCCTCGACCGCGCCTCCAACGTGACCTGGGAGATGGTGGCGGCCGACTACGACACGAAGATCTTCGTGCGCGGCGTCTGCGACGACGCGGACACCGAGCTCGACTGCGACGACGACGGCGGCGAGGGGCTGCGGTCCCGAATCAACGTGGCGCGCGTGGAGCCGGGGACCACCTTTGTCTTCATCGGCGGGTTCGCGGGCAGCGTGGGCAACGGCACCCTCCAAGTCACGGTTCAGCCGCTCTGAGCGCCGACATCCGCGACGCGACCCGCGGCGACCTCGACGAGGTCGTGGAGCGCTGGGTCGAGCTGATGGAGGCCCACGCGGCGCTCCATCCGAGCCTCTACGAGCCCGCCGCGCACGGACGGGGGACCTACCGCAGCTACCTGCGCGAGCGCATCGATACGAAGCACTCGGCGGTGCTGGTGGCGTGCGCCGACGACGGGGTGGTCGGCTACGTCGTCGGCGGCTCGGGGCTCCGGGCGCCGTTCTTCGCGGTGCGTGAGGTCGGCATGATCTACGACATCGCCGTGGCCCCGCGTTGGCGTCGGCGCGGCGTGGCGCGAGCGCTCGTGGACACCCTCACGGAGCGCTTCCGCGAGTGGGGGCTGCCCCACGCCCAGGTGAGCTTCTCACCACACAATCAGATGGCGTCCTCGTTCTGGCCGTCCCTCGGTTTCACCCCCTTCCTCATGGAAGCCTACAAACCGCTGGACTGAGCGCGAAGGCGGCTGATAGCACCGGCACATGGCGATCACGCCCGAGCCCAGAACCCTCGTCACCGAGCTGTGTCGGCAGTTCTACGATCTCGGATGGTGCACCGGCACCGGCGGCGGGATGAGCATCCGCGAGGGCGACCGCGTCTACATGGCGCCCAGCGGAGTCCAGAAGGAGCGTATCCGCCCCGAAGACGTCTTCGTCCTCGATCTCGAGGGCGAGGTCATCGAGCGCCCCGCGGATCCCACGCTGCGGATCAGCGAGTGCAAGCCCCTCTTCTACAACGCCTTCCAGAAGCGGGGCGCGGGCGCGGTCCTGCACAGCCACAGCCGTCACGCGGCGCTGGCCACCCTGCTGTGGCCCGGCGACGCGTTCTGCGTGCGCCAGCTCGAGATGATCAAGGGGCTGCGCGGCAAGGGGTACTTCGACACGGTCCGCATCCCGGTGATCGAGAACACCGCGCGCGAGGCCGAGCTCACCGATCGGATGGCCGTCGCGATGGACGCCCACCCCGACGTCGACGCGGTCCTCGTTCGCCGCCACGGGGTCTACGTCTGGGGCCCTACGTGGCAGAAGGCGAAGACGCAGGCCGAGGTCCTCGACTGGCTGTTCGAGATGGCCGCGGAGATGAAGCGCCACGGCCTCGACCCCGAGGCGGAGGGCTAGCGTGGCCGTCCTGGAGATACGATTCATCGGCGACCCCGTGCTGCGCCAGCCGGTGCGCGCGATCCGCCCCGAGGAGCTCGGCTCGGCACGTATGCAGGGGTTCATCGACGACCTCGTGGAGAGCATGCACGCCGCCAACGGGGCCGGCCTCGCCGCGCCACAGGTCGGCCGCTCGGTGGCCATCGCCGCCGTTCACGTCGCGGCGAACCCACGCTACCCCTACAAGCCGGACTTCCCGCTCACGGTCCTCGTCAACCCGACGCTGGAGGTCATCGGCGACCAGCGTGCCTCGATCTACGAGGGTTGCCTCAGCGTGCCGGACCTGCGCGGGCGAGTAGAGCGGGCGATGCACGTGCGCATACGCGCCCTCGACCGCCACGGCGAGCCGCTCGACTTCGAGGCCCGCGGGCTCACGGCGGCCACCTTCCAGCACGAGCTCGACCACCTCCAGGGCACGCTCTTCGTCGATCGGGTCACCGACCGCAAGACGCTGTGCACCTGGGACGGCTTCGAGCGCTTCCACAGGGCAGATTTCATACGCGAAGCCGACGTGATCAATCGCCGGCATGGCGGTGGCCCCGACACCGGGCTAGCGTAGTCCCCGCATGGCCAAGCCCCCACCGCTCCCGACGATGCTGCCACGGCAGCCCACCCCGAAGCCCCCGGATCTGGGGAAGCGCCGCTATCGCGCGATCCGCCGGGTCGGGCGATGGTTGGTGGGCAACGTCTACAGCGGCGCTGACCTCTCCAGCGGGGGGTCCGTCACGGTCCTCTTCCCGGACGTCGTCGCCGCCGAGGTCGGCCCCTTCATGGCGGCGATGAACGACGAGATCGGCCGCAACCGCTTGCTCGTCGGGCTCCCGATCCTGGGCTTTACGTACGTCGGCCAGACCATCGACAACCGGGTCTTCGCGGTGCTCCCCGACGCCCGCGGCACCACGATGGACGGATTCGTCCGCGCCCGCGGCGTCCCCGCCCCGCTGGCGGCGCTCCAGCTCGCGGTCATGCTCGCCGACGCCCTGATGAGGCTGCACTATCGCTCCCGCTTCATCGGCGAGCTGCGCCCCTGGACGGTGCTGCTCCCCTCGGACCGCAGCGAGAGCCTGCAAGTCATCGACCTGGGCATCACCCGCGGCCTCTTCGACAGCACCATCGCGCCGCCGAAGCCGAGCCTGAACTACGCCTCGCCCCACGTCCGGGCCGGCGGCGAGCCCGGCGTCGCCGACGACATCTACACCCTCGGCGCGCTGCTCTACTACGCGCTGTGCGGCGAGCACCCGCCCCCCGCCGGCACCCCTTTGCCGAGCCGCCGCGGCAAGCTCGGCGCCTTCTCGAGCTTCCTCGACGGGATGGTTGTCCAAGCGATGGCCCCCGAGGCCGAACGCGGGATCGAGCCCCTCTCGGACATGCTCGAGTTCAGCCGCGCGCTCCGCGGGCTGCGCGATCTACACCGGCTGTCCTCAGACGGTCAGCGGGCCGTGCTGATGCTCCGATCCGAGGGCCGCGGCGCTCGACCCCCGCCGGTCCCCGGCGCCACCCCGCCCCCGCTGGCGGCGCTGGGCTTCGTCGAGACCGGCCCACTGCTCCTCACGCAGGCGGAGATCGAGTCCATCGAGAACCAGAGCGTCGTCGAGCTCGACTCCGTCGACGCCGAGGAGGAATAGCGGCGTCAGCCGCCGAGCGCGTCGGTGACCACCGCGGCGAGCTCGGCGGGCAGCGCGCCCACCACCTCCAGGGCCGCGTCCCGCCCCGCGGCGCTCATCTTGGCCCAGGTCTTCTGCAGGATCTTCGTGAGCTTGGCCGCGTCCTGGGTCGGGGCGAAGGTGGCGAGCTGGGTCTCGAGGAACACCAGACACGCCGCGTCTTCGAGGGTCTGGGCCTCGGGGTCGTCGCGCAGGTGGCGCTTACGCAGCAGGTCGCCGACGCGGTCGACCAGCGCCTCTTCGTAGCCCGCGGCCCTCATGCGCTTGCCGGCCTCCGCCGCGTGCGCCGCCCCCTGCGCGACACGCCACTTCAGATACCCCGCCCGCCCCGCGGGGAAGGTCTCGCGGCCGATGCCCCACCGGCGGATGTGCTGGGCGCGGGCCGCCAGCCGTAGCGCCTCCGACGCGTCCGGCGCCAGGCGCGCGACCCACTCGGCCATGCAGCGGTGATAGTCGAGGCCCGCCGCCCCTGTAGGATCGGTCGCGTGCACCGCGTCGAAGGCCGCCACCGCCTCCGCGAAGCGGCTCACGCGAGGGCCCCCGTGACGCGCACCAGCTCATCGCACAGCTCGTCGAGGCGCTCGGCCACAGCCGCATCTTCCAGGGCGAGGGACTCGTCGAAGGCGGCCCCCGTCACGTAGACGAAGCGCGGTAGGACCAGGCAGCGGAAGTCGAGCATCAGGCTGTTGGCCAGCGCCATCACGCTCATGTAGCTCCCCTTCCCCCCGGCCGCGCACACGAAGCTCACGATCTTGTCGGTCCAGGCGCGGCTGGTGAGCTCGATCATGTTCTTCGCGGCGGCGTTGACGTCGTAGTTGTAGATCGGCGCCCCCAGGAGGATGGCGTCAGCGCCGGAGATCGCGTCTTTGAGCGAGTCGAGGGCGGGCGCGTCGGGCGCCCCCCCGTCGCACAGCGGCAGCGGGTGGTCACGGAGGTCGAGGAACGTCACGCCCGCGCCACGCTCCGCCAGCCGCTCACTGGCGAGCCTGGCGAGGACACGGGACCGGCTTCGACGGTGGAGACTGCAACTGAGAACCAGAATCTTCATGGGGGGAGCCTACCTCAAAGATCGAGCGCGAGGCGCACGGTCGTGGCGAAGGGCTCCTCCACCCACGCCGTCTGATCCGGCGTCGTCGTCGTATGACCTCGGTCGTAGAGGTACCGCTTGGGCGCGTCGCCGAGCGGGATGTCGTGCAGCAGCACCGCGATCCGCGCGGGCCCCATCCGCAGCCGGGCCCCGAGACCGGCCGCGAGCTGCACCCCGTGGGCGCCCGCGTCGCGCGCCGCCGCCACGGGCGCCCCGCCCCCCGCGCGCTTCACGGCGCTGAGCCCATCGAAGCTGCCTTGATAGCCCCAAAACGCCCGCACGCCGACGTGAAGATCCAGGCGCCCCCACAGCCTGGCGCCCGCGGCGAGTCGGGTGCTCTGGTCGGGGGCGTTGTTGAGCGCGCGCCCCGTCGAGGTCAGCGGCTCCAGCGCATAGTCGGCGTAGCTCACGTCGGCGTGGGACGCGTCGGTCAGCGTCCAGGACAGCAACCCATGCCACGCATGGGACGCCCGGAGCGTGAGCGGGCCCGAGCCGTAGACCGCCGCGAGCTCCGCCCCCGCGAGCGCCAACGTGCCCACCGCCTGCTCCCGCTCGCCATCGAAGCCGAGGACCTCCCGCCGCGTGTAGTGCCCCGCGGCGTCGAGGGCGAGCGGCCCCACCTCGCCGGCATAGGTCAGCGCCACCTCGCTGGTGGGCTCCGCGGTCGCGTCGAGCTCGGCTCGTCGCAGCACGAAGCGGCGCTCCGCGGTGTCGAGGCGAACCGCCCGGGTCGCCCGAACGCCGACGCGGTGCTCCGGCGCCAAGGCATAGCCGACCTCCGCCAGCGGGCCCACCGCGATCCCCACCGCGGGCGTGACATCGGCGCGCGCCGCCACCCGCAGCCCCAGCCCCTCGAAGGGCTCACCCTCCACGTCCGCCCACGCGCCCAAGGTCTGCTGGGAGAAGCCCTCGCCGACGCGCTGCACGCCGGGGGTCGTCGCGTTGACCTGCCCGAGCCCATCCCCCCACGCCTCGGAGTCGACGTCCGAGACCAGCCGGCCCATCCGAAAGCCGTCGCGCGGCGACCGGCCCCACCCCGCGCGCCAGCGAGCCAGGCGGTACTCGACGCCGCCCGCCACCCGCAGCGACGCGTTTGGCCGCGCCTCCGCGCGAGAGCGCAGCGTCCAGGTGTGCTCCGCGAAGCGGGCTCGGAGCTGCGTGAGGTCGTCGAAGTCGGTGGTGTAGAGCTCGCCCGCCCGCTGGCGATGGTCGACGCTGTCGAAGGCGAGCCCGCTGTCGACGGAGACCAGCCCCACGGTCGCGCGATGCTCGGCGGCCACCAGCGCGTGGCGGGTGCGCACCTCCGCCACGTCGACGTCCCGCCCGAAGACGCTCACCCGGCTGGCCCCCGGCCCGATGGTGCGGCGCCCCTGGTCGGTGTAGCGCGCGCGCAGCGTGAGCTCGCCCGTCGAGAACACGAGCTGCGCCTTCATCGGCGGCAACCCGTCGGCGTCGCCCAAGTAGGTGGGGGGCGCGTCGACCTCGCGATCGACCGCAAAGACCGTGGCGCCCTCGACCCCCTGGACGCGCGCGAAGCCCGCCTGCGCGTGGAGCGACACGTCTCCCCACGCCCGCGCGTACGCCCCGTGGGCGCCCAAGGTCCCGTACGGCGCGGTGTAACGGAGGCTCGCCCCCTGCCCGCGGCGCGTGCTGACCTCGATCACCGCGGCCACCGCCCCGGGTCCCAGCAGGGGTGACGGCCCCCGCGTCACCACCACGCGCTCGATGTCGGCCGTGTCCCAATGCTCGAGCTCCGTGACCACGCCATCGGCGCCCTCGATCCCGACCGGCCAGCCATCGACGAGCAGCCGCACCAGCACGTTGCGGTCCGACGCGAGACCCCGCACCACGATCGACGCCCCCCCCTCCCGATGCAGCCAGCTCAGGCCCGGGACGTGGGCTTCCAGGAGGTCGAGCAGGTGGCGGGCCGGCGTGGTCTCGATCGCGTCGCGGTCGATCACCGTGCGCGATCTCGGGGCGGCGCCCAACAGCAAGAGGCACAGGAGCAGGAGGGGAGCGCGGCGCATCCGGGCGCAGTGTACTATCGTCCGCGCACCTGAAGCGGAGAATGACGATGCGAATCGCCTGCGTCGGCGGCGGACCCGGCGGGCTGTACACCGCCATCCTCGTGAAGAAGGCTGATCCGGGCCGCGAAGTCGTGGTCTACGAACGCAACCGACCCGACGACACCTTCGGCTTCGGCGTCGTCTTCTCCGACGCCACCCTCGGCAACATCCGCGACGCCGATCCGGAGTCCTACGCCACCATCGCCGCCGACTTCGCCCACTGGGACGACGTCGACGTCCACTACCGCGGCGAGCTGCTACGCTCCACCGGCCACGGCTTCGCCGGGCTCTCCCGCCAGCGGCTCCTGGCGATCCTCCAGGCGCGGGCACGAGCGGTGGGGGTGACGTTGCGCTTCGAGACCGAGATCACCGATCTCGCCACCCTCGACGCCGACCTCATCGTGGCCGCCGACGGCGTCGCCAGCGGCATCCGCGAGCGCTACGCCGAGCACTTCCGGCCCGATGTGCGCCTGGGAAAGACCCACTTCTCCTGGCTGGGCACGACCCGGCAGTTCCCCGCCTTCACGTTCTACTTCCGCGAAGACGAGCACGGCCTCTGGCGGGTCCACGCCTACAACTACGAGGCGGGGCACTCCACCTTCCTCGTCGAGACGAGCGACGCCGCCTGGCGCTCATCGGGCCTCTGCGACGCCACCGAGCAGGAGACGGCGGACTTCGTCGCGGCGCTCTTCGCCGACGAGCTCCGTGGCCACGAGCTGCTCATCAACCGCTCCATCTGGCGGCGCTTCCCCACCATCCACTGCGGGCGCTGGTCCCACGAGAACATCGTCCTGCTCGGCGACGCGGTGCACACCGCCCACTTCTCCGTCGGCAGCGGCACCAAGTTGGCGATGGAGGACGCCATCGCGCTCAACACCGCCGTCTCCAGCGCCACCGATCTGCCCGCCGCCCTCGCCCGCTACGAAGCCGATCGCAGGGACGAGGTCGAGAGCCTTCAACGCTCCGCGGCGGTGAGCCTGAAGTGGTTCGAGGACACCGAGCGGCACTTCGCGAAGCTCGCCGCGCGTCCCTTCGCCTTCAGCCTGCTCACCCGCAGCCTGCGCATCACCCACGAGAACCTGAAGCTGCGCGACCCTGCCTTCGTCGCCGACATCGACGCCCACTTCGCCGAAGGGGCGCGTCTCCAGAGCGGCGTCGACTTCGAAGGTACGCCACCGCCGATGTTCACCCCCTTCAAGCTGCGCGATCTGGTGCTCCCCAACCGCGTCGTGATGTCCCCCATGTGCCAATACAGCGCGCAAGAAGGGACGCCCAACGACTGGCACCTCGTGCACCTCGGCAGCCGCGCCATCGGCGGCGCCGGGCTGGTCATCGCGGAGATGACCGACGTGAGCGCCGGGGGTCGCATCACCCCCGGCTGCGCGGGGCTCTACACCGACGAGCACACCGCCGCGTGGCGTCGCGTCACGGACTTCGTCCACGAGAACGCCCCCGGCGCCATCGGCGTCCAGCTCGCCCACGCCGGCCGCAAGGGCTCGACGAAGCGCATGTGGGAGGGCATCGACCAGCCCCTCGAAGAAGGCAACTGGCCGCTCATCGGCCCCTCCGCCATCCCCTACTTTCCCCACAGCCAACGCCCCCGCGCCATGGACCGCGCCGACCTGGACCAGGTGCGCCAGGACTTCGAGGCCGCCGCGCGTCGCGCCGACGAGGCCGGCTTCGACCTGCTCGAGCTCCACTTCGCCCACGGCTACCTGCTCGCCACCTTCCTCTCGCCGCTGACCAACCGGCGCGCCGACGACTACGGCGGCAGCCCGGAGGCGCGCATGCGCTTCCCGCTCGAGGTCTTCGACGCTGTCCGCCGCGTCTGGCCCGCCCACAAGCCCATGTCGGTCCGCATCTCGGGCACCGACTGGCTCGAGGGCGGCGCCACCATCGAAGACGCCATCAGCCTCGCCTCGGCCCTAAAGGCCCACGGCTGCGACATCGTCGACGTCTCCAGCGGCCTCACCACCCCCGAGTCCACCCCCGAATACGGCCGCCTCTACCAGACCCCCTTCGCCGAACGCATCCGCCAGGAGGTCGACCTCCCCACGATGACGGTCGGCAACATCAGCAGCTACGCCGACGCCAACAGCGTCCTCGCCGCGGGCCGAGCCGACCTCTGCGTCATCGCCCGCGCCCACCTCTTCGACCCCTACTGGACTCGCCACGCCGCCTTCGAGCAAGGCGTCGACCTGCCCTGGCCCCCGCAGTACGCCGTGATGAACGGCTACGTCCCCCGCATGGAGTGGAGCCCCCGGGGCCAGGAGGCGTAGCGCGCGGTGCGCTCGACCAGCTCTGGTCGCCGAGCGGCTCAAGGGCTGACATCTCCCACGCACACCCGGTTGCGCCCAGCATCCTTGGCCGCGTAGACCGCGGCGTCGGCGCGCACGAGCAGCGCCTCTGCCTCCTCGACTCGGTCCCACGTCGCCACACCCACCGAGACGGTCTGCTCGACAGAGCCGCCCTCATCCAGCGTAAACGCGCGGTCCGCGACGTGGGCCCGGACACGCTCGGCGGTGATCGCCGCGGCGGCCGCGTCGGTCTCGGGCAGCATCAGAAGGAACTCCTCACCACCCCACCGCACCAGCAAATCGGCGCGGCGGACGACGGCGCGGACCCGGTCTGCGAAGTCGGCGAGGACGCGATCGCCGGCCAGGTGGCCATGGGCGTCGTTGACCCGCTTGAAGTGGTCGAGATCCATCATCAGCACGCTCAACGGCTCGTCGTAGCGGCGTGCGCGGTCGAGCTCCTGCTCCAAACGGGGCGCCAGGGAGCGCTGGTTCAGGGCGTGGGTGAGCCCGTCGGTGAGCGCGAGGTGCTGGAGCCGCGCCTGCTCGATACGGGAGGCCGTGCAGTTGGCGATGAGCGTGGCGAGATCCCGGTGGGAGGCGTCGAAGCGAGCCGGATCGGTGTGGGAGACGGACAGCACGCCGACCACCCGGCTCACGATGCGCAGCGGGGCCAGCACCATCGACCGCACTCGAAAGGGCTGACCCGCGAACGCCACGAAGCGAGGGTCCAGGGCGGCGTCGATGACCAGGGTCGGCGCACCGTGAGCGACGACCCAGCCGGCCACTCCCGCCCGCGGCTGAATGGGCGCCGGCGTCCCCGACCCGAGGCCCGCGCGGGCCGCGGAGAGCAGGGCCTCCCCGGTGTCGTCCACGACACGAACCGAGGCGTGGTCCCCCGGCAACAGCAACAGCGCGGCGTCGGCCACCGCGGCGAGCGCGCGGTCGAGGTCAGCCGTCTCGTTGAGGCATCGCGTCAGGTCGAGGAGGACTTCGACCGGTTCGCGCTGTGTCACTTGCTGGACAGCGTCCATACCCCATCCCAATCGGCATCGGGCGGGTCGAGCTGGAGCCGCGCGACGCGACCGAGGTAGGTCTGGGTGAGCATGTCCTCCGGCGCGAGCTCGGCGGATCGTGTGAAAGCAGCGCGAGCCGCGGCCCAATCTCGCTCGCGATAGGCGGCGAGCCCGAGGGCGTGGGAGCCGAGGACGGCGTCGAGCCGCGGGAAGCTCTCTTCGGTGTGATAGCCGAGGACTTCGTAGACCGTGACTGGTCGGAGCTTCCCCTTGACCCGCAAGCGATCGACCTCCCGCAAGCGGTGGGGCTGCTCGAGCCGCTCGACCGTGAAGTCGCTGACCAGGATCGGGCATCCGTACTGCTTGGTCGCCGACTCGAGGCGCGCCGCGAGGTTCACCGGGTCACCGATGACCGTGTAGTCCATCCGCTTGGGCGAGCCGATGTTGCCGGCGACGACCTCGCCGGTGCTGACGCCGACGCCGATGTCGATGCGCGGCTTGCCCTCCGAGACGCGGCGGGCGTTGAGCGCCGCCAGCGAGCGCATCATCTCGACGGCCACCGTCACCGCGTTGTCCGCGTCGGCCTCGCCCGGAAACGGCGTGCCGAAGAGCGCCATGATCGCGTCGCCGATGTACTTGTCGAGGATCCCGTCGTGGTTGAAGACCACATCGACCATCGCGGTGAAGTACTCGTTGAGCATCGAGACCGTCTCGCGCGCGCCGATGGCCTCCGAGATGGTCGTGAATCGCCGCACGTCGCTGAAGAGGATGGTCACTTCCTGCGCGGTCCCGCCGAGCATCTCGCCGCCGTCCGCGAGGAGCTGCTCGACGACCTCGTGGGTCATGTACCGCGCCATGGTGGCCTTCACGCGCTTCTCGCGGCTGATGTCCTCGAGCACCAGCAGAACGCCTGCGACCTCCTCGTGGATGTCGTGCAGCGGCACCGTCGAGAGGTTCACCGACGCCACGTGGCCATCGAGATCGACCTCGGCGTCGACGATGTGGTCCGCGTCCCCGGTCTCGCCCACCTTGGCGAGGCTCGACAGCACCCACGGGTTGCGCTCGAAGACCGACCGTGCGCTTCGCCCCACGAGCTCCTCGGCACCGAGGAGGCGCCGCGCCGCGGTGTTCGCCTTGGTCACGACGCCGTCGTTGTCCGTCGTGAGCACGCCGTTTGAGAGGCTCTCAAGCACGCCCTCGTTGAAGTTGCGCATGTTGAGCACGTCCTCGAAGAGGCGCGCGTTCTCCAGCGCGATCGAGGCCTGCGAGGCGAAGGCCTGCAATCGCCGCTCGTCCGCCGCGACGAAGGGCCCGTCGCTCTTGTTCAGGATCTGCACCACGCCCATGCACGCGCCGCGCTTGTCGATGATCGGCACGCACAGGATTGACCGCGTGCGATACCCCGTCTTCTTGTCGAAGGCCTGGTTGAAGCGCGCGTCCTGGTACGCATCCGGGATGTTGAGCACCCTCCGACTGGTGAAGACCTCCCCCGCGATGCCCGCGCTCGCGGGGAACCGAATCTCCTTGGTCTCGAGACCCTCCGCGACCCGAGACCAGAGCTGCTCGCGCTGGGCGTCGTAGAGGAAGAGCGAGCCGCGTTCGGCGTGCAGGATATCGGTGGCCACCGAGACGATGCGGGCGAGGAGCGCGTCGAGCTTCAGCTCCGACGAGATCGCGTTGACCACATCGAGCATCTGCGCCTCCTCGCGACGCGTGCGCTCGACCACCTCGAGGAGGTGCGCGTACTCGAGGGCCGAGGCCGCCTGGGTGGCCAGCGCCTCCAGCATGCTCACATCCGCCGCGTCGAAGGCTCCGGCCCGCTTGTTGAGCGCCTGCACCACGCCGATCGGCCCCTCGCGCCCCATCACCGGACAGCAGAGGATGTTGCGCGTGCGGAAGCCCGTCGCCTTGTCCGCCCCCGGGTTGAAGCGCGCGTCAGCGTACGCGTCGGCGATGATCTCCCCCCGGCCGGACCGAAAGACCGCGCCCGCGATGCCCGCGCCCGCCGGGACTCGAATCTCACCGACGCCGTCACCCTGCGCGATGCGCGTGAAGAGCTCGCCCGTGTCACGGTCGTGCAGGAAGAGCGAGCTGCGCTCGACGAAGAGCGACTCCGTCACGATGCTCATCAGCCGCGGCAACAGCTCGTCGAGGGAGGGCGAGCCCGTGAGCTCCTGGGAGACCTCCACGAAGGCGCCGATGCGCTTGATGAGGCCGCCGACCTTCTCCATGAACTCCGCCCGATCGGCCTCGGAGAGCGCCCGCAGGACGTGGTCGAGGTCGGCCTGACCCAGCCGGTGGTCGATGATCGACTCGAAGAGGCTCTGGGAGAACTCATCCATCGGGCGGGCATGCTATCAGTTGCCCGTGTCGAACGACCACGCAGACCCCGTCGTCGAGATCTCGCGGCGCTTCGTCGGCGTCTACGGGACCGCGCCGACCTGCTATCTCTCGTTGCTGGCGCGCATCCCCGACTTCACCCGCGCGGACCTCGACGGAGCCCTCTACGAACGGCGCAGCCTGGTCCGCGTACGGGCCATGCGCTACTCGGTCCACATGCTCCCGCCGGACCTCCTCCCCATGGTCCTCGGCGCGACCCGCGACAGCTTCATCAAGGACACCCGCCGCGGCTTGAAGTGCGGCGGCCTCGACGCCACCTCCTACCCCGCCTGGGGCGACCGCATCGAGGACGCCCTCGCAGCCGGACCGCTCCGCGCGGCCGCCATTCGAGAGGTCCTCGAGCTCGAGGGGAAGGCGGGCAGCGCCCTGGTCCGCCACGCCCTCTCGCTGATGTGCGCCGACGCCCGCGCCGAGCTCGCGCGACGCTACGTCGAGGCCTTCGGGCCGGCGACGTACGCGGACTTCCTCGTCGATCCCGCGGACGCCGAGCGCGTCTACGACCGGCGGGGCAACGCCACCTCGGTCGTGCTCGTCGACGGCCGCGTGGCCGGCGTCTGGGATCTCGGACGAGAGGACGACCCGCTCCGCGTCCGGGTTGCGCCCTTCGAGGGCTTCGATCCGCGTCGCTGGCCCGAGGTAGAGGCGCAAGTGACCCGCATCGCCGCCCTCGTCGGCGCGTCGTGTGTCGAGGTCTCGCGGTGCCCACCCCCCGGCTCGCTGAAGGCCGCCCCCCTCAACCGCTTCCTCGCGCCGCTCCGCTGATGCCGCGCCCCTCCGACACCAAGCGGCGCGACCGCCTCCTGCTCGCCGCCGAGCGCCTCTTCGGCCACTACGGCACAGCGAAGACCACGGTGGCGGACATCGCCCGCGCCGCGGACACGAGCGTGGGCTCGGTCTACAACGAGTTCGACTCCAAGCGGGCCCTCCTCGGGGCGCTCTCGGCTCGACACCTCACCCGAGTCCTCGATCTGATGCGCGACGCCGCACGGCACGAGGCCGACGCCCAGGCCGGGCTGCGCGCGATGTTGCACGCGCGCCTCGGCGCCTTCCTCGATCTACGGGACTGCGCAGCCCACGGAGACGAGCTCGTGGGCCGCCGCTGCCCCGCGACCCGCGCCGCCTACACGGCCTTCATCGACGCCGAACAGAGCCTGCTGAAGACCCAGGTCGTCGCCATCACGCCGAGCGGCACCGCGGCCCAGGCCTTCGCCGTCCAGACCGCCACCGCCGCCTTCGCGCCGCCGCTCTGCTTCGAGGGCAGACCCGACGTCTTGCGCGCCCGCCTCGACACCGTGGTCACCGTCTTGCTGGTTGGATTGCGCCCACGAGGCACCGTCCTGTAGCGTAGTAACGCTATGATGAGACACGCCCTGATCGCGGCCTGCTTGGTGGGCTGCCTCGACCCCTCCTCCACAAACGACGACGAGCGCGGCCCTCGCCGCCAGGACGCCCACCTCGGCGGCGACGCGGGCACCAGCGACGCCGACCTCACGCCGGGCTGCGTGCGCACCTTCGTTTACCGGCACAGGGGCGAACCAGCGCCGGGTGAGGTGAAGCTCGCGGGGGACTTCGAGGGTTGGCAGGGGACGGTCGCGATGATCGGTGGCGCCGACGGCTTCTACGTGGCCGACGTCGAGCTGTCCCCGGGCCGCCACGCCTACAAGTTCATCGTCGACGGCGATTGGATCGCCGATCCCGACAACCCCGACCGCGCCGACGATGGCGAGGGCGCCGAGAACGCGATCGCCGAGCACACCTGCCCCTTCGAGCCGACCTGCCTGCGCGACGCCGACTGCGCCGAGGCGGCCCCCTTCTGCCGCTACTACGAGTGCCAGGAAGACCCCGGCGGCCCGCCCCCCCCCGACCCGGAATGCGACGAGGCGCGCCCGTGCGAGGCACCGCAGGTCTGCCGTGAGGGCCGCTGCGGCCCCGAGTGCATCGGTGACGACGATTGCGCGGAGGGCGAGCTCTGCCTGGACCTGGCGTGCCGCACGCCCGAGTGCACTACGGACGACGAGTGCGACGTCTTCGTCGAGACCTGCGCTGACCGCGTCTGCGCCGCCAAAGCGTGCGACGAGCACGTCTTCGTCTACGACCCGGGTGACGACGCCGCAGACGCCGTCCACGTCGCCGGCGAGTTCAACGAGTGGGCGGCGACGGTCGCCGACGGCGGGCTGCCGATGATCTTCCACGCCGAGCGCGGCGTCTGGTACGCCCGCCAGCACCTTGAGGACGGCCGCTACCAGTACAAGTTCGTCGTACAGCGCGGCGGCGACACGGTCTGGGTCCCGGATCCGGGGAACCCCGACCAGGTCGACGACACCTTCGGCGGCTTCAACTCGCTGCTCACCGTCGAGTGCGGCGAGCCCCTCCCTGGGGCTTGCGGCGATCTCGAGGCCTTCGACTGGCGCGACGCCGTGATGTACTTCGCGATGATCGATCGTTTCCACGACGCCGACGGGCGCGCCGATCCCGTCGAGGGCGCCGCCGGCGGGGACGCGGCCCACGGCGCGAGCGCCCAGTACGAGGGGGGTGACCTCGCCGGCGCCACCGAGAAGCTGCCGTACTTGCGCGATCTAGGCGTCACGGCGGTGTGGCTCTCGGCCCCCTACGACAACCGGGACGGGGCGGGCGCAGCGATCGATCCCGGCGCCGACGGGCACCTCTACTCCGGCTACCACGGCTACTGGCCGTCACCGGCGGACGTGGACTACAGCGATCCCGAGGCCCCATCCCCGCGCCCCGCCGTAGAGTCTCGCGTCGGCACTGAAGACGACCTGCACGCCTTCGTGGAGGCGGCCCACGGCGAAGAGATGCGCGTGCTCTTCGACTACGTGATGAACCACGTCGACATCGACAGCGGCCTCTACCAAGGCCACCCGGATTGGTTCGCGCGACGCGACGGACGCTTCGCCCTCTGCGGCCCCGAGAACCTCTGGGACGATCCATTCTGGGGCACCCGGTGCGCGTTCACCGACTACCTCCCGCCCTTCGACTTCGACAACGAGGCCGCCCGGCGATGGTCCGTCGACGACGCGCTGTGGTGGGCCAAGACCTTCGGCATCGACGGCTACCGGCTCGACGCCATCAAGCACGTCCCACTCCAGTGGTTGCTCGACCTTCGGGAGCGGCTCAACGACGAGATCGCCGATCCCGCCGGGGGGCGCTTCTACCTGGTCGGCGAGACCTTCGCCTACGACGACGCGAACCTCATCCGGTCGTTCGTCGAGCCCGACACGCTGCTCGATGGGCAGTTCGACTTCCCGCTCAAGGCGCGGCTCTGCGAGGCGCTGTTCACCCCCGGCGGGCGGCTCGACGACCTCGCCGGCTGGATGGCCACCAACGACGACTTCTACGGCGACGGCGCCATCATGACGACCTGGATCGGCAACCACGACATCCCCCGCGCCATTCACTTCGCCAGCCGGCAGATCGGGGAGTGTCGAGCGGGCAGCCACCCCGGCAACGGCTGGACGGCCGACTTCCCGCAGCCTGGGGGCGCGGAAGCCTACGAGCGGCTGGGCTTGAGCTTCGTGGTGATGATGACCAACCCCGGCATCCCGCTCATCTACTACGGCGACGAGATCGGCCTGGCCGGGGGGGGCGATCCCGACAACCGGCGCACGATGCCGTGGAACGACGGCGATCTGAGCCCCGCCCAGCTCGCGCTGCGCGAGCGCGTCAGCACCCTCGGGCGCGTCCGAAAAGAGAACCCCGTGCTCGGGCGTGGCCGGCGCGTGACGATCCAGGCCGATCAGGACACCTGGACCTACCGGTTGGGTGGCTGTGGCGACGGATCGCCTGACGTGACGGTCGCGATCAACCGTTCCGACGCGCCTCGGGAGCTGCAGATCCCCGCGGGGAGCTACCGCGATCTAATCCTCGACGAGGCCGTCGAGGGCGGCGCGCGACAGGTCCCGGCCCGAGGTTTCCTGCTCCTGCGCAGAGAGTAGGAATAGCGGCGAAACGCGGGATTGGTTATCAGGGCACATGCGCCTGATGCTGTCATTCGTCGCCGTCACCCTCGTGGCGTGTGAAGCCGCCGACCAGGTCCTGGTTCGGCCCATCGTCCGAGACTCTGGAGCCGACGCGCGTCGTGAGCCCGACCCCGACGTGCGACCGCTGCCGCCGCCGGCCGACGCGGGCCCGGATGCGGCGCGCGACGCCGCCTCCGACCTCGGCGACGTACGGATCCCCGACGCCGCGCCACCCGACGCGAACTTCGCGCCGGAGAGCTGGTACGACCACGCGATGGTGCTCAGCGCGCGCCCCGACTCCTGGGTGGTGATGCGCGCCGGCGAGGTCGTCTTCGCCCACCAGATCACGATCACCGGCGAGGTCGGCGAGCGCATCCAGCTCGGCCGGGTCCCAGCCGACGGCACGCTGCTCGCCACCCGCACCGCGTCGACGGCGCCATGGGTCGTCCGCTCCGAGCCCGACGGCGAGTTGGTCGCCTACAACCTCGCGACGGCGACCCCGGTGGGGCGACCGACGGGGCTGCACGGTCCCGCGCGGCTGGTCGGGCACAACGCGGTTGACGCCGCGCTGCTCGTGGGCCACCGCCCCGAAGGCGGCATTGGCTACGTCGCCCTCGAGGGGGGCGAGCTTGGCGAGATGGATCAGGTGAAGCAGGACCGCGTGGGCGCCGGGTTGCCGACGGCGGTCGCCGCGGGGCTCGAGCGTTGGGTGCTGGGCTACGCTGGCGGGATCTGCGCGATGCTCGACGGGCAGCAGGACTACGTGGGGCACTGGCGCTGCGGCATTCGCACCGGCGACTTGCTGCTCGGGACGCAGGACTCGCTCCTCATGGTCGGGCAGCGAGGCGGCGACGTGGCGATGTCGGTCGTGGCGCCCGGCTACGAGCCGCCGGAGGTGGACGCCGCGGCCGTTGGGGGGGGGGCGGTGGACGCTGGCGTCGACTTCGCCTTCGACGCGGAGTTGGAGGAGGACGAGGGCATCGACTTCGCCCTCGACGATGGCGGAGGCGTGATCGCCCCGGACGCTGGTCCGTTGCCGGGTCAAGAGGTGCTCGTGCCGGGCGCCCGGCTGTTGCGGCGGATCCACACGCTCCCGGGAGACCGGGCCGCGTTGTTGGTGCGCGAGGCCGCCGGCGAGGTCCTGTGGTTGGTGGGGCCCAACGCCGAGGCGATTCAGCGGATCGTGGTGCCGCCCGACGAGGTCGACCAGCTCATGGGCGTCGCCGAGAACGCGGGGCGGCTGGCGCTGGTCCTGTGGAACCCGGGGACCTTCCTGCCGGAGCGGGTCGCGGTGGTCGCGCCGGAGCCGCTCTCGCCGCCGGCCTTCACCAGCGAGCTCTGCGACGCGCCGACCCTGCCGAGCTGCCAGGCAGCGGCGGAGGCCTGCGGGGGCCAGGCGTTGTGCTGCGGCGACGGGGACCCGGAGGAGACGGATATCGAGGGGTTCGTACCGAGCGGCGTGTGGCGGGTGTCGAAGCGGGTCCTGGAGGGGCAGACCCAGGAGCAGGTCTTGGCCCTGCAGGGGAGCGAGCTGGTGCTCTACGCGATCCCACCGGGGGATGAGTCACCTGTCGAGCGCGCGCGTTGGGCCGGCGTCGATCGGGTCGTCGACTTCGACGCCAGCGGTGACGAGGCCGCGGTGTTGGCGGACGTACAGATCGACGGGGCGAGTGTGCGCAAGGTGCTGCGCCCCGGGGATCCGGCCTTGGTCTCAGAGGCCGGGTGCGCCCCCGCGCTCGCGCTGCGCTTCCGGGGGGCGGGCATCAGCGTCTACTGCAACGACGTCCGCTGGGAGCCCGGCATCTCGCGCCAGTACCCGGTCGAGGATGTGCGGTGGGTGGTGCCGCGGCGGGTCGGTGAGGGGAGTCAGCTCCTCGCCGCGGTCGGCGACTCACACACCTTGCACCTCTGGAGCGAGGGCGACGAGGCCATCACGCCCGTCGAGGGCTGGGTGCCTCCGGGGGCCCTGGTGGCGCTCGACGCCGAAGGGCGCTCGCTCCCGGTGCACTTGCCGTTCGAGCCCGGGGGGTGGATCTCCCGCGTCCGGGGCGCCGAGTTCGAGGTCCTGGTGGCGGGGGTCGGCTGGGTCCCGGTCCCCGGATCGGCGTGGCCGATGGCCAGCGTGGTGTCTCGGGGGAGGCCGATCGCGGCGTCCGTCGGGCTGCGCGCCCCGCGCAATCAGGGGGGGGAGGCCGCCGCGGCGCTCTACGTGCACGATCTGCGCGCCGGCTCGTCGCCCCTCGGCCGCCGGGTCGACACGGTGGCTTCTTCGGCGAACGTGCGCGGCGTCGGCCTCACGGGCGATGAGACGGAGGCGGGGGAGCCCGAGATCTACTGGGGTGTGGGCAGCAACTCGACCCGCGTGAGGCGGTTCCCCGTCACGTGTCGATGAAGAGGCGGAGCAGGTCGTCGCGGCGGGCGCGGGAGTCCTTGATGCCGAGCTCGATCAGCTTCTCGCAGTAGCCGCCGTCGAAGAGGAGGTAGGACGTCAGGTCGGCCTCGTCGCGGGACTCCATGCGGGCGACCGTGCGGATGAGGCGGGAGACGACGCCCCGGTCGGAGCGGAGGCGGCCGCCGCGGACATGGTCGGCGGCGAGACGACCGAGATCGTAGCTCGGGCGAACCACGACGTTTGGGATGATGCGGTACTTCGCTCCGCGGACCGGGCCCGCGAGGGTGTTGAGGCGGTCGATGAACTGGTCACCGAAGATCGCCTCGCCTTCCTCCAGGATGCGGTTCATGTGCTCGAGGCGGATCAGGTCGTAGTCGACGTGGTCCAGCATCAGGGCGTTGAGCACCTTCGCCAGCAAGAAGACGGGTGAGCGCAGCCGGCCCCGCCACTCGGGCATCGCCGAGTGCTCCTCGAGGTGCTTGTCGTGGCCGAGGCCGACCACCAGCAGCCGCTTCGAGCCCAGGCGCAGGGCCGGCGAGAGCGGCGTGTTCTGGCGCAGGCCGCCATCGGCGTAGGGGATGCCATCGAGGGGGACCGCGGGGAAGACGAAGGGGATGGCCGCCGAGGCCCGCGAGTGGACGGGCCCCAGGCGGGCGTAGACCGGTCGAACGTGTGGATCGCGCGAGAATTGGCGGGGGCGTCCGTCGCGGGTCTCGTAGAAGACGACGGTCTTCCCCGTAGGGACCTGGGTGCACGAGATGGCGAGGGCGTCGAGGTGACCCTCGGCGAGGTTGATGTGGATGCGGTTCCAGTCGATCGCGTTGTCGATGATGCGCTCGATGGGCTCCCCCGGGAAGATGGACTCACGCCCCTTGTTGCGCCCCAGCAGCCAGCCGGGGAGGCCGACCAGGCCGGCGACGCCCACGTCGAGGACGTGGTCCAGCTTCAGGTCCCGCCACAGCTCGGCCAGGTGGCGGACACCCACCGTGGGTTGGTCCATCGTGGCGGCCAGCGCCGAGACGTTCAGCGCGCCGATGGAGGTGCCGCACAGGACGCGAAAGCGCGCCGCCTGCCGAAGCTCGGCGGGGCCATCGACGAACAGGTAGTACAGGACACCCACCTCGTAGGCGCCGCGGGCCCCGCCCCCGGCCAGAACCAGTCCACAATGCTGCGGCACAACACCTCACTCTCCCGTCGCGGCCGACGAGTATGGCATGCTCCGGCCCATGGCGCGGATTCTGGTCATCGACGACAACGAGACGATGCGCGAGGGCATCGCCCACACCGTGCGCCGCCTCGGGCACGAGGTGGAGATGGCGGCTTGCGGAGAGCAAGGGGCCGCCGCCTTCGAGCGCAAGCCCGCCGACTTCGTGGTCTGCGACCTCAAGATGGAGGATCTCGACGGCATCGAGGTCCTCCGGCGCGTGCGCCAGGTCGACCCCGAGGCGATGTTCATGATCGTCACCGGATTCGGCACCATCGAGCAGGCCGTGGAGGCGATGCGCCTCGGCGCCTTCGACTTCATCACCAAGCCGTTCCCCCCCGAGCTGCTCCGCGGCAAGGTCAAAAGCGCCCTCGGCGTAGTCGAGCAGCGGCAGCGCCAGGAGAAGCTGGAGCGGCACAACGAGATCCTCCTCGAGGAGGTCGAGGCCCGCTACCGGCCCGTCGCCCAGCACGACATGGTCGGCGACAGCCCAGCCATCCGCCGAGTGCTCGACACCGTCTCCCGAGTCGCCGCCGCCGACTCCACCGTCCACATCTACGGGGAGAGCGGCACCGGCAAGGAGCTCGTCGCCCGCGCCATCCACCGCACCAGCCGGCGCAACGGCGAGCCGTTCATCAAGGTTAACTGTGGAGCCCTGGCCGAGAACCTCCTCGAGTCCGAGCTCTTCGGCCACGAGAAGGGCAGCTTCACCAGCGCCCACAAGCGCAAGCTAGGCCGATTCGAGCTCGCCGACGGCGGCACCATCTTCCTGGACGAGGTCGGCGACATCACCCCCGGCATCCAGCTCAAGCTCCTCCGAGTCCTCCAGGAGCGGGAGTTCGAGCGAGTCGGCGGCGAGGACACCATCCGAGTCGACACCAGGATCGTGTCCGCCACCAACCGCAAGCTCGAGGACCTCGTAGCCAACGGCCAGTTCCGAGAAGACCTCTTCTACCGCCTGCACATCGTCCCCCTCACCCTCCCCCCGCTCCGCGAGCGCCCCGAGGACATCCCCGCCCTCGCCCGCCACTTCATCACCAAGCTCCGCCCCCGCACCGGCAGCCCCGCCACCGACCTCAACGAAGACGCCCTAGGCGCCCTCAGCCGCTACCGCTGGCCCGGCAACGTCCGAGAGCTAGAGAACGCCATCGAGCACACCCTGGTCTTCTGCGACAAACAGCAGGTCCAGCTCTCCGACCGGGGGGGGGGGGGGGGGGGGGGGGGGGGCGGGGGGGGGGGGGGGGGGGGGGGGG
>CAYOBQ010000116.1:0-29172 GCA_964402225.1 uncultured Nannocystaceae bacterium | reverse complement strand
CCCGTCCAATACTGCACCTTCTACCTCGACGACGCGCTGCTCGGCATCGACGTTCAGGTCGTACAAGAGGTGATTCGCCACCAGCAGATGACCGAGATCCCGATGGCGCCGCCCGCCGTCGCCGGGCTGATCAACCTCCGCGGCCAGATCGTGACGGCGATCGATCTGCGCACCGTCGTCGGGCTGCCAGCGCTTCCAGACGACGCCGAGCCGCCGATGAACATGGTCGTCCACACGGAGGGGGGCGCCGTCAGCCTCCTCGTCGACCAGATCGGTGACGTCCTCACCATGGATCCCAGCGACTTCGAGGCCCCGCCGGAGACGCTCCCCCCCAGCACCCTCGAGCGGGTGACGGGGATCTACAAGCTAGAGAACGAGCTGCTGCTCGTCCTCGACCCCGAGCGGGCCGCAAACACCGAGTCTCGAAGGTAGGAAGAAGATGAGCAACGGACCATTCAACTCCGCGACCGCCGAGGCGCGGTCGGACAGCACGGGCGGCTCCGATGTGGCGGCCCGGGTCGAGGCGGCCGTCGCCGGCGCCAGTGATCCCGACGGCGCCTGCCACGCGGCGTTGCGAGCCGCCGTGGACGCCCTCGGCTTCGCCTACGGCGCCCTGTGGCGCCCCGAGACGAGCGGCGCGGCCCTCGAGTTCGTCGCCGACGCGGGCCACGCCGCCCCCGAGCTGCGCCGCCTCTCCGCCGGACAACGCTTCCGCTCCGGGGCCCACGCCCCCGGCGGCGCGTGGGCGCAGCAGGCCCCGGTGACCGTCGAGCACTTCGGCCACAGCGACGATCCGCGCGCCTCGGCGGCGGTCCGGGCCGGCTTCGACGCCCTCGTCGCGGTGCCCATCGCCGCGGGCGGCCGGGTCCACGCCGTGATGGACTTCTTCGCCTACGAGGCGCTGCCCGACGCCGACGCCCTCGCCGCCTTGTACGGGTCCGTCGGTGGCATCGCGCGCGTCTTCGAGCAGCTCGTCGACAAGCAGGAGATCGCGCGGATCAGCGCCATGCTCGACGCCGTCCCGATCAACGTCATGTACTGCGATCGCGACCACATCATCCGCTACGTCAACCCCGCCTCGGAGCGCACGCTGCGCAACATCGAGCGGCTGCTCCCGATCAAGGTCGACGATGTCATCGGCTCGTCGATGGACGTCTTCCACAAGCACCCGGAGCGCCAGCGGGCCATCGTCCGGGACCCCAAGAACCTGCCCCACAAGGCCCAGTTCAGCCTGGGGGACGAGGTCCTCTCGCTCGAGGCCAACGCGATCTACGACGCCAGCGGCGAGTTCATCGGCCCGATGGTGACCTGGGATGTCATCACCGAGCAGCTCGAGACCCAGCGCGAGGTCGAGGCCGCCGCCGAGCGGGAGCGCCGGCAAGCGGAGGACCTCGCCGCCAAGGTGGACGCGCTGCTCGAGGTGGTCAACGCCGCGGCGGCCGGGGATCTCACGAAGACGGTGACCGTCAGCGGCGCCGACTCGATCGGCCGAATGGGGGAGGGGCTCGCCGAGTTCTTCGGCGAGCTGCGCGGGAGCCTCGGCGCGATCAACACCAACGCCGTTCGGCTCGCCGGCACCTCCGAGAGCTTCAGCGACGTCTCGATGCAGATGGGGACCAACGCCGAGGAGACGACCGCCCAGGCGAACCTGGTGTCCGTCGCCGCCGAGCAGGTCAGCCAGAACGTGCAGACCGTCGCCGCCGGCATCGAGGAGCTCTCCGCGAGCGTCCGCGAGATCGCCCAGAGCGCGGGGGAGGCAGCGACCGTGGCCACCTCGGCGGTTCAGCTCGCCGACGACACCAACGCCACGGTGGAGCGGCTCGGTACGGCCAGCTCGGAGATCGGCGACGTGATCAAGGTGATCACCTCGATCGCCCAGCAGACCAACTTGCTCGCGCTCAACGCCACCATCGAGGCGGCGCGCGCGGGGGAAGCCGGCAAGGGCTTCGCGGTGGTGGCCAACGAGGTGAAGGAGCTCGCCAAGGAGACCTCCAGCGCCACCGAGGAGATTGGCAAGAAGATCGAGGCGATCCAGCGCAACACGAAGGAAGCCGTGGCGGCCATCGCCGAGATCGGACGCACGATCGGCACCATCAACGACAGCCAGAACACCATCGCCAGCGCGGTCGAAGAGCAGACGGCGACGACCAACGAGATCTCGCGCTCCGTCGCCGAGGCGGCCACTGGCTCCGCGGACATCGCCCGCAACATCGTGGCCGTCGCGAGCGCCGCGGAGACGACCTCGCGCGGGGCGTCGGAGTCCCAGGAGTCGGCGATGCGTCTCGCCGAGATGTCCCGCACCTTGCAAGACCTGGCGGGTCGCTTCGACACCGGGTCGGAGGACCAGTGAGCCCAGCGGCGATTGAGAGGGAAGCGTGAGCCCAGCGGCGATTGAGAGGGAAGCGTGAGCCCAGGTGTCCTGGTCGTCGATGACTCGGTGGTGGTGCGCCGAATGCTGGCGCGCATCATCGAGCAAGACCCCGAGCTTCGCCTCGTGGGCACGGCCCGCAACGGGAAGGTGGCGCTGCGTCGCCTCGGCGGCGAGCCGGTGGACCTGATGCTGCTCGACGTGGAGATGCCGGAGATGGACGGGCTGGAGGTGCTGCGCGAGGTGCGCCGCCAGCACCCGGAGGTGCAGGTCCTCATGCTCAGCAATCACACGCGACGTGGGACCGCGACGGCCATCGACGCGTTGACGCTGGGCGCTGTGGACTATGTCCCCAAGCCCCAGGCCTCCGATGAGGCCGAGGCCTTTCTGCGCGCCGAGGTCCTGCCGCGGCTACGGCGCTTGCGCCCGTCCTTCACCGGCGCTGGCGTAGAGCCCGTGGAGATCCGACGTGACCGCGTCTCGCCGCACCGGACGCCACAGATCCTGGCGATCGGGACCTCCACCGGCGGCCCGCGCGCGCTGGCGCAGCTCTTCGCGGGCTTCCCGGACGGGTTCCCGCTCCCCATCGTCCTCGTCCAGCACATGCCACCGGACTTCACGCGACAGCTCGCCCAACGGCTCGATGCGGTCTCGGCGCTCCGGGTCCGCGAGGCGGCGGGCGGGGAGCGGCTCTGCGCGGGGGAGGCGTGGGTGGCCCCCGGCGGCCGGCATCTGCGGGTTGTGCGTCGAGCGGGCGGCGTCTACCTCGCCACGGACGAGGAGCCCCCCGTGCACTCCTGTCGTCCCGCGGTGGATCCGCTCTTCGCCTCCGTGGTCGACGTCTACGGGGGCGCGACGCTGGCGGTGGTCCTCACGGGCATGGGCGTCGATGGTTGTGAGGGGGCCAGGCGGGTACGAGAGGCGGGGGGGATCGTCATCGCCCAGGACCGAGAGAGCTCGGTGGTGTGGGGCATGCCGGGCGCCGTGGTGCGGGCAGGGCTCGCTGACCAGGTGGTCGATCTCGAGTCGATCTGCGCGGCGATCAACGAGTCGGTGGAGAGCGTGAAATGCGCCTGAGTGGTCGCTACGAGTACGTGCGGAGGTTGCTCCTCGATCGGTCCGGTATCGTCGTGACGGACGCCAAGGACTACCTGATCGAGGCCCGGCTCGGCGCCCTCGCGAGGGAGCTCGGGCTGCCGTCCGTCGACACGCTCGTCGGCCGTCTCCCCGGCAGCGAGCGCCTGCGGTGCCTCACCGTCGAGGCGATGACCACCAACGAGACCTACTTCTTCCGAGACGTGCACCCCTTCGAGGCGATGCGGACGCACATCATCCCGGCGCTCATCGACGCCCGCGAGGGCGCCCGGCGGCTCAACATCTGGTGTGCTGCTTGTTCCAGCGGGCAGGAGCCCTACTCCTTCCTGATGATGCTCTTCGAGAATTTCCCAGCGCTTCGAGAGTGGGACGTCCGAGTCCTGGCGACGGATCTCTCCGAGGAGATGCTCGAGCGCACGCGAGCCGGGCGCTACACCGACGCCGAGACCGAGCGTGGCTTGCCGCTTCATCTTCGCCGCCGGTACTTCGAGGCTACGGGCGACGGCTGGCAAATCAGCGCCGAGCTCCGTGATCGGCTCGACGTCCGCGCCGTCAACCTCACGCGCGCGTGGCCGTCGGTGGAGCCGATGGACATCGTGCTGATGCGCAACGTGCTGATCTACTTCGAGCCGAAGATGCGATGCGACATACTGCGCCGTGTACGTTCGACGATTCGGGAGGACGGGTGGTTCTTCTTGGGCAGCACGGAGAGCGCGCGAGAGGCGCGCGACGTCCTGCGCCAGGTGACGCTCGGCGCCACCCGCTGCTACCAGCCGACGCCGCGCCGAGACCCGCTGCGCTGAGCGCCCCATGAGTCGGCCCGATCCGGCCACCCGCGCCCTGGTCGTCGATGACGACGCGCGCGTTCGCGCCATCCTGGTGCGGGTGTTGCGCGGCTTCGAACTCGACGTGACCGAGGCGGCGACGGGGGCGGAGGCCCTTCGGCTGATCGCGGCTGGCGAGTACCGGTTGGTCTTGGCGGATCTGCGCCTCGACTGCGACATCGATGGGATGGCGGTGCTCGACGCCGCTCGCCGACGCAGCCCCCGCACGCAGGTCTTGATGATCACCGGCCAGGGATCCGAGCGCGACGCGGTGGAGGCGATCAAGCGGGGGGCCGCCGACTACCTGACCAAGCCCGTGTCCCTCGCTGAGCTGCGGTCCGCGGTGCGGTTGCTCCTGGGCCAACGGAGAAAGAGCGACTGGCACCACGGGATGCTGGGCCGCTCGGCGGCGATGGAGAACCTCTTCCGCCTGGTCGAGCGGCTCGCCCCCTCGGACCTCAACGTCTTGGTGCTGGGCGAGAGCGGGACCGGCAAGGAGCTCGTGGCCCGCGCGCTCCACGAGCTGTCGCCCCGCGCGTCGGAGGCCTTCGTCCCGATCAACACCGCGACGCTCAACCCGGAGCTCGCCGAGAGCGAGCTCTTCGGACACGAACGTGGGGCCTTCACCGGTGCGCACCAGCGCCGAGAAGGACGCTTCGTCCGCGCCGACCGGGGCACGCTCTTCTTCGATGAGATCGGGGACATGGCGCCGGCGGTTCAGGCGAAGGTGTTGCGCGTCCTGCAGGAGCACGAGCTCGTCCGCGTCGGCGGCTCGAACCATCTGACGGTGGACGTGCGGGTCATCGCCGCCACCCACCGGGACCTTAAGGAGGAGGTGCGTCACGGCCGCTTCCGACCCGACCTCTTCTACCGGCTCCGAGTCGCCCAGATAGACGTGCCGCCCCTGCGCGATCGCATCGACGACATTCCACTGCTGGCCAACCACTTCGCGGCGTCGGCGGCGGAGCGGCACGGGCACGCGCCGGTCGGGCTGAGCGACTCGGCGCTGGATCGCCTGTGCCAGCATGGTTGGCCGGGGAACGTGCGCGAGCTGCGACACGTCGTCGAGCAGGCGGCGCTGCTCGCCGACGGCCCCGTACTGCGCGCCGACGACCTGCGCATCGACGAGCACACCCCGATCGTCGACGACACCTGGTTCTCCGTCTCGCTCGGGGGTCGGACCTTCGCCGAGGCGAAGCACGACGCCATCTCGGCCTTCGAGCGCGAGGTGCTCACCGCGGCCCTCCGGCAACACGGAGGCAACGTCTCCCGGACCGCCGAGGCCCTCGGCATGCCACGTCAAAGCCTCCAGCGCGCGCTTCGACGGATCGGCGTCGGCTCCCGGAAGTAGGTGCATCACGTCCGATGCACCTGGGTGCAGCACTCACGATGCACCCCCCCTCCCGACCCGCTTGATCCGCAGCAGCTACGGGCCTGACCTCGCTGGCATGCCAGTTGCTCTTGCCCCCCGCGAGGACAACTGATGGTGGGGACCACGATGAACATGCTGCGCGCTTCGGCCCACGGGATCACGAGCTACGCTGCGGGGGTCGGCTGCGGGGCCTGCGCCGGCGGGAGCGGCTGCATAGACAACTCGATGATGCGCGCCCTGCTGGACCGCGCGCGGGTGACCCGCGCCGAGTCGACGGGGCAGATCCTGTTCCATCAGGGCGCCCCGGCCCTCGGCGTCCACGCGCTGCGGTCCGGTCTCGTGGCGTTGCGAAGGCGCAACGCCCTCGGCCACACCGTGCTCGTGCGCCTCGTCCGGCCCGGGGAGACGCTGGGGCTCTCCGAGGCCCTCGCCAACGGCCGCCACTCGAGCACCGGGTTGGTGCTCACCCCGTCGGAGGTCTGCTTCATCGCCACCGATGCGTTGCGCACGGCCCTCGTGCGTCAGCCCGAGGCCTGGGCTGCAATTGCGCGAGATCAAGCCCGCACCATTGACGAGCTCGAGGCGAGCCTGGTCGAACGCCTCCGGCTGCCGGTGCGCGCGCGCCTCGCCAGCCTGCTCCTCAGCCTGCGCGATGGTTTCGGCACGGTGGACGACGACGGCGTCTTGCTGATTGATCTGCCGCTGTCTCGATCCCAGATAGCCGAGATCCTCGCCGTGCGCGCCGAGACCATCACCCGAGCCATCGGAGCGCTCTCGAAGGACGGGGTGGCGCTCTTCGAACGCCGACGGGTCTCGATCCCCGACCTCGACACGCTCATGGACGAGGTCGAGCCCCCGGTCGAGCTCACCCTGCCCGCGCGAGCCTGACCGCCACGGCCGTTCCCGCGGCATGCGGCTTCGCGGCCTTCATCACCTCGGTCGTCAACTCGTGTGCCTTGCGCCACACCTGGAGCTCTCGGGAGCTCTTCAGGGAGCGGGGAGCAGGGCCTCGACGGCGGCTCGCAGCTTGACCTCGTCGCCGGGCGTGTAGCCTTGGAAGCGGGCGCTGACGGTCCCGCTGGGATCGAGGACGAAGGTCGAGGGCAGGGTGCTCGGGCCGAGCATCCTCGCGGCGCGATGATCGACGTCCATCACACAGCTCAGGTGGTCGAGGCGGACCTCCTTCAGGAAGCGCTGGACCAGCGCGGGATCGTCGTCCTGGGAGACGGCGAGGACCTTGACGCCGCGCGGGCCGAGGTCGCGGGCCAGCGCGTCGAGCTTGGGCAGCGCGGCGACGCAGGGCGCACACCAGGTGGCCCACAGGTCGACGACCACCACCTTGGGCGCCTCGGCGGTGGCCGAGACGACCTGACCGGTCGGTGAAAGAAAGGGGATCGACAGCACGCCGTTGGCGCCGGGGCCGGCGAGGAGGAGGGCGACGAGGGGGAGGATCGACATCAGTGACTCACAGCGAGAGCAGGTAGCGTTCGAGATCGGCGATGGCCTCCGGGGACAGGTGGCTCGTGCCGCCATGGGTGTCCGGGACGCCGTCTCGTTCATTGTACCCGGTCTCGCCGGGTCGAAGCGCGGCGTGGCCCGGGGTGCACAGAACCTCGCGCAGCCCACGGGCGCGGCCGTCGTGGAGCAAGCTGGGGGCGCGATCCCACAGGCCACGCAGGCTGGGGACGCCAAAGCGCACCTGGCGCAGATCGTCGCAGACGGTGCTCTCGTCGGCGCAGGCCTCGGCACCACAGACCGCCTCGCAGCTATCCATCGTGGCCTGCGGGAAGGTGGCGACGAAGCCCTCTGCGAACAGGTCGACGTTGATCCCGGCGTCGTCGCGCGTGGGCGTGACGACGGGCCCCATGCGGATCGGGATGCCGAGCGGGTTCACGTCCGTGGAGAGGGCGAAGGTCGGCGCGGGGTGACACGTCGAGCAGCCCGTGGCGGCGCTCTCGAAGAGCGCCTTGCCACGACGCAGCGACGCGTTGTCTCCCGAATTGGGGTTGGGCAGCAGGCGAGGCGCGGTCATCAAGAAGAGGCCCAGCGCGCGGGTCATCCCGTCGAAGTCGAGGGGCACGGCTCGGCGCTCGGCGGTGATCGGGTCCTCGAAGAAGAGGCCGTCGCCGAAGGACTCGGTGCGGCCGACGAGGGCGCCCGCGGCCTCGCGATACAACACGTCGCGGGTGGCCGCGGCGCTGGGCCGCGGGTGGCGATAGGGACCGTCGCCGCGATGTGCCGCGAAGCCGTCGACCGAGGTGGCGTTGGGCTCGGCGCACTCCTCGGGCGGGGCGCTGGAGCAACCCGCCGGCGCGCCTCGGGGGAAGAGCGTGTAGTCGGTGCAGCAGAAGTTCTCGATGCGGGCGAACTCGTTGATGACGGGCTTGAAGTTCGACTGGTCCATCGCCGACTCGAAGAACCACGGGCGGGTGTCGGCGGCGCCCCGGTAGGCCATCGTCATGCGCGAGCCGAGGCCGCCGTAGCGAGTCAGCGGCATCGAGAAGGCCTTGTCGATGTTGCCCCCCTCGCGGTGGCAGTGGGCGCAGGTCTGGTCGCCGTCGATGGAGAAGCTGGCGGTGACGAAGTTGAACAGCTCCCCGATCTCCGCGTCCGTCGCCGGGTAGGCCGGCCCGTCGCCCACCGGGATCTGGGCCTTGGCGCCTCCATCGCGGCCGTAGAAGCCGACGGTCTCCCCGAGCCGATGGGCGACGACGAGCTCCTCCCCCGCCAGCGCGATGCCGTGGGGGTTGTGGCCGGCGGTGGGCCACACCTCGCCCGGCGTCAGCGCGCCGCTTGACCGGTCGAGGGTGAAGCGCTGGACCTCGTTGGACCCCGAGTAGGTGATCCAGACGTCGTCTCCGTCGACCAGGACCTGTTCGGGCAGGGCGCCGCCGACGATCCAGGTCTCGCGCGGCGGGAGCAGGTCACCGTGGCGCGCGGTGTCACGTGGATCGACGTCGCGGAAGTCACGACAGCAGAGGGTGTCGCTGGTGTAGCGATGGAGGGGCTCGCCGCCCGGGATCCGATAGACCGCGATCTCGTTTTGCAGGTCCTGGAAGTTGACGTTGGGGGTCCCGTCGCCAGCCACCCCGTCGCCGTCGCCGTCGGGGCCTGAGAAGGGACGGTGATGCGTCGAGGCGCTGGTGGTCGCGACCAGCAGCAGATCGCCGGCGAAGGCCAGCCCGTTGGGGGGGGCGCCGACCTCGATGCGCGTCACCTCCTCGGCGGTGTCGGCGGCGACGATCGAGACGCTCAAGCCCGTGAGGGCCGCCGCCGCGAAGAAGCGACCGTCCTCGGAGACCGCGAGATCGCGCGGGTTGCTCCCGACGCTCACCGCACGGGGGTCCTTCAAGACGAGACCCTCGCCGCGCGCGACAACCGACCAGAGCTGGACCTCGTCCCGCCAGCGGTTGGTGATCGCGAGGCGCGACCCGTCGGGGGTGAACGCCGCCTCGACGCCGTAGAAGTCGACGGGGGGGCGCTGCACGACCGTGTCGCTCGCGGGATCGATGACCGACGCGAAGTTGCTGTAGCGGTTGAGCACCAGCAGGAGCCCGGACGGATGACGGGCGATGCCCACCGGCCCGGCGCCCACCTCGATTCGGCCCACGCGGGCACGGGTGGTCCGGTCGAGGACCGCGACGTGGTGCCCTGGCTCGTCGGGGGTGCCCGGCAACGGGACGTAGATCCGATCGCCGACGACCAACAGCTCCTGAGGCTTCTCCCGCACAGGCTGGGGGGACCAGAGCGGGTCGGTGGCGGTGAACGGGTTCGGGTAGGGCGGCAGGTCGCGCGGGTTGGACTGCTCCGGCAGCGGATCCCCACCACAGCCGAGCAGCAGCCCCGACAGCATCAACCACCTCATCTTCACTGGTCCTCTCCGAGGTCTGGCCCGACACCGCCGTCCGGGCAGACGGGCTCGTCGGCGGCGTGGACGCACACGTCGTGATCCACGAGGAGCACCCGCCGCGAGACGGTGCAGGTGTGGGTGCGGTTCTCGAGTCGTATCGTGAGCTCCGCTTCCCGGTCCTTGAAGTGGCTGACATCGGTCGGCGTGAGGAAGACGACGATGTCGTCCGTCACCGCGTGGGAGGCGCCGTCGCCGAAGAGCTCGGTGTCGAGCTGGGCGCCTCCGAAGGGCGCCTCCCCGTCGAGGGCGACCCCGAAGTGGGCGTTCATCAGCGCGACCGGCCCTTCGAGGCGGATGCGCGGCAGGATCACGAGGAAGCCCTGGAACCCCTGGAGCATCTCCAGCTCGGGTGCGGCCCCCATGGGCGCGAAGCCGCGGTCGCCCTCGCGCAACCCGAGCTCACAGGCCACCTCCGTCGCCGGCGGCGCGTCGGGCTCCTCCGGCGTGCCCTCGTCGGGGCAGCCCAGCAGCAGCAACAGGGGGAAGAGGCGCCACATCTAGAACACCGCGCTCAGCCCGCCGCCGATGAGCCACGCGTTGCGCTCCGGGAGCTCCGAGAAGTCGCGGTAGCGGTACCACAAGCGCGTCACACGGAGGTTCGTGCGTAGACGGGTGAACATCCCCAGCCCGGAGAGCGAGCCCTCTACGCGGCCGCCGACGGCGACGTCCCACAGGGTCGCGAGCTCGCGATCGGCGGTGCGGTAGGCGGGGATGCCCCCGTCCGCGGCGGTGTACGTGTCACGGTAGAAGGAGGCGGCCGTTTGCCAGGTGAAGCGGCCCTCGCCGCGCAGAATGAGGCGATCGGCCCAGAGCCCCGTCGCCAGCGCGAGGTCGGTGGTGTGGGCGCGCATCTTCCAGGAGTCCTGGTAGAGCCGGTACCCGGCGTGGACCGCCAGGGCGCGGGTGATGGCCTGGGAGAGCCGAAGCGCCGCGGCGCCGCGCGCACGAAGATCGGGATGACGCTCGGCGACGACCTGGCGAAGATCTGCGCCGATGCCCACGTAGCGGTAGGGGCTGGCGTGACAGCCGAGCCGCTCGTCACAGGTGTCGATTCGGCCGGACGCGAGGATGCCGAGGGCCGTGCGGCGCCCGAGCACGTGCTTCCAGCTCAGGTCGAGGGCGTGTCCCACGGCGTCCTGCGCGTAGTCGGGGTCGTCGGCGCGGCCGGCCGTGTTCACGTCGAGGAAGTACGAGGCGCCGATGGTCGCCATCTTCTCGAAGACCTCGATCTCGCCGTCGACGCCCACGCGGTGGGTGTGAAAGTCCGGCTCGACGCTCACCGCGTAGGAGGCGCCGACCGAGTCCCCCGTGTTGGGCCGCCAACGACCGCCGAGGCTGCCTTCGTGGCGTCGCTCCTCGAAGCGCGTCGCCGACGAGATCCCGTCGGCCGTCAGCGTCTGGGTCGCCCCGCTCAGCGCGTCGAGGGCGTAGCGGGCCTCGACCTCTCCACCCTCGAAGGGATGGAGAATCCGCGCCGAAGGGCTGACCACGTCGACCTGGCCGTCGGTGTAGTGATCGATCCGCGCCCCGGTCTCGGTCGGGGAGGCCAGCAACGGCCAGCCCGCGATGGCGAGCGTGAGGAGCCTCAGTTGCAGCCGCACGAGGGGCCTCCCGCGCCGGACGCGCCCATCGCCGACTCCCGCGTGTGGTGGACGTGGGCGTCCATCGCCGCCTCGAGCGGATCGAGGGATGGCTGCATGCAGCGGCCCATCAGATCACCGCGCTCCCACGCCTTCAGCGGCGTGCAGCCGCAGCTCAGCCATGCAACGAAGACCATCGCGAAGAGCCGCATCACTCCGTCTCCTCCCCGAGAACCCAGCTACGCAGATCCTCGAAGCCTCGGTCGGTCCGGTCGGCGAAGGGGTCGCCGCCGACGTGCTCGCAGCCCCCGTCGGCGGTCCCCAGCGGCTTGCACAGCAGCAGCGACCGCTCGGGATCCGCGTCGTCCAGGAACGCGCGGGCCCGCTCGTAGTTCAATCGCAGCTCGTCGTCGTCGATGGCCTCGTCGAAGAGCAGCCGCTCGGGATCGGCGCGGTAGCGCTGAGAGGCGAAGATGCGCAGCGGGCGCTCGGGCCGACCGTGGCAGGTCGGGGAGGCGCAGACCTCACCGAGCACGGGCTGGGCGAGGGCCTCGAAACGCTCCAGATCACGCTCCGGGAGCGCAGCATCACCCGGCCCCGCGACGCAGCCGGCGAGGGAGACGGCGAGCAGGAACCTCATCGCGAGGGGCGCCCCCGGAAGCTCGAGCCGAGATCCATCCAGCGCACGAGGGTCAATCGCTCGGCGTCGGTGAGGCCGGCGGCGTGTCGCGAGGTGAGGAACTCGGTCAGCCGGCTATCCCGCGCGCTGGCGTTGTCGGCGTCTGTGAGGCCGGCGCCGAGGAGGGACTCGTAGGCCCGGTTGAAGGTGTCGGTGGCGTCGCCGCTCAGGTCGAGGTCACCCGCCGGCGGGTCGGTGGCGTGGCACTCACCGCAGCGGAGATCGAGGACGGGCTGCACGTCGTCACGGAAGTCGACCGTGATCCGTGTCGAGTCGCCGATCTGCAGGGGCGGGATGGGGCGGCGCGGGTCACGGCCCTCGTTTCGGCTGACCGTGAGCGACGCGCCCGTGATGCCGTCGGTCTGTGGGAAGGCGCGGGCGGGATCTCCCCCGCGCGTCCCGTGGCAGGCGGCGCAGCGCTCGTCGTAGTGCTCGACGGGGACGCCCATCTTCACCGTCTGCCCCGGCGCCACGTAGAACCACCGGTCGTGCAGCGCGCCGACGGCGATCCCCTCGGCGTTGGTCGCCTGGACCCGAAAGGCCACGCCGGCGGGGAGCTCGGCGTGGAAGGTGCCGTCGCTGGCGAGGGGGACCTCCGCGAGGATGCGCTGGGGGCCCTGGGGTCCAAGCGAGGTCGTGGTGCCTACAGCCCCGGTGGGAGAGCGCTCCGCGGGCGTCATCGGGAGCGCCTCCACCAGCCGCACGCCCACCACGTCGTCCCGCGGCGTCTTGGGGCCGGAGGGCGGGAGGTTGGCGAGCACGGCGTCGACCATCTGCACCCCGTTGTGAACCAACAAGCCGGTGGTCGCCTCGGGATCCCACTTCTGGCGTCCGCTGACCCGGGCGCTCTGGCGGCGCAGGATGATCTCGGGATCACGGTCCTGTACCCCCGGAGCGTCCAGCAAGACGCGCCGGTCCACGATGCGCGGACCCGTGCCGTCGGGGGCCTCGGCGAGGGTGAGCACCTCGATGCGCAGGTCGAACTCCGCCTCTGGATCGTCGAGGGAGACGCTCTCCGGGGCGTAGGCCACCAAGACGCGACCGTCCGGCAGTGGCGCCGGGTCGCGGTAGAGGCCCCGCGTCGCGCCGCTGGCGGCGGCGTCGGGATCGAGGCGGACGAGGGGCGGCGCGTAGCCCGGTAGGCCGGGCTCGGGCCAGGCGGCGCGTTCGTTGAGCTCGGGGCCCAGGTTGCGGTCGATCACCCCCAAACGCCCCGCGCGCCAGACCCCGTCGAGACCGCCGACGAGGGAGATGTAGCGCCCATCGGGCAGCTCGCGCATGTCGTAGAAGAGGTCCTCCGTCGGGGTGATGCCGAAGTGCTGGTGGTACTCCGTCGACAGGTCCGGTGGGAACCGGAAGATGTGGCCGCGCGCCTTGCCGGGCATCAGCTCGCGCACCGCGGAGAACGAGATCTCGCCACCGTTCTCCTCGCCGTAGACGAAGAAGACGGGCTTGCGCTCGGAGTGCGGCGTCCAGGTGCGCCGAACGCGCTCGCCGGTCTCCAGGTTCAGCTCGTAGAGTTCGGCGTCGAGGCGGTCCCCCGAATCGGCGACGACGCCCGTCGTCGACACGAACCAGAGGTGGCCCTCGGGTCCGAAGGTCGGGTCCCGGTGGGTCCGCATCCCGCCGGATGACAGGGGGCCCGCGTCCTCGGTGACGCGCTTCACCGACCCATCGGCGAGGGTGAGGACGTAGAGATCGTGCCCGCGCTCGGCGCTCGTGCGCATCGCGAAGGCGACCCGCTCCCCGTCGGCGTCGACGGCGGGGTCCCGGACATCAGCGGGGCCGTCGTGAAGATGCGCCGTGAGGTTGCGTTGCGAGGTGACCTCAAGATCGTCGAGCTCGGCAAAGAAGAGGTCGGTCCCGGGGACGTAGGTGTCGAGCTCGAAGGGGTGCGCTGGCGCCAGGGGCCCGCGCACAAAGACCATGGCGGCGGGGCCGACCTCGCACGGACCGCCCAGCCGGACCTCGCGTTCGGCGCAGGCCCAGTCCTCGATCGCCTGGGAACGCGCGTCCTCGGGCCCTTCGAGGAACGCCGAGTTGCCGCCGCGATGCACGATCCCGCCGGCGTGGAGAGGCAGGGATTTCCGCAACAGCCGGGACTGTGAGGGATCGCCATCGAGGGCCAGCATGGTGACCGAGGCCTCGTAGTTGTGGCGCGTCGCGGCGCGCCCCACGCGCCCCCCGGTGCCGGGGTCGAGTCGATAGGGGACGGCGGCCGTGAGCCCGTGACAGTTGGCGTTCACGCAGGACGCGGATAGGAGGGCGGGCTGAACGCGCTCGGCGAAGAGGCGCTCGTGCTCGTCGAGGGGCGCCGGGTCCTTCCCGCCGGTCGGTTCGGACTCGATCCAGCGAAGGATCGACTGGTAGGCGGGATCGTCGGGGGCTCGGAACGAGTCGCCACCGGCGTGCGGCTGTCCACCGAAATCGGCGGGGAGCGGGATCCGCAGGAGGGGCGAGAAGCCGGGGTCAATGCAGTCGATGATCCGGGCGCTGGCGTCGTAGGCCGAGTCGAGGTCAGTCAGGCGTCCGTCGGCGTCCGTGCGCAGGAAGAAGAGGGACCAGTCGATGGTCTCACCGCGGGCGTCTGCGTCCGGGAGGACGCCATGGCAGCTCGCCGCGGCACACCGCGCTTCGAGCACCGGCACCACGTCACGCTCGAAGACCCCACGGGGGGTCTCATCTTCGTCGCAGGCGAGGAGCAGGGTGGCGCCGAGGGTGAGCAAGCAGATCCGCACGAGCGCCCAACAGGCAAGATGCGAGCCACTCCCGCCCTGCACGCTGCTGGGTTGCCGATGGTTACCAATCCGCGCCACAACGTTACGCAACGACCACGCCCGCCAACGACACCAGCGCCGATCAGGGTGGCACGGCCGATGCTGGGCCATACAGGTTTCGCTCCCGCGACGATGGAGGTCTGATGCGATTCCTGGTCCACAGCATGCAGCGCACAGGGCTAACGGACGACGAGAACCGGAGGCTCTACGAGGCGATGGGCGTGTTCTACGGGAACATCCCCGATGGGGTGACCCTTGAGTGCGACTACGTGCGCGCCGACAAGCTCGGCTCCTACTCGGTGCTGAGCGTGCCCGACCGGGCGACGCTGGACCAGATCCTGGCGCCATTCGAGGGGCTGGTGAACGTCGAGGTCGTCTCTGTGCAGACGGCACAAGAGGCCATGGCCGGCGGGTGAGCCTCGACTTCCGGCCGATGGTCGAGGCCGACATCAAGCCCGCGCTGCGGATCATCACGGCCCACGACCGCGACGACGGCGAGGCCGCCGCGGAGAGCTACCTGCGCTCCCTCGCCCACCAGTACGCCTTGCTGACGGACGAGGAGGTCGTGGGGGTGACGGGCGGGCTCCCCATCGAGGGCACAGTCGACGCCTGGTGGCTCTCCTGGACCTACCTCGACCGGGCCGCACGCGGTCGGGGTCTGGGCCGGGAGATGCTCGGACGGATGCTCGACGTGTTGCGACGGCGCCGCGCGCGGAAGGTCTTCCTCACCACCAGCGACCTCCGTGGCCGCGACGGCGAGCCCAAGTACGGCGCGGCCCTGCGGGCGTATGCCGCCGCCGGCTTCGAGCACGAGGCGCGGCACGCCGACTTCTACACCCCGGGGGAGGCCATGCTGGTGATGGGCAAGCGGCTGCGCGCGAAGATCGAGCGCGCCATCCCCCATGAGCCCCGCGGGATTCGAGTCGTCGGTGCAGACGAGATCGCCGAGACAGACGACACCTACGCCCTCGACTGGCGCTTCACAGACGACGGCCCCGGCGACGACGCGGCGGCGCTCCGGTCCGAGGTAGAGCGCCTGCGGGAGGACGAAGCGAGGGTGGTCTATCTGGGTCTGCCCACAGACGCCAGGGCCGCCAACGCCCTGGCCGAGGCCGCGGGCTTCACCGACGACGGCCGGCTCCTCGACTTCTACGACGATGGGGTCGACGAGGTACGGTGGAGAGTCGACGTCGGCTGACGCGGACAAGACCGCCCGCCTTCGCCAGCGCCCGACCCGCACGGTCATTTTCACGTTTTCGCATTTTCGCCCTTTTTTCCTTGCCCCCCCCCCCCATCTATTCTCCATATCGAAGCAGGAGGGTAGGGATGCGGCGGTCCACTAGACCAACGATGGTCGGTTGCTTGTTTCTCACGGCGGCGTCGATGTGCGCTGCTTGTGGCGATCGGCTCGCGAGCCCAGAACCGGAGCCGGACGACCTGCCCGAGGCGGGCGTCCTCGACGAATGTCCATTGCCCGGGGCTGTTGATCTTGAGGAGGCAGCAGGACACGCGGTCGAATTCGCGGTGTGCGGAGACTACGTCGGAGCCAACGGCCGAGCTGAGTGCTCGTATCGAGACGTCTGGCTGGTACCCGCCGACTACGGTCCAGACGGGGTCGAGGGACCGTGGACGATCGGGCGACCCGTCGCTGACTGCGACGTTTTGGACGACACCGGCGCGGTGACCGTCTCGGTGGTCGTCGCACTCCCCACAATCGAGATTCCGCCGATGGAGGCCACCTGGGGCTCCGGGCCTCCTGTACCCGACGAATGCCACGACCAGTCGCAGGTGATCGTCCATCGCGTCCACGACGCAGTAGCGGACGCCAAGCTGAGTTTCGAGAACTACCTCGGGTGTCTCGGGGCCGGGCCCGACGAACAAATCGTCGAATGCTGGGGCTCCGTAGCCCTGCCCACGACACCCAGAATGTACATCTTCGATTGTAGAATCCAGAACCTCGCGGCGGACTATGCGAACGCCCAGACTGTTCGGGCCACGTCTCCCGAGTAGATCTCCGGAGCGCATCCGTGACCCGCCCGTTCGGCGGATGACTTCACACACCCCGTCGGAGCGCCGCAGCGGGCGTCGCTGCCGACGGATGTACACTACACGCTCACACAATGCGAACAGGCCCTCGAGGACGCCTACGAAGAGGCGTTCGACGCGCAGTCCTGGTCGACCCAGACGTGCCTCGAGCAGAACTCCGCCCATCCCACGGACGTCGTGGCGGTCTGCGATTCGGCGCCGAGGCTCACCGAAGATGATCGCGAAGACCCCGAGCCGTGGGGGTCTGTCTGCCGAGGACGACGCCTACTTCATCCGCTGCTTGACCATCTCCTTGGCGCGCTTGGCGATCACTGGGGGGCAGCCCTTGCTTCGAGCGACGGCGCGCAGGTCGGCGTTGCGCATGTGGGTGAGGAAGGTCAGCGCCACCGCAAGAGGGGTCTTGGGGTTCATCACCAACGACTTCTTCACGCGGTAGTGGCGGGTCCACTTCTTGCGCGAGGCGATGAACCCGATGATCTCCTCATCGAGCGCCTTGTTCTTGGCGAACTTGAAGATCTCGTTGTCGGTGATCGCGGGGCTTCGGATGACAGCGCGGGAGACCATCTTGTTGGTGTCGCCGATGAGGATGGCGCGCTCCGAGCCGTTGCCCATGACCGCGAGGCGCACCTTCTGGGCGATGTTCATCTGGCGGATGCGGCCCGCCGCGGACATCTTCTTCTTGCCCTCTTCCTCGACGTCACCCGCCTCCTCCGCTCGCCGGACGGCGGCGCTCTCCGGCGCGGAGATATCCGCGTCGATGTCCTCCGGTAGGTCGTCGAGGATCTGGGTGACGTCGCGGAAGACGTCGTCGATCGCGGCGTCTTGCTGGGGGCTTCGGGTCTCAACCCCCTCACCGTGGATGGCGGCGAGGATCTCCCGGTGTCCGGGGATGGACGACAGGTCCATCCCGTTGCGGGCGGCGAAGTCCACGACACGATCGGCGGTGGAGGCGCGGCAGGCCCGGTTCATGTACAGCGCGCGCACCAACGCCGACGACTCGAGCAACCGCTGCTGGTTGCGGGCGATGGTCTCGCAGGTCCCCTCGTCGGCCTTCTCCGCGACGCGGACCAGCGTGTCGATGTCCGTGAGGCGGTTGAGCAGGACCCCGCGGACGATGTCGGATTGGGTCGAGTAGACGTCGACCATCCAATCCAACACGAGCGGGATCAACGGCTGACCGGCGATCTGGCCCGCGGTGGCGGCGGGGATCTTCGCGGCGGACTCCCGGGCGGTGCGCGCGACCTCGGCGTCGTCGCCCATCGCCAGTTGGTACAACGCGCACATCTGCACCAGCGGCTTCATCGGGACCAGCCCGCGAGCGAGCATCATCCGCATCGGCGCCGGTGAATCCGGGGAGACGAAGCGGCGCACCTTCTCGGGAAACTTCCCAGGGTCGATGGTCTTCGTCGCGGGCAGCGCCATGGGTCTCTCCTACGTCAGCCCCGTGGATGATATCAGCGGAGGTTGCGATGATGGAGGATCCGCAGGCCCTCCAGCGTGAGCAGCTCGTCGGCGTGCTCGATCGTCGCGCTCTCCTTGGCCAACAGCGGCGCCAAACCGCCGGTGGCGAGGACCGTGCACTCGAAGTCGACCTCCTCGCGCATCCGGGCGACGAGCCCGTCGACGAGGCCGACGTAACCAAAGACGATCCCGGCCTGCATGCTGGCCACGGTGTTGCGACCCACGACCCGCGCCGGGCGCGCGAACTCGACGCGAGGCAGCCGCGCCGCGTGCCGGAAGAGGGCGTCGGCGGAGATGCCCACGCCGGGGCAGATGGCCCCACCGAGGTACTCCCCGCGCGGCGTGACGACGTCGAAGGTCGTGGCCGTGCCGAAGTCCACGACGATGAGCCCGCGGCGGAACCGCTCGTAGGCGGCGACGGCGTTGACGATGCGGTCAGCCCCGACCTCTCGCGGGTTCTCGTAGAGGATCGGCATCCCCGTCTTGAACCCCGGCCCGACCACGCGACACTGGGCGCGGTGGTAGCGGCGGACCATCCGCACGAAGGTCTCCGTGAGGGGCGGTACGACGCTCGACAGGATGGCGTGGGTCACCTCGACCACGGCGTCGGCGGTGTGAAAGAGCCCGTCGACCAGGACGCCGAGCTCGTCGGGCGTCCGCCCCTGGCGCGTCGCGATGCGCCAGCTCGCCACCAGCGTTCGGTCGTCGTAGAGGCCCAGCACCGTGTGCGTATTGCCCACGTCGATGGCCAGCAACATCTCGTCGCCCCCGCTACCCATCCGCTCGCTCCACGTCTCCGGCGTGGACCACGAACACGCCGGTCTCGGTCGCCAACCGCAGCCCACCGTCGGGGGCGAGGCCGTCGTAGACCCCGACCGTATCGCCCCGCCGAAGCCGAACGCCAGGTCGCGGCCCGGTCTCCTCCCACGCCTCGATGAGCGGCGACAGCCCACCCTCGGCCACCCGGTCGAGCCAGCGCTGCATCCGCTCGCACAGCTCGACGGCGAGGGCGCGGGGGGCTGGGACCTCTGCGGCGTGCTCCTCGAGGGCCGTCGCGGGGACCTCCGGGGGCCAGGCCTCGGGGCTGCGCAGGTTCACGCCAACGCCAACCACGGCGACCCAGCCGAACGCCTGCTGCGGCTGCGGTCGCGCCTCACACAGTACGCCGCAGAGCTTGCGACCCCCCACGAGGACGTCGTTGGGCCACTTCAGCTCCGTGGGGACCCCCCGCGCCGCGCACGCCTCGGCGACCGCTACCCCCGCGAGCAACGGGAGCGCGCCGCCAAGGGCTTGCTCGAAGCCCGGGCGCGCGATCCACGAGAGGTAGAGGCCCCCAGCCGGCGAGCGCCAACGACGCCCGCGCCGCCCTCGCCCCCCCGTCTGCTCGTCGGCCCCGACCGCGACGAGCTCGGCCTCGTCGAGGCGGCTCAGGGCCTCGTCGTTGGTGCTCTCGCACCGATCGAGCCACGCCATCACCACGACTGGACCCGCACGTCGGCGATGTCGCTGGTCCCCGTCAGCAGCATCAGGAGCCGGTCGACGCCGAGGGCGATCCCGCAGGTCGACCGCATCCGACTCAGCGCCGCGAGCAACGCCTCGTCGATCGGGTACACGCTGCGCCCCGCCGCCCTCCGCCCGGCCCGTTCAGCCTCGAAACGCGCGCGCTGCTCCACCGGATCGATGAGCTCATCGAAGGCATTCGCTAGCTCCTGCCCACCGGCGAAGAGCTCGAAGCGAAGCGCGGTCGCCGGGTCCTTGGGATCAATGCGCGCGAGGGCCGCCTGGCTCGCGGGGTACCCCGATAGAAAGGCCGGCCGCTCTCGCCCGAGATGGGGCTCGACGGCGTTGAGGAAGACCTGGAAGAAGACGTCGTCCCAGCTCGCGCTGTCGGTATCGGCGCGCACCCCCTGGGCGCGGGCCGCTTCGCGGAGCCCATCGGCGCTCGGCGTCTCGAAGGGATCGAGGCCGGCGTATCGGCCAAAGGCCGCTCGCACCGTGATGCGCTCGAAGGGCCGCGGGAGCTCGACCCCCAGCGCCGCGGCGGCGGTCGCCATCAGCGCCTCCGTCTCGTCCATCAACCCCTCGAGATCGACGCCGACGGCGTACCACTCGAGCATCGTGAACTCGGGGCTGTGCGTCGACGATGGCGGCTCGTCGCGGTAGCAAGGGCCGAGGGCGTAGAGCCGCTCGTGGCCATCGCCGAGCAGCCGCTTCAGGGCGTACTCGGGGCTCGTGTGCAGGTAGCGCCGCGGGCCGGAGCCGGTGAGCTCGAAGGCGTCGATGTGCAGCTCCATTCCCGGGGACTCGACCAACGTGGGCACCTCGACCTCGAGGTAGCCACGGTCGTCGAGGAAGGCCCGGAGCGCGCGCAGCAGGGTGGCGCGGCGCTGGATCATCGAAGCCGCTTCGCGACCTTCGCGAAGTAGATCAGGAGCTGCTCGAGCGGGCCTCGGTCATCGGCCTCGAGCTCGCCCCAATAGGGTCGCAGCGCCGCGACCCACGCGGCCCCCTCCGCCAGGTGGTGACGGGCCTCGTCGGCCATGTCCTCCAGGTAGATGTCCTCTACCACCGCCTCGTCGTCGCCGATGACGAGCGGCAGGATCGCCGCGAAGCCTGGGCGGGCTCCGACACGGGCGTCGAGATGCTCGACCGCCTTGGAGGAGACACCGTCCACGAGGCAGTTCTCGGCCACATAGAGGGCCGCCGCGGTCTCGTCATCGAGGTCCGGGACGACCCGCACGCGGGCGTGGGTGCAGCCCGCCTCCGCGAGCGCGGCCATCCGCCGGAAGCCGCAGACGAGCTCGTAGGCGTCGTCCCCCGCGGGGCGCACGACCACCGGCGTGAGCTGGCCGAAGCGCTTGATGTTGGCGGCGAGCCTCGCGACGCCGCGGATGGGGCGCGGGCTGGTGGCCTCGTCCCAATGGACGGCCTTCAGCGGCACCCGGCGCTCCACGGCGGCCTCGGCGGCGGCTCGCTGTGCGCGGGCGAGGAGCCGCTCGGCCTCCCGCTCGCGCCCGTCGAGCTCGATGCGAACCTCGTCCAGCGAGCGCCTCGCACGATCGAGGTCATCGCGAGCCTGGTCCAGCGCCCCCTCCCGGTTGCGCAAGTCGTCGCGCTCCCGCTGGAGTCGCGCCAGGGCGCTTCGCGCGTCATCGCCCCGGGCATCAGGACCGAGCGCGTCGCGCAGGGAGAGACGCACCTGCTCGGGGAGCAGCGCGAGGGCCCGCGCCAGCCAACCCGAGGCGTTTGGCCCCGCCCCTGAGCGGGGTGCTTCGGTGCGGCGCTGCGCCTCCCGCGCGATCCGGCGACCCCGCTCGGCGACGACGCTACGCAGGTCCAGTCGTACAGCCATGCTCCGAAGCTGGCATCGCCAAACACGCGCTGTCAAACTGCATCGAGCGATTCGATTTGGGGGCCCGATGCGAAGCATCCTCTGGGTGGCGACCGCGCTGCTGTTCGCCACGACTTCGGCACACGGCGCCGCGGCGCCCTACGCCGATTGGTCTTTCGACGTGCGCCGCGCGCTGGAGGCGAGGAGCCTCGACCGGCTCGGCGAGCTCTCGCGCGCGAAGCCCGACTTTGCGCGGATCTTCTTCTACGGCCAGATCTTCGACCTCGTGACCACGGGCGTCCGGGAGGAGGTCAAGGCCGATCTGAAGCCAGTCCTGACACGCGTGGCGGAGGTCCTCGCGGAGGTCGAGCCCCCCGATCCCACGCCGCTGCTCTTCCTGGATCGCATCGCGCACGGCGGCCTCGAAGAGCAGGCGAGGGCCACCCGGGCGCTGGAGGAGCAGCTCTTGTCGGCGCTGCGGGCGAACAACCCCCTGCCTGCGCAGATCGCGCCCGCGGAGCAGCTCGCGCTGACGAAGACCATCTTCTACGGCCTCTTCTTCCGGGCGGAGGTGGCCAAGAAGCGCCTCGGTGGCCCGCGGGAGCGGGCCTTCCTGTTGCGCGCGGCCCGTCGAATCGCCGAAGGCTACGCGTTGGCCCTCGGCGACATCGGCCCCTGGCGCACCCTGTCGGCCTACATCGGTGACAAGCGCGGCGTGCCCCTCGCTGGAGAGGCGGTGGTCGAGAGCTTCGTCGGCTCGGCGCTCAACGCCTACCTCGCCAGCGACCTGAAGGCGGCACAGGCCCACATGCAGCAGGCGATGGTCGCCGCGCGGGGCAACCGCGCCTCCAGCCTCTACACCGCCCTCGTCATGAACGGCGTCGCCCACTCCGCCGCCTGGCTCAACGACCGGGTCAACGAGCGCGCGATCCGGACGCGCGTCCTCCAATCCGTCCGCCCCCTCGACAAGCCATCGCTGGTCGCGCTGGTCGCCGACCAGATGGTGCGCGCCCATATGGCCGAGGGGGCCCTCGACGACATGACGGCCTACACCCGCGAGATGCGCGAGCTGGGTGGCCCCGTCTCCGGCATCGGACGCCACCTCGAGACGCTGGACCGCGCGCGGGCCGCCCTCCAGCAGGCGGCCACGAAGCGCTTCGAGAGCGGGAAGTTCGCAGACGCCATGCGGGTGCTCATCGAGGCCGAGGCGCTGCTCGACCTCCTCGCCGGCGAGAAGGTCGTCGCGGTGACCACCCCCGCCGCCGACCAGGCCGAGACGCGCCGCGTGCGCTTGCGCCATCGGGCCGAGCTGCGTCGCCTCGCGGGGCGCATCGCCGAGCGGCGTGGGCGCTTCGACGAGGCGCGCGCCGCCTACGCGAAGGTCCGGGAGCTGTACGAGGGCGAGGTCGCCGAGCCCGCGGGCGCCGGACGCGCCGACACCGATCTGGCGCGCGCCTGGCTGCGAGCCGGGCGACCCGACAAGGCGCTGGAGCGGACCAACGCGGCGCAGCAGACCCTCGCCGGGGGGAAGGACTTCATCGGCCGCGTCGAGAACTTCCAGGTCCAGGGATGGGCCCGCGTGCGCCAGGGGGACTACGCCCAGGGCTTCGCCAACGCCAACTACGCGTTGGAGCTGCTGCGCACCGTCGGCCTGTCGGCGGCGATGAAGACGCCGCGGGCGCGGCTCCACGTGCTGGCCGCCGTCGCCCTCGAGGCGTCGGGCTTCAAGGAGGCGTCGGTCTCGCGGCTGCGCTACGCCAAGGAGCTGGCGCCGACGGACGTGGAGGTCGCGCGCGTCACGGCGCTCGCGCGCAGCGAGGCCGGGGATCACGAAGGTGCGCTCGCCGCCTTCGAGGGGCTCGCCGACTCGCGCCGCGTGTCGATGCTGAAGGGCTGCATCCTGGCCCGGGCCGGGCAATTCGACGCGGCGCTCGTGGCGCTGGTGCACGTGCCGACGATGACGCTCCCGCATCTGCGCTCCCATCAGCTCGTGGGTCGCACCTGCCTCGCCGCCGCCCACCTGGGGCGCGGCAACGCGAAGGCCGCGGCCCGAGCGCTGGGGCCCGCCCGGACGATCGTGCTCGAGTTCGGTGACCCGATGCTCGCCTGGCGGGTGCAGGCCCTCGACGGCCTGATCGCCGACCGCAGGGGCGACGTCCTCGGCGCGGCCGGTTCCTGGCGGCAGGCGGCGGACCGGTTCGTGGACGCGCTGGCGGAGCGCCCCTCCCGCGGGGCCACGCTCGACACGCGCACCGTCGCGGCCCCGGCCCACCCCGACGAGGTCCTGGCACGGTTGCCCGAGACGCTGGTCAACAGCGCGGCACGGGACCGTCGCAACAAGGCCGCCCACCAAGGCGCGGCCCTCGGCTACGCCCTCTGGGCGCGGCGGCTCGATGCCGCCCCTTCCGGCCCGGGACGCCTCGAGCAATCCACCCGGCCCCAGGCCGATCGCGCGGTGCACGCGGCCCTGGGGCGCATCATCGCGCTGCGCGATATCGTCCGCGATCCCGGCATCCTCGCGGCGGATCGTTCGTTTGCGAACCGGAGCCTGAGCACCGCCGTCGCCTCCCTCTCGGGGGCGGCCCGGGAGCTGCGCGAGAAGGAGGGGAGTTGGGGAGCGTTCTTCGCGCCGGCGCCGCAAACCCCCGCGGCACAGAAGGGTGAAGCGCACCTCTACTACCGAATCGGCGAGTCGAAGAGCCACCTGTGGCTCGCGTTGCCGGGCGCACCGCTGCGACACTACGCCCTCGGCGGCCGGGCGAAGCTCACCCAGGTGTTGGCGCAGGCACGGGCCGTCCTCGCCACCCCGCCTGCCGACTGGGCGGCGCCACCGGAGGACGAGCGCAAGCGGCGCCGCTGGCGACCGCGAGACCCGAACACCAAGGCGTGGCGTACGCTGGCCAAGCCGGTCCGAGCGGTGTTGCCGTTCACCCGCGACCGGAAGCTCATGAAGGCGATGGCCGAGTTGACGTGGCACGTGCACGCGGAGGGGCCGCTGCTCACGTTCCCGATCGAGGCGCTGGTCTTGAAGAAGCCGCCTCGCAAGCCCAAGGGGGCGCCCCCGGTCTTTCTCGGTTCGCGCTACACGATTCGCTACGCGCTTCCGAGCCAGGCGACCAACGCCACGCCCGCCGCGCCGAAGCTGATGGCGGTCTTCGGCGGCCTCACGAAGGCCCCCGAAGGGTGCCCGGAGGGGGGGAACTGCGCCGCCGGTGCGGAGGCCGAGATCGCCGCGATCTCGAAGGCCTTCGCCGGTGAGGCCGCGAGGTTCACCACGCTCGGGGGGCCCGCGAGCACCCGCCAAGGGCTCGGCGCCGCCCTCGCGACCCACGGCCTGGTCTACGTCGCGGCGCCCATCGACGGCGTGGCCGGAGCGCTGGTCGCCTCACCAGATCCAGGCACCACGAGCTACGCCCGCGTTGGAGGAACGGAGCTCGCCTTCACCAGCAACGCGGCGAAGGCCCTGGTGCTCACCCGTCACACGAGCATCGACGGCCTCCACAGACTCGCCGCCGCGTTGCGCTACGCGGGCGTCGAGCGCCTGGTCCTGCGCACCGATCCGGGGGCCCACGACGCGGAGTTCGCCGGGCGCCTCGCCCGCGACCTCGCGGCGGGCTATACCCTCGACGCCGCCCTCGGAGGTCTGCGCAAGGCGGGCATGACCGCGCAGGTCGACGCGGCCACCGGCGGCCGAGCCACGCATCACCCCTACTACTGGGCGCGCTGGATCCTGCTGAGCTACTGAAGAGGCGTCACGCGAGCCGTATTGAGCGTCGTCCTCATGCGTAGGAGCGTCTGAGGCGCTACAGCTTCTCGTAGGAAGACTTGGGCTTCGACGGCTTCGGCTTGGTGGGCGGCTTCGGCTCGGGGGACGGCGGCTTGACGATCGGCGGCGGCCTCTTCACCGGCTTGCGGGGCCTGCGCGGGGTGTGGGGCTTTCGCACCTTCCGCGGCGCTGGCAGCGCGATGCTGATCGAGACGGGCTCCTCACCACGGGCCTCGAGCGGCACCTTCTTGATGACGTCTTTGAAGCCGACCTTGCTGAACTTCAGCTCGGCGGGCTGGTCGCCGACGGGCGGCTCCCACTTGAACGGGGTCGTGCCCAGCTTCTCCTCGCCGAGGAAGACGTCCGCGCCGATGGGGTCGGAGCCCACGGCGATCCAGGCCTTCGCGATCTCGGCGAGGGCGAGAGGCACGTGGACCTCCTGCGTCGGATCCCCCGCGCCGGCCAACTCGACGGTCTGCTCCTGGTGTCCGTCGAGCTTGAGGACCAGCGACCGGTCCTGACCCTCGGGGACCTTGTACTCCAAGGGGGTTACGCCGACCTCCTCGTCGCCGGCGTAGACCGCAGCTCCGCTGGGCGTGGAGGCCACGGTGAACGCGATGGCGCGGCTCGAGACCTTCACGCGAACGGGCTCGTCCGGGACCGCCAGAGGAGGGCTGGCGGCGGCGGACTCCCCGCTGGCGCTCTGCTCCTGCCACAGGAAGAGCCCACCGCCCAGCGCGAGGAAGAGGAGCGCGAGGGCGACCCACTTCGCGACGCCGCCGCTGCGGAAGTCGAGGTCGTCTGAGGCCCCCGGTGGCATCGTGGCGAGCGCGCCGTTGTGCTCGGGCGTCCGGTTGGCATCGGCCTGGGTGTCGATGGAGGGTGAGGGGGTCCGCCGCGGCGGCCGAGAGTTGCGCGGCCCGTCTCCCTCTTCGATCCGGTGCAACCCGCTCGACATGTAGGCCCGGGCGCTCGTCGAGGTGAGCTCGCCGATCTCGTACTGGGCGGCGCGGATGCGCTGGAGCATGTCGGGGACGGTCTGGATGCGATCGTCTCGCTCTTTGACGAGGGCGCCGTTGATGATCTCGGCGATGCTGTCGGTGACATCGGCCTCTGCGATGTCTCGGATGTCGGGCGGCGGCTTCGACGCCTGCGCCATCATCACGGCCATCGGCGTCGCGCCGTCGAAGGGCGTCGTGCCCGAGAGGATCTCGTACAGGATGACGCCGAGCGAGTAGATGTCCGTCCGGTGGTCGACGCGCAGGCCGTGCACCTGCTCCGGGCTCATATAGTGAGGCGTCCCGAAGATCGCGCCGGCCATGGTGAGCGTCTTCCCGCCGGCCGCGTCACCGTCGCCGTGGATGATCTTGGCGATGCCGAAGTCGAGCACCTTGGCGTAGTCGGGGTCGTTGGCGACCTCGTCGATCTGGATGTTCTCCGGCTTGAGATCGCGGTGGACGATCCCTACGGAGTGGGCCTCGGAGACGGCGCCGCAGACCTGCTCCATGACGTGGAGCGCCCGCGGGAGCGTGAGCCGCTTCTCCTCCCGGAGCAGGGAGAACAGCGAGTTCCCACCGAGCAACTCCATGGCCATGAACAAGAAGCCGTCCTCGGTCTTGCCGTAGTCGTAGACGGTGATCGTGTTCGGGTGCCGCAGGCGAGAGACGCTCATCGCCTCCTGCTGGAATCGCGCGAGCAGTTGCTCGTCGCTGGCGAGTTGGGCGCGCAGGATCTTGAGCGCGACCATCCGATTCATCGAGACCTGCCGGGCCTGGAAGACCCGACCCATCCCACCCTCGCCGATGAGCTTGACGATCTCGTACCGCCCCTGGTCGACCGTGAGGCCGATGAGGGAGTCGTTCTCGGGCAGTTCTTCGCTCATCTTGGGAACTGATACGTCCGAGCGGGCCCGGAAGGTGCATTCAGGGGGTCAGGGGCCACATCCGCGTCACCGCCGGTCAACAACAGGAACCCTCCAGTCAACACGCTGGCGGCCCCCCCCAGAAGCAGGCCGTCGGTGGTCAGCGCGAGCGTCCGCCCCTCCTCCTGGATCGAGTCGTACTCACTCCGGCTCGTGTTTCCCGCGTCACCGTCCAGGTCGTCAAGCTCGCTGTTCTTGCCGAGGGCGAGGGCGCCGGTGATGGCCGCCCCCGCGAGCAACGCGCCGCCGACCCCGACGAGCACCCACCCGGTGGTGTTCCCCCCCGTCTCCGCCCGCGGCGGCTCCGCCACCGGGACCAGCGTGAGGGCGTGATCGACGGGCTTCCCCTCCACGAGCTCGATCTCCCTCGAGGCCCGGGTATAGCCCTCCCGCTCGGCGGCCACGAAATGCCGACCCACGGGGAGCGCGAGTCGCAACGGGCTGGTGCCGACCTCACGTCCATCCACATAGACACGTGCCCCGTCGGGCTGAGTCGTCACCGAGACCGACACCGTGACGCCCTCCCGCTCCCTCAAGAGAACGAGGGCGCGCAACGCGTCGGCGACGGTGGGCGCGTCGTCGGCGTCCGGCGCCATCTCGAGGTAGCGCCGGTAGAACTCGATGGCCGAGTCGTACTCGTTGAGCTCCTCGAAGGCGCGGGCCATGTTGAAGACCAGCACCGGGTTGGGATCGACCCGGAACGCCTTGTTGAACTCACGGATCGCGTCTGCGTAGCGCTTCGCCTTGAAATGCTGGACCCCCGCCGCGTAGGCGGCCTTGGCCTGCACCTCTTCCTCGCTCGGCGGCGCAGATTCGCCCGACTCCTCGATCGCCTCGTCGTCGGGGGCGGGGGGAGGCGGCACGCCCTGAGCGCAGGCGCACGACGCCCAGACGAAGAGCAAGGGAGCCCACGCATTCACGGCTCGCTTCATGGGCCTTCCGCGCCGTTGGCGGCACACATCCGCCGCGAGCGTACCACACGCCGATCGACCCGAACAAAACTGCCGTGGGACCTCACTGACGAGGCATCAGCAGGGCCGCTTGTGGAGGGTCTTTCCCCCGTCGATGACCTTGAATCGCGCCCGCCGCTTTGCCAGCCGACGCTCGATCAGCCACAGCTTGAAGCGATCGACCAGCGCCCGAGGGCTCAGCCCGCCGTTGATGAGCAGCCACGCCATGGCGATGCCCGTCAGGCCCATCAGCGCCGCGATGCGCCCCATGAAGAGGAAGTTCAACACGTTGATCGCGACCAGCACCCACACCAGCTTCCGCGCCTCGATGTTGAGGAACGCCAGCCGCATCCTCCCGAACATCAGACACCAGGCCGTCAGGAGCGCGTCGCTCAGCGCGTGGTTGCCGTTGACCGGAGTCCCCGCCTGCGAGGTCGCGGCGGAGATGAGGCTCGGCCACTGCCAGTAGAGCAGCCCCCCCACGGCGTTGGCCCCGAGCACCACGAACAGGCTGAAGAGCAGCAGCCGCTTCATGCCCCAGTGACGCTCCACCGCGGTGCCAAACCACGCGAGCACGAGCAGCGAGACCCCGAGGCCGTAGCCCAACCCCGGCACCCCCATCGCGGTGCCCAGCAGGTAGAGCCCCACGAGCACTCCGACCGAGGTGAGCACCAACTCGACGCGCTTGTGGGCCCACCAGGAGCGGACCTGGTCCTGGAAGAGGAACCCCGCGATCGCCGCGAAGAGGACGACGTTGAAGAGGCTGCCAGGGGCGGCGACCAGGCTATTGCCGACCAGGGCCGTCGGCATGGGCAGCTTCGACGGGAGCAGCAATAGCCACGCGCGCGACGCCTCCAAGCTCGTCGCGGTGAGCGTGAGCAAGACCGTCGCGCCCATCAGGATGGTAGCGCCGCGGCTCGGCCGCAGGTCGAAGGCGCCACCTCCGAACCCACCCGCGCCATAGCCTGTCGGGACCCGTCTCATCGCCGCCTACCATATCCACCAAAGGCCGCTCCGCAACAACCTCGCGAAGACGCAAACGGGTGCAAATCCCAGATCTGCGGTCGTCTTTGGAGAGGCTGTCAGCTTTCA
>CAYOBQ010000115.1:0-29427 GCA_964402225.1 uncultured Nannocystaceae bacterium | reverse complement strand
CGTGCCCGCCGGCCGAGTTCAAGGCGCGAAGCCGTGGCGATATCCGAAGATATCGCCAGGCTTCGCAACGCCGAAATCGGTTGGCGGGCGCGTGCAGCGCGCCGCGTCGCGACTCTGCCGCACCGTCCTGGCCGTCGGCCTCTGCGCGTGCAGCACCGGCTACACGGTGCGCGCCGACGACATCCACGACGCCCAGCGACGTTTCGCGATGGGTGAGAACGATCCCTACGTGCCGGCGAGGGACGAGGACGGTGAGCCGGTCCTCATCAACGCCAGCCACATCGAGTCCGTCGAGGACGTGGACTTCGACATCGGCTGCCCCGGCGAGCCCGACGGGATCTCCGGTCAGGTGACGGTCGAGAAGGACGACATCGACCAGACCGTGCGGCGGGTCGGGTGGCTGGCCGTCGGTCTCGGCGGCCTCATCGCCGCCGTCGGCGCGGTCACGCTCTCGATCGACGACGCCCCGACCCATGAGGGCGTCGTCCTCGCCACCAGCGGCGCAGCCCTCGGCGTCGCCGGCGCCGGCCTGGTGGTGGGCAGCGCCTTCATCCCCGGGAACCAGCCCATCCCGACGTTTGGCGTGAGCGGGCGCTTCTGAGGTCAGCGCCAGGGACGGTAGGCCGTGAGGAGCAGCAGGCCGAGGGCGGGCATCACCGCGGCGAGGGCGAAGCAGCCACCGAGGCCGATGAGGTCGGCGATGGGGCCGAAGACCGCCCCGCCGCAGGCCAGCGCGAGGTCGAAGGCGAGCAGCACCAGGGCGAAGCCGCGGGCGCGATGGGTCTCGGGGACGATGTCGCCGACCATGGCGTTGGCGGCGGGGAGGTAGGCGCCGAAGGCGAGGCCGTAGAGGACCGCGGCGGCGAGGAAGGTGGGGTCGTCGCCGCCCACGGCGAGAGCGGCGCCGGCGGCGGTGAAGGAGAGCAGCCCGACGGTGAGGAAGGGCGCCCGACCGTAGAGGTCGAAACGGTGGCCCACGAGGGCGCGGAAGATGATGAGGACGCCGGCGTCGATCGCGAAGAACGCCTCGACGCTCATCCAGCCCGGGTGTGCCTCGAGGCGTAGCGGAAGGAAGGCGACGACCGCGCCGTGGAGCAGCAGGGCCAGGAAATGCGCGCCGACGACGGGGCGGAGGGGTCCGCTGAGGGCGTCGAGCAACCGGAGCGGCCCCTCGATCCGCGCCTTCGGTGGTTCGCGCAGGCCGAGGAGCAGCGCCGACGAGACGAGCGTGAGGGCAGCGCACAGGTGGAAGGCCGCCGCGAGCCCGTGGGTCCGCGCCACCCAGGCACCGAGGCCAGGGCCGATCATCAGCGAGAGGGCGTTGCCGGCCCCGAAGTAGCCGAGGATCTGGCCGCGGCGTTCCGGCGGCGCGAGATCGGTCACCGCGGAGAGCGCGGCGGTCCCCAGCAGGCCAAAGCCGAAGCCCTGGACGAGCCTCAGGGCGAGCAGGGCCGTGAAGTCGGGCCACCAGGGGACGGCCTCCGACGCCGCCGCCGCCACCAGCGCCCCGAGCATCATCGTGGGGGCACGGCGTCGGCCCTCCATCAGCCGGGCTGCGACGGGGCGGGCGAGGATGAGGCCCACGCCGGCGGCGAAGGTGGTCGCGAGGCCGACGTGGGTGAGGGAGCCGCCGAGCCGCTGCGCCCACAGCGGGAAGACGGGCAACAGGCAGCCGAAGGCGACGAAGAAGAGGAAGGAGGCGGAGCCGACGCGCAGGAGCGCGCGGATGGGGAGGGCGCTCAATCGAAGGCGGCGCCGGGGACGGGTCGCCTGTCTCCGTCGCGGTAGACGCATCGTCCGCCGATCCAAGTGGAGACGACGCGACTGGCGACCTCCAGCGGCGGACCGCTCCAGACGACGAGATCCGCTTCGTAGCGGGGGGCGATGCAGCCGAGGTAGTGCTCGAGGCCGAGGATTCGTGCGGGGTTTCGGGTCACCGTGAGCAGCGCACGCTCGGGGGCCATTCCGGCCCGCACGCAGAGCCCCGCTTGGAGGGAGAGGTACTCGATGGGCACGATCGGGTGGTCGGTCATCTGGGCCACACAGACACCGGCGTCGTCGAGGGTCTTGGCGTGGGCGAAGTCGAAGTGCAGGTGCTCGGAGCCACCGCAGCAACGAAACGAAGGGCCGAAGACGACGGGCACGTCGGCTTTTGCGACCTGGTCCAGGACGAGGGCCGCCTCGTAGGCGTGCTCAAGCACCAGCGACAGGCCGAACTCGCGACCCAGGCGCAGCGCCGTGAGGATGTCGTCTGAGCGGTAGCAATGCGCGCGGACGGGGACGTCGCGACGCAGGGCCTGCACCAGCGGATCAAGGCGCGCGCTGCGGGGGTGGGCGGGATCGACGGCGCTCTTGCGCTCGTAGTCGAGGGCCTCCTCGAAGACCTCGCGAAACAGCGCGGCGACGCCCATGCGGGTGAGGGGCATTCGACCGGACTTCAGGCCGTGGCTGTGCTTGGGGTTGAGGCCAAAGGCGACCTTGAGCCCCGCCGGATCGCGCCGCGACATCTGCTCGACGTCGCGGCCGGCGGTCGCAAGCGCCACCGCCGTGCCCCCGACCACGTTGGCAGATCCCGGGAGGACACAGACCGTCGTGACGCCGCCGCGGCGCGCGCGGTCGAAGGCCACGTCGCCGGGCCAGACACCGTCGATCGCGCGGATCTCGGGCGTGAGCGGCGAGGTCATCTCGTTGATGTCCTTGGACTCGTTCGCGAAGCCCTCGGGCATCAGGCCGAGGTGGGTGTGGGCGTCGATGAGGCCCGGCGTGAGGTGGGCGCCCGCGGGGAGGTCGATGATCTCGGCCCCGACCGGTGCCTGGTCGTCGGCTCCGACGGACTCGATGCGCCCGCCACGCACCACCACCTGGCCGCGGGTGATCACCGCGGGGTCGTCCGCGGTGTGCACCACGGCGCCACGGAAGACGATCGTCTGCGCGTCGGCCATCGTGGGCGGTTGTACCAAGCTTTTGACCGAATGGCGCAACGTGGGCGACGCTGTGGCCGGGAAACGGGGGGAACGACCATGCGACGGATCGCGGTGTGCTTGGCCTTGGCGCTTTTCGGTTGCGACGACGACGCGAGCGGCGGCGGCTCCGGCGGTGGCGGTGGCGCTGCGCCGACGGACGGGGGGACCGACTTCAATCGGCCGCCCATCGTGGACGGGTCGACCCCGCGATTGGACGCGCGACAGGGACCGAACGGGGAGACGCTCGCCAACTTCCGCGAGCCCTGCGCCGACAACCTCGACTGTGCCAGCGGGTGGTGCGTGCCCTTCGAGGACCGAAACGTCTGCTCGATGACCTGCCTCGACGAAGGGTGCCCCGGGGGCTGGGGCTGCCACGCGGTCGCGAACACCGAGCCCGACGTGGTCTTCATCTGCTTCCCGCCGGGCAATCGACTCTGCGGGGTGTGCGTGCAGGACGGGGACTGCCCCAACGGGCGCTGCCACGAGCTCGACGGGGTGCGGGTTTGCGGACTGGACTGCGAGGACGACACGAGCTGCCCGCCGGACCACACGTGCGAGGACGTGGGGGTCGAGGTCACCCAGTGCGTCCCCAGCACAGGATCTTGCACGTGCGACGCGTCCCACGCCGGCGAGCAGCGCATCTGTGAGCGGGCCAACGAGCTCGGCGCGTGCTTCGGACGCGAGACCTGCGACGCCGAGGCCGGGTGGACGGGCTGCTCCGCCGAGGCGCCATCGCCGGAGATCTGCAACCAGATCGACGACGACTGCAACGGGGCCACCGACGACATCCTGGGTCTCGGCGAGGTCTGCGAGCGCGAGGTCGAGGTCGATGGGGAGACGCTCGCGTGCAGCGGGCGCCTGGTGTGCACCCGCGAGGCCGAGGCGCCGCAGTGCACGGCGCCGGCGCCGATGGCCGAGCTGTGCAACTTCCTGGATGACGATTGCGATGGCGAAGCGGACGAGGACTTCGACCAGCGCGGGGCCATCTGCCGGACGGGCGTCGGGGTGTGCGCCCGGGTCGGCGTGCAGGTCTGCACGGAGGACGGGGAGGGCACGGTCTGCGACGTCGGCGCCGGGGATCCGGCCGACGAGCTGTGCAACGGGCTGGACGACGACTGTGACGGCGAGACGGACGAGGACTTCCCGGGGCTCGACGTGCCGTGCTTCGAGGGGGTCGGCTCGTGCCGGCGGGCAGGCCAACTGCGATGCACCGAGGACGGCGCCGGGGCAACCTGTACGGCGGTCCCTGGGGATCCCGTCGGCGAGGTCTGTGACAGCGCCGACAACGACTGCGATGGGGACACCGACGAGGGCTTCGAGGGCCTGTTCGATCCGTGCAGCGAGGGCGTCGGCGCGTGTCGCCGCCAGGGTTTCCTCTTCTGCACGGAGGACGGGGCCAACGTGGTCTGCAACGCGGTCGCCGCGGATCCGCGCGGCGAGGTCTGCAACGGGTTGGACGATGACTGCGACGGCACCATCGACGAGGGTTATCCAGACCTGAACACGCCGTGCAGCGCGGGCGAGGGTATCTGCCAGCGAAACGGCGTGCGGTTGTGCACCGAGGACGGGCGGGGCGTGGCATGCAGCGTCGAGGCGGGGATGCCCGGCGTCGAGATCTGCGACAACGTGGACAACAACTGCGACGGCGCGACGGACGAGGCGTGGCCCGACAAGGGGCGGCCGTGCACCGCTGGGGTCGGCACGTGCCGGCGCAACGGCGTGTTCACATGCGACGCGGGGGATCCCGCCGGCGACGTGGTCTGCGACGCGCCGGTGGTCTTGGGGGTCGACGCGGAGCGCTGCGACTTCCAGGACGACGACTGCGACGGCGAGACGGACGAGGACTTCGTCGACGGGGCCGGGCGGTACGTCGCGACGGCACACTGTGGCGCCTGCGACAACAACTGCCTCGCGCTGTGGGCCCCGGCGCCGGAGGCCTTCGGCGTGGTGCCCGCGTGCCGGGTCGAGGCGGGGCTCGCGGTGTGCAGCTTCGATTGCCTGGACGGCTTCTTCGACGCCGACGGCGTGCCCAACAACGGGTGCGAGCTCGAGGTCGATCCGGGCGCCGTCTACGTGACCTCCGAGCCGGGGGTGGGCGACGACGGCCCAGCGTGTGGGACGGTGCAGTCGCCCTGCGCGACGGTCGGCGCAGGCATCGTCCGCGCCGGCGTGCTGGGCGCCGAGCGCGTGCGCGTCGCCGACGGCGTCTACCGTGAGAGCGTCGATCTGGTCGACGGCATCAGCGTGCTCGGTGGGCACCACCGAACGACCTGGGAGCGCGCCCCGGACCTCAACGTGACGGTCCTCGAGGGGCGGACCGTCCTCAACGACAAGCACGCCGTCCGCGCCATCGGCATCACGGAGAACGACACCGTCCTCGATGGCTTCCTGATCACCACCGAGAGCCCGCTCGAGTTCGGTAACAGCTACGGCGTCTACATCTCCGGCAGCAACTCCCGTCTGAGCGTGACCAACAACCGGATCCTCGCCGGCAACGGCGGGCGCGGGATCCCCGGGAACAGCGGGGACAGCGGCACGCCGGGTGACAGCGGGTCGATCGGCATCGCGTCGATGCACATCAACGGCGGCGTGTGCTCACCCGATCCCGGCGCGGGCTTCTTCGTCCGCGGCGGCGGCGACGGGGGCGAGCTCGACTGCGGGGGCGTCGCGGTGGACGGCGGCGCCGGCGGCGGATCGAGGTGCCCGCGGATGAGCCGGCCCGAGGGGACCGGAGGCGACGGCCTCACGGCCAACGGCGGCGACGGGGGCCGCGGGGCCTGGGGCTTCAACGCCCCCGACGCCAACAACTGCACGGTCGATCCGATGGGGCCGGTCGATCCCTCCCCGGGGCAGCCCGGCGATCCGGGGCGGGACGGCAACGGGGGGGGCGGCGGTGCGGGCAACGCCGGGGCGATCGACGGCGGCCACTGGCGCGGAAACCTGGGCTCGGCCGGTGAGAGCGGCGCCCCCGGCGGCGGCGGCGGCGGGGGCGGTGGCGCGTCGGGCGTGTTCATCGCGTGGCAACCCGACAGCTTCGACATCGGGGCCACCGGCGGCGGCGGCGGGAGCGGCGGCTGCCACGGCAACGGCGGCGGCGGCGGCCTCGCGGGCGGGGGTTCCTTCGGGATCTTCATCACCTTCGCAGGTGGTGGCCCGGGCGGTCCCGAGGACTTCCCAATCATCGAGGACAACGAGATCGCCCGGGGCCTGGGCGGCAACGGGGGGGCCGGCGGCAACGGCGGCGCCGGCGGCGAAGGCGGAAACGGCGGCCAGGGCGGCCTGCGCGGCGGCGGCCTCTCCATGGCCTTCTGCTCCTTCCAGGGGGGCGACGGGGGGACCGGCGGGCGCGGCGGCCACGGCGGCGGCGGCGGCGGCGGCCAGGGCGGCCACTCCTTCGACATCTACCTGCACAACGACAACAACCGCGCCCCGGACTACCTGGGCGACAACGTCTTCGCCCGCCCCGACGACGAGGACACGGCCGGGGCGCGCGGCGACCGCGGCAACGCCCTCAACACCGAGGTCGGCCTCGGCTCCCGCGGCGGCCTGGGCCGCAGCGGCATCCTGGGCCGCTTCAACTAGCGTCAGGGTCCGTCCACGAATAAATAGGCAGACTCGCGCCGCGAGCGTGGGTCAGATTCGTTCGCGGCGACCGAGCTCAACCGCAGGCGTACCGGAGGTACGTTGAGGATTGGGCGACCGAGCTGCGGGCGGAGATGGCCTGCGCTCGTGGATGCGAGGCGCCTATTTATTGTCGGACAGACCCTCAGGGTCCGTCCACGAATAAATAGGCAGACTCGCGCCGCGAGCGTGGGTCAGATTCGTTCGCGGCGACCGAGCTCAACCGCAGGCGTACCGGAGGTACGTTGAGGATTGGGCGACCGAGCTGCGGGCGGAGATGGCCTGCGCTCGTGGATGCGAGGCGCCTATTTATTGTCGGACAGACCCTCAGTCCAGGCCGAAGTCGTAGGCGTCGAGGATCGCGGCCAGCGTGCCCCGGAAGGTGCCGTGCAGCAGTGAGCCCAGGCGGGTGGCCATCGCCGACTCGTCGAGGTGGTCGAAGACCGCGGCGCACATCCGTGAGGGGTCGTGGCGGGCCCGGTAGAAGAGGCCGTCCGGCGCGTCGGGGTGGTCGCGCAGTCGACTCGCCCAGGCCTGCGAGATTCGGTAGTCCCCGGCGGTCAGCCGGTGGTCGGCGCCGAGGCGCACGAGTCCCGCCCCGGACAGGTCGACCAGGTGGATTGGGCGATCGAACGTCACGCGCGCCAGCGTGCGCTCCCGGAGCGCCTCCTCGGTCACCAGCCGCGCCCCACCGGCGTGACCGCGACCGAAGGTCTCCAGAAACGCGCCGTGTACGTCCGCGCTCAGATAGAGGACCCCAAAGGCTCCGTCCGACGCGTCGAACCGGTTGTCGCCCGTCTGCCCGAAGTGCAGCGGATCCCGCTGGTGGCGGTGGAAGCGATACCAGTCGCGATCGAACGTGATGATGGGGAGCGGCTGGTGTTCGACGTCGTGGGGGAGAGGGTGGGGTCCGGGTCGCTCGCCCTCAGGCGGCACCATGACCTCCGTGTAGTCGGGCCGCTCGGAGCACCGCGTCGGTGGCGCCGCCTCGAAGAGCCTCGAGGGGCGTGACATCGGCACCGGCGAGGGCCACGTGCGGGTTGAGAAAGAAGTCGAGCTGCATCCACGGGTCGAGGTCGCCGAGCTCGACGAGGACCGCCGGCAGCCCCGGCAGGACGTGCCCCCCAGCGAACTGCCACGCGGGATAGGCATACACGCCTTCCCGCTCGACCGCCAGCAGGCCACCGCCCCGGCGTCGGGTCTCCACCTCTCCGTCGGAGGTGGCCAGGATTTCAGCGACCGTACGCGCATCCCACGCGCCGCCACCCGCGGACAGGAGGCGCCTCTTGGCTCTCGTGCCTCGTAACACGGCGGCGGAGAGCATTTCATCCCGCCGCCAATCTTCCTTGGGTGGCGGCGGCGGATCCTGAGCCACTCGATCCCCCTCGGCCGCATTCCCCCGCGACCCTGTCTGTGAAGTTGACCGATTCCGAACGTAGGGGGGTCGGGTGACGTCGTCAACCATGCCCCCGGCCCCTCTTGCGTGGCACCATGTCCCCGTGGAAACGCCACACCGCATCGGGCCTTTCACCCTCGAGTCCACCCTCGGTCGGGGTGGGATGGGCGTGGTCTACGCCGCCCGCCGCGACGGTGACCCGCGCGAGTACGCGCTGAAGCTTCCCCACGCGGGCACCTCGAACGACGCCGCCGTGCGGGCCGAAGCCCGCCGTGAGGTGCAAGCGATGGCCCGACTCAGCCACCCCCACGTCCTGCCCGTCGTGGCCTGGGGGGAGGCCGACGACCGGCTGTGGATCGCGATGCCCCAGATCGCCGACGGCAAGCCGCTGACGACCGCGCTCCCGCGCCTCGGGCCCGCCGATCGCCTACGCCTCGTGGACCAGCTCACCGACGCCCTCGGCTACATCCACGACCGCGGCGTGCTCCACCGCGACATCAAGCCCGACAACCTGCTGGTGGGCGACGGCCCCCACCTGTGGCTGACGGACTTCGGGATCGCCGAGCTGTCTGCGCCCCTCAACCTCGGCACCGGCGGGTCCTCCTCGGGCAACCACGGCCCCGACAACCACGAGGTCGGGCCGATCGTGGGGACCCCCGCCTTCATGGCCCCGGAGCAGGTCAAGGGACGCTCGATCGGCCCCGAGGCCGATCTGTACGCCGTCGGCGTCCTCCTCTTCTGGCTCTTCGCCGGACGCCTCCCCTTCGAGGGCGAGTCCCCGCTCGCGGTCGTGGTGAAGCAGCTTCGCGATCCCGCGCCGCGACTCGAGGGCCGGGTCGGGCAAGCCATCCCCGAGGGCCTCCCCGACATCGTCGCGCGGCTCCTGGCCAAAGACCCCCTCGAGCGCTACCCCTCCGCCTCTGCCCTGCGCGCGCACCTCGTCCGCGTCCACGCTGGAATCGGCGGCGCCTGGTCGGTCGATCCCGAGCTCGCCACGGTGGCGACCCAGACCCTCGATCCGGCCCTCACCCAGGCCACCTCCCTCGCCGTCCCCCCCGCCCTCCTCACGGCGCGCGACGACGTCGACGGCCTGCCCACCCTGGTCTCCGCCGCCCCGATCCCCGGCGATCGCAGCGTCACGGCCCTCGCGCTGCGACTCGACCCCGCCCGGCGCCGCTTCTTCGCCACCATCCTGCGCCGCTGCGGCGCCGTCGTGCAGCGCCCCGCGTCGGACCTGGTGGTCGGCATCTTCGGCCCGCCCATCGGCGGTGAGCTGCGGCGAGTGGTAGACCTCGCCGATGCCCTCCAGCGGATCTCTCCAAGCCGTGGCCTCCAAGCGGGCGGGCTGACGGCCGGCCCGGCCACGGTCGACGGCGCGGGCGTCCACGGTGGCGCCGTGAACGAAGCGATCGCCCTCGCCCGAGCCGCGCCTGCGGGCGAGCTCCGATTCGCCCCGAGCATCCGGCGCCCTCGACAGGCCCCCGTCGAGCACCGCGCCGGTGGCGAGCGTGGCGCGGTCGCCGACCGCCTGCTCCGCGCGTCCGCCGATGTCACCCGCGATCGCCGAGCTCAGCTCCTCTCCGTGGTCGGCGCCTCCGGGATGGGGAAGAGCGCCGCCCTCCGCCGACTCGCCGTCGATCTCACCATCGCCTCCCCACCCTGGACCGTGCTCACCGAGTCCGCGGTGCCCGGCGACGACTCCGCCCCGCTCTGCGTCGTCCGCGAGGCGTTGGCGGCCTGGACCGGGGTCCCCGCTGGCGCCGACGCGGGGCTGTCCGCCGCCCTGGTGGAGCGCGCCCTGCCCGCCCCCGAGCCGGCGCTGGCCCTCGACGTCGCCGCGCTGCTCGCCCGGGGCGCTCGCCCACGGCTCGACTCCCCCACAGACCGCGCACGCGACTTCGCCGTCGTCGGCGCGCTCTTCGACGCGCTGACCGCTCACGGACCGGTCCTCCTCGTCGTCGACGACCTGCACCACGCCGATCCCACCACACAGGCGCTCCTGCGACACCTCCACGCACGCCTCGCCGACCGCCCCCTTCTGGTCGTCACGGCCGGCCACCCCGGGGACGATCCGCCCGGCGAGGTCGTCGGCGTGAAGCGACTCGACGAAGCGTCCGCGTGGGCGCTGCTCGAGGACCTCAGCGGACGCGAGCGAGAGCACCTCGGCGCCAGCGCCGCGCGCCTCGCCGCCGCCTGGAGCGCGGACGTCGCCGCCGGGTCCGACCTGGCCGAGATGGTCGACGACCGGCTCGCGCGCTTGCCCTCCGACGACCTCGAGGTGCTGCGCCGCGCCGCCGCCCTCGGGCCCCGCTTCTGGACCGAGCAGCTCGCCGCCGTGACGCGTCGAGTGGAAGACGTCGAGGCCCGGCTGGGCGCCCTCGACGCCGGCTGCTGGATCACCGAGGCGCGATCGTCCTTGCCCGGCGTGCCCGCGTGGCGGTTCGAGCACGAGCTGGTCCGCCGACGCGCCGAAGCCCAGCTCGACGCCGATCAACGCGCGCGGGTAGCGGCCCGCAGCGCCCGCTGGCTAGAGACCCACGCCGACTTCCTCGGAGCCACGGCCCTGAAGCGACTCGGCGAGCAATGGGCCGCCGGCGGCGACTCCGCGCGCGCCGCAGCGTGGCTCCAGCGAGCGGGGCGTCGCGCCGAAGCGGAGGGCGCCCTCGACGCCGCCGGGACCGCCTACGCCGCCGCCATCGAGCGGGTCGACGCCCTCCCGACCGGGCCCGACGTGGTGCTCCCCGTGGATCGACCGGCCCTGTTGATGGCCGCGGCGCGCGTGGCCAACGAGGTCGGCGACCACGGCCGCGCCGATCTGCTGGCCGCGCGGGTGCTGGCGCTCGAGGAGCCGCCGCGGGTCCTCGTGCAGGCCGAAGCCCACCGCATCCTGGCGGAGGTCCAGTGGATCTATGGGCGAAGCGAGCGCGCGCTCTCGGAGCTCGGGCGAGCCCTGGCCACGGTCGGGGCCGGCGGTGATCCGGTGATGCGCGCGCTGCTCCTGGGGCGCCGAGGCTGGCTGCTCGGCTACAACCTCGGCCGCCACCTGGAGGGGCGCCGCGACGTGGAGCGAGCGGTCGCGCTGGTGGCGGATCTGGACCTGCCCGACGTGAGCGGGCAGCTCTACTCCTACCTGGGCGCGATCCACCTGCGCGCGGGCGACTGGCCCGCGCAGCTCAAGTGCAACCGGCAGGCCCTCGCCCTCGCCGAGCGCGCCGGCGACCTGATGGGCCAGGTCCGCGCCCTCGTGAACCTCGGCGTGTGCTGCTACAACCGCGGCGCCCTGGACGAAGCCGCCGCCCGCACCGAGGCCGCCGCCGAGCTCGCGGCCCGGGTGGGCGCCGACGCGCGGAGGATGGTCGCGGTGAACAACCTGGGCGGGGTGCGCCTCGACCAGGGGCGGCTCGCGGAGGCGGTGGACCTCCTGGACCGCTGCATCAGCGCCGCCCACGAGAGCGGCACCCGCGACATCCTCTACGAGACCTACGCCCTCCGGGCGCGCGCGGCCTTGCGGGCGGGGGACGCGTCGGCGGCGGAGCGTTTCGCGACGATGGGCGCCGAGGAGTCCGAGCGAATCGGCACGCCCACCGGCCAGGCCCACGCGCTCCGCGTCCGAGCGCTCGCCCGAGACACGCTGGGGAACACCGGCGGGGTCGTCGCCGACCTGTCCCTCGCGGCGGCCCTCGGCGCCGACGGCGACATCTACGAGCTCCTACAGACCCGCCTCACGGCGGCCCTCGTCGAGGGACACCCCGCCGTCGAGCTGTTGGACGCGCTGGTGGCCATCGGCGCAGACGCTGATCTCGAGAGACGACGCTGGTCGCCAGAGATCAGCGCTGGAGGGCCTCGATCACCAACGGTGGAAACTCCGACTGGATGATGTCGGCCCCGGCCTCGAACAGCTCCAGGTAGACGTCGCCGCCGCGCACGAGGGCGACGGCGTCTTCGCCGGACGCCTCCACCAGCAAGGACTGTCCGCGCGCCCGAGTCCGCCCCGCGAGCTCGACGACCCGGCCCGAGGGGATCTGAACGACCTCTGGTGCGGAGTCGAAGCGCGCCATGGCCTCGTCGTACTCGGCGCCATCGCCGACCCGGACCATGACTCGCAAGGCCGGATCGGCCTCCCGCGCCTCCACGGCTTGGGAGATGCTCCCGGTGTTGAAGAAGACCTCGTCTCTCACGCCCGCCTGCGCGATGGCGGCGACCACGAGCTCGGTCCGGTCGGTCTCCACATCCAGGAGGACGATGAGCCGACCTCGGGTGAGCGCCAGCGCCTCGCCGAGGGAGGGCACGCGCTCGCAGTCGAAGTCGCCCGCGGCCCGGGGATGGATGGGTGGACGCAGCGCCAGGGCGGTGAGCTCCGCGGTGCTGGACGCGTCGACTCGACCCGTCCCAAAGGTCGTTCGGTCCACGGTCACGTCGTGCATCAGCACAAGGCCGTCGTCGGCGGTGTGGCGTACGTCGAGCTCGACGCCGTCGAGGCCCATCACCAACGCGGCGCGAATCGCCGCGAGGGAGTTCTCCGGGGCGATGGCCCCCAGCGCGCCCCCCGCGCCGCGGTGCCCGACGACCATCGGCTCGCGGCACCCGGGCCGCAGGGGGCAGTCGAGGGGGACCGGCGAGCGTCGCCCCGGGGGGACCGCCCCGGAGCAGTCGTAGGTCTCGGCGGGCGGGCCGGGGACGTAGGGTGGACCCGGCGGCGCCGCGTCCTGGAGCGGCCCCAACCCCCGATCGGGGTCAGGCGCCGCGTCCACCGCGAGGTCCGGGCCCGCGTCGGCCACCAAGACATCGGACGAAGCGATGATGCGCACGTCGACGGGCATCTCGGCCTCGATCATCGTGCTGACGCACCCCCAGAGCAGGGCCGCGGACAACAGCGACCGCATCAGCTCTCCGGTGACGCGAGCAGCGCGTCGATGGCCAGGAGGACCTCGCTGGCGGTGTAGGCCCGCGGGGACTGCCAGCCACCGACGAATGTGCGCCAATGCCAAACGGCGCGCTCGCCGAAGTGGGCCGCGGCTCGCGCGTCACCGAGGCGCGCGGCCAGGCGGGCGAGGCAGGTCAGAGACGTGATCTCGGCGCGCGTCTCCCCCACGGGCTCGCCGTCGCGACCGCGGAAGTACCGTGCCAGCGGGCGCGGGGCGTCGTAGGCGAAGTCGAGGACACCGCGGGCCACCTCCGGGGCGCTGTCGACGACAGTCTCGGCCACCGTACAAGCGTTGTTGAGCTGCACGACGTCGTTGGGGGAGAAGACCGAGAGGTCGAGGCGGGGCAACAGCGTGCGCACGTCCCCTTGGATCATCGCGTAGAGAAGCCCGGAGGGCGCCCGGGCGCGGCGGACCAGATCGACGGAGCGACGGGCGAGGTCGACGAAGCGGCGGTCGCCGGTGGCGAAGAGGAGATCGGGGTCGTAGTCGACGAGGAACGAGTCGTTGGCGAAGGCACGGGTGCCGAGGTTGAAGTAGTTGCGGACCATCCAGACGTCGTGGTCGACGGTGGCGTGGCGGGCATAGCCGTCGAGGAGGGTGCGGGCGAGCGCGAGGTCTGCGGGGGTGCCGGAGATCCAGAGCGCGCGGGCGAGTCGAAGCGCCTCGGTGGTGCCGCTGGCGTCCCGGGCCGCGCCGGGTCTGGTGCGCCAGAGGACGAAGCCCCGCGTGTAGGGATCCTCCGGGTCGTCGATGACGAGGTGGCCCTCGGCGTAGGTGCGCAGCGAGGCGAAGAGGTCGGCGCGACCGGCCCGCGCGGCGTGCTCCATGAGCTGGGCGACATCGACCGCGTAGACGTAGCCGTCCCCGCGCGCGAGCTCACCACGGGAGACCCAGACGGTGACCTCGGCCTCCACCCGGGCGCGGAGCGCCACGAGCTCGGTGGGATCGAAGGTGCGCGTGAAGCGAGACCAGCCCACGTAGGCGCCCAAGGCCACGACACCCAGGACCGCCACCGCGAGCCGCCGGGCTGCACGTCCTCGAAACGGAAGTTCGCTGGCCATCCGCGACAGAATCCAGCGCAGGCTGCGCAGACCGGATCGTCGTAGCACGCGCGGCCCGTGATGCGGTACTTCTCCGCGCCATGACCCACCCGCTCATTCGCGACCTGCGCACCATCCCGAATCTGGTCTCGCTCTCGCGCATCGTCCTCATCTTCATCGCCGTGTGGCTCTTCGTGAACGATCACAAGGCGATCGGCACGGTGCTCGGCGTCACCGCCGGCCTCACCGACTACCTCGACGGTATCCTCGCGCGCCGGCTCGGGCAGGTGACGCATCTCGGCGCCATCCTCGACCAGTTCTCCGACCTCGTCTTCGAGGCCGCGGCGATCCTGATCCTGGTGCTCGAGCCGGGCGGGCCCCCCCCGATCGTGCTCTACATCTACCTGCTCCGGGAGTTCTGGGTCGGCACCATCCGGCGGTTCATGGAGGCCGCGCAGATCACCATCCACTCGAGCTTCATCGGCAAGCTCAAGACGAACTTCCTCGGCTGGAGCTTCATGTTCTGGGCGCTTCACCTCATCGACGCCGTGCCCCAGGCGGGCTGGCTCTTCTTCGCCCTCGCCTGCACGGGCCTCTACGGCGGCCTCGTCTGGTCGTATCTGAGCGCCTGGAGCTACACCCGCCAGTTCTACGCGGGCTACGCCGAGATGCGCGACTCGCCCGGCCAGACCTGAAGCTGGGCAGACTCGGCGCGCTACGGTCCGGCGTGCGCCGTCCAGTCGGCCAGCAGCTCGCCCACGTCCTCGTAGACCAGGTCCGGCTGGACATCGCTGGCTTCGAGTTGAGCGCGGGAGGTCTCACCCGTCAGCACCAGCGCGCACAGGACGCCGTGGGCCCGACCCAGCGTGATGTCGGTGTCGAGCTGGTCGCCGATGATGAGCGTCTCGGCGGGCGCCGTGTCGATGCGCCGCAGACCGGCGTCGAGCATCGACCGCGCCGGCTTGCCGAGCACCACGGGGCGGCGGCCGGTGGTGGTCTCGATGGCGGCGATGAAGGCGCCCGCGTCGGGGAGCAGGCCCACCGAATCGATGCAGGTCTTGTCGGCGTGGGTCGCGTAGTAGGGCAGGCCACGGGCCACCAGGAGACAGGCCCACGTCAGCGTCTCGTAGGTCAGCGAGGTGTCGTAGCCGAGGAGCACGCAGTCCGGCTCGGCGTCGAAGGGCACAGGCTCGAGCCCCGCCGCCAGGCTGGCGTCGCGCAGCGCCTCGGTCCCCAGCACGAAGGGTCTGCGCAGCGCGGTGTGGTGGGCCAACCACTCCGCCGACGCGTCCCCCGACGTGAGGACCTGCGCCCGCGTGGTGGCGATGCCGATCGCGCGTAGCCGCTCGACGTAGCGCGTCCCGCAACGCGACGAGTTGTTCGTCAAGACCGTGTGCGGCAGCCCGCGAGCGCGGAGCGTCTCCATGAACGCGACCGCGCCGGGCAGCGCCTCCGGTCCGATGTAGAGGGTGCCGTCCATGTCGACGAGGAAGCCGCGGATCCGCGATAGATCAGGCATCCGGCCTTGTACGCGCGGGCTCGGCGTGGTGCAAGTAGGGCCCTGATAGCGGCGATCGAGCGGGGAAGATGAGCGAGAAGGACGAGACCTCCCCTTGGGGCGAGTGGCTGGGGCTGTCGAGCGGGCCCGCCTCGATGGTCTACCGCGAGTGGGAGACCTGGTTCGGCGAGCAGGTCGAGAGGCTCGCCGGCAGCGAGCACTTCGCCGGCCACGTGGCGACGGCCTTCGAGCGCTCCGCGGGCTTGCGTGCGATCGTCGAGAAGACCGTCCGCGCGACCTTGAAGCGCGACGCCTGCGTCGAGGTCGACGCCCTCGAGCGCCGCGTCAGCGCCCTGGAAGAGAAGATCCGCGCCCTCGAGTCAGAGCGGTCGTAGGGTCCCGACCCAGTCGATGGGGAGGCCCACCGCCTGCTCGTCGACAAGGCCGCGGGTGTCGCGCCGAGGAGTCCTGGGGTCGGAGGCTCTCCTCGAGAGCTTCAACACGCCGAGCTGCTGCGAAGCTGCGGGCTAACTTCTACCCGCGAGATCCAGCGCGACGTCGACGATCATGTCCTCCTGGCCCCCGACCATCTTGCGGCGACCGAGCTCGTCGAGGATGTCGCGGGCGTCGACGCCGTAGCGTTCGGAGGCCGCCTCCGCGTGGCGCAGGAAGCTGCTGTAGACGCCGGCGTAGCCGAGCGTGAGCGACTCGCGGTCGACGCGGACCGGCCGGTCCTGCAACGGGCGGACGAGGCTCTCGGCGGCGTCCATCAGCGGATACAGCTCGCAGCCGTGCTCCAAGCCCAGCCGGTTGGCGACGGCGACGAAGACCTCGAGGGGGCAGTTGCCCGCGCCGGCGCCCATCCCGGCGAGGGAGGCGTCGACGCGGTTCGCCCCGTTTTGGATGGCGACCACGCTGTTGGCGACGGCCAGGCTGAGGTTGTCGTGGCAGTGAATCCCGACCCCGGTGGCGGGGTCGAGGGTCTGCCTGTAGGCGTCGATGCGCTCGGCGACCTGGTGCATCAGCAGCGCCCCCGCGGAGTCCGTGACGTAGACGCAGTGGGCACCGTAGGACTCCATCAGGCGCGCCTGGGCGGCGAGCTCAGCGGGCGAGGCGAGGTGGGCCATCATCAGAAAGCCCGAGACGTCGAGCCCGAGGCCGCGGGCGTACTCTATGTGCTGCTGCGCGATGTCCGCCTCGGTGCAATGGGTGGCCACGCGGACCGAGCGCACGCCCACGCCGTGGGCCGCCCTCAGGTCGTCGGTGGTGCAGATGCCGGGGAGCATCAGCGCCGTGAGCGCCGCGCGCTCCAGCACCTCCGCCGCCGCCTCGATCCACTCCAGATCCGTGTGCCGGCCGAAGCCGTAGTTCAGTGACGAGCCGTTGAGGCCGTCACCGTGGCAGACCTCGATGGCGCTCACGCCGGCGTCGTCGAGGGCCCGGGCGATGACCCGCACCTGCTCGAGGGTGTACTGATGGCGCAGCGGGTGCATCCCGTCCCGGAGCGTGACGTCCTGGACGTAGATCATGCGAGGCCCTTCACGACCAGCCGTTCCGCGGTCTTGCGGGCCGCGGAGGTCATCACATCGAGGTTCCCCGCGTAGCGCTGGAGGTGGTCCCCGGCGCCCTCGAGGCACACGAAGATCGACGTCTGGAGTTGACCGGTCTCGTGGCGATGGAATTGCACGGCCTGCTTGAGCCGGTAGCCGGGCACGTAGGTCTGCAGCTCGGTGACCATGGCCGCCACCGACGACGCGATCTCCGCCTCCGCGGCCGGTCTGCTCAGGGTGAAGATCGTGTTGCGCATGTGCAGCGGCGGTTCGGCGGGGTTGAGGATGATGATCGCCTTGGCGCGCGCGGCGCCGCCGATGACCTCGAGGGCGCGGGCGGTGGTGCGCGTGAACTCGTCGATGTTTTGCCGCGTCCCCGGCCCGGCCGAGCGCGACGCGACGGTGCAGACCACCTCCGCGTAGTCGACGGGGACGACGCGGGAGACGGCGTGGACCATGGGGATCGTGGCCTGACCGCCGCACGTCACGTTGTTGATGTTCGGCGCCTCGAGGTGGGCGTCGAGGTTCACGACGGGCACGACGTAGGGGCCGATCGCGGCGGGTGTGAGGTCGATGATTCGCTTGCCATGGCGCCGGAGCACCTCGTCGTGGTGTCGATGCGCCGCCGCGGTCGTGGCGTCGAAGACGATCCGCACCGACTCGAAGCAGTCCAGCGCGAGGAGCCCCTCGATCCCCCGGTGGGTGGTCTCGATATCCTCCGACCGCGCGCGGGCGAGGCCCGGCGAGGCGGGATCGATCCCCGCCAGAGCCGCGCACGCCAGGAGGGGCGAGCGGTGGCGGAGCTTGAGCATCAGATCGGTGCCGATGTTGCCCGAGCCGAGGATGGCGACGGGCGTCTTCACGCGAAGGTGGCCCGTACGGAGCCGAGCCCCCCGATGTGGATCTCCAGCGCGTCGCCCGGCGCCACCGGGACCAACGGGCCCCAGGCCCCCGAAAGGACCACGTCCCCGGCCCGCAGCGGTTCACCAACGCGCACCAGCGTGTTGGCCAGCCAGGTGACGGCGTCGAAGGGATGACCCAAGCAGGCGTCGCCCGTGCCCGTGGAGACGACCTCGCCGCGCCGGTCGATGCGCATCCGCTCGGCGAGGTAGTCGACGGAGGTCGCCGTGACCCGCTCGGCGCCCAGCGCGAACAGCCCGCTGGACGCGTTGTCGGCGACCGTGTCGGCGATCGAGATGTCCCAATCGGCGACGCGGCTGTCGACGATCTCCGCGGCGACGCAGGCCGCGTCGAGGGCGCCCACCACGGTCTCGCGTCCGCAGAGGTCGGGCAGATCCCGCCCCAGGATGAAGGCGACCTCGCCCTCGACGCGGGGTTGCAGGAGGCGCCGCGAGGCGATGGGAGAGCCGTCGCGGACCTCGAGATCCGCGAAGAGCATCCCGAAGTCCGGCTGATCGACGCCCATCTGGGCCTGCACGGCGGGGGAGGTCAGACCGATCTTGCGGCCCACGAGCGCGCGCCCCGCGCCAACCCAGAGCGCGGTGTTGACCGCCTGAACCGCGTAGCCCGTCTCTGCGTCCACGCGCTCGAAGAGGTCGCGAATGGGCGCGCAGGGGACCCCCGTCGCGTAAGCCCGGCGAAGCCGCGCCGCGGCCTCCTCCTCAGGGCGCATCGAGGAACTCGATGGTCCGCGCGTTGAAGAGCTCGGGGTGCTCGACCATCACCCAGTGACCGCACCGCGACAGCAGGGTCACTCGGCAGTCCGGGACGCGCTCGGCGAGCTTCATGGCGCCCGAGACGGGGCAGAAGTGGTCGTCTGTGCCCCAAAACCCCAGGACCGGGCACCGCAGCTCGGCGAGACGGTCCGTTTGATTGGGGATGCGCATCGTGGAGACCACCTCCCGGGGCTGCTCGGCGGCGATCTGGAGACGCTCGTCGAGGGTCTCCTCGGTGATCTCGGAGGGGTCGTAGAGCTGCAACTCGAAGACGCGGCGGAGTGACTTGCGGTCGAGGCCCCCGCCGCCGAAGAGGGCCTTCACCATCCGCTTGATGCCGCGCATCGCGAGGTAGGTCTCGCGGTCCTCGAGCCCGCCGGGGGCCATCAGCACCAGCCGCGTCACGCGCTCGGGCCAGTCGAGGGCGAGGCGGATGCTCATCGCGCCACCCATCGAGTTGCCCACCACCGCCAGCCGATCGATGCCCAGGGCGTCGATGAGTCGCTTGGCGCCATCGACCATGAACTCCAGCGTGTAGTGGGCGTCGGCCGGCATTGAAGAGAAGCCGAAGCCGAGGGTGTCGGGGACGATGCAGCGGAACCCGGCGCGGGCGATGGCGGGGTAGTTGAGCTTGAAGTTGCTGTGCCCGCTGGCGCCTGGGCCGCTGCCGTGGAGGAAGAGCACGGCGGGCCCCTCGCCGAGGTCGTGGTAGTGCACGCGCAGGTCCCCACCGATCTCGACGTAGCAGCCCTCCGGCAGGCTCATACTTCCCGCTCAATCGCCGCTGGGCTCATCTCTTCCTCCTCAACATCGAAGGGTGGTGGTGCCCCCACTCGCTCACGCAGTGGTGGGTCGTGGGGGTCCACGTCTCGTCGTCGACGAGGCGGCCACCCCAGCCGATCTCGAACTGAAAGCCCGAGGGCGTCTCCGCGTAGAAGCTCAACATCTGGTCGTTGGGGTGGCGCCCCAGCGTGTTGTGGAGCGGCACGCGGTGGCGGAGCACGCGGTCGAGGGCGAGGCCGACGTCGTCGATGGAGCGGACCTCGAGCATGAAGTGGTGGAGGCGCTTGGGGAGGTCTTCGCCCAGGGCCAGGGTGTGGTGGCGTGGGTTGGCGTGGAGGAAGGAGATGTCGACGGGGTACCCGAAGACCTCGCAGACGATGTGGTCGCTCAGCGCGAAGCCGACGACCTCGGTGTAGAAGCGCAGGCTCTCGGCCTTGTCCTCGGCGCGCAGCGCCAGGTGCCCGAGGCCCAGCCCGTCGGCCACGAAGCCCGAGCTCATCAGCGGCGACTCGAAGGGCTCGGAAGCTAGCGTCGGACCCACGTAGGCCTCGTTGGGGTTTCCGGCGGGATCGCGAAAGCGGACGAGCCGCCGCACATCGCGTGCCGCCGGTTCCAGGCGCTCCACGTCGTGCCCCCCCGCTCCGAGCCGCTCGATCAGCGCGTCGAGGGCGGCGTCGTCGGCGAGCTGCCACCCGAGGGCCGTGAGGTCGTCTGCGGGCCCCTCCGTCAGGAAGAAGCGGCGCCGATGCCCGTCGAGCCGAAGCTCGAGCCCGGCGCTGGTCTGCTCCACACCCACGCCGAGGATCTCGGTGCCAAAGGCTCGCCACGCCTCGAGGCTGCTCACCTCGAAGGCGAGGTAGCCGAGCTGCTCGACGCCCATCAGAGGAAGTAGTCCGTCGTGCGCATCCCCAGCAAGACCCGGCCGAGGTTGCGCCCCGGCTTCTCGGGATTGTTGGCGAAGTGCGCGCGCGCCGCGTGGATGTCCTGGAAGAAGCGCTGCATTGGGTTCTCCTCGAAGATCGCGCGCCCACCGCTGGAGGTGAACAAGGCGTCGATGGCCTCGGCGCAGCGCTCGGCGGCCATCGAGGAGTCGAAGCGGAAGCGGACCCGGTCGGGGAGCGAGACCTGCTCGCCGGCTCGGGCGGCGACCATCAGCGCGCGCATGTTGTGCTCCAGGATGAGCCTGCACTCGCGCAGCGCGTAGTCGGCGCGGGCGACCACCACCTGGCTGACGGCGTCGTCGGCCACCTTGGCGCCGTCGGACTGCCCGACGCGGGTGGCGGTGATCCCGAGGTAGGCGTCCAGCGCACCCTGGGCCATCCCGATGGCCGAGGTCGAGACGGAGCGCACGAAGATCTGCCCGAAGGGGACGCGGTAGAGCGGCGCGGTGTTGACCTCGTTGCCGGGGCTCGCGCAGCGGAAGCCGTCGGAGAACTTGTGGGTACGGTGCTCCGGCACGAAGACGTCGTCGACGAGGATGTCCTTGGACCCCGTCCCCTGGAGGCCCGAGACCTCCCAGTTGTCGACGATCTCGTACTCAGCGCGCGGCACCAGGAAGGTGCGCATGTCGGGCGGGCCGCCCTCCACGGGACAAAACGCGCCGAGGAAGATCCACCGGCAATGGTCGCAGCCGCTCGAGAAGGACCAATGCCCGCTGAGGCGGAAGCCCCCATCGACGCGGGTGACCTCGCCCACCGGCATGTAGGAGGAGGAGACGAGCGCCCTCGGATCGGCACCCCACACCTCGCGTTGCGCGCGATCATCGAAGAGCGCGAGCTGCCAGGCGTGGACGCTGACCACCCCGAGGACCCACGCCGTCGAGGGGCAGGCGCGTGCGATCTCCATCTGCACGCGGAAGAACGCGCCGGGGTCGTGCTCGTAGCCGCCGTAGCGCGCGGGCTTGAGCATGTCGAAGAGGCCCGCGCCCTGGAGCTCGGCGACGGTCTCGGCTGGGAGCCGCCGCGACGCCCGCGTCTCCGGGACCCGCGCGACCAACGCCGGACAGAGGTCGCGGGCCCGCTGGAGCAGCGCCTCGGCGGCAGGCCGACTCATCCGGTCGCCCCAAGGCCGCGCATCATCAACTCGGCGGCGATGATGACCTGGCTCGTGATGGTGTCCTCGTCGTGCAAACCACCGGACCAGCCCACCAGCGAGGTGAAGAAGACCTGCTGGAGGATGAACGCCGCGACGTTCTCGTCCTCTGACGCCGCCTCGGGATCGGCGGGGTGGAGCGCGCCCAGGATCATGTCCGTCATCACCGAGTGGAAGCTCGCGACCCGCTCGGCCACCCCTTCGTCCCCGCACGCCACCGCCCGCAACAGCGCGCGGGCGAGGTTTGGCTTGCTCACCAGGCCGTGGGTGGCCATGCGAAAGAACGCGTCGAGCCGCGCCAGCGGCGTGTCACCGACGATCGGCTTCGCCCGCAGCCTCGCATCGAATCGCGAGATCTCCTGCTCAAGGGCGGCGACGAGGATGTCCTCCTTGGAGCTGAAGCGGCGGTAGACGGTGCCCAGGGCGACCTCGGCCTGGGCCGCCACGTCGCGCAGCCGTACCGCGGCGAAGCCGTCCCGCTCGGCGAGGTCAATGGCGGTGTCGATGATGCGTTGGGTGCGTACGTCCATGCCGAGACCAGAACATGTTCTACCCCATTCTTCCACGGGGTCGACCGGAAAACTAGAACATGTTCTAGTCGAGACATGAGCGAACCGCATCTGCTCGCCGCGCGCGAGGGACACGTCCTGACGCTGACGATGAACCGCCCGGCGGCCCGAAACGCCTTCAGCCTGGAGATGCTCGCCCGCATGGCAGACGCCCTCGACGAGGCCGACGCCGATCCTGAGATCCGCTGCATCGTCCTCACCGGCGCTGGCGGTCACTTCTGCGCGGGCGCCGACCTGAAGCTCATGCACGACGACCGCGGCGACGATCCCTGGAGGCAGCGCTTCAAAGACGATCCGGGCCTCCACTGGCGAGCGCTGCTGCGCAACCCGCGACCCACCAAACCCGTGGTCTGCGCCGTCGAGGGCTACGCCGTGGGCGGAGGCACCGAGATCCTGCAAGGCACCGACATCCGCATCGCCGCGGCCTCGGCGGTCTTCGCAGTGAGCGAGGTCCGCTGGGGGCTGTTCCCCCTCGGGGGCTCCACCGTGAGGTTGCGACGACAGATTCCCTACGCGAAGGCGATGGATCTCCTCCTCACGGGCCGCCGCGTCGAGGCCGACGAGGCCGACCGCATCGGCCTCGTCACCCGCGTCGTCCCCGACGGGGCCGCCCTCGAGGAGGCCCAACGCGTCGCGGCTGCCGTCTCCGCCAACGGCCCGCTCGCGGTCCAGGCCGTGCGGCGATCCGTCATCGAGTCAGACGGCCTCTCGGAGGCCGAAGCGCTGGCCCGGGAGCTCGAGGTGGGCTGGCCGATCTTCCAGACGGAGGACGCCCGCGAGGGGCCCCGGGCCTTCGCCGAGAAGCGCCCTCCGGTCTTCAAGGGCCGCTGACGACCAACCGCCAGGCCGCCGCCTCCGGGTGACCCTCGGAGGCGATCCGCAGCGCAGAGGCGGGGTCCCGAAGCCCGCCGGCCGCGTAGAAGCGCTCGATGAACCGCGCCGTCGCGGCGTCGTCCACGTCGCTGTCCGCCGCCAACACCGCCCGAGCTCCCGCGGCGACGAAGGCCTCCGGCAGCCCGACTACGTCACCGCGCAGCCGCGTGGAGACCGCCCCCGTTCGGCAGCCGGAGAGGACCACCAGCCCGGCGGGCCCGCCGCGGATGAGGACGTCGCCGAGGTCGATACGGCCACCATCGGCCACGAGCAAGTGGGCGGCCCACGGGTCGTCGGCGCGCAGCACGCCGTGTCCCGCGAAGTGAAAGAGCGGTGCGCCCTTCCAGCCTTCGAGCACCGCGGCGCGGGTGGCCTGAGCCCCCGAGAGGATCCGCCCGCCCGGACCGCGGGGGACGCGGTCACCCTCGCGCCGGGCGTGGGGCAGGTCGAGGCGCGGATCGGCGACCACCAGCGGCGCGCCGTGGCCCGGCGCGTGGGGGCGCACGAGCAGCCCGGCGTAGGGCAGATGCCCCACCGCCACCCCCGGCGGCCGAATCTCGGCTGCGCCGGCCACGACGTAGAGCCGGGACACACCCTCGAGGGGCAGATCGTCGACGACGCGGACCCCCGAGCGCCTGACCAGGAACCGCACCGGGCAGAGCCCCGTGGGGCATCGACGCTCACCAACGGCGAGCAACGCCTCGCCCGCTCGAAGGACACGCGCGACGGCCTCCCCCGAGGCGGCGCCGACGACGGGCCCGATCATCGCGTCGAGGGCCTCGAGCGCTTCGGTGAAGGATCGCCGCACCTCGCTGCGGGCCGACGAGAGCGCCTCGGCCCGCCGCGCGCGGTCGCTGTCGGGGACCGGACCCGCGTCCTGCAGGGAGTCCAGCCTCACCCGAGCCGAGCGCCACGTCTCGACGCGCGTCGCCCACGCCTCCCGTCCCACACCGTCGAGGGCGCCGAGGGCGGTCGTCGCCTCCAGGGTCCGTAGGATCCGTGCCCGCGCCGCGTCGGCAACGCTGAACGCCTCCGAGACGCGGCCGAGGGCGAGCAACGCGGCGACGGTGTCGGCCCGCAGCATCCGTCGATCGGCGTGGTAGGCGACGCGCCCGCCGAGCAGCGGGGTCGCTCGGCCCGTCGCCTCCAGCACCGAGAGGGCCGCCCGAAAGTGGCCGACGGCGGCGGCGGGGCTCTCCGCGGCGCGCCCCAAGCCGTATCTCGCACGCCACTCCGCGTCACTGGGCGCACCGGCGGTCTCGATCTGCACCCGCGCCAGGACCGCCTCGAGGCCGACGCGGGCCGCGACGAGATCCCCCGCGTCGATGTCGAGGGCCGCGAGCTGAAGCGCGACGAAGTGGCGGGCCAGATGCTTCCATTTGGGATCGAGCGCCCGCGCCTTCGCGAGGGCGGCCCGGGCGCTGATGGGCCGACCCGCGAGTCGATGGGCCCACCCGAGGTTCGCGTACCGGTTGGCCCGGAGCGGGACGGCTCCGTCGGGCCCGGCCAGATGGAGGGCCCGCTCGATGTGGGCCACCGGTGCCGCCCAGTCGACGGTGACGGCTCCAGCGGCCATGGCCTGGAGCGTGACGAAGCCGAGGTTGCTGAAGTAGCGCGCGCGGTCGACGGAGGCGGCGTCGGATCGCGTCGCGTAGGGGCGCGCGCCGCCGAGGAGCGCCAGCGCCTCGGAGAAGCGGCCCAGATCCGCGAGGCGCAGAGCGCGCATCTCGTCGAGGCCGCGGACGAAGGCGTCGTCCTCGAGTTCGAAGGCCAGGGTGCGGGCGGCGTCGAGCTCCGACAGTGAGGTCCGCGCGTCCCCCATCCCATGGGCCAACAGCGCCCGAGACCAGCGCAGCCGCGCCTCCCCGACCGGGTCGCCCTCGGCGCCACCCGCGGCCTCTCCGAGCAAGGCGTAGGCGCGGCGAAAGGCGCCGGCGTTCGTCGCGTGCCAGGCCGCCGCCCGCAGACAGCGGCGACGCACGCTGGCCACCGTCGAGGCCGCCGCCGCCGCCGCCCAGGCCTCCACCGCCGCTTCAGCCCGGCCCGCCCGCGCGTGGGCGCGGGCGATCTCTGCCTCGGGTGGCACCAACACCTCGGGTGCGACCCGGACGGACCACGTGCGGGGTCGATGCCCGCGCGCGCTGACGCTGAGGCGACCGCTCTCGGGCAGCCGCACGGGGAGCTTCAAGTCGAAGAAGTACAGGGCGCCGCGCCGTCGCATGGATCCGGTGGCCACCTCGGCGCCGTCGAGGCGAACCGTGAGCCCTGGTGGGGGCCGGCCGCGCAACCTGAGGCGGGCCGTGGCGCCGGGACGCCACAGCAACCGCCCGCTCCGCTCCACCGCCGCGTAGCCCAACCAGTCGGTCTTGGGCAGCTCGCGCACAGGCGCGCTGCAGCCGAGCCAGAGGAGAAGCGGAGCCCAGAAAAAGGAACCGCGGAGCGACGGTGTAGGAGCCATCGACTGCGAATGGTGCCACGATGCGGGCGACACGAGATGAGCGACTTCGATCCCGGCGACGACCAGGCGCTCGACGCGGCCCTGGCCCGATCGGCAGAGGCGCCGTCCACCGACGACACCGAGCTCGACGACGGCCTGCTGGCGGCGCTGCGCGGGGGCCGACTCGAGCCGGACGAGGCCGCCGACCTCGAAGCCAGCCTCGCGGGCGATCCGGGCGGGCGCCTGCTCCTCCGCGCCAACGCCGACGCCGAGACAGACGCCCTCGTCACCTGGGCCGAGTCAGGAGCCCGCGCGCCGCGTCGATGGTTGCGCCCGGCGCTGGCCGTCGCGGCGGTCGCGCTGGTCGCGGTCGGCGTGTGGCGCATGCAGCCGACGCCAGCGGCGGGCTGGCACCTCGACGGACCCCACGGGGGCGTGAGCGCCAAGCGTGGAGACGCCGCGCCGAGCTCCGTCTTCACCGCCGGAAGCCGCGTGCGGCTCAACGTGGTGCCGAGATCGGCGACCACCGAGATCGCGTGGCGCGCCTACGTCGGGTCCTCGAAGGGGCCGCTCGCCCGAGCGCCCACGCCCTCCCGCACGCCCGGCGAAGGCGGCGCCGTCCGCCTCGAATGGGACGCCGCGACGCTTTTCGGGAACAAGGACGGTCGCTGGCGCGTCGTCCTGGTCCCGAGCGACGCGCCGGACCTCTCCGGTCGCTCGGCGCAAGACGCGCGGAGAGAGACCGTCCATTGGCTCGAGACCACCGTCGAGTACCAGACCCAGGCTCGCTAGCCACCCGTTCAATACAAGGAGTCCCTCGATGACGCGCACGCTCGTGTCGACACTCGCCCTCTGCGCGCTCGCCGCCGCAGCCGACGCCCGGACCCGCGCGACCCCAACGGGCCGCAGCCACGGACTCCGGGCGCCCATCGCCCCGATAACGACGACCATCGAGCCGCTCTTCGAGGGCGAGCTGGGGCGACGTTTCTACGAGGTGCGCTTCCGCCTCGGAGCCGGATGGAGCCCTGCGGGGGCGGGGATTGGGGCGCCGCTCTCGGCGGTCCTGGAGGACCCCACTCTGTACGAGGCGTGTCGCCGGGATCGCTTCTTCGTCCACTTCGCCGGCAGCGAGTGGCCCGAGGCGGCGATCCCCGCGAACGCCGCAGCCTTCACTGGCGCCCTCGGCGCCGCCCTGCGCCTCGACGGCTGGGCCTTCGAGCACGGCGGATCCGACCTCAGCGTCCGCCCCGCCGCGCTCCCGACCGCCCTGCGGGCGCTACGAACTGCGGCGCATGTGGCCATCGGCGAGGACGGAGGCCGCGCCATCCGGGTGGGCCGGGTCTGTACCTTCCAAGGGCAGGGCGCGATCCGCGCCATGTCACAGGCGCAGCGCGACTGGCACCAGCGGCGACTCGACCCGGAGTACGCCGCCGTGGCCGCCTCCGACGCTCTCTACGTGGGCCCGCCCCTGGTCGACGTAGCGCTGGTCGACACCGGCGTCGTCGCGGAGCTCGTTGGCGCCACCGAGGTGGCGATCCCGCTGCCATTCGGCGACGCGATCGGCGGCCCCGTCGCCGCCCACGGCACATGGATGGGGCTGCTCATCCGAGAGATGCTCCCCACCCGCGCCGTCGACGTCCGCAGCTACCGCGTGCTCGACTCCGGTGGCAGCGGCACGACCCACGACCTCGCCGCGGGGCTCCACGCCGCGCTCCTCGGCCCCGGCACCGACAGCGGGCGACCGCTGGTCATCTCCCTCAGCCTGGGCTGGGCGCCGGAGCTCGGGCAGCCGCGTACCCTCCGCGCGCGCCCGGGACGAGGCGTGCCGGAGACCTTCGCCACCGAGGCGGTCGAGGACGGCGTAGGCTCCGCCGTCCGCGAGCTCCTCGACCTCGCCCACGACGAGGCCCTGTCGGGTCGCCCGGTGATGGTGGTGACGGCCGCCGGAAACCGAACCCGCTTCGCCCCGGAGCACCAGCGCATGGCCCTCGGCGCCGGCTCCGGCTTCGAGGACCCGTGTTGGGACAAGTTCGGCGGACAGTCCGAGAGTTGGTTCCTCCCCGGCGAGTGGGCCCACACGCCGACCTGCGACGCGGGCGACGAGGTCGAGGACTCGCCCACTCAGAATCGCTGGACGAGCACCACCGTCAGCGCCGTGCGCCATGATGATCGCCCCGCCAGCGTCTCCCGCGAGGGTATGGAGGCGCCCCTCGTCGCCCCCGGCCAGCACGTCGTAGTCGAGCGCGTCCCCGGCTTCGGTGACGGCGTCGAGTTGCCCTCCCAAATCGAGGTGCCGATCGTGCTCACGGGGACCTCCGTCGCCGCGGCCCTGACCGCCGCCGCCGTCGCCCGCGCCCAGGTCGAGGCCATCCTGGCGGGACACCCGCCGATCCCCTGGGCGGCCTCGGCGCAGCTCCTCCACCTCAGCGGAACGGACACCGGTCGTGAGGCCCGCCCCTTCCTCAACACCACCCACGCCCACCGCCTCGACGTCTGCGCCCTGCGTCGGGCGGCCACCTGTGAATGCGAGGACGGGGACACACTCAGCGAGTGCGTCTATCCCATGACGGGCCAGCAGACGCCGGTCTCCGGGGCCGCGACGCTGTGCGCCCCGTGCTGGGAGAGCTGCCTCGCCCAGGATCCCTGCCCAGCCGTGCGGATCGCCCCCCCCGCACCTTCCGTCGCCTGGTTGAGCAGCGGGGCGCCAGAGATCACCCTCGACGCGCCGGTCCCCTGCACGCCCGACGGCGATGGCGCGTGCCCGTCGGACTACGCCGAGGTCGCCGGGATCTGGGTGCCCGTCGTGGACCAATACCTCGCTGGCGACGTCGGCCCGCAGCCCGGCGAGCCGATCTGCCCCGACTGCTCCGGGCTCCTCGATCTCGGCGGCCAGACCGTGGTCGTCACCGCGCCGATGCGCACCAAGGCCACCGACGTCGCCGCCGTCGTGGGCGTCTCCCTCGTCGTCCGCAAGCTCGGCCAGACCGTCGTCGACGAGGTCGCGATCCCCAAGTCCGTCTACGCGAGTTGGGCGCCGGGCGGGACCATGAAGTTCGCCGCCGACGTCTCCCCCGCCCTGGCCGCCGTCCCCGGCTGGGCCCTCACCTTCGAGCTCGAGACCAGCTTCCTCACCTATGGCTCACAGAAGCCCGTGGGCGACAGCTCACCGCTCATGACCAAGACGGTCTGGTAGCGCCCCCGCGCCTTTCCTGGCATCTACGGACGGTGATCGTGCTCCTCGCCCTCGCCCTCCTGATGGCCGCCCTGCGAGTCGCGCACCCCGACCGCGTCCTCGTCCAGGGGGCGATCGCGGGCCAACGCGCGTCCCTGCGAACGCTCGCCCGGCGGCTGATGCCCACCATCGTGGGGCGCATCCGCCTCCACCTCGGCGCGAACGTGGTCGCTGGTCGAGACCGAGACGACATCGCCCAGGACGTCTGGCTCACGCTGATGCGAGACGATGGCCGGCTCCTGCTCGAATGGGACCCGGAGCGAGGTCGCACCCTCGAGGGCTACGTCGGTCTGCTCACGCGCCGGGTGCTCTGGCAGACCCGACGCGACGGCGCACGCCAGCGCCGCGGAGGCGGCCAACACCACGAAGTCTACGAGGACCAGGCCGGCGAGCCCACCGGCGATCCCGAGACCCACGCCGCCTCCCGGCTCGAGCTCGAGCGCGTCGTCTCCCACCTGCGCGACACGCTGCCCCCCCGCGGCAAGCTCGTCTTCGAGCTGCTCTACGCGGACCGCCTCTCACCGAAGGAGGCGGCCGACGCGATCGGGGTGAAGCTCCAGGTCGTCTACAACTGGCAGCACCGCATCCGAAAGGAGTCGAGGACGCTCCTCGAGCGGTAACCGACCCGACTCCGAAGGCGCTCGGTCTCGTTTGTAACATCGGGTCGCCGGTCTATCTGTTGCTTGGACTTCACCCGACGCGTCGCGATGGTGAATTCAGGCCCTCCTCACATCTTCGTGGGTACCGGATACTCCGAATGCCGACAGGACAGA
>CAYOBQ010000114.1:0-29564 GCA_964402225.1 uncultured Nannocystaceae bacterium | reverse complement strand
GGGTGGTCGGATTCCCACAAGCAGGGGTGGGTCAATTCTCGATAGCGTCGAAGTGATCACGCGACGGGTCGCTATCGGGCGAGATGGACGAGCTCGAGGGGCATTGGTCGGGAATCGGCGGGCGGAGCTCGGCTAGACGAGGGGGAGCGTGTGCCGGAGGCGCACTTCACTCGTTGGTTGGACGGTCGGGCTGTCGGTGATCGGACCGGTGGGGACTTCGCGGCGCGGCGGTAGTCGTGGTGGAGGCCGCCGAGCACGGGCGATACGACGACCTCGTCGTCGTTCAACGCGCGGAGCTCGATGGCCTCGCCATCTGGTAGGCCGACGAGCCCTTGATGTGGTCGGCTCTTGTTGTCGTAGTCGACGAGCTCGGTGACCGTCCGCCGGAGGTGGCCTTCCGAGAGGAAGATGAAGTGGTCGAGGCACTCTCGGCGCAGGGGGCCCACGAAGCGCTCGACATGGACGTTGGCGTTTAGCGCGCCGTAGGGCGTGGGGACCCCGGTCGCGCCCATCGCCTTGGCGAGCCAGAGGTCGAGGGCGCAGCGGACGCTGCGCTTGCCGACTCGCTGGAGGGTGCCGAGCTGCCCGAAGATCCCGTCGTTGTCGAGGAGCAGGGTGCGTGGGGTCTTGTTCCAACCAGAGGCGTCTCGGGTGTGCGTCGTGGAGTCGAGGCTGAAGAACTCGTGGGCGGGGCCTTCCACGAGCTGGCGCCACGTCGAGCCGGGCCGCGGGCCCCGACGCCGGACCATGTCCGGCTGGACGACCACGAGCACCTCTCGCCAGGACTGGAGGTGACGCATCAACCAGATCCAGAGGACGCGGTCGCTTCGACGCAGCTTCGGCCGCACCTGCCGGCGCTGATAGACGGCGAGTTGATGTCGCAGGGCGGAGATCTCGCCGAGTAGCTTGGCCCTCGGTCGTTCCGCGCGGCGCGCGACGGAGAGCGCGGAGAGCGCGGAGAGCAGTGTTCGGGCCACCTCGACGCGATCGTCACCGAATCGGTGCAGGCCTCCCCCGTCCCCGACCACGCCGCGGAGCCCGCCGGAGCTGCCGGCCCGTGCTGGCGGGGCGGCTCCCGACTGGTCCCAGCACCCCGCGTCGCCGCCACCAGCGCTCGACCATGCCGGGCCTTGGGAGACGCAGATGGAGGGGCGCCGGCGCCTCGGCGCCTTCCCTGCGCTTCCTCGCACGAAGGCCGGTTTCGCCCGTGGCGCAGGCGTGAGAAGCTCGCGCCCCGCGTCACGCAATCGAGGGGGATAGGTGCAGATCTACACGAAGATCCTGATCGGGATGGCGGTCGGGGCAATTGGGGGGCTGACCCTGGGGCCTTCCTCTTCGATGCTGGAACACGATCTGTACCAAGCACGGTCGGGCGTCGAGATTCGGCTGGATCGGGATGACGCTGGGAGCAAGCTCGTCCTCCCCAAGGTGCTGAACTCGAAGCGCGCGGAGGTGCCGCACGACCTGCGGGTCATCGAGGTCGTGAAGGGGGAGGTCAAGGACAAGGCCGGCAAGGCACACGCGGTGCCTCGCTGGGTGAAGGTCCGCGGCGAGATCAACGAGCGCGTGGCCCTGAGCGACCGTTCGCGCGGGTTCCGCAAGGCGACCGGGAAGCGGGTTGGCGAGACCTACGAGGCATGGCTGCGCATCGACTATGTGCAGCTCGACGACCGGGTCCAATCGAAGCTGACGCCCGTCAGCGCCCTGGGAACGGCGATCGTGACCTGGACGGCGCCGGTCGGCGACCTCTTCATGCGAATGCTGAAGATGGTGATCGTCCCGCTGGTCTTTGCGTCGCTTCTGTGCGGCGTCGCGGGGCTGGGGGATGTGCGCAAGCTCGGACGCATGGGCGGGCGGACGTTTGGCATCTACCTGCTCACGACCGCGGTCGCGGTGACCATCGGGCTCCTGTGCGCGCACGTGATCTCCCCCGGGGACTTCGTCGACGCGGCGGACAAAGCAAAACTGATAGCGCAATTCGAGGGGAGCGCCGCGGGGAAGGCAGGGAGCGCGGCGGCGGCACCCTCGACGATGGAGAACATCCTGGCCATCGTGCCGACCAACCCAATGGCTTCCCTCAGCCAAGGCAACATGCTGCAGATCATCTTCTTCGCGGTGATCTTCGGCATCGCGCTGACGATGCTCGGGGAGGGGGAAGGCCGCGTCGTCGTCACGTTCTTCGACAAGGTGCAAAACGCGATGGTGGTGGTGATCCACATCGTGATGTCGATCGCTCCCTACGGTGTCGCCGCGCTGGTGCTGAAGGTCATCGGCACGAGCGGCGCGAGCGTTCTAGGGGCGCTGCTCGTCTACTCGGTGGCGGTCGTCGTCGGGCTGCTGCTCCACGCCGCCATCGTCTACGGGCTCATCGTGAAGGTGATCGCGCGCCTCAGCCTCTTCGACTTCCTCAAGGCGATCCGCCCGGCCCAACTCATCGCGTTTTCGACCTCCTCGTCCTCGGCCACGCTGCCAGTCTCCCTCGAGGTCGCCGAGGAGAACCTCAACATCAGCAAGGCGACCTCCAGCTTCGTCCTGCCGCTCGGCTCCACCGTGAACATGGACGGGACCGCCCTCTACCAAGGGGTCGCGGCGGTCTTCATCGCCCAGGTCTTCGGGATGGATCTCACCATCGGCGACCAACTCGCCATCGTCCTCGCGGCGACCATGGCGTCGGTGGGGGCCGCCGGTGTGCCCGGCGCGGGGATGGTGACCCTGGCGATGGTGCTCACCGCCTCGGGCATCCCAGAGGTGGGGCTGGCCCTCATCCTGGGGATGGACCGCCTCCTCGACATGTTCCGCACCGCGATCAACGTCACCGGCGACCTCTCGGTGACCGCCGCCATCGCCGTCACCGAGGGCGAAACCCTGAGGGTGATGTCCCCGCAACAGGACTCGGCAGATCCCGATCACGGCTTCGAGGGCCGCCTCGAGCACGAAGACGAGCCCCTCGATCCAGACAAGGGTTGAACGTCAGCGCCCGACGCCCCAACCGACCGCCAAGTTGAACATCAGCCCCGTGGTGTCCCGATCGCCACCGAGGGGCTGATAGTCGACGACCCGCGCGTCGTAGGTCCCCTGCGGCAAGTCGTTCTGACGCAGCTCGTCCCCATCGCGGTGCATGTAGAGGCTGCGCATCGAGAGGTCGAGGCGAATCCCGTTCCATCGGTATTGGGCACCGACGCCGAGCTGCGCGACGGGCGTGACCCAGGCCGATGACTCTCCGAGCGCTTCGTACTGGACGCTGTGACTCGCCACGCCGAGCCCGCCGCAGAGGTACATCTGGAAACGCTGCTCCGGGAACAGCCAGAGCTGCCCGCTGAGCGTGACGGGCATCGTCACCCGCGTCACCTCACCCGGGCTGTCCACCCCGACCTCGTCGGCGAAGAACAAGTCGGCCGTGCCCTCGAGGGCGAGTCGCCGCGTCATCCGCCATCGTAGGTAGCTGCCGAAGCCGCCCATCGGCAGCGTCGCCTCGCTGTTGTCGTCGCTCAGCGTGAGCTGGGACACCCGTGGGCCCAACTCGAAGCGACCACGATCCCACGGATGACGATCGTCTGGTCCCGCCTGAGCCGCGCCAGCGACGAGCAGGACCAAGAGGCCGGGTAGACAGGTGTGGACACGCATCCCGCGCTCCTCGAATCGATGTTCGCAGGAGCATCACAGCAAGACCGGGGCCAAGCGCCCGGGCCCATGGTCACGGGGGGACTCGCGCCCGGTCGTGAACCGCGCGCCACACGGGGGTGGGCCGCGCGTTCACGCCGGATGATCCTACTCGCCGGCGCTCGCCCCGCGGACGAGGTCGCCCTCCTTGGGGGTCTCCCCCTCGAGGACCTTGCCGACGCTCTTCTTGTCCTGAACCGCCGTGAGCTCGACCCAGCCGCCCTCGGTCTCGTCGAAGGCGATGACCTCACCATCGGCCCCGGTGATCGCCTTGCGATGCACGATGCGGAAGCGGTCGCCCCGCTTGAGGTTCAACTCGGTGCCACCGGCGAGCACGACCGTCTTGCCGTCGGCGTGGATCACGCGCCCCTCCCAGGCCATCTGCTTGATGCTGGCCGTGAGCTTCTTCATGGCACCGTTGGCCGCCTGCCGCGTCGCGGCCCCCAGCGGCGTCTTGGTCCACGCGCCGCCGCCGAGCTTCACGCCCTGATAGCCCAGCGTGAGCCCCGACTCGTTGGTGTAGATCTCCCCGGTGGCGTGGGCCGCGTAGAGAACCTTGCCGGTCTCCTGCTCGACGAGGCGGACGTCGATCCCAATGACCGCCTTGTTCGTGTGGTGCTTCAGACCCAGGAGGTCCCCCCCGCCCAGGCCGCCGTCCCCCCCCGACACGTTCGGCTCGAACTCCGTCACGGCGCCGACCAGGATCGCTTGCGCCCCCAGGAACTTCCCCTTCTCGACGGTCGTCTTCTGGTCGAAGAACTCCGCCATATCTCCCTGCTGCTCGAGCTTGATGTTCCCAACGAGCTTCCCGATCTGGGCACGCTCGAGCACCGCGACCCGGCCGGTGTTCACGAGCCCGGTCGTGATCTGCTCGGTGATCAGCGGCGTGATACCAGCCCACCCCATCTTCTCCATCAGCACCTTGGCTGCCTCGAGCTCCTCGAACTGGCCGACGGCGACCCGGATCTTGGGCCCCCTGTAACCCGCCGAGGATTCGATGCGCTCCTGGGTCGCCTCGGCCTTGGCCGCGGTGGGGGCAGGGGTCGTGGGCGCCGCCCCGCAGGCGGCGCACAGGACTGCGAGGGATCCGGCGGTGACGAGGCGTACGCTCACGGCGTCCTCCAGCGGTGTAGTCGAAGTGCGTGACGGTATATCGATCGCCGGGTGCCGTCTACCGGCTCAGAAGCGCACCTCGCGGGCAAAGACCGGCGCCGTGCCGTTGGTCCCCCCGGCGGCCCGCGGCTTGGTGACGCCGTCCCCGTCGGCGTCCTCGTCGGTGCCTACCTCCCCCGTGGTCCAGGTCTCGGCGAGCCGCATGCGCTCGATGGGCACCCGACGGACGAAGGTGTCGAGGCGCGCATCGGCCTCGCTGAGGCCCGCCTCGACGGCGGCGCGAAGAGCATCAACGCCGCGCGCGGCGAGGGCCGGCGTGTAGACGTACTCGTCGATGCCCAGCTCGGGTTGCCACGCCCCGGCCTCGGCGTCCCACCACAGCGCGTCCAGCCGCGCCCACAGCCGCAGCGCCGACTCCCGCTCCCCGACCACGAGCATCGCCTCAAGCAACGCGAGCTGCACCTCGAGCGATCGCCGACCCGAGAAGTCGGTCTCGCCATCGAGCGTCGTGCGCGCCGCGTAGGTCCCGGCACCATCGGCCAGATGCTCGTCGGCGAACGCCACGGCGCGCAACGCCCCCTCCCGGAGATTGGTCCCGGGGATGACGTCCGCCGCGACGAGCGCCAGCGCGGTGTCGGCGAGATCCATGGCCCGAACGATCCTGGACTTCGTGCGGTCCGGCCGCTTCCCCTCCGTGTGCACGCCCGTCTCCTCGTCGTAGGAGAGCTGAAGCGCGCGAAGCTGCTGGGACGCCAGACGGATGGCCAACGTCGAAGGCCCCGGGAGGGACGCGGAGCCAGACAGCGGCGGCTCGCCGAACAGCTCCGGCCGCGCCTGACCTAGCTCGACGAGCCCCGCCAGCGCTCGCAACAGCCGCGCCTGCTCACCGGTGCGGAACTCCGGGTCCTGGACGCGGATGAAGTCCACGCGCCGCGGCGTACCACGGGGGCCCGGCCCCTCGGCCACCCCGCCTCGCCCCACCACGTAGTGCCGGCCTGTGGCGTCGGGCAGCGGCCCGAGCTGGCTGGTGTCCGGGTTGTAGATCGTGGCCCCCAGCGCATGCGCGATGGTCAGCCCCGCTTGCTCGATCGCGTGCAGGCCGAGGAACCCTTCGCGGGCGGTCACGCCCAGCCGAGGCTCACCGGCGCCACCTGCCCCCCCCTCGATCCACGCCCGCACCGCGTCCACCTGCGCCGCCGGCGGCGGTGCTCCGGGGTGCGCCTCCACGCCCTCCAACAGGCTCAACAATCGCGGTGACTCTCCCCCGACCAGGGCGCCGTAGTCCTCGGGAGCACTCAGCTTCGGCGCGACGGCCCCGGGCCGGTGGCAGCCCCCGCAGCGCAGCCCCAGAACCGGGGCTGCCTCAGACCAGGCGTCCTCCGATTGCGAGTGGCTCCCCGCCGTCCCGGTCCACGCCCGGCTCACCAGCGCCCGCAGCGCCGAGGCCGTCGTCCCCACGTGAATCTGGCGGTCACCGCTGCGCGCCCCGGACCACCGCAGCGTGCGATAGTCCTCAGTCCAGTCCGGTCGGCCGTCGGCGAGCAGCTCACCGGTCGGGCGAACGAGGAGCTGGGCGGTCGCGGCGACATAGAAGAGCGAGACCGGGTGAAAGGTCTCGGGCACCTCGTCGCCAGCGCGGGCCGCGAGGGCGTCGACTCGAACTCGCCAGGTCTCGTCGAGGTTGGTCCCGTTCTCGCTGGTGTCGGCCGCCCCCTCACCTGCAGCGGCCACGTCGCCGATGCCCGGAGAGTGCATCGCGTGCGGACCAAAGCCCGCCTGCACGGTGTAGGCGTCGATGGTGGCCACCGCCGCCGCCCACCCGTCCCACACCGAGCCGTAGTGCGCCGCCGGCTCGCTCCTCCCCGACAGTGGCCCCGCGGCGTCGATCAGCGCCGCCCCGAGGGCCAAGGCCCCCTCGGCGGGGAACCGGTCGGCGTCTTCGCCCGTGCCGAGCTCGCGACGACCGCGGTTGCCGACGACGTAGCGCTCGACGTGAACCCCTTCGAGGTTGCCCCCGGCGTCGATCCCTCGAAAGCGCAGCTCGGTGTCGCCCTCGATGGGCACCGGGGCCGAGTAGACCGCCGAGCCGGCGCCGGGCTCACTGCCGTCGATGGTGTAGACGATGTCCGCCTCTTCGTCGTCCGCGCGCAACCGGACCGAGAGCTGGCCCAGGAAGTGACCCCCGGGCGGATCCGCGAAGGTGACGGGCGCCTCGGTGTCGATCACGTAGCGCAACGACTGATCGTCGCGGTTCCCCGCCTCGTCCCGAGCCATGACCTCCAGGCGGGTGGTGCGCGCAAGCTCGAAGATGACCGGCAACGGCGCGGACTTGGTGTAGCCCGTCCCAGGCGCAGGGAGCCGGTTGTCGTTCTCCGTCCAGTAGAGGGTGGCCTCGACGTCGGCGCTCACCGTGACCTCGATGGCGTGCCCGAACACGCCAGGGGCCGGATCAACCTCGAGGATCGGCCCCTCGCGGTCGAAGCTCACCTCGAGCCGATGCACCTCGACCTCCCGATTGCCCGCCGTGTCGACGGCGAAGAAGGCCACCACGACATCCCGGTCGAGGGTCAAGATCGCTGGCGTGGTGCCGACGCCGGTCGAGCGTTCGCCCACCTCCGGTTCCGTTCCATCGAGCGTGTAGTAGATGCGCGCACCCACCTCGTCCGCCGTAAGCTGGATCGTGACGTCGACGGTGTTCGCGAGAAACGAGCCGCTCACCTCGAAGGTCGAACCGGTGGGGACCGTGATGAGCGCGCGACTGGTGGGCGGCGTCTCGTCGGGGACGGGCGGCACGTCCTCGCCGCCACAGCCGAGGGCGAAGACGGTGACCACGGCGGCGGTGAACGAGCGCACGGGCTACTCCGTCACGAGGGGCTATTTGCCGCGTAACTTAGCCGAAAGGCGACATTGAGTCTTGTTTGCAGCCGCCCGCCCATGGCATGGGGCGCCACAATGCAGAGACCTGACCGACGAAACATCGCCATCATCGCCCATGTCGACCACGGGAAGACCACGCTCGTCGATGGATTGCTGCGGCAATCCGGGACCGTGGCCTCCCACCAACGACTGGCGGATCGCGCCCTCGACCGACTCGACCTCGAACGCGAGCGCGGCATCACCATCCTCTCCAAGAACACCGCCGTGACCTGGCGCGACGTGACGATCAACATCGTCGACACCCCCGGCCACTCGGACTTCGGGGGCGAGGTCGAGCGCGTCCTCGGCATGGTCGACTCGGTGCTCTTGCTGGTCGACGCCTTCGAGGGGCCCATGCCCCAGACGCGCTTCGTGCTGCGCAAGGCCCTCTCCCACGGGCTCCGACCCATCGTGGTGATCAACAAGGTCGACCGCCCGGACGGACGCCCCGAGGTGGTGCTCGACGAGGTCTTCGATCTCTTCGTGGCCCTCGACGCGAACGACGAACAGCTCGAGTTCCCGACGCTCTACGCCTCGGCCCGCGACGGCTGGGCCACCCTCGAGCTCGAGGACGAGCGCGTCGATCTCTCGCCGCTCCTCGATCTCGTCCTGGAGGTCGTGCCGGGCCCCACCGTCGATCCCGACGGCCCCCTGCAGATGCAGGTCGCCACCATCGACTACGACGAGTTCGTCGGCCGCGTCGCCGTCGGGCGCATCACGCGCGGATCGGTCAAGCGGGGCCAACAGCTCACCGCGATCGACATCGAGGGCGGTCAACGGCGCGCGAAGGTGAGCCGCGTCAACGGATTCGTCGGGCTGAAGCAGGTCGAGATCGAGGCCGCCAGTGCCGGCGACATCGTGGGCATCGCGGGGGTGGCCGACGCGCTCCCCGGCGAGACGATCTGTGACGCGGCGCACCCCGACGGGCTGCCCCCGATCGCTGTGGACGAGCCGACGATCGCGATGGAGTTCATCGCCAACAGCGGGCCCCTGGCGGGGACCGAAGGCAAGCACGTCACCAGCCGCAACCTGCGCGATCGCCTCTATCGCGAGCTGCAGTCGAACGTGGCGCTTCGAGTGGAGGACACCGACGCCCCCGAGGTGTTCCGCGTCTCCGGTCGCGGCGAGCTGCACCTCGGCATCCTGATCGAGACGATGCGCCGAGAGGGCTACGAGCTGATGGTGTCGATGCCGCGGGTCATCCTCCGCGGCGAGGAGGAGCCCTACGAGGACGTGACGGTCGACTGCGCCGAGGCGTTCTCCGGCACCGTCATCCAGGAGCTCAACCTTCGGGGCGGTGAGCTGCAGGAGCTGCGACAGTCCGGCGACGGTCAGAGCCGGCTGGAGTTCAGGGTCCCCAGCCGCGGGCTCATCGGCTACCGATCGCGCTTCTTGACCCAGACCCGCGGCACGGGGTCGCTGTACCGCACCTTCTCCGGCTATGGACCCTTCAAGGGCCCCTTCCAACGGCGGGCCGCCGGCGTGCTGGTGGCCCTCGAGCCCGGCAACGTCGCGAGCTACGCCCTGGAGACGCTGCAAGAGCGGGGCGTGCTCTTCGTCGAGCCGGGGGAGCGCGTCTACGGCGGCCAGATCGTGGGCGAGAACGCACGCATCAACGACCTCGTCGTGAACCCCTGCAAGGCGAAGAAGCTGGACAATATGCGTCAGGCGTTCAAAGACGTGGACACGAGGCTCAACGCGGCGCGCAAGATGTCGCTGGAAGAGGCCTTGGAGTACGTCAACGCCGACGAGCTCGTCGAGGTGACGCCGGTCGCGATCCGGCTGCGCAAGCGCACCCTCGACCACGGACTTCGGCGTCGTGAGGAGAAGCTCGCGAAGGGGTGATCGATGCGGCTCGATCCCGGACCATTCCTCGCGGCGGCGGAGGCCGCCGTCGGTAGCTCGGTGGCGCTCTACGTCGACGCCAAGCGGCGGCGGGGCGGTGAGGTGCTGGGTCGCAGCGGCATGCTCTGCCTGACGGAGCACGCCGCGGTCTTCATCGAGGACCGAGTCCTGCAACCGGGGGCGATCCACGTCGCCGACGCGCCGCGCGTGCTCTCGACGAGGCGCGACTACCTGGGCGCCGAGTTCGAGGTCCAGGCCGAGGACGGACTCGTGGTCTTCTCGGGGATCGACGAGTCCGAGGCCGACTCCGTGGCCCGCGGCTTCGCGCAGATCGCCCTGAGCCCGCTGCTCGAGCCGGACGACGGAGAGCGGGCGCCCAACACGGCCGAGATCTACGGCGAGCCCGACGTCGACGACCTCGAGATCGAAGCGGAGGACGCCGACATCGAGGAGTCAGCCGACCTCGCCCTTGCGGCGCTCGAGCCGCTCCTGGCGCAGCGGACCAACCCGGTCCAGGCGGTCCCGGTCGTCGAGTTCGCCCCGCTCCCCCACCCGCCGCCCATGCCCACGGTCGCCGCGGTAGAACCGGAGGGCGGCGAGCCACACCAGCCTGGCGATACGCTGGAGGCCGCTGAGATCGACGGCGGCGAGCCGACCACCACCTGGCCCGTCGTGATGGCCTGCGCCGCCCTCGGCATCTGGATCTCCGGCTCAGTGGCCGGGATGATCGTCGGCGCTGTGATCGGCATCGCGGTCCGCAAGCCGGTGGCCCGGGCCCTGCGGATGTAGAGATCAGCGCCGCGAGACGAGGAGCCGCCGCATCTGGGCGGCGCGCTCGAAGGCGGCGCGCACATCGCTCTGGGCCAACACGGGCTCGAGGCTGGCGTGGGGCAGGAACAGCACCTCCGCGACCGGAGCGGCGACGACCTTCGCCTCGCCAGGGGCGTCGTCGAGGGCCGACACGAGCCCGACACAATCCCCCGGGGAGAGCCCGCCGATGTGCACGTCGTCCCGCTTCACCTCGAGACGCCCCTCGGCGAGCAGGTAGACGCCCTCGGGCTGGACGCCGGGCTCGATCAAGGTCTCGCGCTCCGAGAGATGCCGCGACTCGAAGCGCTGAGCCAGGTCGTCGCGCTGCTCGACCGTCAACGACGCGAAGAGCTTCGAGCCGCCGAGCAAGCCGTGGGCGAAGCGATGCCGCGCCAGGGCCTGAAGGGTCGCCTCCCAAGCCGGGTACTTCTCGCGCACGCGGAGCACTTCGTCGGGATCCAGGTGCAGCACGCAGGTCGGGCCGACGGCCGTCACGTGTTGTGACCAACGGCCGCCGCGGACCAACTCGACGACCCCCAGCAAGTCGCCGCTGCCCCGGCTCGCGATGTCGGCCTCCGATGCCTGACGCGGCAGGGTGATCAGCACTCGCCCCGAGTCGATGAGGCGGAGCCCGTCGAAGCGAGCCGCGGCCACCGCGATGCGCTCCCCCGCCTCGTAGCGTCGCTGCTCCGCGGTCTCGCGAAGCGCGTCGACCACCCGCTCGGGGAGCCCATCGGTCGGCGAGAGCTCGAGGGGGCGCGCGACCACCGCCTTCAGGGCCTCGCCGGAGGGGACCGGCGTGGGTCCGGCGGTGCCGAGGTGGACCGGATCGGTGGGTGAGGCGTCATCGACGAAGACCGGGTCCTCGATGCTCTCGTAGGCCACCGCCTCGTCCAGATCGGCGGTCCCGAGTTCGAAGGACGTCGGCGCGTAGGCCGGCTCTGGCACACGCGCGGCCTCCTCCATCGACTCCTCGGGCAACGCGACGGCGGCGAGCGTGTCGGACTCGTCTCGGACGGGGGCGAGGGCCGTGGTCGGCCGCTGGTCCTCCGAGTCGTCGGGCTCCACCTCCAGGTCGTCCTCCAAGACCAGATCTTCGCGAACGGCGAGGAGCTCCGAGGCGTCGACGACGGGGTTGGTCTCGGGCTCCTGCCGGGTGACCGGGGGGGCGGCGAGCAGCGCCTCGGCCTCGAGCTCGCGGAGCGACGTGGTGGGCGGCGGCGTCGGGTCGCGGTCGATAGGGCCAGGACGCGGGGATGGCGGGTGCTCCAAGAAAGGCTGCGGGGCTACCCGGGCGCGGGGCTGGGAGACCTGCTCACCCAGCTTCGCGAGCAATCGCTGGGCCACACGGTAGCGTGGATAGAGGCGCAGCGCGTTGGAGACGTCCTCCCGCGCGGCGCCGGTCTCGCCCATCCGCATGAGCTGCCCCGCGCGCTCCGTGAGGTAGCGCGCCGCGTCCTTTGGGCGCTTGAGTTGCGCGCAGACCCGCGCGAGCTGCTCGAGGTGACCGATGTGCCCAGGCTCGAGCGCCAGCAGCCGCTTGAAGTTGCGCAGGCTTCGACGCAGCCGCGCCCGTTGTTCGGGCATCTCGCCTCCGTCGGCCGGCTCCTCGACTACACGTTGTCGGCCGTGACGCACTCTACCATCCCTGCATCGACGTGGCTCGGGCTACCCCGACAATCGGCGCATCCGCGACCTCCCCACGCCCCCCCTGGGTCGGATGTGGTACACCACGGCGTCTCGAACTGCGGAGATCCCAGGATGCACGAGGAGAAGCGCTACCTCTGCTGGAAGTGTGGCCACGAGCTCGACATGTCGACCAAGGTCCAGCGGCGCGACGAGTGCCCGAGCTGCTACGTGGACCTCAAGGTCTGCAAGAACTGCCGGTTCTGGGACCCGAGCTTCCAGAACGAGTGCCGCGAGAACCAGAGCTACTACATTCGCGACCGCGAGAAGGCGAACTTCTGCGCCGCCTTCGAGTTCAAGGTGACGGGCCAGTTCGACGCCGACGAGGCCGACGACGCCCGCTCAAAGCTCGAGGCGATGTTCAAAAACCTGAAGTAGCGTCTGGATCGTCACCAGCGGGAACAGGCTGGCGCCGAGCACCCACGCCCAGGTGCTCGAGTCCAGCGGGACGAGGTGCAGCACCTGCGCGGCGGTCCCCGCGGCGAGGGCCAGCAGCCCCAGGCACAGCGCGATCGCCCCCCACACATAGGGGTTGCGCGTGACCTCGTTGCGCACCAGCCCCCCAGCCGAGCCGCGCATGTCGAAGACGTGCCAGAGCTGCGCGAGCGCCAGCGTGTAGAACGCCGCCGTCACCGCCTGCCCGGGGGCGCCGACGGTGCCCCGGCTCACCAGCGCGAAGACGACGAGGACCGGGGCAGCCACCAACGCGCCATCCCTCGCGATCCGCCACCAATGGGCCCGCGTGAGCAGGTCCTCGGCGGCGGGGCGCGGCGGTCGGGTCGCGATGTCTGCGGCCCCCTCCGTCGCCCCCAGGGCGAGGGCCGGGAAGACGTCCGTCACCAGGTTCAGGAAGAGGATCTGCAACGGAAGCAAGGGCAAGGGCGCGCCGGCGGCCCCGGCGAGGGCCACGACGAGGACCTCGGCGGCGTTGCAGCTCAGCAGGTAGACGATGAAACGTCGCAGGTTGTCAAAGACGACGCGCCCCTCCGCGACCGCGACCACGATCGTCCCCAAGCGGTCATCCAGCAGCACCATCTCGGCGGCCTCGCGGGCGACCTCCGTCCCGCGCTGGCCCATCGCGACGCCGATGTCGGCCTTGCGCAGCGACGGCGCGTCGTTGACCCCGTCCCCGGTCATCGCCACGACGGCGCCCCGGGCTTGCAAGGCCGCGATGATCTCCAGCTTCTGCCCCGGCGTGACGCGCGCCACCACCTCCGCATCCAGGGGATCCGCCCCCCTCGCGATCTCGGCGCCCGTGACCACGCGCGACGCATCGGAGAGGCCGACCTCCGTCGCGATCGCCCGCGCCGTCGCCGGCTGGTCCCCAGTGAGCATCATCACCCGCACCCCCGCGCGGCCCAGGGCCGAGATGGCACCTCGCACCTCCGGTCGCGGGGGGTCGTGCAAGCCCTGGAGCGCGACCAGGCAGAGGTCCTCGTACACCGCCTCACGCGCGACCGTGTCGTATCTCTCGGCTGCGGCGAGGACCCGCAGCCCTCCCCCCGCGAGGGCTACGTTGCGCGCGCTCCACGCCTCCCGGTCGGCGGCGGTCAGCGGACGCGGACCATCGGAGCCGAGCACCGACGTGCAGGCCGCCAGGACCTGCTCCGGGGCTCCCTTGACGGCGACCCGGAACCCCGCGCCCTCGCGGTGGACGGTGGCCATCAGCTTCTGCTCGGGATCGAAGGCGACCTCGCGGATCTCCGGCGCCGCTTCCAGCAGCCGCCCTCGCTCGATCCCCGACTGCGCCGCCGCGCGCTGGAGCGCGACCTCCAGCGGATCTCCCTCGTCGATCGTGGCGTCGCTGCACAGCGCCCCGACCTCCAGAGCGTGCCGTACGCGACGGTCGCTGGCGTCGAAGGGGGCCTGGGCCACGCCGCCGTCGTACTCGAGCGTCGCCAGGGTCATCCGGTTCTCGGTGAGCGTCCCCGTCTTGTCCGCGCACAGGACGCTGGTCGCGCCGAGCGTCTCCACCGCCGCAAGGCGGTTGACGAGGGCGTTGCGCTGCGCCAACCGACGCATGCTGCGCGCCAGCGCGATGGTCGCGATGATCGGGAGACCCTCGGGGACCGCCGCCACCGCCAAGGCGATGCCCGTCTGTACCGCGAGCAGGACCGAACGGCCGGAGAGCATGCCGGTCAGCGTGATCAACGGCACCAGCCCGAGGGCGATCCACACGAGGCCTCGACCCAGCCGCTCCAGGCGTTGTTCCAGCGGCGTCGTCTCCGGCGCCGCTTCGTCGACCAGACGGGTGATCCGCCCCAGCTCCGTGCGCATCCCGGTGGCTACGACCAACGCCTCACCGGCGCCACGCGTCACCGCCGTCCCCTTGAACAGCATGCACGCCCGGTCGGACAGGACCGCGTCGGGCGAGACCGGCGCGGTCGCCTTGTCAACCGGCGTCGACTCCCCGGTGAACGTGGACTCGTCCGCCCGCAGCTTGGACGCCTCGATCAGCCGCAGGTCCGCGGTGACGACGTCCCCGCCGGAGACGATCACCACGTCCCCGGGGACCAGCGTGTCCGCCGACACCACCTTGATGGTCCCGTCGCGCCGCACGGTGGCCGAGCGTCGTCCCAAGCGCCGCAGCGCCTCCATCGATCGCACCGCGCGAAGCTCGGTCGTGAAGCCGAGCCCCGCGTTGACCACCAGGACGACGGCGATCGCGGCCGCGTCGAGGGCCTCGCCCAGGACCAGCGCCAGGAGCGCGGCGGCGGCCAGCAGCACGACGAGCACGCTGCGGACCTGGGCCAACAGGATCTCCCAGGGGGAGCGAGTCGGCGCCGCACGAAGTGTGTTGCTTCCGTAACGTCGCCGCCACGCGCGGACCTCTTCGGCCGTCCGCCCCACGACGGGCTCTACGCCCAACAGCGCCGCCGTCTCCCCCGCTCCACGGGCCCAGGGCGCCTCTGGAACATCGCCGGACACACGGGCTGTCATTGCAATCTCGGGGCCTACTCGTCGAGCTCAAGGGTGACCCCGAGGCCGCCCTCCAACCACAGGCGACCCGCCTCGAGGCGCGGCGGCTGGGTGAAGGTCGGTGCGAGCGTGACCCCCTGCATCCGCGGCGCGAGCTCCGCGAACTGCCCAGCCTCGAGGGCCACTGGATCCAGCCCGAAGCCGAGGCCGCCGTCGACCGACTCCAGCACCAGCGGCCAGACGACCGCTCCGACCAGGCCCGCCAGAGCCGCCGCCGAGATGGGGCGCTCGCTGCCCTTGGAGATGAGGGAGGCCTCGAGATCGGGCGCGTCGGCGACGCGCAGCTCGACCCGGCCGCCGCGGGTGTGGACGGAGAGCCCCGCCCGCAGCGTGAGGGCATACACGTCGGGGCTCGGGGCCCCCGGCGGCTGCGTGATCATGCGCATGTCACCGATCTGCACCTCCAGGGGGAAGGCGCCTCCGGGTTCGGCGACCGCCACGACGGGGGGCAGCCGCGCGTCGACGCGGATCTCGCCGAAGAGCCCCTCGACCTCTGGCGGGAGGCGTGGCGTGAGCTGTAGCACGCCTGCGCGCCAGACCTCGTGGAGCAACGCGTTGATCAGGCCCATCCGAAGCGCCGCGCCGAAGCCCTCCCCCGGCAGATCGAGGTGTTCGTCCGGGGCGATCGTAGGCACCCCCGGATCGAGGTGTGGCGCGACGACCTCGGCGGGGTGCTCCACGCGGGCCTCCAGATCGAGGCGCAGCGTTCGTTGGCGTCGCGGCGTCACCGCCGTGGGGTGCATCCGCAACATCAGCTCCACCGGCGGCGCCCCATCGACGCCGACCGCGAAGCGCAGCGGGATCTCGGCGACCCCGTCGAGCAGGCTCCCGAGGGCCTGGCGCACCACGCCCGGGAGTTGCTCGCGGACGACGCCATCGACCAACTCCACGGCGAGGTCTCGGGCGACCGCGCGCAGTCGGCTCCCGAGGGTGCCGACGAGCACTTGAGCCGTCTCGTCCGCGAACGCCCCCCCCAGGGACTCCACCGCGACGCCGGTCTCGGCGACCTCCACCACGAGGGCGCCCGCCGCGTCGTCGAGCCGGACCACCAGCGAGGCGAAGGCGGCGATGCCCGCCCGGAGCGTGCCGCCCAGATCGATCGCCTCCCCTTCCAGCGTCAGCCGCCCCGACACTTCGATGGCCAGCCGCGGCATCCGCAGGAACAGCTCGATCCCCGTCGCCGTGAAGCTCAGATCGACCTCCGGCGCCCCCAGGGTGATGCCCTCCACCCGGAGCGAGAACCCGTCGCCGTCGGCGATCTGAGGGTCACCGAGGGCCTCGTCCACCGACGCGAGGGAGAGCAGGGCTTCCACGAACTGCGCCAGCTCCGCAAGCCGCAGCTCACCCGCCCCCACCGGGATCTCGACGGGGCCGTCGGCGTCGAGGGCCGCCTGGTCGAGGCGGAGCGTGAGCGCCCCGGGCAGGGACACGCCGCTCGCGTCCGCGTCCACGTACGCCGGGGCCCAGAGGACATCGCGGGCGTCGGCTACGGCCGGCCGGCGCACCCCGTCGTCGGCGGTCGTGACGACGTGGTTGATCCCGAAGCGAGCCGGGAGGTCGAGGGAGAAGGCGCCCCCCTCCCCCAGCTCCACCCGGACGCCGTTGACCCGAACATCGACGTCGTTGCCGGTGTCGGTGGCGGTGCCCCGGACCCGGATGGTGCGGCTGCCGTCGCCACCGAGGGCCACGCCCCGAGCGGGCTCGTTGACCTGGAGGACCGGGGGATTGGCGTCGACGTGGAACGCGGCGCGACCGCACACCGAGCGGTGGCACGCGACGACGACGCCAGGGCCCTCGCCGAGGAACCGCAGCGCCTGCTCGTCGTCGATCTCAGCCCGCCCAGGGGGCGCCACACGCCACGCGAGATCAACCTCGATGGGCGCCCCCACGCGGTCGTAGGCGACCGCCGTCGCCACCGGGTGCTCATCGGTGCTGTAGAGCGGTCGCCGGGGGACGAGCGTGACCTCGATCCACGCCGCCACGAGGGGCGCCGCGTCGGGACTGGGGACCCGCGCGTCGCCCCGCGCATCGACGGGGGGCGGCGCCGCATCCGGGAGCGCCGCTTCGGGGGCCGCGTCGGGCGCCGCGACGGTCGCGTCGGGCGACGCCCCGGTGCCCCCCGAGGAAGCGTCGTCGCAGCCCAGGCAGAGCAGCAAGAGCCAGGGCCACCTCATTCGCGGAAGGTCCCGTCGAGGAGGAAGTGGGTCGCCGTCCCTCCGAGGGAGGCGCCGCGCAGTCCGAGGCGGGTGCCAGGGGCGACGCCGAAGGGGACCAGGCTCCCCGGCAGCGCGAAGTCTGGGATCGGCAGGGCCGGGAGGGCGCCGTTGAGCGCCTGGTCGACCACCGCCTGGAGGATGCGGCCGAGGTCGCGCTCCAGCGTCGCGCGTGCTTCCGGCGCCATGGGCACTCCCTCCACGGCGACGAAGATCCGCTCGATCTCGATGCCGTCCTCGCCGCCGAAGACGAGGCCGCGCCCGCCATCGTTGAGGACGGGCACCCGAAGGTAGGCGGCCAACCGCAGCCGCAGCGGCTCGTCGAAGAAGCCGGGATAGGACAAGACGCCGGTGATCGGGCCCAGGTGCATCTGGAGCGTCGCGCCCTCCCCCGTACCGATGACGGCCGGCGGCGCCTGCACTCGGAGCGAGACCTCGGCCCCGGCCGGAAGATCCCCCAGGAGATCCGCCGCGCCCCCGAGATCGAACAGACCCGCTCGCCAGAGCCGGTGGAGGAGTTGGTTGACCAGACCCAGGTGGACGGCGGCGCCGGTGCTCCCCTGGGGATGCAGCTCTACGCGGACGGGTCCCGGCGGCAGCGCCACCCCCGCCGACGCAGCGCCCTGGCGCGAGGGGCCGTTGACCCGGCTGGAGATCCCCAACCGAAGCCGCGCGGGGCTGGCGTCCAGCGACGAAAAACCGACGCCCAACGAGAGGACGGCGGCCTCCCCGCCAGCGATCGCCGGGACCTCCAGGGCGAGCCCGAGGGCGTCGAGATCGAGGCCCGCCAGGACGTCCGAGAGCAACGCGTCGATCTCCTGCTCGAGGAAACCGCGCAGGGCCCCCACGAGCTCGTTGCGAACGGTGCCCTCGAAGGCCTCGAAGACCAGATCGAGGAGCGCGCCGCTGATGGCGCCGTCGAAGTCGCTGTCGAGATCGCCCACCTCCACCCGGTTCGTCTCCCGCAACGCGACGCGGGGCCGCCCGTCGGCGAGATCCACGTCGAAGGTGAGCTCGATCTCGACGTACGCCGCGTGGAGGGTGCCGCTGTTGCTCACCGTCCCCCGCATCTGGACGTCGAGATCCAGGCGAGAGATGCGCACCGTCATCCGCAGGCCGCCCTCGACCAGCCGCGCGGAGAGCGTGTTGGGGCCGCGGATGCGGATGCCGCGGTACTCCGCTCCCACCGACAGCACGCAGCCGAGGATCGGCACCCGCTGCTCGCATCGCTCGGGTAGGATCGGGTTCTGGGCCCGCAACGTCTGGTCGATGGTGCGGACCAGGCCCGGGGAGTCGACCACGCGACGCAACAGGTCAATGAGGCTGTTGAGGGGCCGGTCCGGCGGACCGTCGTCGAGCGCCGCCTGGGACAGGTGCAGCAGGATCGCGTCGTCTATGGGCGCGTCCTCGCCGACGTATCGCTCGGAGGCGAAGTAGCTGCAGAACGTGCTGTTCACGTTGCCGACGGCGTCCGTGGCGACGATCTCGTGGACGTTGAGCCCCCAGCCCGGCGCGACCTGCGCCGTGAAGTGGCCCTCGGCGTCGAGCTCGGCCTCGGCGTCGTCGACGGTGAGACTCTCGATGCCCGCGACGTCGTCGACCCGTCCGCGGAGGACGAGGGCCGCGGGTCGCCCCAACATCGCGCCCGGGGGTGGATCGATGCAGGCGATGGAGGGCCCGCCGGCGTCGACGAGGATCTCGGCTGTGTCCTCGAGGACGCGCCCCTCGAAGGTCTCCCCCGTCGCCCGTACCCGCAGCGCGTAGCGCCCCTCGGCGTCGGCGCGGAAGCGACCCTCGCCGAAGGCGGCGAGGGCGGGGGCTGTGCTCCACTCGAGAGCGGCGCCAGCGACCGGGTTGTCGAAGCGATCGGTGACGCGAGCCACGAAGGAGACCACCGAGCCGACCTCGTGGACCCCCAGATCCGGCTCGACCGAGCCGACGAGTTGGGCGGGGGAGGCCGCGACGACGGTGATCCGCGCCTCACCGTCGGTGATCGCCCCGGCGAGGGTGCAGTCGGCCTGATAGATCCCGGCGGTGGTGAGCGTCGCTCGCCGGCCCTCGACCAGGACGCCGGCGTTCGCCGGGCGCACCGAGACCTCGGCGGCCTCGGCGGGGACCGGGTTCCCCTCCCGATCGGTGGCCGCGCAGCTCACCTCGGTGGCGCCGCCGGCGACGACGACCCCCGGATCGACCCGAGCTCGAACGACGGCCGCGGGCCCTGGGCGCACGTCCCAGCGAGCCGGTGTCGTGTCGCGCAGGCCCAGCCCAGGCGCGGTGCAGGTGACGTAGTAGGTGCCGACCTCGACGCCCACCAGCTCCCCCGGCTCATCCCCCTCTCGGAAGCCCGCGGCGGGCCGCACCTCGACCAGCGTCGCGACGTCGTCGATGGGGCCGCCAGCGGCGTCCGTCGCGCGGCAGGTCACCCGGTTGGCGACCCCCGCGGGGGTCGTCGGCGCGCCCACCTCGGTCTCGACGGCGTGCACCTCCGGCGGCGAGGGCGCCACCGCCACGTCGGGGATGGCGGCATCTGGCGGCGCCATGGCCGCGTCGGGCTCGGGGACGGCCGCGTCGTCGTCGGCGGGCGCCGCGTCGCCCGCTGGCAGGTCCGGGAGCGGTCCGTCGTGTGTGGGGCCGGCCGTCACATCGGCGGCGGGCGCGCCGCCGGCTCCGTCGTCGGTGCATCCGAGCAGGAGGCAGAGGAGGGCGAAGCGGTGCACGGCGCCGATGGTACACGGCGAGCCCTCGCCGCCGCGACCGAATGGAGACCGAGGAGTTGTCGAGCCAGTCGGGGACCGACTGGGTACAAAGGCACATGGCCCGTGCTCCTACCCTTCGAAGGCTGATCGGTGCCGCCGGCCTCGCCTGGCGCTGGCACCGCCGCAGTCCGGTCGTGCCCGAGCTGCCGCAGATCATCAGCATCGAGACCACCAACCGCTGCAACTTCTCCTGCACCTTCTGTCCCCAGAGCCGACCGGACCACTTCGACGACAACCCCCGTGGAGAGCTCTCGCCCGACGACGCCCACGCGCTGCTGCTGCGCCTCCGCGAGGCCGGCGTGGGGTCCGACATGATGTCGTGGACGCTGGACGGTGAGCCGTTCATGAACCGGCGCTTCCCGAAGATCCTCGAGCGGGCCTGCGCGCTGGGCTTCACGACCCACAGCTTCGCCAGCAACGGTGCGCTGATGAGCCGGGAGCGCGCCCACGCCCTTCCCCATCGCTGCCGCTACATCGTGCTGACGGATTTCTGCGCCGATGAGGCCGAGTTCGAGGCGATCCGGGGGCCGCGGTCTTCGTGGCGTCGGGTGCTGGAGAACCTCCGCGCGATCCTCGATGACCGGGCCCTCGACCACATGGAGCTCCATGTGGGAGATATCGCGGCGCGGGCCCCGCGGAGCGCCGCCGGGCGGCGGCGGCGAATAGAGGCGGTCCGGGCCCTGCTTCCGGGGAGCCGGCGGCTGCGCGTCTACTCGGTGGGGCCACTCCACAACGCCGCGGGCGTCCTGGGTGACCCCGTCCGCGCGGGGCCCAAATACAATGTGTGCCCCTATCCGTGGACCACGATGTACATCGCGTGGACCGGCGACGTCGTCGCCTGTTGCCGGGATCTGCGACGGCAGACGGTCCTGGGCAACCTCTTCGACGAGCCGCTGCGCCGGATCTGGAACGGACCGCGCGCCCAGGCGCTGCGTCGCGACCTGGGGGCCGAGCGCCCCGACCGTCAAGCGGCCTGCCGCGGATGTGGCATGCCGTGGAGCGAGCCAGAGAAGTTCACGGCTCGGAACCTGTTGTCGACCGCGAGGGTCCGCCTGAGGCTCTTTGGTTGAGACACTCGTGGACTCGGCGGGATCGGGATCGGGACCCGTGTCGCGAGGAGACCGAATGCGCGTCTGTCTAGTCAACGCACCGTGGGCGGTCGACGGGCGGGAGGGGATCCGCGCGGGTTGTCGATTCCCGAACGCCACCCCCAAGGGCAGCAATCGCTACGTTCCGTTTCCGTTCATGCTGGCCTACACGGCCTCGCTCCTCGAGCGGGAGGGCCACGAGGTGCGGCTGATCGACGGCTGCGCAGAGCGGGGTAGCCTGCTCGCCTTCTGGCGGCGCGTCGCCGACTTCCAGCCGGAGCTGGTCATCGCCGAGACATCGACGACCACGCTGACCTACGATCTGGAGATCCTCGCGGAGATCAAGCGGCGCTGCCCCGGCGCCCCGGTGGCGGTCTTCGGTGCCCACACCGACGCGCGGCCGGAGGACGCGCTGGGCGAGTCGGTAGACTACGTGGTGCAAGGCGAGCCGGAGCTCACGAGCCTCGCGCTGGCGGCGGGGTTGAGCGAGGGGCTCGACCTGGTGGACACGCCCGGCCTGGCGTGGCTCGACGGCGCCGGCTCGGTGTGCCGGAGCGGCCGTCGGCCGGTCATCGCCGACATCGACGCCCTCCCCCACCCGATGCGCGCCCAACTCCCGATGGATCGCTACACCGTCCCCGGCTTCCCCTCTCCCGTCGCCTTCGTGTACGCGGGGCGCGGCTGCCCCCACAAGTGCACCTTCTGCTTGTGGCCCCAGACCACCCTCGAGGGCGCGTTCCGCCCCCGCGCGCCGGCGCAGATCGTCAACGAGATCGTCAGCGTGCTCGAGCGATACCCCGACACCGGCAGCGTCTTCTTCGACGACGACACCTTCAACCTCGGCCGCGCGCGGATGCTGGGCTTCGCCGACGAAATGGAGCGCCGCGGCGTCCGCATCCCCTGGGGGTGCAACGCGCGCGCCGACCACCTCGACGAGGAGGTCGTGGGGCGCCTGGTGGACGTTGGCCTGTTCACCATGCGCTTCGGCATCGAGTCGGGGGACCAGCGCATCCTCGACCGAACGAAGAAGCGCCTGGATCTCGGGGAGGCCCGACGCGTCCTGGCGATGACCGACCGGCTCGGAGTGCAGAACCACATCATGTTCGTCATCGGCTTGCCCGGCGAGACGAACCAGAGCGTCGGCCGCACGATCGACTTCATCAAGTCCGTGCCCTGCCACTCCGTCCAGTTCTCCGCCGCCGTCCCCTTCCCCGGCACGAGCTTCTTCCGCGACGCCGAGGCCAACGGTCACCTCGTCACCAAGGAATGGAGTCAGTACAGCGGCTTCGATCACGTGGTCGCGCGCACCGACGAGATGAGCGCCGACGAGATCGGGCGCGCGCTTGTGAGGGCCCGACGGCGCGTCTACTTCTCCCCCCGCTTCATCCGGCGCCGGCTGGGCTACGTCCGCGACATACGCGACGTCGCTGCCCTGGGACGCAAGGCCTGGCGCCTGCTCCACGGCGCGGCGTACGACCGCGTGGAAGGCCCGCCCCCATAAGCTCACTCCAGCGTGGAGCAGATCCCCTCCGATCGCTCCACGGCTCCGGGCGGACGCGCATGGCACGGGCCCTGCACCTGTTCGCGCGGAACACCTCGGGGGTCCGCGGATGCTCAGCTCAGTCGGTCTACTCCTGCTCCTGTCGGCGCCGGCCGACACCGCCACCAACCGTCACGACGGCTTCTTCCTCCGCCTCCAGCAAGGGGCCGGCGCGTCGGGGATTCGCCGGGAGCCACACGGCGATCCGGACTCGGCGTCCCTCGAGTGGTCGGTCTCCATGGGGGGCGCCCTCCGGGAGCACCTGGTCATGCACGGGGACCTCTTCCTCGAAGCGGAGCACGGCGGTGGGCGCAAGATGCTGGGGATCGGCGCTGGCCTCACTTTCTACTCCGAGACCAACCTGTACCTCACCGCCGGGCTCGGGATGGCCGAGGTGTACGACGGTGCCGGTAGGGACGGCGGAGGCCACTACGGAGGCCCCGCGCTCCGGGCGCAGTTTGGGCAGGAGTGGTGGTCGTCGGCGAACTGGGGCCTCGGTCTCGCCATCGGTGGCCGCGCGGTCTTCGCCCCCGATGGCTGGGGCTATCGATCACTCACGCTGGTATTCAGCGCTTCGTACAACTAAGCCTCACCTTCGTATGAAGATCACCCGCATCGACATGTGGCACGTGGCCATCCCACTGCCGGCGCCCTTTCATCCGAGCTGGATCCCCGGCTTCCCACAGACCGAGAATCGCTTCGACCTGATCCGGCTGACCACGGCCGGGGGCCTGGAGGGCTGGTGCGCCGCGCCGGCCATGGGCGCCGAACGCGAAGGCTGGGGGCAACTCCTCGGCAGCTACTTTCTGGGCGAGCGAGCCGACGACATCCCCTCGATTCGCCAGCGCGTCCGCGAGATGGGCTACCTCGGGCACCGCGGGGGTGGGTTCATCGAGCCCGCCTGCTGGGATCTCGTCGGCAAGGCCCGCGGCGTGCCGGTCTACCAGTTGCTCGGAGGCACAGACGTGGGCCCGTTGCGGCTCTACGCCTCCACCGGAGAGCTCCGCGACCCTACGGCGCGCGTCGAGGAGGTGTCAGCGCGGCTCTCCGAGGGCTTCGACTGCGTCAAGCTGAGGGTCCACGCCGACACCCTGGAGGAAGATGTCGCCCAGATTCGCGCCGTCCGGGCCGCGGTGGGCGACGAGGTCAAGCTCGGCGTCGACGCCAACATGGCCTGGCGGGTCGCCGCCATCGCCGACTGTGCGCGCTGGGACTACGACCGCGCGCTGCGTTTCTGCAAGGAGGCGGAGGCCCTCGGCTTCGCCTGGGTCGAGGAGCCGCTCCCGATGGACGACTACGCCGCCATCGCGCGTCTGCGCGGCGAGACCTCGATCGCCATCGCAGGCGGAGAGCTCAACAATCAGGGGCTGCCGGAGTTCGAGCACATGGTCGCCACCGGGTGCTACGACTGGTACCAGCCCGACGCGATCATGACCGGCGGCGTCGCCGAGACCCACGCCATCATCCAGCGCGTCGTCGCGGCGGGGGCGGCCTACTCCCCCCACACCTGGACCAACGGCATCGGCTTCGCGGTGAACCTCCAACTCTTCGCCGCGTCGGCGGGTCGCGCGAGCAAGCACCTGGAGTATCCCCTGAGCCCTCCTGGGTGGGTCCCCGAGGCGCGCGACGGCCTGCTACGAACCCCCTTCCTCCACGACCGCGGCGCGCTGTCCATCCCCGATCTGCCCGGCCTCGGCTTCGAGATCGACCCCCGTCAACTCAGGCGCTACGGGCGACGCTTCTTCACGGCCAACAAACTGCGGATGGCCGTCAAGACCGTCCTCGATCGAGGCCTGAAGACCGCAAAACACCTGGGCGCAACCCGAGACGCGCGCCTCGATGCCCGCGCTCAGATCCTCGACGCGGAGATCGCCGCCGGCCGAGATCCGGTCGCGGAGTCGCTGGAGCGTTAGGACTTGGCGGGCGCGTGCAGCGCGCCGCGTCGCGACTCTGCCGCACCGTCCTAGTACACCTCGGCGATCCGCCGCGCCGCGGCCAAAGCGGCGTGGACGTCGGGGCTGCGCTGCCCACGCGCCAGCATGCGCTCGTAGAGGCCCACGGCCGCCGCGGGCCGCCCCTCCGCGACCAGCATCTCGCCGCGGGCGAGGCCCGTGAGCTCGTGGTCGGGCGCGACGCTCTCGAGGCGGCTGACGAAACGCTCAGCGTCGGCGGGCCGCCCGGAGGCCAACAGGAAGCGGGCGAGATCGGCGGTCGGTCCCGGCATCCGTGGGGCGATGGCCACCGCCTCCCGCAGCAGCGCCTCGGCGCGCGCCGGGTCCCCTCGCCGAAAGCGCTGCATCGCGAGCTCGCGCTTCCAGTCGGGGTTGTCGCCCTCGACCTCGACGACGCGATGCTCGTACTCCGCGCGCACCCCGGCCAGGGCGTCGCGCTGCGCCTCGAGGTACTCGGGCTCGAGGAAGCTCAGGGCGGTATAGGCCTCGACTCGGATGGTGCGACGGGGGTCGCCCAGCGCCTCGCGGACGGCGGCCCGCGCCCGCGGCGCCGCAAACGCCGAGAGCGAGCGATAGACGTGGAAACGGATGAGCGGGTGGGCCTCGCCGCGGTGCCGTAGGAGGGCGTCGGTGGCGCGACCGCGCAGGTCCGGGCTCAGCACCTCGTCTGGGACGAGGCCCGCGCGCTCCAAGAGGTGGGCGGCGCTCGCCCGTTCGATGAGCGTGCGCTCGGGGTCATCGAGCCACTCGACGAGCGCCTCCACAGGCGGAGGCCCCTCACCGAAGGACTGCGCCAGGACTTGGACCCGCGCCTCGATTCGATCGGCGTAGGCGCGGAAGCGCTCGGTTCCGCCATACCAGGCCTCGACATGGTCGACGGCCCATTGCACCGGCCGATCCCCGTGACATGCGCCGCACGCGTTCGGCACACCATGGTCCCGGGTCAGCTTTGGCAGCGGGCTCCCGATGCTGTGGTCGCGCACGGTCATCTCCACGCTCAACTCGAGGGGCGGCATGTGGCACCCAACGCAGCGGCTGCCCTCGGACTCGGCGCCGTGGTGGGTGTGCGCGGCGAGCCGCGTCTTGTGGCCGACGTGGCACCCAGTGCAGACGCGGTTACCCGCAGAGACCGTCTTGCCGCGAACGGCCACGGGATCGTGGGGGGGATGGCAGTAGCCGCAGTCCATCCGCTCCTTGGCGGCGCGGTAGCAGCCGCTCTGGAGATAGTCGACGTACCGGTAGTTCAGCGCCTGGGAGCGTCCGTCGACGAAGAAGCCGGGCTGCCCCCAGACCGTCGGCACGAAGTAGTCGTAGAAGGACCGGCCGGGTTGGAATCCGGTCTGGTAGATCTGCTTGCTGGCGTGGCACACCGCGCAGCCCTCGATGCTGGCCCCGACATCGGCGCTCTTTGCGGGCGGCAGCGGGGCGGCGGCGCTGACCCCGTCGAGCGCTCGCCAGCGCGCCACGTGGTCGCGGGCCGGACCGTGGCAGGCCTCGCACTCGATGGTCGGCTCGAAGCGACTGTCGTAGCGGTTGCTCGTGGCGTCGTAGCGCCGCTCGAAGCGGCTCGCGTGGCAGGGCACGCAGTTGCGCTGGAAGGTGCGCCCGTGGTTGCGCCAGTAGTGCAGATCCGTCGGTCCCAGCGGCGCCTCCCCGGCGATCGGCCCCTCCAGCGCGTCGAACCAGCGACCACGCTCGACGCTCCAGAAGGTCGGGAGCACCTGGAGGCGGCCGTCGGCCTCCTCGTGCAGATAGATCTGGTGGCGGGCGAAGCCGACGACCCAATCCACCCGCAGCTCGCCGCCGCGCCCGTCGGCGTCGTGAAAGTCCATGTGGTAGCCACGCTCGTCACGGAACATGCGCGACTCGGTCCCCGCGAAGCGATAAACCGCGCCGCCGAAGTCGCCCACTACGGTGGCCTCGGTCGGCCGCGCCATGTTGCGCTCGTGGGCGGAACCTCGCCACGCCTCGACGACCTTCGGATGACACGCCGCGCAGGCCTGCGAACCCACGTACGGCGGGACATCGGACGCCGCGTCATACGCCACCGGGTGCGACGTTCGCATGAACCACAGCGCCAGCCCGCAGGCCAACAGCGCCGCGATCCCCCACGGCCACCGCGACCCCACGCTCTCGTCGGACCCGGCCATATACCCGCTTGTATCATCGCGCTGGCTCGGCCGCGCGCCGCATCATTTGTGAAGGACGGACCGATTCCTTACTCTGACGAGTATGAATCGTACTCCTCGAGCAAGGTGCGCGTGAGGATCACGACGAAGGGACAGGTCACGATCCCACAGCACATCCGCGAGCGCTTCGGGCTGTTGCCGCACACTGAGGTCGAGTTCGTCGTCGAGGGTGACACGGTGCGCATCGAACGTTCCGAGAGCGGAGCCGGTGAGAGCCGAGGCCAACGCGTGCTGCGGCAGATGCGATCGAGCGGCGCCGTCACGATGACGACCGACGAGATCATGTCGCTCACTCGCGGCGAATGACCCCCGTCCTGGTCGACAGCAACGTGGTCCTCGATGTCGTCACGAGGGACCCCACCTGGGGGGAATGGTCGGCGACCGCGCTGGAACGTGCGGCGGATTCGACGGTGCTGGTCATCAACCCGCTCATCTACGCCGAGGTCTCCGTCGGCTTCGACCGGGTCGAGGAGGTGGAGCGCGTCTTGCCCACCGACCTCTTCCGCCGCGATCGTCTGCCCTACGACGCGGCGTTCCTCGCCGGGAAGTGCTTCCTGGCGTATCGGCGTCGCGGTGGCGCCCGTCACGCCCCGCTCCCCGACTTCTACATCGGTGCCCACGCGGCGGTCGCCGGCCTCCGGCTGCTGACCCGTGACGCCTCTCGGTACCGCTCCTACTTCCCGCGACTCGAGCTCATCGCCCCCAGCTAGTTCGACAGCGCGACCACGGGCGTCGTCGGGGCATCCAAGCAGGCGACAAAGAGGACGATAGCGGGGAGGCCCACCGATGGCGGTGGACGCACGCGGGCGCGGTGAATATCTTGCCGCGGCAATCGAGAACGAAGGAGCGATGATGAGCGAGGAGCTCGCACCCCCGAAGGTGGTGCATCTGGCGGACGAAGAGACCGGCGACACCATCGGGATGCAGATCTTCGTCGAGATGGAGATCGACGGTCGGATCTACGCGTTGGTCACACCGGAGGCGCCGGTGGTGACGGTCCTGCGTCTGGAGCGTGACGGCGAGGACGAGGAGATCTACGACCTTCCGCCGGAGGAGTTCGGCGCGCTCCAATCCGACATCAACGCCGCGCTGAAGCCCTACTCGGTGTGTGTGGACGTGGTCGGCGACGAGTACATGTTGGTCGGTGAGGCCCCGGACTCGCTCTACGAGGACTGCGGCGAGCTCACGCTCGACGAGGACGAGGACTACCTCATCCTCGCCGAGATCGACAACGGAGAGGCCGTCTACCTCGTCTGCCAGCCTCCGCCCGAGGTGATCCCTGTCGAGTTGGGCGACAACGACGTCCCCCGACTGCTGACGGACGACGAGATGGAGGCGCTGCACGACACCTTCCAGTCGGTCCTCCAGGAGGCGGAGGAAGCCGAGTGAGCCGCGAAGTCGTCGTCGTCTCCGCCGTGCGCACCCCCATCGGGCGCATCCGCGGAGGCCTCTCTTCGGTCCGCGCCGACGATCTGGGCGCGTTGGTGATCGCCGCCGCGCTGACGCGCGCGGGTGTCGACGGCGAGGCGGTGGACGAGGTGGTCTTCGGCTGCGCGAACCAGGCGGGGGAAGACAACCGCAACGTGGCCCGGATGGCGCTGCTGCTCGCGGGCCTACCACAGAAGGTCCCCGGCATCACCGTCAACAGGCTGTGCGCCTCCGGTCTGAGCGCGGTCAACATCGCCGCGCGCCAGATCCTCCTGGGCGACGCCGAGATCTGCGTAGCGGGCGGTGTCGAGTCGATGAGCCGCGCGCCCTGGGTGATGCCCAAGGCCGCTGGGCCCTTCCCCACCGGCAACGTCACGGTCTACGACAGCACCCTGGGTTGGCGCTTCCCAAACCCCAAGATGGAGGCGCTCTTCCCCCTCGAGGGGATGGGTGTGACGGCTGAGAATCTCGTAGCCAAGTACTCGCTTTCACGGGAGGAACAGGACGCCTTCGCTTGCGGAAGTCATCGCAAGGCGCTGGCGGCGGCGGAGGCGGGGCGCTTCGACGCCGAGCTGATGAGCGTCAGCGTGCCGAGGCGCAAGAAGCCGCCGGTCGTGGTCTCCGCGGACGAGGGCCCCCGCGCCGACTCGACCCCCGAGAAGCTGGCCCGACTGCGGGCCGTCTTCAAGCAGGGCGGCAGCGTGACGGCGGGCAACTCGAGCTCCCTCAACGACGGGGCCTGTGCGCTGGTGTTGACGACGCGGGAGCGCGCCACGGCCGAGGGGCTCGAGATCCTCGCGACCTACCGCGCCTCGGCGTCTGCGGGGGTCGATCCCCGCCACATGGGCATCGGCCCCGTGCCCGCGACGCGGAAGTGTCTGGCGCGCGCGGGGCGCGCGCTCGGCGAGATCGACCTGGCCGAGCTCAACGAAGCCTTCGCCGCCCAGTCCCTGGCCGTGCTCCGCGAGCTCGAGATCCCCGAGGCTCGGGTCAACGTGAACGGGGGGGCCATCGCCCTCGGACACCCGCTGGGCTGCAGCGGGGCGCGCATCCTCACCACGCTGATCCACGCGCTGCGCGCCCGAGGTGGCGGCGCAGGCCTCGCCACGCTTTGCGTCGGCGTTGGGCAGGGCGTCGCGACGCTGATCGACGTCTAGGACGGTGCGGCAGAGTCGCGACGCGGCGCGCTGCACGCGCCCGCCAACCGATTTCGGTGTTGCGAAGCCTACCGATATCTTCGGATATCGCTACGGCTTCGCGCCTTGAACTCGGCCGGCGGGCACGCACATCACTTGGTCGCTTGGTCTGCCGCACCGTCCGAGGACGGTGCGGCGGAGTCGCGACGCGGCGCGCTGCACGCGCCCGCCAACCGATTTCGGTGTTGCGAAG
>CAYOBQ010000113.1:0-30171 GCA_964402225.1 uncultured Nannocystaceae bacterium | reverse complement strand
TTAAGGTGTTAACATCTCCAAACATTGTTACAATCTCCTAGACCCAATCTTGATAGACGCTCCCGGCGAAGCCCGCGGCGACCATCGCTCGCGAAGGCGACGACACCGTCTACCGGGGCGGCACCCGGGGGGACCGCTTCGCCGCCTGGGTCCGCGACGCCACGGGGACGGACTGGGGGCAGCTCGCCCCCGAGGTCCGCCTCTGGCTCGCCGAGGGCGTGCCCCTTCGACACGCGCGCGAGCGCCCCGACGCCCTGCACATCGCGCCCGGCGCCAAGACCTACGCGCCCCCCAAGCGCCGCGTCCTGCGCGGCGTCGGCCGACTGCTGACGAGCCCGGACAGACCGCCCGTCTTCGTGGAGCGCGCCGGCTGCGGTGGCGCCCGGCGGGGTGACCGCCTGGTCACAGCCCGATGGCAAATGCTCGGTTACGCCCCGGGGAGTTGCCGAGGCGGCGCCTGCATTGGCAAGCTGGCACGCGCGCTGCAAAAAGGCACAGAGATGGGGGAGACGCTGCGCGTCACGATGGTCGTCTCCCGGGATGGTGTGGATGCGCCCAAGGTCACTCTTCGCTGCCGCGTTCGTCCTTAGCGGGGCGGCACAGGCGACCCCGTGCGGAGCCCCGGATCTGCCGGAGTCCGTAACGCGCCTCGGCGAGCGCCTGGCGCAGACCCGCGACCGAGGGGTCTGGGCGGCGGTCGCCCAGGACGCCGCAAAGCTGGCCGCGGCCACGACCGAGTTGGCCCCCCCCGGCCGGGTGTGCGCCCTCTACCAGGCCGGCGCGGCGCACTTCTTCCTCTCGACCCACAAGGCGGACCGCCGCCGCCACGCCGCCGACGCCGTCCGCTACATGCTCGCGGCACAGGCCCTGGCGCCGGCGGCGATGCGGAGCCGCCAGCCGACGGCCCGCTTGCGCACGGCGTGGAAGCGCCTCGGGCGCATCGAGGGCTGGCTCACGAAGGTCACCAACCCCGTCGCCGTGACCGCGGATCCCCCCGGTGAGCTCGTGCTCGAGCCCGCCGATCCCGCCGAGTGGGCCGCCGCCTGTGGCGACACCCCGACGTGCCGAGCCGCCGCGAGGTTCCGACTGCCGAAGCGCGCGCTCTCGGTGCAGCTCCGGCCCGGCCGCTACCGGATCACCGTCACGACGCCCTGCGGCGACCGCAGCGAGAACGTCGATGTCGTCGCTGGGCCCTTGCCGATCCCCAAGCCCGCCGCCTGCCCCTGCCGGCTCACGGTGCGCGATGGCGACCAACCGATCGACGGCCTCGAGATCCTCGGCCCCGGTGGGGTGATGCTCACGGCGGCGCAGATCCCCTCGGACCACGGCGCGGTCACCGTCTCCGCCCCCGGCTACCTGCCCCGCGGCGTCTCCCTCCCACCCAAGGGCGGCCCAGTCGAGGTGACGCTCGCGCGCTGCCCGGTGGAGCTGCACGTCTTCACCGAGCCCCCCGGCGCCCTCATCGACGGGGACGGCCCTGCCCCCTGGGGACCCCGACGGATCACGGCGCAGGCGCCCCACCACGCCGACACGGTCGCCGCCGTCGACATCCCGCGCCCGGCGAGCTGCCGAGGTGCGCGCCACGTCGCCCGCGTGACGCTGTTGCGCGACGTCACCGTCACCGCCACCGCCGACGGCGCTCGGGTCCTCCCGGCGCGCCTGATGGTGGCCGGCGAGCCGGTCGGGACCGACCGTTTCGCCCGCGCCCCGGGCCGATACAGCTACCAGGCCTGGCACCCGCTCTACGGGGCCAGCCTCGGGGAGCTCGAGGTGCCCGCCTGCGTAGAGGCCCAGGTGTGCGCCTCGCCGGAGCTGAAGATCGAGTTCCGCGTGCTGAAGGCGTCCACCGCGCCGAAGGGCGGCGCCTCGCGCTGGTCCTACATGCTGATGGGGCTGGGCGGGCTCTCGATGGGTGGCGGCCTCGTCTCGGGCGTTGCGGCCTTCAACACCCAGGACCAGATCGACGGCTACGGCGCTCGAAGGGACGAGCCGCAGCCCATCGACGAGCTGGTCGAGCGCCGAAACACCCAGGCCAAGATCGCCGACGGGCTGGTCATCGCCGGGGCCTCGGCCTTCGCGCTGGGCCTGGTCATCTACCTGGCTACGGTCGATTGATGCGCTGCACCCTCCCCCTCATCGCCCTCCTCGCCACCGGCTGCCTGGAGATCGTCGGCGGCGGAGACGGCCGCGAGTGCGAGCGAACCGCCGACTGCCCGCAGCGCCTGGTCTGCGATCTCGAGCGAGGGCGCTGTGTCGAGATCGGCGACTTCGTCGACCCCGACTTCCAGCCTCGCCGCTTGGACGTCGGCGGCGCCCGCGACGCGGCCGTCCCGGTCCCCGACGCCGCCCCCGACGCCGCCCCCGACACAGCCCCCGACATGGCCCCCCCCCCGAACGGCCCCTACGGCGAAGCCGCCGACTGCTTCCGCGGCGACGAGGCCGACACGATCGCGGAGATGGCCGGCGGCTCGACCCACGTCCCGCGGGGTCTTTGCACATCACACATCCTCGCCTGGACCGCCGAGCGTGACGGCGAGGTCAAGCTCCTCTTCCACGCCGGCGAAGACCCGGAGGCCGCCCCCCCGCGGGTGGGCCCGACGCTGGTGCCCGACACCCGCATCGCCGCCGACGGCGAGGTCGTCCTGATGGCCGCCGCCCATCCGCGCCACGGGGTGCCCAACATCCACCGCGTGGATCTCGCCCGCGGCGAGAGCGACGCCTTGCAGCCACGAAACGCCGTGCAGTCACAGCCGGCGCGGATCCCCGGCCTCTCGGCCTTCGTCGAGCTGGGCGACACCGTCCGCCACGTGCGGCTGCACTTCGACGACCCGTTGGAGGGTGACATCGACTGCATCCGCGGCGGGCGCCACCAGTGGGGGGTCGTCCTCGGGCCGGACTGGACGGCCTTCTTCGAACGCGACCGCGGCAGCCGCCGCAGCGACCTCGTGCTCACGCGCGGGCACCGCTGCGACGGCGACGCTCGGCTGGTGGTGCCGTTGCCGGGGCGCGTCGCCCAGGGCGCCCGGCTCGTAGCGAGCGGCCAGCACCTCTTCTGGATCGCGGCGGATCCCCACACCCGCCTCCCCACCCTGTGGACCCTCGACCGCGGCGCGCTGGTGGACGGTCCGCGTCCCGCGGAGCTGTTGGCGCTTGAGCCCCTCAGCCCGGTGGAGGTGGCGGCCCGCGGCGGGTGGCTGGCGGTGGTGAGCTACCGTCCCGGCGGCTACCGCCTCGACGTCTTCGACCTGCGCACGGGGGAGCAGCGGCTGCTCCCCAACAGCGCCGCCAACGCGCTGCACCCCACGTTCTCCCAGAGCTACCTCCTGTGGGCCGAGCAGTCGGCCGCCCAGCCTTGGGAGGTGCGCTTTGCGCGGCTGGAAGATCTGTAGCGCCCTCGCGTTGGCCCTCGCTGGCTGCGCGGACATGGCGGGCGGAGGCGCCCCGGCGGATCTCCGGGACCTCGGCCCATTCCCGGACCGGCCCGACTTCGCGACGCCCCGGGACATGGGCCCGGACGACGGGCGCGACTGCCCGGAGGGGCGCTTCCCGTTGGACGGCGCCTGCGTCGACCGCTGCGCCCTGGTGGAGGCCCTGGGCTGCACCGACGCCGACGGCGATTGCTACCCCGTCGACTGCTCCGCGGCGCCCTTCGAGGATTGCGACGACGGGCGGCCGGGCACGCATCCCAACGCCGACGAGGGCTGCGACGACCTCGACAACGACTGCGATGGGATCGCCGACGAGGGGTTCGGCGTTGGTGACGCGTGCACGGGCTGCGGGGGGGCCGGCAAGGTCGAGTGCCACGCCGACGACCTGGACCGCGTGGCCTGCTCCACGGATCCCGGGCAGTCCCAGGCGCCCGAGCCGGAGCTCACCGAGGAGCGGTGCAACGGCGCCGACGACGACTGCGACACAGAGATCGACGAGTCCTGCCGCTTCGAGGTGCCCGAGGCCGACCGGAGCCAGCCGATCGTCTGCGGCGAGCGGGTGCTGTGGGTCGAAGGCGGGGTCCTGCTCGAGGTGGTGGCCGACGGCGCCCGCGTCGTGCAGGAGGCGCCCGTCGCCTTCCCCGCGTGCGAGGCGGACACCCTCGCGTGGCTCGATCCGGGGGAAGGCTGCGCCGCCGAGACCGGGGTGACGACCTGCGAGCGCGGCCACCTCTGGATCCGCGACGGCGGCGAGCCGCGGGACGTCACGGGGATCGCCGTCCTCGGTCCGCCCCTCGTCTCCGGCGGCCACGTCTACTGGCACGCGATGGTCGGTGACGCGCCGGTGCTCTCGCGGCAGCCCGTCGCTGGCGGGGGCGTGGAGACGCTCTTCGAGGGCGCCGCCGTCAGCGATCCCACGCCGCCCGTCGAGGGCGCCGTCGCCGCGCGGTTCTGGACCGGGGGTGAGGCCGAGGTGGCGGTCCGCGACCTCGAGACGCAGCGGGGCAGCGACCTGCTCGGCCCCGAGGGCGCCCCCGGCGTCCCGGTCGCGAACGCCGCGTGGGTGGTCTGGCCCGCGGGGGAGCAAGGCTCGCTGTGGGTGGTCGAACGCGCCCACCCGCGCAGCGGCTTCCAGCTCACGATGCGCGACGGCCCGCAGCGGACGCCGCGGCTCGACGGGGATCGGCTGGTGTGGCTCGACGAGAGCGTGGCGCCCGCCGTGCTGCGCAGCTTCGATCTGCGCACCGGCCTCGGAGACGAGGTGGCGAGCGGCGACATCGCGGCGGATGGGTTCGCGGTGGGCCCCGGGGTCGTCGTCTGGATCGACGGCGGGGCCGTCTACCGCCACCGGTGGGCGCCATGAGGCGGTGGCTCCCGGTGGTGCTCGCGCTCACGGCCTGCGACGCGAGCCAGGAGTTCCTCGTCGGCGATCAGCCGGATCTCGATTCCCCGCCCGACGCCGGCGACGCCCGGGTCCCACCCACCGACGAAGGCCTCGTCTGTGGCGAGCGCATCCCCTTCGAGGGCGAGTGCATCAACCCGCCGCCCGCCGAGCGGGAGGCCTTGTGCGCCTACCTCGCGGCAATCGGGGCCGACTGCGACGACTTGGATGGCGATTGCTACGTCACCAACTGCAAGACCCCGCTCCCGGGGGCGGTGGCCGCCGTCGTGACGGACTGCGACGACCACCGACCCGACGTCCGGCCCGACGCCGACGAGCTCTGCGACGGGCTCGACAACGACTGCGACGAGGCGGTCGACGAGACGTTCGAGGTGGGCGCCGAATGCGCCGCCTGCGGGGCGGACGGGAAGCTCGAGTGCGCCATCGATGACCCCCAGCGCGTGGCGTGCAGCACCGAGCCGGGGCAGTCCCAGGCGTCGACGGATCTCGAGGAGGTCTGCGACGGGATCGACGACGACTGCGACGGCGAGATCGACGAGCGCTGCCGCTTCGATCTGCCGCCCGCCGAGCGCTGGCGACCGGTGGTCTGTGGCGACGGGATCCGGGTGGTCGAGGACGGGGCCCTGGTCTCCATCACCGACGGCGCGGTGCTCGACGAGGGCCCGGTCGCGTTCCCGGCCTGCGGCGCCTGGCTCCAAGTCAGCGCTCCGTGCGCCGCACCCCCCGACGGTCCGTTGCGCTGCCCGCGGGCCCACCTGGTCACCGCCGACGGCCGCGACGTGACCGGCCTCGCCGAGCTGGGTCCGCCGGCGATGGGCGAGGGGCGGGTGTGGTGGCACGCCATCGTGGGAGGCACGCCGGTCGTGCAGCGGACGCCCGTGGACGGCGGCAGCGTCGAGTCGCCCTACGAGGCCGAGGCGCTCAGCGATCCGACGCCGCCCGTCGCGGGTCGAATCGCGATGCGCGCCTGGACCGGTGGGGAGGCCGAGGTCGTGGTGCGCCGCGTCGATGATGGCGGCCAGGTGACGGTCCTCAACAACGGGCACGCGGCGGGGCCCCCGACGCTGAGCGAAGGCTGGGTCGTGTGGCCGGTTGGCGCCGCCGGCCAGTCGCTCTGGGCGGTCCCCCTCGACGCCCCGCGCGACGGGTTCCAGCTCACGACCCGGGACGGGCCGCAGCGCTCGCCGCGCCTCGATGGGTCGCGGCTGGTCTGGCTCGACGAGGGCACCAGCCCGCCGACGCTGCGCAGCTTCGACCTCACGACGGGGGTCGCGGGCGTGGTGGCCCAGGCCGACATCGGCGCCGAGGACTACGCCGTGGCCGGCGGCCTCGTGGTGTGGATCGAGGGGGGCGAGAAGGTCTTCCGCGCGACCCGCTGACGGTCTCACCTCTTTTTCGGAAAGAAGGCGCCCGCTCCTGGGCAACCCCTCGGTGCACACATTGGGGGGAACCCATGAACTGGACGAAGTACCTGGCGGTCGTCACCGCCGTCACGTTGTTGGCCTGCGGCGAGGGTGCCGGGCCCGAGCTGGAGCAGGTCGAGGGGGTCGCGCCCGCGGGGGTTGCCGACAAGGCCGACGAGGCGAGCTTCGCCGAGCGACGGCGTCGACCGGCGCCGCAGGTGGACGTCGAGATCCTCGGGCTTTCGACCCTCACCCAGGTCGAGCGGGCCGCCCTCGACCGCGACACGGACGGCGACGGGCTGGCGGACCTCTTCGAGATCTACGCCGGCACCGATCCGGAGACCCCCGACAGTGACTTCGACGGGCTCGGCGACGGCGAGGAGCTCTACGAGCACGGCACGCACCCCGGAAGGGAGGACACCGACGGGGACGGGCTCATGGACGCCGAGGAGCTCGAGTTGGGCACCTGGCCGGACCTGCGCGACACCGACGGGGACGGCTTCGATGACGCCGACGAGGTGGCCGCGCAGACCGACGCGCTGAGCGCCGAGGACTGGCCTGTCCCGCCGGAGGTGACCGAGCAGAGCGTGCCGCGGGTGACGCGCAGGACCGTGCGGCGACTGCGGCGCGCGGTGCGGCGGGGCGTGGAGAACCCGTCCCTCGACCTCAACCACGACGGCGTCGTCGACGGCGACGACGTCGAGCTCGCGGAGTGGCTGCGCCGGCGGCGGAATCGTCGCGGCCTGGTGCGCGCCGGGGGGGGCGAGGATCTGGACGTGCTCGAGGTCGAGGTCGAGCCGGACCACTCGGATCACGAGCTCGAGGCCTGTGGCCTCGCCCCCGCGATCAGCCCCCTCGTCTTCCGTTTCCTGGACCAGCCACACTTCGGGGGGAACAACGCGCCCGAATACGCGGTGCGGGCGTTGCTGCGCATGAGCACCGCCGCCTTCAACGACGCGGACTGCGACGTCGACGGCGACGAGCGCCCGGACCGGCGCATCGACCGCGACGGCGACGGGGTCTCGGAGGGCTTCGACACCGACGGCGACGGCCAGGTCGACATCGACGAGGACGGACGCGAGGACGGAGACGAAGAGGAGGAGGAAGAGGAAGAGACCTGCTGCTACGACCCAATCTGCACCTGGGCCCCGGCTCACGTCGACGTCCCAAGCACCTCCGACACCGGGCTGCTCGTCGACGACTGGGTCAACTCCGATCAGAAGCGGCGCAAGTACGAGTCCGGGCCGACGCACCTGCTCTACAGCAACCGCTACTCCGGCAACTGCGTCGCCAGCCCGACCGGCGGCAACATGAACATGGCCGCGAGCGGGTCCTGCTACATGAAGGTCAACATGCGCTGCGCCAAGCCCAAGAACACCCGCTGCGAGCGCCCCTGCCACGAGTGCACGGCGCACGGCGAGGGCTACGGCAACTACCACTCCAAGGTGGAGGTCCACTCCTGGGAGGGGGTCACGTGCTGGCCCTTCGCCACCAACCGCAACAACGTGGCCGCCGCCGACGCCGCCGAGATCCTCACCTGCGGCAAGAGCCGTGGCGACAGCGAGAGCCTGGCTTCGGGGGACGCGGTGACCATCTCACGCTCGATGACCATCGGTGCCTCCGTCGGCAAGGACAAAGACGGCGTCTCCCTCGGCGCGTCGGCGCAGTTCTCCATCGGGGAGTCGCGCGTGGTCGGCACCGGCACCCACAAGGCAGAGGTCCGCGTGGCCAACGAAGCCAAGTGTTTCCCGGCGGTCTCCGTCGTCAACTCCGGCGGACGCATCATCAACAGCTCGGACAACCGAGCCGGCGGCTACGCCTGGGTGCGCACCGAGTACCGTGGCAACGCCGTGTGGGCGCGCAGTAGCTGTATCGAGGCGGACTACCTGGCCTTGCACCACCACGGCTGGTCGCTGGCCGACGGCGAGGCGCTCATGGACACGTGGATCGCGACGCTGCCGTGAGGGGCTCACCGTCCACTCCCTGATGTCCGCGGACGGTCCCTACCGTCCGCGGACATCACCGGAGGGTCGGCGACCACGGCGAAGTGGGGCTTGGGGGCCTGGCACGGGTCCTGCGAAAGGAGCCGGTCGTCCACCACACTCGAGCGAGACGCCATGTACCGCGCCCTCATCGCCGCCGCCGCCTTCATCCTGACCACCGCCGCCGCCGGGGGAGCCCTCGCCTCCGGCGCCTGCGACACGAACACCATCCAGAGCGGGAACTACCGCTTCGACATCTCCTCCGCCGAGCTCGCCGACGACGGCCAGAACCTCACCGCCATCGGCGACGTGCAGGTCGACGTCTCGGGGTATGCGCTGACGTTGTTCGGCGCGGTGCTCATCCTGGAGGAGCGCGGCGACCGCTGCGTGGTCACGGGCGGCCAGATCGACAGCTTGGGCAACAACTTCCCGAGCCTGTCGGCGATGAGCGACATCACCGGAGGCGCCACGGCCCTCGACATCGGCTTCTCACGCGGCGACGACCTGGCCTTCGACGCGCCCATCGCCGGGAGGGAGACCTACCTCTACTTCAATCTGCGCGCGGGCCTCGCCATGGACTTCGGCGGCGTCACCGTCGAGTCGTCCGAGTCCGCCGCCATCACGCTGGTCCTCGATCCGGTCGGCCCGACGTTCTACGGCAACGTCGCCGGGATCTTCCCCAGCGGCAGCACCGTCTCCCTCGACGAGGTCGGGGTCGGCGTCTCCGCGACGCGCAGCCTCTCGTGGAGCCCCAACGTCACCTGGAACAACACCGCCTACCTCACCGAGCAGCGCGGCAACGTCTACCTCAACGGCGAAGCCTCGGTCGGCATCAACGACACCGCGGACGTCGAGTTTCGCGGTGACGTGATCGCCGACGTCGACTTCGCCGACATCGCGGCGGGTCGTGGCGCCGACCGCGCCATCGACATGCTGGCCGTCAACGGCACGATGTTCCTCGACCTCGACGCCACCGTGGCCCACGTGGTCGTCGAGCTGGGCGCCGCCTCCGCCATCTACAAGCGGGGACGGTACGTCGCCGCCTCGGCGCGCATCGATCCCAACGACCTGGACATCCCCGGCTTCGGTAACCTGATCGACTTCGACCAGAACGCCCGCGCCGCCTTCTACGCCGACGGCGACGAATTCCGCCTCGACCTCGAGGGCACAGCCGAGGTCGCCGGCGGCATCGAGATCGAGGCTGACATCAGCATCACCGAGCGGAGCTGCACCATCGACGCGGTCGTAGACTTCGGCGCCGACGAGTTCTCCGCCTCCGGCAGCATCGACAGCCGCGGGCGCTTCGCCCTGAGCGCCTCCCAGAGCTTCAAGGTCAAGACCGGCCTGCAGAAGCTCGAGGGCGACGTCACCGTCACCGTCAGCCAGAACGGGCTCTCCACCAACAGCACCGTGAAGGTGTGCCAGAAGTACTGGAACTGGAAGGGTAAGAAGAAGTGGGCCTGCGACCGCGTCCGCGCCTCCGTCCGGGTCGACGGAGGCAAGGTCAAGGTCTGCGGTGCGGGCGTCTGCACCAAGCTCGACTTCTAGAACGGTGCCGCAGCGTCCTGGACTTCAGAATTTCAGTCCCGCGTTGAGCCTGGAGCCCAAAGATCGCATCCTATGCTGCGATGGCCGACGAAGACATGGACACCCGGCCCTGGCCGTTGGACGACGACGACGAGGAGACCGCCATCGACGTGCGCCCCGCCTTCATCGAGCGGGGCGCCGCGATCACCGTCCGCACCACCCAGCCCGGCGTCTTCGAGCCCGAGATCAACGTCCTCGAGTGCAAGGGCGGCAGCACCGCCGAGCCCCTCGCCTGGCGCGGCGCTGTTGGCGGGGCGCCTCTCCGGGTCTCCGGTGCCGCCATCACCCACCCCGGTCTCGTCCGCGAGGGCAACGAAGACGCCTTCCTCGTCTGGGCCGACTCGCACCTGGCCGTGGTCGCCGACGGGATGGGCGGCCACTCCGGCGGGGAGGTCGCCAGCGCCATCGCCGTGGAGTCCATCCGTGACGTGCTGGTCACCAGCGGCTCCCCGGCGAGCCTCGAGGCCGGTCGCGACCGGGTCTTCACCGCCGTCCAGACCGCCCATCGGCGCATCAACGACCTGAGCGACCGCCAGGCCGAGCTCCGCGGCATGGGCACCACCATCGTCGCGCTCTGGGTCCTCGGCGCCCGCGCCCTCGTCGTGCACGTGGGCGACAGCCGCCTCTACCGGCTCCGCGGCGGCACGCTCGAGCAGGTCACCGGCGACCACTCCCTCGCCCAGGAGCTGAAGAACCGCGGCATCCTCGACACCCAGGGCATGCAGAGCTTCCCCAACAAGCACATCCTCACCCAGGCCTTGGGGGGGAAGAACACCGTCGTCCCCGAGGCTTCGGTCCTCGACGTGTGCCCCGGCGATCGCTTCGTTCTGTGCAGCGACGGGCTCAGCGACTTCGTGCACTCGAAGCTGGTCCGCGCCTTCACGGGCACCCCGTCGACGCCGGAGGTCCAGGCGCGCACGCTGGTGGAGGCCGCCCTCGCCAACGGCGGCAAGGACAACGTCACCGTCGTCGTCGTGCACATCGACGCCGGGTGATCACTCCGTGGCGCAGGTGACGCCGAGCTGCGCCTCCAGCTTCGATCGCACGCTGGCCACGTCGATCTCCGCGGGGTTCATCGCGTCCAGGGCGCTGCCGATCTCCCCGTCCGCCGGAGACGAGGCGAGCCGGACGCTCGGCGAGAGCGCGCGGTAGGCCGCCAGGGCCTCGGCCTGCACGTTGGAGTCCATCTCCCCCGACAGCGCCAGCAACAGCGCCGTCCCCAGCCCACGGACGACCAGCGCCGCCACCTCGTCGATCGCGGCGTCGTACTCCGGGCTCTGGCCCGCCTCGATCTCGACCGGGCCGAGGGGACCCGGCAACCCGTCCCGCTCGAGGGCCGCGGCGAAGGGCTCCCGCACCTCCGAGAGCTTCATTCGGAGCTGCCCGAGCCAGTCGGTCCCGCAGGCCCGGTCGGCCTCCACGATGCGAGACCCGAGCCCGTGAGGCGCGTCCCCCCGCCACAGCGCCGCCCACGCCACGTCGTAGCCCTCCGCGGTGCGCTTGCTCATCGCGCGGTGGACCGCCATCAGGAAGTAGTAGTCGAGCGCGCGGGCCGCCGTCAGGGCGTGCCACCGTGCGCTCCCTCGACGCCCGCTGGCCATCTCCGCCGTGAAGCCGATGGTGAGCGCCGTGGCCACCGCCGACGCCACGCGGCTCCCGGCGTCCCGATCGTCGACGCCCTCGCGCTGGTCCTTCGCCGCGTCCACCGCTTCGGCGAAGCCGTCGGTCTCGTAGTAGAGGCTCGACATCTCGTCGTCCCGCGTGGGGCTCGTCGCGCCGCTCTGGAGATAGGCCGCCGCGTCCCCGACGTTCTCCGCGACGAAGCCGGGGGCCCGCGCGAGCCTCACCATCCGGTCGTAGGACGTCGCAAAGACCAGGGTCTTGGGCGTCCCCGAGCCGAGCCAACCGGCGGCCGGCTCCACGACCCCGCCGTCTCCCACCTGCCCCGCGTCCGGCTCGTCGGACCCACCGCCACCACCGGCCGTGCACCCCGCCAGAACCAACAACACGCAAACCCGCATCCACCGCTCCTCTCGTTTTGGACTCCAATCTCGGCAAAGACGCGCTTTCTGCGCAACAACGCCGCGCTCTGTCCGATAGATCCCTTGGAATGCTAGAAGCTTCGACCATGATCCCGGACTCGGGTAGCGAGACCCTCGAAGGCGTCCTCGAGCGCTTCGTCTGGGCCAACGAGGACGAGTCGTTCTGCGTGGCGGTGGTGCGCCCGGAGGACGGTGAGCCCGTGCGCGCCGTGGGCGCCTTGGGTGGTCTGCGCCTGGGGGAGGTGGTGCGCCTCCAGGGGAGCACCACGCTGCACCCGAAGTTCGGCGAGCAGTTCAAGGCCGAGACCGCCCACCCGGTCCTGCCGCACACGTCCGACGGGATCGAGCGCTACCTGGTGGCCGCCGAGATCCCCGGCATCGGCCGGGGCATGGCGAAGCGGCTCGTCACGCACTTCGGCGAGGAGACGCTGCACGTCATCGACCACGAGCCCGACCGCCTCACGGAGGTCGAAGGCATCGGCGTCGAACGGAGCCGCGAGCTGCGCGGCGCCTTCCTCGACCAGCGCAGCCAGCGCGACGCGATGGTCTTCCTCCAGGGGCACGGCCTGCCGGCGGGCCTGGCGGCGCGCATCTTCCACCGACACGGCGATGACACCGTCACCCGGGTCCGCGACAACCCCTATCGTCTGGCGGAGGAGGTGCGCGGCGTCGGCTTCCTCACGGCGGACCGCATCGCCCGCACGCTGGGCTTCGCCGAAGACGACCCGCTGCGCGCCGCGGCGGGGCTGTTGCACCTGCTCGGGATCGCCCTCGACGACGGCCACGTCTTCCTCCCGCGCGAGCCCCTCATCGAGCGGGCGAGATCCCTGCTCGGCGCGGAGGCCCCGGCCGAAGTGGCCCTGGGCGCCCTCGTCGCCGAGGGGCGCGTGGTCGACGACGAGGGGCTCTACCTCCACGAGATCCACGCCCTCGAGGTGGAGGCCGCGGAGCGCGTCGCGGTCCTGCTGACGGCCCCTGTCCCAGCGCTGCCCAGCGATCTGCGGGCCTTCGAGGCGGCGACGGGCATGGATCTCGCCGAGGCCCAGCGCGACGCCGTGACCCTCGCCGGCGAGGCGCCGATCTTCGCGCTGACGGGCGGCCCCGGCACCGGCAAGACGACCATCGTGCGCGCGCTGCTCTATCGACTCGGCGCCTCCGACGGTCGGGTCCTGCTCGCGGCGCCCACCGGCCGCGCGGCGCGGCGCATGTCCGAGGCCACGGGACACGAGGCGAGCACGCTCCACCGCCTGCTCGAGTACAGCCCGATCGACGACACCTTCCGGCGCGACGAGCAGACACCGCTCGAGGCGGCGGCGGTGGTGGTCGACGAGGCCTCGATGGTCGACCTCCGCCTGTTGGTGGCGCTGCTGCGGGCCCTCGAGCCGGGGACGCGGTTGGTGCTGGTGGGCGACGCCGACCAGCTCCCCTCCGTGGGGGCCGGCAACGTGCTGGGCGATCTGCTGGCGAGCGGGGTCGTCCCCACGACGCGGCTCACCGAGATCTTCCGGCAGGCGCGCCACAGCCGCATCGTGACGGGGGCCCACGCGGTGCTCGCGGGGCACGAGCCGCAGGCGCCCGAGCGAGGCTCCGAGAGCGACTTCTTCATCGTCGAGGTCCAAGGCGACGCCGCCAAAGCCTCCGATCTGATCGAGCAGCTCGTGGCCGAGCGCATCCCCCAGGCCTTCGGCCACGACCCGGTCGACGACGTCCAGGTCCTCGCGCCGATGCACCGCGGGGCCTGCGGCGCGCAGCGACTCAACGAGCGCTTGCAGGCACGGCTGAACCCAGACGGGGCGCTCTTCGAGCGCGGGTATCGCCGTTTCCGAATCGGCGACAAGGTCATGCAGATCAAAAACGACTACGAGCGCGAGGTCTTCAACGGCGACATCGGGCGCGTCGACGCCATCGCCGAGGGCGGCCTGGTCGTGCGCTTCGACGGGCGCCAGGTCGCGGTCCCGCCCAAGGCCCTCGACCGGCTCGTGCTCGCCTACGCGTGCACGGTCCACAAGTCCCAAGGCAGCGAGTACCCGGCGGTGGTCGTGCCGATGGTCACCGAGCATTGGGTGATGTTGCAGCGCAACCTGCTCTACACCGCCCTCACGCGGGGCAAGGAGCTCGTGGTCCTGGTCGCACAACAGAGGGCGTTGCGGCGGGCGGTGCGCAACGACGATGGCCTCCGCCGCTACACCGCGCTCGCCCGCAGGCTGAGTGCGTGAGAGCGACCTTGCTCCTGCTGGCGTTGCCGGCGCTGGGCCAGCCCGACGGCCAGGTGCGACGCGACGCGCCGGTGCGCGAGGCGATGGCCGAGGGCTACCAGCCGCGCCCCGCCGATGAGCCCGCGGGGTCCCTCGCGGGGGGGCTGCTCGCCGTCTTTCCGGGCGTCTTGGTGCATGGGGCCGGGCATTGGTACACCGGCGACACGCCCACCGCGGCGCGGCTCCTCGTCGCCGAGCTCGCGGGCATCGTCTTGGTGGTCGGCAGCGAGCTGCTCGGCGCCGCCACCAACGACAGCGGGGAGCTCGGCGCGCCCCGGCGGTTGCTCACCTACAGCGGGGGCCTGCTCTTCTTCGGCTCCTGGGTCGCCGACATCGTGGGCAGCTTCAAGGGCGCCTCCTCCTTCGATGGCGACACGTCGCGCACCGAGGGCAACGTCTTCTCCCTGGGCTACCGATTCACCTCCGATCCGCTCACGCCCTTCCGGCACCACCTCGTCACCGGCATCGAGCTCGACACCGGCGGCTTCTACCTGCGGCCGGAGGTCGATCTCGAGGGCGAGCTCGACCAGCGTCGGGCCGAGCTCGACACGGGGGTGCGGGTGCTTCGGGGGGACAACCCACACAACTTCCTCGCCGTCGGCGGCCGGTTTCGGCGCCTCGAGGTCAAGAGCTACGGCTTCGCCTCCTGGGGGGCCGCCGGCTACGTGGGGTGGAAGGCCGATCTCGGGCTGGCGGTGCGCAGCCTGCGCAACCTCTACGTCGTCAGCCGCCTCGGCGGGGGGGTCGACTGGTACCAATTCGCCGACGACGCGGATCGGGTGCCGGCGTTCTTCGCGGACACGGACTTCACCGATCCCTACTTCCTCCTCGACATGGGCTTCGAGGTGAACAGCGGTCGGCGGACCCACCTCTCCTTCTTGGTGGTGCAGGACCCGACGCTCGATGTGTCCCCGGTCGGTCCGGCTTTCGGGCTCTTCGAGGCAGGGCTCTCCCACCGCTACAGCGACGACATCGACATCGACGTACGCCTCACGGCGGGGGACGGCTGGGCGATGTGGCTGAGCCTGGGGTACGGCCTGTGAGGGCGAGGTGGCTGTGCCTGCTGCTGCTCGTGGCGTGCGACGACCCGGAGGCCGAGCGCGCGTTGCTCAACGACGCCGCCGGGGAGCAGGAGGTCGTCGAGGACACCGTCTTCGTGCGGGTCTCGGGGGGCGCCATCGTGGACTACGAGATCGCCGACACCGAGCTGCCGTGGGTGCGCATTCGAGCCCAGTCCCTCGATGTGCGCGTCGAAGTCATCGACCGGGGCTGCGAGCCCCAGGGCGTGCGCCTCGAGGTCAGCCACCTGCCGGAGGGGTTCGCGGCGACCTACCGCACGCTCCTCGACGCCGACAGCGCCATCGCCGACGGGGCAGGCTTCGCGGGCGACGTTCACGATCCCGAGCGCACGCCCCTCGAGGCCGAGCTCCCGTTCACCACCACCACCACCGCGGACGGAGCCCGCGCCTGGACCGTGCGCTCCGCCCGCAGCCGGCGACTCGCGATCGTGCCCCGCGACGGGGCCACCGACATCGAGATCGAGCCGAGCGATGGCGCCTGCGCGGCCCTCGACACCGACGCCGCCGGCGAGCTCGGCCAGGCCGGGCTCGTCGTGCGCCACCGCCTCCGCGCCCAACTCGCCCCGCCCTTTCGCTTCGGAGTCTGGGGCAACAACGCCGGCCACGTCGGGGCCCGAGCGTCGCTCATCGAGTCGGTGCGAGGTCAGCCCGACCCGATCGCCTTCGCGGTCGTCACCGGCGACCTGACCTCCGAGGGCACGACCAGCCAGCTCCGGCTCGCCGCCGAGATGTACGACGGCACACCCAAGGCGCCAGGGCTCGGCGTGCCCTGGTACGCCACCGTGGGCGACCGCGACGTCTTCGACACGGGGGCGGGCAGCTACGTCGGTCTGCTCGGACGCTCCACCTTCGCCTTCGAGGCGGGGCCGCTGCGGCTCATCGTGCTCGACTCGGCGGACTTCACCCTCGCGCCAGCGGCCATGTCCCTGCTCGAGGACTGGCTCGACGCCGACACGCCGCTGTGGTGGTCGGGAGACGCGCCCGCCACGCGCCGATTGGTCCTCACCCACGTGCCTCCCTTCGAGCCCTTCGGCGGCCGAGGCGCCGGCTTCAAGCATCGCCGCGAGGCCGCGCGGGTGATGGCGGCCCTGCGCCGAAGCGGAGCGGTCGGGCTCTTCGCCAGCCACCTGAGCCTCTTCGACGAGCGCGACATCGCCGGCGTCCCGGTCGTCTACAGCGGCGGGGCCGGCGCCGATCTCGAGACCACCGAGGGCGCCAGCCGCCACTGGCTCGAGGTGACCGTGAACGGCGAAGACGACATCACCTGGCGTCGCGTCGCGTTCTGATCCGGGTCCCGCGGTTGAATAACCGGCCTCGATGCGCGTCACTGGCCAATGCGCGTATACGGAGGAGCCCGATGAAGACGACGTTGCTGCTGGTGCTCGGTTGCCTGTTCGTGGTGCCGGCCCAGGCCCAGATGATCAAGCTGAAGCCGGGCGTGAAGTCTGGAAAGAAGATCAAGAAGAAGAAGGCTGGTCAGGGCCCATCGAACCTCGAGATCCGGTCTGTGGCCGTGACGAAGGTCGAGCGCAACGAGGTCGAGCTTCGCCTGAACCTCTTCAAGCGCGGCGCTCAGGAGCGGCACAAGGTTCGCATCGAGTTCGTGGACGGCCGACGCGTCTACCGCCTGTGGGAAAAGGACGCGAAGTTCTCCGGCTCCCGTGACGGCTTCGTCAACGCGGCGACGATCGACATCCGCAACAAGAACCTCCGCCGGGGTGAGGTGGTGGTCACCGTCGTCGCTTGCGCCGCGCGCCCCAAATGCAAGAAGACGATCAAGCTCAACAAGGGCGACCTGCACTTCGGGCGACCGCAGACGGAGCGCCGTGGCAGCCAGTCGATCCTCCGAATCGACGTGAAGAACCGGGGCCCGCTGAAGGTCGGTCGCTGCAAGGCGGTCATCAAGATCGACGGTCGCAAGGTGAAGGAGGTCGTCGTCAACGACCTCGCCGTCGGCCGGAGCAAGACGCTCGAGGTTCGCTACCCCGCCGCGCAGAAGAAGAAGCCCTACGTCGCCGAGCTGAAGTGCAGGGACCTCAGCCGCGACAACAACACCAAGCGGGGCAAGCTGAAGTAGTTCCGCACCGGCCGTTGCGCGCCGCGCCCGCGGGTGCCACCGTGGCCGGCATGGAGTTCAACTGCCCGTCCTGCGACGCCCCGCATGCCTTCCCGGACGAGCAGGTCCCGCCCGATGGGATCGTCGTCGCTTGCACCGCCTGCGCCACCCACATCACGCTCGATTCGCCCGCCGCGGCCGAGCCCGATCCCCCGCCCCCCGAGGAGCCCAAGCCCACGCTGAAGGCCGGTGATCTCGACTCGGTGCCATTGCCGAGCGGACCGCCGGCTCCGCGGCCCTCGGTCAACGCGCCAATGAACGGCATGGCTGGGGGACAGCCGAGCTTCGGACGCAAGGAGCAGGAGTCCCGTCCACCTCCACGCCCCGCCGGTTGGCCCGCGCCGCCGCCGAAGCGAGAGGGGCCGCCTGCGCCGAAGGGCTTCCCAGTCCCGATGGCCGACTCCGATCCGCCGGCGCCCATCGAGGAGGTGGAGCCAGAGATCGAGCCCGAGTCCGAGATCGAGCCGGACACCTTCGGCAAGGTCGCCGAGGCAGCGCGCGACGTCGCCGACGCGGGGGTCCGCGCCCTCGAGGACGTCTCGGCACGGGCCCAGGGCCCGGAGGACGATGTCCCGGAGGGCCTCGCCTTCCCCGGCTTCAAGCCAGCGACCGCGGGCGTCTACACCTGGCGCGATCTTCCGCGGGCGTTCCTGGGCCTGGTCGATGTTCAGCGGCTCGGCTTCAGCACCGCGGTCCTGTGGGTCGGCATGCTCGCCTTCGGGGTGGTCAACTGGGTCGGCGCGCTGCTGGCAGAGAAGGTCTGGGCTCACCTCGGCACCGCCTTCGGCGTGGTCGGCTGGCTGGTCCTGATCGCCGCCGTCCTCTTCGTGACCTCGGTGGTCGGCTACGTCTGCAACCAGACCGTCGTCGAGCAGCGCAGCTCGTCCATCAAGGCGGGGATCAACTGGACCCAGAGCCGGCTCCAGAGCGTCTTCGGCACACCGCTCGCATTCGTCGCCGTCATCGTGGCCGTCGCCGCCTTCCACGGCCTCATCGGCCTCCTGGGCCGAATCCCCTACGCCGGGCCCATCATCTGGGGTCTCGGCTCGGGGGTCACCATCCTCTCGGCGCTGGCGGCCGGGGTGGTCGCGGTCCTGTTGGGCTACACGTTGGCGCTCTACATCCCGGTCATCTACTACGAGAAGACGGGGCCCGCCGAGACCCTGAAGCGACTCCTCGGGCTCGCCCGGGGCCACGGCGCCAACCTGGTCGCCCTCGTGCTCGCGTCGGCGGCCATGATCAGCGCCGCGTTCACCGTGATTCTGCGCCCGGCCATCCTCATCGGCACGACGCTGATGGCCTACGTCGGTGTGAAGTCGATGGGCGCCGACCTGGGGCTCACCATCGTCTCCAACCCCTTCGACGCCATCGGCGGCGCGACCGCGTTGGTGTTTCAACAGATGGCGGGGATGATGGGTGGCGAGGTCAACGTCGGTCACAAGCTGGGCGGCTTCTTCACCGCCTTCTTCTCGACCGGCGCCCTCGCCTTCGTGGTCTCGCTGCTCTACGTGCCCTACCTCACGGCGGGCGGGATCATCTACGGAATCCTGACCGGCAAGAAGAAGGCCTGACTCAGAACTCAGACCTCAGACCGACAGCGGCGGCTGGAGCATCCACTCCATGTCCTCGGCCTTCTCGGCGAGGTCCTCGTCTCCGCGGTCGATGATGATCGACAGGCCCTCGCAGTTCTCGAGCATCTCGAAGTCGTTCATCGAGTCACCGATGGCGAGCACCGGGCTGCGGCCGACGGTGTCGAGGAAGAGCTCGAGCTTGCCCTCGCCAACCGGGACCGGCTCGACGGGCTTGTCGGTGTAGCAGCCGGACTGCATCGCGAGCTCGATCCCGAGCACGTGGTCCTCGGCGATGAGCGGCTCGCCCTCCTCGGTGAGCCGCAGCCAACGCGTGAGGCCCCGGACGATCTGCGCGTTCGAGCTGGTCACGATCCAGGTGTCGAAGCCGTAGGTCTTCAGCATCTGAATGAGGTTCAGCATCTCGCGATAGACCCGCACGCCGGTGGGCACGACCATGCCGTGGAAGGGCGGACCCGGAGGCACGTCCTCCTGACCGAGCGGGCGGCCCAGCTCGTAGTCGACGACCTCGACGACGAGATCCGCCACCGTGCGCTCGTGGAGCCCCCGCAGCATCCTCGCGGCGAAGAGGTAGGCGGCCTCGAGCCCCTCGTTCTCCCGAATCCACTCGTAGGCGTTGAGCATCCCCGCGCGGTAGCGGCGAAAGGCCGCGGTGTCAGTGACCTCCGAATCGGCCCGCCCGGCGACGGCCTTGTAGGCGGCCTGGATCGCGTCGCGCCCGAGGTTGTCGGGGATCAGGTACCAGAACCCGCGGTCGGTCTTGAGCCGGCGCCGCGTGATCATGAACCGCATCATCGCCTCACCCAAGTCGTTGTGGATGAGGGTCTCGTCGCAGTCCAGCGTCACCAGCGGCGGCCGAGCCGGGTCGTACCCGGGGCTGTTGATGCCGTGGGCGTTGATGGTGTCGAGGAGCGCCTGGTGGACCTCGGGGCGCCATGCCCCAAGGACCAAGCCGCCTTCGTTTTGCTCGGTGTCGGTCATGAACGACCTTTGTTCGTCAGGTTCGACGCGATGCGCGGCGAATGTAGGGAATTGTCCGCACGATGTCGTGTTCAGCGACGCCGCGAGCGGAGGGGGAGGAGGAAGAACAGGAAGAGGAGGGGCCAGCCCGAGTTGCCTGGACGCGCGCTGCACAGGGGGGCGCTGCCGCCACCGCCGCCGCCCTTGCGACCACCATCAACGACGACGACGCCACCATCGGCTCCGCCTCCGCCGTCCGCGTCGGGCGAGTCACCGCCGTCGACCTCCGGCTCACCGCCATCGGTCTCCGGGCCCACGCCCATGTCGGGGTCCGGCATCGCGCCACCGCAGTTGAAGCCATCGACCTCCAGCGCGCGCTCGATCGGCCCCATCCCAGCCTCGCGCAGCGAGACGATGCGGTTCGCTCGCAGCGCGGGGGCGGACATCCGAACCCGCAACCGGGTGAGAAAGACCGCGCCGCTGTCGGCCACCAACTGCGTGAGCGCCGGGTTGGTGAAGCCATCGAGGCCGTTGGCGTACTCGGTGATGAAGGTCTGCGTCTGGTTGGCCCCGACCTGCGCATCGAAGGCCGCGTTGTAGTTGTTCGCCTCGCCGGGGGCGGTGAACGCAACGTTGGCCGCGTCGAGCTCGGTGGTGTTGAGGTTCGCCCGCAGCTTCTGCCCCGCCATGGTCCACACCACGAGATCCGCGGGCCCGGCGTTCGCGTTGAGGGAGGAAGGCAGCAGCGGGAGCTTCGGCTGCTCCCCGAGCGCGAGCGGGTAAGTGATGCTCACCGTCGGATCGATCTTGTTGACGCCGAGATCCGCCGTCGTCACGCGCACCACCACGAACATGAAGTTCTGGTCCAGCATCTGCGTGATGACCGCCTGGGTCGCCTCGTCCACAGCCCACCCGAACCCTTGCAGGTAGTTCAGCAGATCACCGTTGGCGACCTCGGCGGCGTTGTAGGTGCGCGAAGGCAACGGCATCGGCGTCTCGGGGCCCCAGACCGGGACCTGCGAGATCTCGGCCTCTTGCCCGTTGGGCGTGTCGTCACAGATCCCTTGCAGCGCCGGCCGCGTCACCCCGTCGAGCTCATCGAAGCCGCCCTGGCCGAAGGCCTCGATCCGAACGCCATCCTCGACGGGGTCGTTGAAGTTCGGGATCGCGAGGAGCCACACCAGCTCGTCAGGCGTGCCCAGGTAGCGAACCTGGCTGATGATCTGCACCTTGTCGCTGTGGCGCACCACGATGGTGCGCGCCGCCTCGAGCTCGATCGGCCCGGCGCCGACCAGCCCGCCATGGGACCAGGCGGAGGCGCCGAAGAAGAACACGGCGGACACGAGCAGCGAACGTAGGGACATGGGCCTTTCTCCGATTCAGATCGCGCGCACGTTAGGACGCGCGCCTTCCCGGAGTCAACCGAGCGCGTCGCAACTTCCCAGCGGGTGACTCGAACCAGGATACCTGGGGAGTCGCCGGGGTCTCATCATGGAGGAGGTGGTGGCATGCGACTCTTCATACTGGTGACGCTCCTGGCGGGCTGCATGGCGGAGACGGACACCGAGACCGGCGTGGATTCGCTGTCCGAGGTCGTCTGCGTCGCCGACTCCCCGGGGCTGTCGGTCCCCCTGTCGCGCTCACGCGACGGCGCCGTCGTCCATTGGAGCCTCGACGGCGGCTGCGTGGCGACGCGCTTCGACCCCGCCCTCGGGGAGCGCGCCGACGACATCCAGCGAGCCATCGATGCCTGGGCCGGCGCCGCGTGCAGTCAACTCTGCCTCTCCCGGCTGGTCGGTGGACAGCCAGACCCCGAGGACCGGGCGATCTACTTCGTGGTGGATCCCGGCGCGAGTGTAGACGCCGCCGTGAGCATCCGCTTCTCGCCGCGAACCGGCGCAATGACGGGCGTCGACGTGCTCTTGGCGGATCCGCCCGACGGCGACGATGACCTCGGCGACCTGAACTGGGCGGTGGGGCGCGCCATCGGGATCGGCACCCCCGAGCAGGACACCAACAGCGTGATGCGAGACGCCAGCTCGCTGACGGCCGCCGACATCAAGACGTTGTGCACCCTCTACGGGGACGAGGCCATCTGCGAGCGGTGACGGCCTCCCCTTGACACACAGCGACCGGCGGCGGAGCGTCGAGCGATGGAGTCGAGCCGCGTCGTCGGGCCCTTCGAGCTGCGCACCCCGGTGGCGCAGGGCGGCATGGGCCGAGTCTGGCGCGGGGTCCATCGACGCACCGGTACGCCCGTCGCGGTGAAGGAGATGCTGGGTCGACTCGAGCCGCGAAACATCGCCGCCTTTCGTAACGAGGTGCGCGCGATGGCGGGCCTCGACCACCCCCACATCGTCCGCGTCCTCGACTACGGCGCGACAGAGGCCGGCGCCCCCTGGCTGGCGATGGAGTGGATCGACGACGCGGGGCTGTTGCCCAGCGTCGTCGACTGGGCGTCACTCCGCGCGGCCCTCGTCATGCTGCTCGACGCCCTCGCCCACGCCCACGCGCGGGGCCTGGTCCACCGCGATCTCAAGCCCGGCAACGTGCTCTTCCGCGCCGACGGCACCCTTGAGCTCACGGACTTCGGGCTGGCCCACGCCCTGCGCGACCCCGACGCCGACGTCCGCCTCGCGGGGACCCCCGCCTACATGTCGCCGGAGCAATGCCACGGACACTGGCGCGACTTCGGTCCCTGGAGCGACCTGTACGCCCTGGGCTGCCTGGCCTACGAGCTCGCGCAGGGGGCGCCACCCTTCGTGGGCCCCTCGGAGCTGGGCATCCTCAACGCCCATGTGCGGCGCGCCGTGCCCGCCCTCGATCCGCGCTTCCCGATCCCCGACGGCTTCGTCGCCTGGCTCGAGCGCCTGCTTCAGAAGGACCCCACCCAGCGCTATCAGCGCGCCGCCGACGCCGCCGCGGTCCTCGACGCGATGCCCACCGGCATGGGAGGCGCCGCCGACGTGCTGCCGGCCCACTGCGCGCCCACCCTGACGTGGTCCTTCCGGGACACGGCGGCGGCGGTGCCGGCGCTCACCATCGAGGCCTCGACCTACGACGGTGACCGCCCGATGGCGGAGGGCCTCGCCCGCCCCGAGGACGCCCCGAGGGCGGCGGCGGACTGGCGCCGCGGACGTCTCCCTCCCACCCCGGCCTTGACGGACGCCGGGCTCACGCTCTTCGGGCTGCGGCGCGCGCCCTTCGTGGACCGGGACTCGGCCCGCGACACAGCCTGGTCGGCCCTGCGCTCCGTCGGCACGGTCGGTCGACCTCTGGCCGTCGTGCTCCGCGGCGCGAGCGGCACCGGCAAGAGCCGCCTGGCGGAGTGGCTCTGCGAGCGCGCCCACGAGCTGGGTCTCGCGGTGGTGTTGCAGGCCGGGCACTCGCCCCTCGGCGGTCCGGCGGACGGCCTCGGCCCGATGCTCCGGCGACACATCCGCGCCGAGGGGGCGCCCGACGGCGAGATCCGAGGGCGCACCGCGGGGCTCGTGGAGGCGCTGGGCGGCGACGCCTACGACGAGGTACCGGCGCTGGTCGATCTGATGGTTGAGAGCCCCGAGGCGCGGGCGACCGGGACCGCCGAGCAGCACGTCGCCCTGGGTCGACTGCTCGCCGCCCTGGGGCGCGCCCGCCCCGCCCTGGTGTGGATCGACGACGCCCAGTGGGGTCTCGACGCGCTCCACTTCGCGCGCCGACTCCTGGACCGAGACGCGACGCCGGTGCTGCTCCTGCTCACGGCGCGCGACGACCTGCTCGGCCAGCGCCCCTTCGAGGCGCGGCTCATGAGCGCCATCGAGCGCCTCGAGGCGACGCGCACCATCGAGCTCGGCCCCCTCTCGGAGATCGACCACCGCCGGCTGCTGGACGGACTCCTCCCCATGGATCCGACCCTCGCCGACACCGTCGCCGAGCGGACCGCCGGCAACCCGCTCTTCGCCGTGCAGCTCGTCCGCGACTGGGCCGAGCGTGACCTGCTGGTCGCGGGGCCCAAGGGTTTCTCCCTGGGCGACCGGGCGGACCTCTCGCTCCCCGCCGACGTGCAGGCCTTCTGGCGGGCGCGGATCGACCACTTCCTCCGGGGACGCGGCTGCGACGACGGGCGCGCCTTGGAGTTGGCCGCCGTCCTCGGTCGGGACGTGGACGGCCAGGAGTGGGCAGCGACCTGTGAGGAGGCTGGCCTCGAGGTCGCGCCGGGGCTGCGCGACGAGCTGCTGCGCCAGCGTCTGGCCCGCGCCCGTCGCGACGAGACCGACGTGTCGGGCTGGGTCTTCGCCCACAACATGCTGCGCGAGAGCCTGGAGGCACGCGCCGGGGCACGCGCCGCGGGCTGGCATCGCGCGTGCGCGTGCGCCCTCCGTGACCCCGGGCGCGTCGGGCGTCACTTGCTCGCGGCCGGGGACGCGGGCGAGGCGTGCGCCCCGCTGGCGACCAACGCCCGGCGACACATCGAGCGCGGCGCCTACGCGGAGGCCGAGGCGGATCTCGCCACTTGGCGCGAGGCCCGCGACCGCTGCGGGCTCGTCGACGGGCGCGCCGCCGACGGCCCGCTCCTCGCCGCCGAGCTCGCCCGTGTCCGGGGTCGACCGGAGGTCGCCAGGCGGGAGGCCCAGGCGGCCCTCGACACAGCGCGAGCGGCGAACGACACAGCCCGCGTGGTCCGGGCGCTGCTCGCGGTTGGGCGCACGCTCTACCACCGCAACCAGCGGGCCGACGCGCTGGCCCGGTACGAGGAGGCGGACCAACTGGCCCAGGCCCTCGGAGACGCGGCGCTCCGGGGCGAGTGCGATCGCCGGATGGCCGTCGTCCTCGGCAGCAGCGGTCGCTGCGAAGAGGCCCTCGACCGGGTGCGGCGCGCCCAGGCCTTCTTCGAAGCGGCGAAGCGACCGCTCGCCGTCGCCGACGCGCTGCGAGGCGAGGGCACGATCCTCAAGCAGCAGGGGCGCTACGAGGAGGCCTGCGCGCGCATCGATCAGGCCGCGGCCCGCTTCAGCGCCGAGGGGACGCGCCTCGGGCGCGCCGACTGCCTGCATGACCTCGCGGAGATCCAGCGACTTCGCGGGCACCTCGAGACGGCCGACGAGAACTACCGGCAGGCGGGGGCGCTCTACGAGGCGCTCGGCTCGTCCTCGGTCGACTATGTGCGCTGCAATCGGGCGTTGGTCCTGCTCGAGCGCGGGGACTACATCGGGGTCGCGAACCTGCTCGACCACCACCTCGGGGCCGCCGACGCCGCCTCCGTCGATCTGCTCCGCATCGGCGCCCGGCTGGTCCGCGCCGCCGCCGCCGCCGCCCTCGAGGACTGGGCGACGTGGGATCTCCACTTCGACGCGGCGGCCCAGCTCATCGCCGAGACCCGGACCGTCGAGCGCGACGTCGCCCGCACCCTTGAGCGCGCCGCGGACCTAGCCGACGCCGCCGGTGAGGGCGGCCGAGCGGCCCAGGCCCGGGACCTCGCGCGCCGGCAATGGGGCGCGCTGGGGACCTGATTCGTCTATGCTGGCGAGCGAGGGGGAGTCACCGGTATGCGTCTCGCGCTCTCAGCTCTGCTCATCGGCTCGTTCGTGGGTTGCGACGACGGCGACGGATCCCCCGCGGTCGACGCGGGCGCCGATGCCGCCGTCGATCTCGCCCCGCCCCCCGGCGGTGATGGGACCACCTGGGCGCAGACCTTTGGTCTGGCGGGTGGCGCCGAGGTCACGGCGGGCCAGACCTTCGTCTCGGATGACCGCTTCGGCGACGCCTCGGAGGCCGACGGCGCCGGGGAAGACTGGCCACGACTCCACGTCGATCCGACCGCGGGGGCTGGTGGCGATGGGAGCGAGGCGGAGCCCTTCGCGAACCTGACGGACGCCCTCGCCGCCGCGGGCGCGGCGCCGGCGGTCCTCTCGCTCTCGGCGGGGGAGCACGTGGGCCCGATCACCGCGGCCGGCCCGCTGGTGGTGGTCGGCGCCGGCGCCGACGCGACGCGCGTCACGGCACCCGAGGCGGATCCGGTGATTCGCGCCACCGGGGTCGAGCTCCTCGGCGTGGCCCGACTCCACGTCGTCGGCGGACGCCGCGGCGTGGTCGTCGAAGACGTGCCCTCGGTCGTGCTGCGCCAGGCCCGCATCTCGGGGGCCTCGGAGATCGGCCTCGACCTCCGCGGCGGCACGGCCGCCGTCTTCGACTCCGCGATCCGCGACATCGGGATGGTCCACCTCCAGGCGGTGGACGCGCGCTTGGGGTTGCGTGGCGTCGTCGTCGGGCCCGGCGACGGCGTGGGCGTGCGGGTCTCCGGCGAGGCGGTCCCCGCCGACTGCGTCGACGCGCGCAGCCCCGTCTGCCCCTACGCGGGGCTCCTCGCGATGACCACCAGCGTCGTGACCGGCGTCGTGGGCCGCGGAGTTGAGGTCGATCACGGGCTGCTGAGCCTGTTCGGCTCGCGCGTGGAGGCCGTCGGTGGCGACGGGACCGCCGCGGGGGTGGCCGCGTCCCAGACCTTCACGCTCATCGGCGGTGGCTCGGTGGTCGCCGGGGTCGATGGGCAGGGCGTCGTGCTCGGGAGCTGCCGTGCGGACATCGAGGGGTTGCTGGTCGAGGACAACGCGGCCGGCGGGCTCAACTTGCAGCGCGCCGCCGCGCCGTCCGCCTTCCCCGGCGGGGCCTTCTCCCCGAGCCCGGACTGGTTCCCCGGCGGCATGTGGCGGATCGGCCCCGACGCCTTCCCCGGCGGCATGTGGTCGCCGCCCCCCAACTGGTTCCCCGGAGGCATGTGGTTTCCGCGACCCAACGACCTGCCGCCCAGCCTCGGGCTGGACACGCCGGCGGGTGAGCAGGCCCCCGACCTCGACCTGCACCTCTGGGCTCGGGCCGACGTCCGCGGCGTGGCGGCGATCGGCAACGGCGCCTACGGTCTGCGGCTCGCGACCCACGCGGCCCGCGTCGCCGACGTCGAGGTCTCCGGCACCACCGGCGAGGCCTCCGCAGCTCTCCAGATCGCCCAGGGCTCGGCGACCACCCTCGGCGAGATGGGCAGCAGCGTGGTCACGATCTCCGAGATCGACGGCGCGCGGCTCTCCGGCAACGAGGGCGTCGGCCTGCGGGTCACGGCGGTCGCCCTGATCGAGGGCGAGGGCGGCGGAGCGTTCATCCATCGCCGACGCCTCGGGCTGAGCAACATCTCGTCGGGAGAGAACACGGGGGGCGGTGTCCATCTGCGGCAGGCCTCCGTGCACCTCCACGGCTCCGCCCTCAACGGGAACCGAGGCTTCGGCCTCAGCGCGCAGGGCTGCATCTGCCTGATCGAAGACAACGACATCGGGGACACGCGATTGGGTGCCCAGACAGGTCCCGGCGGCGAGGTCACGGAGGCCGCCGACGGGATGCACCTCCAGGGCACGGACTTCATCGAGAACTACGCGGACAACCTGCTCGTCGATGGCAACCGCGTGACGGGCTCGGCGCGGGTGGGCGTCCTGGTCGACGCCCGGCTCGCGACGATGTCGGGGCGGCTCGTCTTCGGCGCCGGGGCCGCGTTGAGCGACAACGTCATCGAGGCGGCGTGGATCGGGGCCCGAGACGGGGTCGAGGTCGAGGGGGTCGACTTCGTGGACGCGACCGCCGAAGATCTCCCACCGCCGCAGCCGTAGCCCTCACAACGGTGGCAGCGGCGCGGGCGGAGCCACCTCCGGCGGCGCCTCGCCGCATTGGTCGCACACCTCGTCTTCCACCTCGTTGCCACGGACGCGGCCCGGCTCCATCGCCAGCCGGCTCTCCCCCTGACGCAGCAGACCCACCCGGTTGTCGAGCACCGCGACGCGGGCGAGATCGGCGTCGGCCTCGATGACCACCAGCCCCGGGCCGTCGATGCCGCGGAGCAGCACATCGCGCCCCCGCGCGTGGGTGCTATCCAAGCGCAGCCCGCAGGCGTCGGGCCCGCTGCCCGTGATCGCGACGCGCGTCAGCTCGAGCCGCGCGAGGAGCCCGAAGATGCCTGCGCCGCCGGCCATGCCCTGCACCGTCACGTCGGCGAGAGACGCCCTCGCGTCCGCCGAGACCGCGACCCCGGCGAAGCGCGGCCCGAGGAAGACGGGGACCCCGCCGCGGATCCAGAGCCCCGCCACCTCGAGGCTGGTGTCGGCGCCCACCAGGGCCACGCCAGCGCCGACCGGGGCCTCGAGGGCCGCGTCGACGAGCTCGAGGCGCGCCCCCGCCAGCGCCGCGAGGTTCCCCGTCCCCTGAGCGCGGAGGCCGCGGACCGTCGCCCGGCTGCCCGCGCCCTCCACCACCAGGCCCGGCCCCCCGTCGCCGCGCAACGCCAACCGGCGGGCGTCTACGGTCGAGCCCTCCGTGATCCCGAACGCGTCGATGTGCCATCCGCGGTTGTCGACACGCACGTCGGTGAGCTCGAGCCGCGCGCCGCGCGCCGCGGTCATCGCACGCGGCACGTCGAAGACCGCCCCTCGAACCACCGCCTCCCCGTCGGCGACGGCGATCCCCGTTCGCAGCGGTTGCTCACCTCGCCCCCGCACGCTCAGCCGCCGCACATCGAGCTCTCCACGCAGCACCGCGACCCCGACGGCGGGCGCCTCGCCCAGGGCGATGTGCACGTCCTCGAGCACCGTTCGCGGCGGGACGCGGCGGTGCAGAAAGTCGACGAAGGCGCCGATCCAGAGCTGCCCGGCGCTGGGCGCACCGGGCCCCAACTGCACCCGCCGCAGGACGGTCTCTCCAGCGCGCGACTCCTCGTCGTCCCCGCCGATCGCGTCGAGGGTCGGCCCGGTCGGCACAGTGCTCACCGCGAGCTCGGTGCCCGTGATGAGGCCACCCTCAATCGTCAGCCGCCCACCGACCGTCGCGGCGCCACCGCGGCCGCCGTAGACGCGCAAGTCCTCCACGGTAGCTTCACCGACCACCTGCACCGCGAGCTGACCTGGCTCGATGAGCACCGCTCGCTCGAGCGTCCCCCGCGACTCCACGCGCCCCAGACTCAGGGCCACGCGGCCGCTCGTGTCGCCGGGCTGGCTCCCATCGCTCGACACCTTGCTGGCCACCAGGGTGCCGCGACTCACGGAGATGTCTTGTCGGAGATTCGCCCGAAACGAGGCGTCCGTGACCTCCAGCGTCGCGCTATCGCGGGCGAGGAGGCCCACGATGCCGTTGTCGGCGGCGACCCGCTCGACCCGGGCCTCGGACGCCGACACGTCCACCGCGCGGTCGCAGCCAACGGCGCGCAAGTCCAGGACCTCCAGGGCGCTGCCACGTCGAGCGGCGACGGCGCGTTCCATCCCCCGCACCGTCACCTCGCGCAGCGTCACCCGTGCCCCCTCGGCCTCCACGCCCTGGCGCTGCGTCGCATTCGGCCACCCCGGGCCGTCGAAGACGCACCGAGCGCATTCAAAGGCCGCCGCCTCACCCACCAGGACGCCCGGCCCCCCGCCGGCGCTCGCGAAGGCCTCCGCGGACACGTCCGCCCCCGCCCCGATCGTCAACCCTGACGCCGCCCCCAGCACGCGGATTCCACGCAACCTCACCGTGGCCCCAGCCTCGACCCGTGGGGTGGCCTCGTTGGCTCGCAGCGTGAGTTCCTCCAGGGCCGCGTCGCCTCCGAGGGCGTCCACCGAGAGGTCCACCCGCGCGGCACAGGCGCCGACCAAGGTCACCCCGGTGACGCGCCGCGCTTCGTAGGTGCCCTCCGCCAACGCCAACGTGGCCCCCGGCGACGTCGCCTCGAGGGCCTCCTCGAGGGAGGCGAAGGGGCCCCCGAGGGAGCCGTCACCACCGACCGCGGCCCGAGAGTCGACCCGCAAGGCGCCCACTGGCGGGCTGGTCTCGGCGCACCTCGAGTCGGCGTGGCCGAGGTCATCGCAGGGTCCCGTCCACGGGCTGTGGGTTCCGGGGGGACACGCGTCGGGCGGGGCGAAACAACCGAGCCCGAGGACGCCGTGCCGGCTCCACCCATCTGGGCAGGCCCACTCCCGGCTGCATCCGCCCGGGATGGCGAAGCGCCCCTCGCCGCATTCCCGAGGCGCAGGTGGGGCGCAGCCGACCGCGGTGTCGATCCAACCATCAGGGCAAGGCCAGGGCGCACAAGCCTCATCGATCCCGGGTGGGCACGGCGAGGTGGGATCGGGCTCACACGTGACCCCGTCGCCGGCCTGGACCCACCCGTGTGGACACGCCCACCACGCGTCTGCATCTGCGTCTGGCGCCGCGTCCTCGAGCCCGGCATCCGGCCCCGGTTTCACCGCTGGGGCGGCGCCCTCGCAGGACATCAGAGCCAGCGCCAAGACCCCTAGGACGGTGCGGCAGAGTCGCGACGCGGCGCGCTGCACGCGCCCGCCAAC
>CAYOBQ010000112.1:0-30328 GCA_964402225.1 uncultured Nannocystaceae bacterium | reverse complement strand
CTGAAAGCTGACAGCCTCTCCAAAGACGACCGCAGATCTGGGATTTGCACCCACTGGATTCGCCCGGAGCCGGGCCTCGCGGCGCGCTACGGCGACGTGCTCGCGGAGTCGGCGACCCACTTCGACGAGGCCCACCGGTATCTGCGCTACGCGCTGCTGCGGCAGGTAGACGACTCGGCTCCGTGGCACTTCCTCGCGCGCCTGCTGGGACAGGAAGCACGCCACGCCGAAGCGGAGCTGGCGCTTCGCGCCGCGGCTTGCCTCGATCTGGACGGGAACCGGGCCAACGAGCTGTACGCCTGGGCGCTCAAGAAGCGCGGCGCCGCCGAGCAGGGCATCGCCTGGCAGGAGCGGCGCCTGGAGCGGCTGCGCGAGCGCGCCTCGGAGGGCGCGGCTTGGGCTGGCTTCGTGGAGCTGCTCGTCGACTTCGGCCAGCCGGGCCGGGCGATGGAGGCCCTGGAGGAGGCGCGGCGTCGCCTGCCTGACGATCCGACGCTGGTCGCCGCCGCCGCGCGATACCTGGCCGGTTGGGGCCGACTCGAGGCGGCGACCGAGGCCGTCGAGCGCGCCCGCCGTGTCTGCGGGCCGGCGCAATACCACGCCGTCGCCTACGAGGTCGCCCAGGCCGAGGGACGATACACCGACGCGCTGGAGCACGCACGCGAGTGGGTGGCGGAGCGACCTCGTGAGGTGCCGGCGCTCGAGGCGTTGCTGTGGGGTACCGACCACCTGGAGTCACCGGCCGCCGGAGACGCGCTCCTCGCCGAGTGGCGCAGCCAGAGGCCCGCCGACGAGGTGCTCGAGCGCCTCGAGCTGCTCCGAAGAGACTCGGAGAACGAGGAGAGCCGGTTCGACGTGCTGCGCGCCCGCGTGGAGCGCAACCCCTTCGACGGTTGGGCGTGGAGGGAGCTGGGCTTCCTCACATGGGGCCGCGTCCGTCGCCTGGAGGCGCCCCAGCTCCCGTCGGGTGTCGCCGAGCTGCGGGAGGTGGTCGAGAGCTGCACCGCGACCGACCCATCGGACTCGGCCACGATCCTGCTGGAGGCCGAGGTCGCGGCGCTGGAGGGTGATCTGCCGCGAGCGCTGGACGATCTCGGACGCTCGCTACTTCGGGCCTCGAGCTACACCTGGTCTGTGAGCCGCCTCTTCGAGTTGGCCTCGACCCTCCCGGTGGTCGAGCGCGAGGGCGCGGTCGTCCCGGTGCTCGACCGCGCCTTCGAGAGCACCCCGGGGGATCTTCGAGGGGTGCTCCATGCGGCGAAGCTCGTGGCGGCGCACTTCGGGCCCTCTGCGGCGTTGGATGCCATCGATCGGTGGGCGACGACCTCCCGCGACGACCCCTACCTGGCGGAGGCCCGCGCGGACGTGCTGGTGCGGTACGGCGAGGGACCGGCGGTCCTGAGCCCGCTGCTGCCCGAGCTGGTGCGGCTGACGGAGATGTTCCCGCTCCACGGCGGCCTCGCCTTCTCGCTCGCCGATGTCTACGAGCGGCTCGACCGCTCCGACGATGCCCTCGCGACCTACGAGCGCCTGCTCTCCTGGAAGCCACGTTGGGGCAACGCACGCGCCGCGATGGCCCACCGGTTGGCGGCGGTGGGCCGGCAGGACGAGGCCATCTCTGCGCTACGACGCGCGACTCGGGACGATCCCTGGTGGCCAGGTATCTGGCGACAACTCGCCGACACGCTGGTGGAGGCCGGCGACGGCGCCGCCGCCGAGGCGGCGCTCGTCAGCGGCTTGGGGCACATGCCGGAGACGATGGATCTCTGGGAGGCCCGCGTCGAGCTGGTCCGCGGCCTCGGCCGGGGTCGGGAAGCGCTCGAGGTGGCGGACGAGCTCAGGGTCCGCTTCCCAAACGTCGCCTCGGCGCACATGGTCTTTGCCAGGGCGTGCCTCGACGCGCCCTTCTCCGTCGACGACGAGGTCGTGGACGCCGCCTTCGGTCGGGCGATCGAGCTGGACGCTCGCCTCTGGGACGCGGTGTGGTCCTTCACCTGCCACCTATGCGCGGGTGGTCGCTCCAAAGCCGCCCGCGACCTGGTCGTACGACACCGGGCGCTGGTCGGGCCCGCGCCCTGGGTCGAAGGCGCGCTGGCCTACGTTCGATGGCACTCGGGCGCGCAGATCAAGGCGGTGGAGGAGCTCCGCGCGCTGCTGCTCGAGCAGCCGGACTACGACTACGGCGTGACGCTCCTCTTCGACTGGCTAACGGACCTCGGAGACCGTGGAGTGACGGAGCGGATCCTCGAGGGCGCCGAGCTCGCGCTCTTCCAGGAGCCCGAGCGCGCGACTCGACGCCTGGAGCTGCTCGACGAGGTGGGCGTCGCGCGGGAGGCGCTGGCACCCCAATGGGCGGACCTCCAGGCCCGCTGCCCCGCCTCGCGCCAGGTCCGCGCGGACCACGCGAGCTTCCTGCTCGACGGCGACGAACGCGAGGCGGCACGGGTCCTCCTCGAGGGCGCCAACGAGGAGGACGCCGCCTGGCCGCCGCTGGTCGCCCAGCGGCTGCGCCTCGCCGTCGAGGTGGCCGATTGGGACGGGGCCCGCGCCGCCCTCGAGGTGCTCTTCGTCAGCCACGTCTCGGCCAATCACCACTGGTGGGCCAGGGTGGTCTTCGAAGCGCTGCGCGGCGCCAAGGGCTACGGGTTGACCCGCGCGCTGAAGGCCTTCCGGGGCTTGCTCCGGTCGCAGACCCCGGTGAACCGCATCTACTTCGAGGCCTTCCTCCAGGCCCTCGCCTGTGCCAAGGAAACCGAGCCTCTCCAGGCGCTGGTCGGGCTGCTCGAGACCCGGGAGGCGTGCGCGGCGAACCCGGGCCTGCTGGGCCAGACGCTCCAGGCGTGCATCGAGGCCGGCGTCCCCGACTTCGTTCGGCGATGGGGGCGGGCGAACTCAGAGCTGTGCGCCGAGGACACCGAGGCCTGGATGGCGGTCGGCTGGGGCTTCTCCTGCGAGAACCACCAACAGGACACGATCGACTGGCTGAGGGACTACCGCAGCCGCCCGGACTCGGAGCAATGGGCCATCAACCTGGTCGCCGCCTCGTACTACGACACGGGGCGCCACGCCGAGGCGTTGGATGTCTGCCGGTATGGGCTGGAGAACCGGCCCATCGACCACGGCGCGGACTTCTTGGTCGACAACGGTCTGAAATGCGCACTGACCCTTGGAGACGAGGACGGGTTTCTGGCGCTCCACGATGACTTCGGCGCCATCATCGAGACGAGCCCGCGGGAGAAGTTTCGACCCCGATACGACGCGCTGGGCTACTTCGCGCGGCTGCTCCGCACGAGCAGCTTCGGCGAGGTTCGCGCCCTGCACGCCGAGTCCCGCGCGCTCCGTGTCGAGATCGGGTGGACCGATCTGTGGAAGACCTGGGTCTCCCGCCGCCTCCGCTGGTGGCAGAGCATCTGGTTTCGACTCGGGCTCTTCGGGCGGTAGCCACGGCGAGGTTGGGGTTCAGGCGGAGGTGGCGGCGCCGGATGCGGCGAGCGCCAGCGGGAGGGTGAACTCGAAGGTCGCGCCGCCGCCGGGGGTGGGCTGCGCGCTGAGCGACCCACCGTGGGCGTCGACGATGCGCTGGCACACGCTCAGCCCGATGCCCGCGCCGTCGAACTCGCGACCGTGGAGGCGCCCGAAGGGCTCGAACATCTGGTCGGCGTGCGTCGGGTCGAAGCCCACCCCGTTATCGAGGACGCGGACCCGACAGGCGTCGCCGTCGTCGATCTCGGCCTCGACCACGACCCTGGGCGCGCGCTCCTTGGACACGAACTTGAGGGCGTTCGAGAGCAGGTTGAGCATCAATCGATGGATGAGCCGCCGATCACCGGACACGACGGGCAGCTCACCCACGCTGATCTGCGCGCCGTTCGTTCTCACGGTCGCGGCGAGATCGTCGAGGCTGTCGGCGACGACCTCCCCCAGGGGGACGCGGTCGTGGGCGGGCTGGGCCCCCGCCACCTGCGCGAGCTCCATCACGCTCGACACGAGGTGGCTCGCCCGCACCGCCGCCCGACGGATGCGCTGGGCGTCGTCGAGGGCGTCTTTGTGGTGGCCCGCCTCCAGATCCTCCACCAGCGCGTCGGCGAAGTCCGCCACCGTGCGCAGCGGCGCCTGGAGGTCGTGGGCCGCGGAGTGGGCGAAGGCCTCCAGCGCGCGATTCGACCGTTCGAGGGACTCGGTGCGCCGCCGCACCTCCCGCTCCAGCCGGTCGCGGTGGGCGCGGAGCTCGGCCTCCATCGCCTCGCGACGCGCGATCTCCGACTCGAGCGCCACGGTGAGCCGCTCGAGGGCGCGGCGCTGCTGGAAGAGGCGGACGAAGCCCTGCACCTTGGCCTCGAGGACCTCCGGCGGGAAGGGCTTGACGACGTAGTCCACCGCCCCCGCCGCGTAGCCCTTGTGGATGTGCTCGATGCTGCGCGAGGTCGCCGTCACAAACACCAGGGGCAGGTCCCGCGTGCGCTTCGCTCGCCGCAGGTAGCGGGCGAGCTCGTAGCCGTCCATCTCGGGCATCTGAACGTCGATGATCGCCAGGGCGAAGTCGCTGTGCAGCGCCGCTTCGAGGGCCCGCGCCCCCGACTCGCAGCAGACCGCCTCGACTCCGACGCGCTCCAACAGCGCCTCGAAGGAGAGTCGATTCGAGAGGGTGTCGTCGACGACGAGCACCGGCGCCCGCTCAAGATCCTGCTCCACGCTCATCGCGTCGTCAACGAAGCCACGGCACCGCCCTTTCCAAGCCAGATCATCTTACCACCCACGGGGCCGGATGGCACTCCGCGCTGACACAGGTCACTTCCGAGGTCGGCGCGCGTGCTATGGTCGCCACCTCGATGAGTCGATGGCGTCGATGCCGGGCGAATCTCAAATGGCGAGCGGCTAGATGAAGACGCGCATCTCCCTGCGATCACGCCTGATCGGCGTCGTGATGGCGATCACCTTGGTGGCCGTCTCCGTGACCGCCGGCAGCCACTACATCTTCGCCGTGAAGTCCCTGGAGGCGAACGCGATCGCCCTGCACGGCCGCGAGGCGGCGCTGCTGAGCGAGTCGGTCCAGGCGGCGCTGCTCTTCGACGACCCCTTGGCCGCGGAGGAGACCCTCGCGGCGCTGAGCGCCGACCCCTCCGTGACCGGCGCCGCGGTCTACGACGGCGACCGACTCCTGGCGACCTACGGCGCCTGGAGCGAGCCCGCGGCCCCCGCCATCGAGGCCCATCACCTGGGCCCGAACGCCCTCCTCGTGCGCCGACCCGTCCTGGAGCAGGGCCGGCCCGTGGGCGCGGTCTATGTGCGCACCTCCACCGATGAGCTCGACGCAGTCCTCCGCCTCGAGCTACGCCGCGACCTCACGGGGCTGGTCGTGTCCCTGGCGCTGGCCCTGCTCACGACGCTGTGGATCGCCGGCCGGGTCACCGGCGCCCTCCAGCGGCTGGCCGAGGTCGCCGCGAAGGTCACGAAGGAGGACTACACCGTCCGGGGCACCCCCGAGGGGGACGACGAGATCGGCGACCTCGTGGTGGCGTTCAACGGCATGCTCGACGTGCTCGAGAGCCACCGACGCGAGCTCGAGGCGCGCGTCGACGCCCGCACCTCGGACCTCCAGGCGCGGGGGGCCGAGCTCGAGTCCGCAAACCGCGCCCTCGCCGTCGCCCACGATCGGCAAGCGGCCGAGGCACGGCTCACGGAGGTGCTCCGCGGCAGCCTGGACGTCTCGGGCCTCGGGAAGCGCGCCCTGGCCTCGCTCTGCGACGAGACGGGGGCCCTGCTCGGGGCGATCTACGCCGTCGATGGCGACACGCTTCACAGGGTGGCGGCCTACGTCTACACCCCAGGCCCCGACAACCCCGCCGAGGTCCCCCTCGGCACCGGGGTGCTCGGCCAGACCGCCCTCGACGGCCGCACGCGCACCTTCGACGACCTGCCCGAGGACTACGTGCGCGTCGCCTCCGGGCTGGGCGGCACCCGGCCCCGGTCGCTCCTCGTCGCGGGTCTGGTCCACGGGGACGACGTGGTCGGGGTCGTCGAGCTCGGCGGGCTGGAGCCGATCTCCGAGGCCGCGACGACCTTCGTCGAGGGCGTCCGCGAGCCCCTCGCCATCGCGCTGTCCGCGGCGCGCGACCGCACCCGGGCCCAACACCTGCTGGAGGCGACGCAGCGCCAGTCCGAGATGCTGCGCCAGACGAACGAGGAGCTGGAGGAGCGCACCCACGCCCTCGAGGCCTCCGAGGGACGCCTCCAGGAGCAGCAGGAGGAGCTGCGCGCCGCCAACGAGGAGCTCGAGAGCCACACCCGACTGCTGGCCGCCGAGCGCGCCACCCTGAGCCGCCAGAATCGCGAGCTCCAGACCGTCCGCGCGGAGCTCGAGGAGAAGGCTCGAAACCTGGCGGAGACGAGCCGCTACAAGTCCGAGTTCCTGGCGAACATGTCCCACGAGCTGCGCACGCCGCTCAACAGCATCCTGATCCTCAGCAAGCTGCTGGCCGACAACGGCTCGGGGCGCTTGGGAAACAAGGAGGTCGAGTTCGCCGAGACCGTCCTGCGCTCCGGGCACGACCTCCTCTCGCTGGTCGACGAAGTCCTGGACCTCGCCCGCGTCGAGGCTGGCCAGATGTCGATCGAGCCGACGGCGGTGTCCACCCAGGCGCTGTGCTCCAAGATCGAGCGGGCCTTCGAACACGTGGCCCGAGATCGCGGGCTCGCCCTCGAATTCGCCGCCGAGCCGAACACCCCGGCCACGATCTACACCGATCCGCGACGCCTGGAGCAGATCCTGCGCAACCTGATCGGCAACGCGCTCAAGTTCACCGACGCGGGGGGCGTGACGGTGCGCCTCTCCCCCGAGGGCGAAGGGGTCGCCATCGCCGTCGCAGACACCGGCATCGGCATCCCCGTCGATCGCCAGGAGAGCGTGTGGGGGGCGTTCCAACAGGTCGACGGCACCACCCAGCGCAAGCACGGGGGGACCGGCCTCGGCCTGTCGATCGTCTCCGAGCTCGTCGAGCTCCTCGGCGGCTCGATCACCCTGGAGAGCGAGAGCGGCGTCGGCAGCACCTTCACGGTCCACCTCCCGGTCCGCCCCCCGCCGCCACGCGCGCGGTCCCTCTCGTCGCCACCGCCGAAGGCCTTCCCCACCCCAGCGCCGCCGTCCGCCTCGCTGGTGGAGGACGACCGGGCGTCGGCCAGCCCGGAGGACCGGCTGCTGCTGGTCGTCGAGGACGACCCAGCCTTCGCGGAGCGCCTCGTCGAGCTGGCCCGCGCCCGCGGGTTCAAGGCGGTGGTGGCCAGCGACGCCCGCTCCGCGCTGGCGCTCGCCGAGGAGCTCCAGCCCTCGGGGATGGTGCTCGACGTGCGGCTCCCCGACCAGGACGGGTGGAGCGTCCTCGAGCGGCTCCGCGCCGATCCGAACACCCGCGGGCTCCCGGTCCACGTCGTGTCGGCCTTCGAGGATCCGGGCGCTCGCCGATTCGACGTCCTCAGCGTCGTGCGCAAGCCGGTCACCGCCGACCGGCTCGACGAGATCCTGGCCGACCTCGAGGTGCGCACCGCGTCGGCGCTGCGGCGGGTGCTCCTGGTCGAGGACGACGACACGCTGCGGGCGCGCCTCGCCGAGCTCATCGGCGCGAGGCAGGTCCGCGTCGAGGCGGTCGGGACGGCCGAGGAGGCCCTGAAGCTGCTGGGCGAGCACCGCTACGACTGCGCGATCGTGGACCTCGGGCTCCCGGGCCTCTCCGGCTTCGACCTGCTCGAACGGCTCCACGACCACCCGGAGCTGAACGTGCCGCCGGTGGTCGTCTACACCGGCCGGGAGCTCGCCGACGACGAGCTCGAGCGCCTCGACGGCTACTCGGACAGCATCGTGCTCAAGGGCGCCCGCTCCCAGGAGCGCCTGATCGAAGAGGTCCGCCTCTTCCTCCACCGCGTCGAGGCGGCGGGCCAGATCGACCCGGACCTCGCGGGCCACAAGGTGCTGGTCGTCGACGACGATATGCGCAACGTCTACGCCCTCTCGGAGGTCCTCGAGAACGTCGGGATGACGGTGACCGCCGCCGAGAACGGGCGCGTCGCCCTCGAGGTCCTGGCGCGCACGCCGGACGTCGAGATCGTCCTGATGGACATGATGATGCCGGAGATGGACGGCTACGCGGCGACCCGCGCGATCTGCGCAGACCCGGACCGCCAGGTGCCGGTCATCGCCCTGACGGCGAAGGTCATGGCCAAAGACCGCGAGCGGTGCTTGGAGGCGGGGGCCTGCGACTACGTGCCCAAGCCAGTCGATCTCGATCGGCTGCTCTCGGTGCTGCGGGTGTGGCTGCGGGCTTGAACGAAGAGGAGCTCTGCGCGCTCGAGACCGACTTGCTCATCGAGGGCATCCGCCGGCGCTACGGCCACGATCTGCGGCACTACTCGCCGGGCTCGCTGCGCCGTCGACTGAAGCACTTCCAAGCCCGCTTCGAGCTCGAAGGAATCGCCGCCATCCAGGCCAAGGCGCTGCGCGATCCGGAGTTCTTCGCGCACCTGCTCTCGTCGCTGACGGTGCACACCACCGAGATGTTCCGAGATCCCGAGGTCTTCGTCCGGCCGCGGACGGAGGTGGTCCCGCTGCTCGCGACCTGGCCGCGGATCAACTGTTGGGTGGCGGGCTGCTCCACCGGCGAGGAGGTCTACTCGCTGGCGATCATGCTCGAGGAGGAGGGGCTCTACGAACGCGCGACGATCCTCGGAACCGACATCGATCCGCGGGTGGTGGAGACGGCGCGGGAGGGGGTCTACCCCATCGAGCGGGCCCGCGAGTTCACGCGGAACTACCAACTCGCGGGGGGTCGAGAGTCCTTCGCGGGCTACTACTCGGCGGCCTACGGGCTCGCGTCGATGGTCCCCGCGCTGAAGCGGAACGTGCGATTTCGCGCCCACGACCTGGGCCGGCACGAGTCACCCGGGCAGATGCAGCTCATTTTGTGCCGGAACGTGTTGATCTATTTCCAGCCTGCGTTACAGGATCGTGTCGTTCGGCTGCTGCACGGGAGTCTCGTGCGGGGTGGTTTTCTCGCCCTCGGCAGCAAGGAGTCGCTTCGGTTCACGGGTAGCGCCGAAGCATTCGAGGAGCTGGAAGATGGAGCTCGGGTCTACCGGCGGCGTTGACGTCGAGCTATTGCTCGTCGATGACCGCCCGGCCAACCTGCTGTCCCTGCGCGCGCTGCTGGAGCAGCCGGGTCGCAAGATCCTCACCGCCACCAGCGGCGAGGAGGCGCTGCGGCTGCTGTTGCGCCACGACGTTGCGGTGGTGCTGCTCGACGTCTCGATGCCGGGGATGGACGGCCACGAGGTGGCGCGGCTGATGCGCGCCCAGGCCTCCACGCGCGAGGTCCCGGTGATCTTCGTGACCGCCTTGGAGCGCACGGCCGCAGATCTCAAGGACGGCTACGAGGCCGGCGCCGTCGACTACCTGCAAAAGCCCCTCGATCCCGCGCAGGTGCGGGCGAAGGTGGAGGTCTTCGAGCGGCTGTGGCTCCAGCAGCGGGTCGAGCGGGCGCGGAGCGAGAACCTGGAGCGCCTCACGGGGAAGCTAGAGCGCCGCGTGGAGCACAGCGAGCGCGAGCTGGACATGGCCCACGAGGGTCTCGAGGCCATCGTCTACGCGGCGTTCCACAACCTCCGCTCGTCGGCCCGCTCCGTCGAGGGCCTCGCCGCCGTCCTCACCGACGAGCTCGAAGACCGCCTCGATCCGTCCGTCAGCGACCTGCTTTCGCGGATCGGCGCCGCGGCGGTCCGCATGGCCGGCACGCTGGAGGCGGTCGCGCGGCTCTCCATGGTCCGCCTCGCCGAGATCGAGCGCAGCCACTTCGACCTGGGCGCCCTGGCCGCCGACATCGTCACCACCCGTTGGCCGGCGCGCGCCGCGCAGCTCCACGTCCCACGGTCGCTCCCGGTCCACGCCGACTACGGACAATGCCGCACGCTCCTCGAGGTGCTGCTCGACAACGCCTTCAAGTACACCCGCCCCATCCCGGAGCCCCGCATCGAGCTCCTCCGAGAGGGCGAGACCGAGCCCGCCGTCTTCCTGCTCAGAGACAACGGCGTCGGCTTTGATCCCCGCTTCGCCGACCGCGTCTTCGCCCCCTTCTACCGCCTGCACGGCCCCGGCGAGTTCGAGGGCGAGGGCATCGGCCTCACCCTCGCGCGCCAGGTCACGACGATGCACGGCGGGCGGGTGTGGGCCGAAGGCACCCTCGACGAAGGCGCGCGCCTCTACTTCACGCTCGACGAGTAGCCCACCAGGCGTCGGGGTCTACTTGCCGAAGGTGTTGCCGCCTTCGTCGTCGAAGTCGCCGTCGCCCTTCTTGACGATCCGCCCCGAGAACCGGCTCTTCGAGGCGCCCACCGTCCCGTTCCCGGTGACGACGACGGCGGCCTCGCCCCCGCGGACGACGCTGCGCTTGATCGTGAGGTCCCCGTCGCCGAGCACCTTGATCGCCTGCCCCCCCCCGTCGACTCGGCTGTCGACGAGGGTGAGCGTGCAGTCGCCCGCGACGGTGATCGCGGTCCCCGGCGCCGTGATGTGGACCCCCTTCAGCGTCTCGTCCTGATCGCCAGCGCATTTGAAGGCCTTGCGCGCCTTCATGCCCTTGGGAGAGTCGGCCGTCGACACCTTGACCTTCTTGGGGCCGGTCTCGACCCGCGCCCCCGGGGCTTGGACCTTGACCTTCCCACCCCGCGTGTCGACCTTCGCGCCGGGGGCGGTGACCTTGACCCCGTCGGGGCCAACCTCCACGCCGGTCTGTGCCAGGGCCGGCGTCGCCAAGAGCACGAGCGCCAAGCTGGCGATCCCTGAGATTCCAATGAGCTGCACGGTGGTCTCCTTCACGTCGAGTGGTTCGTCTCGCGGGCACAGACGCGCACCGCGGGGCGCTATTCACGGGCCCGATGGGCGCTGTGCGGGGGATGGTAGCTCATGCGGAATGGCTGGAGTGGCGGTCTCGCGATTTATTCATTGAGAGGAGTCGGGTAGCCTCATCCGTATGAGTCACAGACTACAAGTCCTGATGGACGAGACTGAGTACGAGGCGATCCGCGGGGTCGCGCGTGCTCAGCACATGACCGTGGCCGAGTGGGTCCGCCAGGTGCTGAGGCAAGCTCGCCGGAGAGAGCCTTCGCGTCGGGCCGCGGACAAGCTCGACGCCGTGCGGAGGGCCTGCGAGCACACGTTCCCCACCGCCGATGTCGAGACGATGCTCACCGAAATCGAGCAGGGCTACGGAGCTGTTCTGCCGGAATGATCTTCGTCGACTCGAACATCCCCATGTATCTCGTCGGCGCGCAGCACGCCCACAAGACGACCGCTCGCCTGCTCGTCGAGCGGTCCATCACCGACGGAGAGCGCCTGGTCACTGACGCCGAGGTACTTCAGGAGGTCCTCCACCGGTACGACGCGATACGGCGCCGCGACGCCATTGGGCCCGCGTTCGCCGCGATCCTGGAGATCGTCGATGAGGTGCTGTCGATCGAGTTGGCAGACGCCGCGCGCGCGAAGGACATCTTGCTGGGCGCGGAGCGTCTCTCGGCGCGCGACGCGCTACACGTCGCCGTGATGGAACGGCACGGCGTGAACCGGATCATGAGCTTCGACAGAGGATTCGACGCGGTACCGTCCGTCACGCGGGTGTCCTCCTGACCGCCGCCAACGGCTCGCGTTGGCGTCCAATTGCATTCGTCACCGCCCATCGTGCTAAGTCGGGATCACGAATCTCCGGGGGGAGCTGATGCTGCGTTGGGCTCTGGTTGTTGGGATCGCGTGCGCGGGCCTCGCCTGCGACGACGATGAAGGCGATGGGCCCGGCGCGGACCTGGGGGCGGACCTGGGGCCATCGCCGATGGACGACGGAACCAGGGCAGACGCGACGCCGGACGGCGCCCCCCAAGAGGCGGGCCCCGACGGGCTCCCGCCGGACATGGCGGAGACGCCACCCGATGGGGGGGCCGACGCGGCGCCCGACGGGCCCGCCCCGGACGCGATGATCGAGCCGTGCGGGAACGGGAACCTCAACGTTGGTGAGCAATGCGACGACGGCAACCTCGAGCCGGGGGACGGCTGCGACGCGTTGTGCCAGCGGGAGATCCAACAGCATGAGGAGCCGGACTCTCAGGAGGCCCCGCTGGGGCTCGTCTTCGGGCCCGACGGGGTGGCCGCGGCCCGCTTCGTGCTCGACGGCGTCGACGAGGATTGGTTCGCCTTCACCCTGGAGGACGCGACCGACGTCGTGATCGAGACCCACGCCCCCGACGCGCGCCTCGGCTGCGACGGAGACACCGAGCTGGCGCTGCTGACGGAGGCGGGCGACGAGCTGGGGCGCAACGACAACGGGCGCTTCTCCTTGTGCTCGGTCCTCGAGCCGATGAGCGACGGCGCCGTGCGGGATCTCGCGGCCGGGCGCTATCTGGTGCGCGTCACGCCTCGCTCCGATGGCCCGATCACCAACCTGCTGGTGGTGCGACGCGCGCCGCGGATCGTCGAGGGCGCGGCCTGCCATGCGCGCGGCCTCGACGGTCGCTGCGCCGACGGCCTGCGCTGTGGGCGGGTGCCGGCGGCGGAGCTGATGGGCACCTGCGTCGTCCCCGGATGCACGGACGGCGCGCGGGACGCGGGTGAAGACTGCGACGACGGGGACGAGATCGAGGACAACCTCTGCAGCAACGCCTGCGCCCTCAACGGCCCCGCCGAGGTGGAGCCCAACGAGGACGCTGGCGACGCGAGCGCGATGGGCGCTTCGGTGGAGATGAGCCTGGGCGAGCTCCAGATGAACAGCGCCTTTGCGTCCACAGACGACGTCGACACCTTCGTGTTGACGGTGCCCGACGGCCCCCCCGGCGAGCTGGGCTTCTTCACCCGGGACGGCTTCCTCGGCTGCCCCGGCCCGGTGCGGGCGCGGCTCTGGGCGGCGGGCGAAGCGGAGGACCCGCTGGCGGTGGTGGCCGTCGCCTGCGACGTCACCTTCGTGGGCCCCCTCGCGCCGGGGGACTACGTCGTCCAGCTCAGCACCGAGAGCGCCGATATGGTGGGGCTGCCTCTACTGACCTTCGCCGCCCGGACCTCGCTGGTCGGGCCCGGCGCCCGCTGCGGGACGCCCGATGTCCGCTGCGAAGACGGCGCGTACTGCGACGACGCCGCCGAGATGCCCGTCTGCGCCGCCCACGTGTGCGGGGACGGCCGGATGGGGCCCGCGGAGGAGTGTGACGACGCCAACCAGGAGGCCGGCGACGGGTGCTCGGCGGCCTGCTCGCTGGAGGCGACGAACGTGGCCGGCGGAGGTCAGTTCCCAGGGGCCCTGGCGGCGGGGGCGGTCGACCTCTATGGCTTCGAGGTCGAGGCCGCGGCCTTCGTCGAGCTCGAGACGAGCGACGGCCAGCGCCTGTGCCCCGGCGACACCGAGCTGAGGCTGCTGCGCCGCGGACCCGACGGCTTCGAGGTGGTCGCCCGAAACGACGACGGCGCGGTCAACGCCCCCTGCTCTCGCCTCGAGTCCCACCTGGAGCCCGGCGAGTGGCGGATCGAGGTCTCCCACCACTTCGGTGAGGCCCTCGAGGCCTACGTCCTCTCGGTGCTGTTCCGCCCGGTCTCGACGGAGGGCCAGCCCTGCGGTGGCGACGCCGTGTGCGCCCAGGAGCTCGTGTGCACCGGGATGCCCGCGGTCTGCGCCTTCCCGCGGTGCGGTGACGGCATCCAAGGACCCGGCGAGCAATGCGACGACCACAACGAGAACGACGGCGATGGCTGCAGCGCCGAGTGCACCAGCGAGGCGGTTGACGTGAGCGCGGGAGGCGACTTCGCGGGGCACACCGACGCCGGCGAGATCGACTTCTACGTCTTCGACCTCGCCGACGCGCGCACGGTCCGCGCCGAGGTCGGTGACGGCGCCGGGGGCTGCCCGGCGGACACCTTCATCAACCTCGAGCGTCGCGACGCCGGCGGCACTTGGGTGCGCGTCGCGAGCGACGACGACGGCGGCGTGGTCCCCTGCTCCCGGCTCGAGGGCGAGCTCGAGGCGGGCAGCTACCGCTTGTTGGTCCTCGGGCTCGGGGGCCTCGCCATCGGCGACTACGTGCTCACGGTGGATCTGGTCGGTGTCGCTGGCGCCGGCGGTGCCTGCGACCGCGCGGGCGTCGACGTGGTCTGCGCCCCGGGGCTGTTCTGCCTGCAGGCGGACATCGACGGCCAGGGCCTCTGCGGACCGCTGCTGCCGACCCTCGACGAGGTCGAGCCCAACGAAGCCGTCGCCGACGCGATGGCCATCGAGCCGGACGTCGCGGTGCGCGCGCGGCTCGAGGCCGAGGGCTCAGGCCCCGACTTCTACGATCTATTCGCCGTCACGCTGAACGCCCCGGCGCGCTTGTCGGTGGAGACAGGCGACGGGCGAGGCGGGTGCGTCGGGGACACGGTCCTCTATCGAATCGACAGCGACACGCTGACGGACGCGGGCCTCGAGGCGGCCCTCGAAGGGGCGGCGGCGACCAACGACGACGCCAGCGCCGACGTTCGCTGCTCGCGGCTCGACGAGGCCCTCGACGCCGGCACGCACTTCTACGTGGTGTCGGATTTCCGGCGAAACGACCCGCTCGAGTACACGGCCTGGTTCCGAGTCGTCTTCCCACTTCGGGCGGATGACCGCTGCGATCCGGCGGAGATCCAGAACCGCTGCGGGCTGGGGCTCGCCTGCGCCGACGAGGACGGTGACGGAGACGGCCGTTGCGCCGAGTAGCGGTCGGGCTGCTGTTCGCCGGGGCCGCCTTCGGGCAGGACCTCGAGCGCTTCTGCATCGCCGGGAGCGACCAGGGCAACGGCGTCGAGGTCGGCGTGGACGACGCGGGCGTGGTCCACCTGAGCCGCGTGGACCGCGTCTTCGGCGGGCTGTTGCACACGACCGTCGAGGCGGACGGCACCATCGCCACCGAGGAGGTCGCCCGGAACATCTCGCTGCTCATCACGGCGGAGGTCACCGACACCGGGCTCCTCATGGACGGCGAGGACATCCACATCTGCTTCCACGATGCGCGCCGCAAGCGCCTGGAGGTCGCCTCCTTCGTCGCTGGGGGGTGGAGCCGCGTCCAGCTCGAGCAGAACGTCGACGGAGGGAGCTGCGACATCGTCCGCTTCGGCAACAAGCTGGTCGTGGCCTACGAAGACTCAGGCGTCCTGCGCGTCGCGACCCGGGTCGGGGCGAACTGGGGCGTCGTCGACGCCGACCGGGTCCCGGGGCGGCGGGTCGGCGCGATGCCATCCCTCGCGGTGGGGCCCAACGACGCCCTGGTCGTCGCCCACCGCGACATGACCAACGGCGAGCTGCGCGTCAGCCGTCTCGACGGCGGCCTGTAGGGCACCTTCGTGCCCCCGTCGCTGCTCCTCAACGGCGGCCAGTCACCGCGCGCGGTCTTCGACGGCGCCGAGCTGCTCGTCTTCCACGGTGTCCGACCCAACCAGCTCGACGCCGACAGCGACGTGCTGCTCCTGCGCACCTTCGGTCAGCTCGGGGGGGCCTTCGCCACCGAGCAGTTCAACGAGTCGAATGTGGGCGGCTACGTGGGCGCCGCGGCGGGCCCGCCGCTCACCGTCTTCACCCGTCGCTACAGCCGCAGCGCGCTGTTCGGCGCGGAGGACGCCCTCTACATGTTCCGGGGCCGCGGCTACGACACGACGCGCCTCGAGCTGTCCGGCTCCCAGGGCCAGCGCCACCGCTATCGCTACCTCAGCGCGGCCCACGACGCCTTCGGGCTGCCGGTCCTCGCCTACCTCGACGAGCGCGCCGCCTTCTTCGGCGATCCGGCGGAGGCGCCGACCTGCATCTACCGACCCACAGACGCCGACCAGGACGGGCTCCCCGACGAGGTCGAGCCCCAGTTCGGGACCCGCGTCGACGACGCCGACACCGACGGCGACGGACGCACGGACGGCCAGGAGGTGCTGGTCGACGGCACCGATCCGACCGTGCCCGATGGCTGCGACCCGAGCCCTGAGACCTGCAACGGGATCGACGACGACTGCGACGACGCTACCGACGAGGGGCTCCAGCGCGATTGCTACCCGGGCCCCCAGGGGTCCGAGGGCGTGGGGCCCTGCCGCGGCGGCACGCAGACCTGTGACGACGGCGACTGGGGCGCCTGCGACGGCGCGGTGGTCCCCGACGAGGAGGCCTGCAACGGCGCCGACGACGACTGCGACCGGGCGACCGACGAGGGCGATCCGGGGGGCGGGAGCGGCTGCGCCACGGGGGGCGAGGGCGTCTGTGGGATCGGCGTGCTGCGGTGCCGCGGCGGCGACTTCGCCTGCGAGCCGGTGGCGGCGGCGGACGACGAGGTCTGCGACGCCCAGGACAACGACTGCGACGGGGAGACCGACGAAGGACGCCGCGGCTGCGGGGTGGGCGCGTGCTTCCGGGAGGTCGACGTGTGCGTGAACGGCCGGCCGAACCCGTGCGTCCCGGGACAGCCGGCGGCGGCGGACGCCTTCTGCGACAACACCGACGATGACTGCGACGGGACCACCGACGAAGACTTCGAGCGGCTGCCCACCGGGTGCGGCGTCGGCGCCTGCGAGCGGGCCGGCGAGCGCGCCTGTGTTCAGGGCATCGTCACCGACACCTGCGCGCCGGGGGAGCCGAACCTCAACGACGCCATCTGCGACGGGCGCGACGAGGACTGCGACGCGGTGACGGACGAGGACTTCCTCGAGCGGAACAGCCGCTGCGGGGTGGGCGCCTGCGAGGCGCAGGGGCGGGTGCGCTGCGTGGGCGGCGACGTGGTGGACAACTGCGTCCCTGGACAGGGCGGGCCGGACGACGACTGCGACGGCACCGACGACGACTGCGACGGGCTGGCCGACGAGCACTTCGTGGAGGTGCAGACGGAGTGCGGGCTGGGTGAGTGCGCGGCCACGGGGGCTGTGCGCTGCGTCGGTGGGGTGGAGGTCGACTCCTGCCGGCCGGGGCCCGCCGAGGCCGCTGACTTGGTCTGCGACACGCGGGACGAGGACTGCGATGGGGCCACCGACGAGGACTACGCGCCGCGGGATACGACCTGCGGCGTGGGGGCTTGCGGAGCACAGGGGCGCACCTTCTGCGAGGCCGGGACGGTGGGCGACGACTGCGTGCCCGGGGAGGGGGCCGACGACGACCCGAGCTGTGACGGCGCCGACGACGACTGTGACAGGGCCACAGACGAGGACTACGCGCCGGTCGCGACGGAGTGTGGCGTCGGCGCGTGCGTGAACGCGGGGGCGACGGGGTGCGAGGACGGCGCGGTCGTGGATGGCTGCGAGCCGCGCCCGGCGGCGCCCAACGACGCGGCGTGCGACGGCGTCGACAGCGACTGCGACGGCGCCACCGACGAGGACGCGCGACCGCGGCCCGTGACCTGCGGGATCGGCGCCTGCCGCCGCGATGGGGAGGCGCGCTGCGAGGACGGGGACCCGGTGACGGACTGCGTGCCGGGCCAGCCAGGCGGGGCCGACGACGACTGCGACGGGACCGACGACGACTGCGACGGCGCCGCCGACGAGGACTTCGTCGAGGAGGCGACGGCCTGTGGGTCGGGGGTGTGCGCTGCTCAGGGACAGCTTCGATGCGTCAACGGCGGCGAGCTCGACACGTGCGTGCCGGGTGATCCGGGGGATCCCGACGACGACTGCGATGGGGTCGACGACAACTGCAACGGCACCGCCGACGAGAACTACCAGCCGCCGCGGACGACGTGCGGGACCGGCGGGTGCGCGGCGACGGGGCGGCTCGAGTGCCGCGACGGCGCGCCCTTCGACACCTGCGTCGAGAACCCCGGGGCCGACGACGACGAGAGCTGCAACGGCTTCGATGACGACTGCGACGAGCGCATCGACGAGGACTACGAGGTCATCGGCGTGGCCTGCGGCTTCGGCGCGTGCCTCGTCGTCGGTGAGCGGCTCTGCCTGGACGGCGAGTTGGTGACGGATTGCGAGGAGGCGGGGGGGGCCACAGACGACCCCACCTGCGACCGGGTGGACGACGACTGCGACGGCGAGACCGACGAGGACTTCCTGGGTGAGCCCACGGTGTGCGGCCTCGGGGCGTGCGCGGCGGTGGGCGCGAGCACCTGCGTCGACGGCGAGCTCGGGGACACCTGCAATCCCGGGATCCCGGCGCCGCGGGACGACGACTGCGACGGAGTCGACGACGACTGCGACGGCAGCGCCGACGAGGACTACGCGGGTGAGCCCACGGTGTGCGGCGTGGGCGCGTGCGTCGCCGACGGAGTGACGGTCTGCGTCGATGGGGAGCTGCGCGATAGCTGCGTGCCAGCGGAGGGCGGCGGGGCCGACGATGACTGCGACGGTGTGGACGACGACTGCGATGGCGGCGCCGACGAGGACTTCGTCGCCGACGCCACCGCCTGCGGGACGGGCGTGTGCGCCGCCGCGGGTGAGACGCGCTGCGTGGACGGGCGGCAGATCGACACCTGCGAGCCAGGGCCGAGGCAGGGATCCGACAGCGCCTGTGACGGGATCGACGCCGACTGTGACGGGGCCACAGACGAGCGCTATCGGCGGCGGGTCACGCGGTGCGGGGTCGGTGCCTGCGCCGAGACCGGGCGCACGAGCTGCGTCGATGGTGAAGAAGTGGATGACTGCGAGCCCGGCGAGGGAGGCGGCGCCGACGAGGACTGCGACGGGATCGACGAGGATTGCGACGGGACGGCGGACGAGGGCTACGTGGCGACGCCCACCGAGTGCGGGCTGGGGGTGTGCGTGGCGCAGGGCGTGCGGCGGTGCGTGAACGGGAACGAGCGCGACACCTGCCGGCCGGGGCAGCCCGCGGCGAACGACACCGCCTGTGACGGGCGGGACGAGGACTGCGACGGCGAGACCGACGAGGGCTATGACCGGCGGCTCACGCGCTGTGGGCGTGGGGCCTGCGAGGCCGGGGGGCTGACGAGCTGTGTCGATGGGCGGGTGATGGACGATTGCGAGCCCGGCGAGCCGGCGGCCGCGGACGCGAGCTGCGATGGGATCGACGACGACTGCGACGGCGCCTACGACGAGGACCATGCGGCGGCGGTGACGGCCTGTGGTCAGGGGGCGTGCGTCGCCGAGGGGGCGTCGGTCTGCGTGAGCGGTGCGCTGCGCGACACGTGCGTCCCCGGGCGACCGTCGGTTCGGGACGCGCGCTGCGACGGGATCGACGAGGACTGCGACGGGCGGATGGACGAGGACTACCAGCCCCGGCCGCTGTCCTGCGGCGTCGGGGCGTGCCTGAGCGAGGGTTTCACCCGCTGCGTCGATGGCGTCGAGGCGGACGCGTGTGTTCCGGGGGAGCCTGGGCCCGACGTCAACTGCAACGCGCGGGACGAAGACTGCGACGGTTCGTCGGACGAGGGCTTCGTGCCGCGGCCGATCGAGTGCGGGGTGGGCGCCTGCCAGCGTGAGGGCGAGGTCATCTGCCGGCCGGGGCGGGGTCGGACGCGGAGCACCTGCCGCCCGGGGACGCCGGCGGTCACAGACGCGACGTGCGACGGAGTGGACGACGACTGCGACGGCGCCAACGACGAGGACTACGTGGAGCGGAGGCGGCGCTGCGGGGTGGGGGCGTGCAACACGTCGGGGCGGGTGCGCTGCACCGGTGGCGAGGTCGTGAGCGGCTGTCGCCCGCTGGACCCGGCCCCCGACGACGGCACCTGCGATGGAGTGGACGACGACTGCGACGGGGCCAACGACGAGGACTTCGTGCCCGCGCGCTCGACGTGCGGGGTCGGGGCGTGCCAGGCGCAGGGGGAGGTCGAGTGCCGGGATGGGCGGGTGGCGGACACCTGCGTCCCGGACCTCCCGTCACCGGCGGACGTCACGTGCGACACCGTCGACGACGACTGCGACCAGCGGCTCGACGAGGACTTCCCGACGCGGCCGACAGCGTGCGGCGTGGGGGCGTGTGCGGCGGCGGGTCAGCTCCGTTGCGACGGCGGTGAGTTGCGCGACTCGTGCCGGCCCGGTGACGCAGCACCGCTCGACGACGTGTGCGACGCCCGGGACGAGGACTGCGACGGCGCCGCCGACGAGGAGTACGCGCCGCGGATCGTGGGGTGCGGCGTCGGCGCGTGCGCGGCAGAGGTGATGAGCGCCTGCGTGGGTGGAGTCGACGAGGCGCTCTGCGTCCCGGGGGCGCCCACGGGGGCCGACGACGACTGCGACGGGATCGATCAGGACTGCGACGGGGTCGCCGACGAGGGCTTCGAGGGCGCGCCGACGGCCTGCGGGACGGGGGCGTGCGCGGCTGCGGGCGTGTTGCGCTGCGAAGGGGCGGCGGTGGTCGACACCTGCGAGGAGGGCGCCCCCGCCGAGGACGACGTGACCTGCGACGGGGTCGACGACGACTGCGACGACGCCGTCGACGAGCATTGCCCGGACGGCGGCGCGCCGGACGGGGCGGTGGTCCCGGATGCCTCGGCCGCCGACGCGGCGGCCCCGGACGGCGAGGCGCCCGATGGCCCGGCCGACGCGGGGCCGGGGGACGCGCGGAGGCCGGTCGACGGCGGCGACGCGGCGGTCGGCGGCGATGGGGCTGCCAACGACGGGCTCGTCGCCGACGGTCGGCTCCCGGACGCCGCCGGCGATGGTCCGACCGCTGATGGCGCCACCGACGGGCCGAGCGGCGACGGCTCGGCGAGGGCGGACTTCCGCTTCGATCCCGTCGACGACGGCGGCATCACCGGTGACTTCGGGGGCAGCGAGGGGCACGACGAGCGCGACGGGGGGGCCGACATCAGCGGCTCCGGCTTTGACTGCGGTTGCCGCGGGACGGGGCGCCCGGGGGCCGCCTGGGCGCTGCTCCTGACCCTCGCGGGGGTGCGCCGCCGACGGCGCTGAGACCCGCTCCGCCCCCGCCTATTGGCAGGGGATCTCGCCCAGGAAACATTGGCCGACCTCGCAGGCCAGCTTCGCCTGTTCGCAGTCGAGGGTGCGCCCCTCCCACGACGCCTTGGAGAGCTGTCGATACCAGCGAACAGCGGCGAGGAAGTAGCTGTCGGCCTTCTTCAACCACTTCTTGAGCGTCTCGACGTCGCTCTTCGAGATCTGAATCTCCTCGCTGATCTTCACGCTCACATCCCAGCTCAGCTCGACCAGACCGTCGGCGATGTTCTCGTAGACCGCCCACGCCGCGTTCCCGATCTCGGTGTAGACCTGGGCGATCATCTGCTGCCCACGCTTGTAGGTCGCGAACCCCCCGGATCCCCAGGGTGATCATCCGCAGGCCCAGCTCTCGAACGGCGTAGGCCGGTGGCATCGAGCAGTAGCTGAGCTGCTGGGCCCGGAGGAAGAACTTGATCGTCTCCCCCACATACATGGAGCTCACGACCATGTTCACGCTGATGCTGATCGACAGTGAGATCAGCGTCTCTCCCCGCGGATCGTAGTGATTGATCGGATCGTTGCCGGCGTAGACGTAGGGGTGAAGCGTGCGCGGGTCGACCGGGTTGGGCTCCACCGGATCGAGGCTCAGGAAGCGAGCCGAGTCGGGGGAGAGCCAGCGCGCCCGCAGGTCGTCGAGGCCGGTGTTGGGGTCCCGAGCTTGGCCGGTGAAGAGCCGCCGCTGCGCCCCCTCCCCGCCTCGGTCCAGGACCCGGCCGAAGGCGTCGTAGTCGATGGTCTCGACCACCGCGCCCGCCGGTCCCGTCACCAGCCGAATCGACCGCTGCGCGTCGGCGATGGGATAGCGCCAGGCGCCGTCCCGATGCACCGCGAGGAGGTCGTCGCCGAGCAGGTAGCTGCGGACACCGCCCGGCCCGGTCTCGAGCACCGCCTCGGGGACCGAACCGGTGGTGTCGACCAGGCGCCGCGTCTCGACGTCGCCGTCGGGCCCGCGCACCGCCTCGGCGACGCGGTTGCCGTCGACGTCGTAGGTGTACTCGACCCGGACCTCGCCCACCTCGACGGCGACGAGGCGGTCCAGCGCATCCCATTCGTAGGTACGCTCACCATCGTCGACGACTCGCCCACGCTCGTCTTGGGTCCAAGGTACGCCGTCCACGGATTCCAGTCGGCCGTGCTCGTCGTAGCCGTAGACCGTGACCTCCGCCCCATCCTCTCTGCGCAGACGGTTGCCCGCCGCGTCGTAGGTGTAGCGAATCGTCCGGTCTCCCACCCGCTCCTCGAGCAACCGATAGAGCGCGTCGTAGGCATACTCGACTACCCGTTCGCGGTGGAGCTCCTCGACGCTCAGCCGCTCCCCAGCATCGCCCAACGTGTAGACAAAGCCGGCGACCAGGTGCTCACCGTCGAAGGTCTCGACGCGCTCCAGCCGGCCGGCCGCGTCGTAGCCATAGGTCGTCACCAGCCCGTTGGGCCGCACGAGCTCGACGCGCCGCCCCGCCTCGTCGTAGCTCATCTCGAAGACCCCGCCATCCGAGGCCACCACCGTCCGCAACCGCCCCACCGCGTCGTACGTGTAGCGAGTCACCCCCTCGGCCGTCGCCAGCGACGTCCGCCGGCCCTCCGCGTCGTAGGTGTAGGCGAGGGTGGCCCCGTCCGGCTCCATCCGTCGCAGCAGCCGGTCGCTGGCATCCCACTCCCAGCGGGTGACTCCGCGCGCGTCGCGCACCGCGTCGCGCCGCCCCGTCGGCGTGAGCGTCGTCACCTCGACCCCCGTGGGCAGCACCCTCGAGGTCAGCCGGTTCATCGCGTCGTATCCGCGCTCCGTGCGCGTGCCGTCCGCGAACACCCGGGCGACGAGGTTCCCGACCGCGTCGTACTCGTACTCCGTGCGCCCTCCACCGGGGCGGATCTTCGCCGTGATCCGACCGACCGCGTCGTGCTCGAGCTCGGTCTGGTGCCCACCGGCATCCTCCATCGCCGAGCGGTTACCCATCGCGTCGTACTCGAGGGCGATGCGCCCGCCCAGCGCGTCGGTGACCTCGATGAGCTGCCCCGCGAGGTCGTAGCGGTACCGCGTCAGATGGCCGTTCGGATCTCGCACCGAGACCCGCCGCCCCAGCACGTCGTAGCCGGTCTCACTCCGGCGCCCATCATGGAATACAGTCGCCGTGCGCCGCCCCATCGCGTCGTACTCCCACCGTGTCGTCCGTCCATCCGGGTCGGTCGTCGAGATGCGTCGGCCCGCGTCGTCGTAGAGATACGCCGTCTCCTGTCCGAGGGCGTCGGTGGACCGCACCAGGCGACCCAAGGCGTCGTACGCATAGGTCGTCACGGCGCCCAGCGCATCGGTCTCGCTCGCCAGCCGGCCCAGCGCGTCGTAGCTCAACTGCACGACCCCACCATCGGGGCGCGTCACCCGCACCGGGTTGCCCTCCGCGTCGTACGCGTAGCGCGTCAGCCGCCCGGCCCGGTCGGTCTGCTCGATCCGCCGCCCCTCGGCATCCCACACCGCCGTCTCCACGCCCCCGTCCGGGTACTCCGTGCGCACCACGTTGCCGGCCCCGTCGTAGGTGTATTCAGTGCGCCCCCCCAACGGATCGATCCGCGCGCTGATCCAACCGTGGGCCTCATACTCGTAGCCCACCCGTTCGCCCGCGAGATCGGTCCTCTCCGTCAGCCGCCCATTGACATCATAGGCCTTGGTGCGCGCGAGCTCCTCGGGGCCAACCACCCGCAGCACCTCGATCTGTCGACCCTCCGCGTCGTAGCTGAGACGCCGCTCGCGCCCCAGCGCGTCGGTCTCCGTGAGCACCCGCCCCGATCCGTCGTAGGTCCAGGTCTGCACGCCACCCAGGGCGTCGGTCGTCGTGAGCCGGTTCCCACGTGCGTCGTAGGTGTGGCTGCTCACCGCCCCCGTGGCGTCGGTCTCCTGCACCAGGTTGCCCTGCCCATCGTAGTCCCACCGCGTGGTCGAGCCCCCGCCCGTCCGCAGCCTCCGCCGCAGGCTGCCGCCGTCGTAGGCGTAGGTCGTCTCCCCACCGAGCGGATCGATCTCGCGCACACGGCGATTCAGCGCGTCGTACTCGAACCAGGTGGTCTCACCGAGCGGATCGGTGCGGCTCCGCTCGTTGTCGGCCTCGTCCCACGTGTGCGTCCACACGAAGCCCCGCCGATCGGTGCGCCGAAGCACGTTGCCGCGGGCGTCGTACTCCAACACGCGCACCGCCCCCAACCGATCGCGGAGCACCTCGCGACGCCCCTCCACGTCGTGGGCGAGCTCGTGGCGACCCCCGTCGGGATAGACGATCGCCACCAGCCTCCCCTCGTCGTCGTATTCGTTGCGCAGCGGCTCTGCGCCACTCGGATCGTCGATCCGCACCAGGTTGTGATCGCCGTCGTAGCCATACCCCACCGTCTCCCCACGACGCCCCGTCACCTCGACCAGATCCCCCGCCGCGTCGTAGGCGTAGCTCACCCGCTCCCCGCCCGGAGCGACCACCGACACGATCCGCCCCGCCGCGTCGCGCTCGATCCCCACGCCCTCGCCCTCCGTGAGCAGCCCATCCTCGTCGATCTGCAGCAGATTGCCGTTCCGATCGAGGATCCGCAGCACGCCGTCGTCGCGGTCCAGATCGATCGCCCGCCCATCCGGCGTCCGAAGCTGCACCGCACCGATATCGTACGGCTGCCCGCCGAGGGTCCGCAGCGCCCGGTCGGCCAGCCAATACTCCGCGTCGACCTCGCCGAGGATCAGCAGCTCCGCCTCGCCGGGCACCGTGCTGTAGACGAGCTGGTATTGAAAGACGAGGTCGCAGCGCCCCTGGAGCACGAAGCCGGGGATGACCTCCAACCGGAACACGTACAGCTCCCGGTCCGACAACCGCACCTCGGCGATGTGCTGCGCGAGCTCCGCCGACTCGCAGCGGCCGAAGCCGCCCAACCCTCCCGCCGGTTGCAGCGACCAGTCTCGCCCCGGGGGCCGGTTGTGGCTGAACGCGCCCTGGCGGACATCGAGCACCCACCCCACGCCGAAGTCGCCCACGAACTTCCGCTGCGAGTCGTACGTCCGCCGAATGGTGAGCGGCAGCCCCGCCACCGGGATCGTCAGATCGGTGTAGCTGATCGTGAAGCGCCCAATCTTCGAGTCGCCCTCGATTCGAATCGCCCGCACCACCTCGGCGACGCGTCCATTGACGTCTTCGACGCGCAGCCGAATCCGGTAGAGCCCGCTGGGCACAGACGTCGGATCCAGCCGCCCCAGCTCCCCGGCGACCACCGGCGTCTCCCCGGCCCTGAGCGTCCGCCAATCCTCGCCCTCCCCTTCGACATAGGCCAGCGTCCAGCGGTGCAGGTTGGCGTCGGTGGCGGTGCCCACCACGGCTCGCGCTTCGCTCAGCACGGCGTCCTCGCCCGGGCTGTCGATCTCGGCCACCGGATCCTGCCCGTCCCCCGCGACCATGGCCCGCAGCACGGCCTCGGCTCGACCCACGTTGCCCGCGGCGTCGGCGCCCGTCGCGAGCACCGCGTGCCGCCCCGCCACCGCGATCCACACCGCCGCCCCGTTCCCGTCGACCGCCAAGGCTGCGCCGCCCACCGACAGCGCCCAGTCGACGACCGCGCCCCGGTCATCGCTGCCCTCGAGCTGGATCCGCACCTCGCTGCCCACCGGCACCGGCCCGTCGGGCAGGTGAATCGAGACGACCGGCGGCACCTCGTCGGGACAGGCCACGCCTTCGTCCACCGCCCCGTCGCAGTCGTGGTCGGCCCCGTCGCAGACCTCCTCGGCCGGCGCCCCCTCCACCGCCGAGCAGCGCAACACACCCTCCACACAGCCGAGCTCGCCCTCCGCCTCACACGCACCGACGCCCGCGCCGCACGGTCCCCCCGCGGCGTCCTCGTCCGTCGTCCCGTCGCAGTCGTCGTCCACGCCATTGCACGCCTCCGGCGCCGCGCCGAAGAGCGGATCGCAGACGACATCGCCCCGCCGCGCGCAGTCCGAGACCGTCTGCCGGCACGCGCCCTGACCGCAGACGATCCGGGGGAAGCCCTCGTCCGTCTCTCCGTCGCAGTCGTCATCGAAGCCGTTGCACACCTCCTGCTCGGGTTCCCCCGCCTCGGCGTCGCAGCGCCGGGCGCCGCCCTCGCACGCCGCGAGCCCTGGGCGCCCGCAGGCCCCCACCCCCACCGCGCATCCGACCAGCCCGAGCGCCTCGTCCGTCGCGCCATCGCAGTCCTGGTCCACCAGGTCGCAGCGCTCCACCCCCGGCGCCCCCGGCGTCGCCCCGCACACGACCCGCCCCCCCCGGCACTCCGTCACCCCATCGCGGGCGCAGCCACCGATCCCGCTGGCGCATGGCGCCCCCACCTCGACCGCCTCGTCCACCACCCCATCACAGTCGTCGTCGACCCCGTTACACACCTCTGCCTCAGCCCCCGCCAGCGGCTCGCAGGGCTCGACCGGCTCACCGTCGCACGCCGGGACGGCTCGCAGGCACGCGCCCAGACCACAGACCTCCGTCCCGAAGCCCTCGTCCGTCCGCCCATCGCAGTCATCGTCGATCCCATTGCACACCTCGGCGACCGGGGCGCCCGCCGCCGCCGGGCACTCGAGCCCCACCTCGCCGGCGCATTCGAGGGCCGCCTCGCGCCGGCACGCGCCGACCCCCACCCAGCACGGCGCCCCTTCGGTGCCCTCGTCGGCGGCGCCGTCGCAGTCGTCGTCGCGCCCGTTGCACAGCTCCCCGGCGGGCTCCCCGGGCGTGGCCGTGCAGCTTCGCTCCCCGTCGCCGCAGCGCCAGAAGCCGGTGCGCCGGCAGCGGCCGGTCCCGACCTCGCAGGGGATGTCGGCGTCCACCGAAGCCTCGTCCGTCACCCCGTCGCAGTCCTCGTCCGTCCCGTCGCAGCGCTCCACCCCGGCGCCCGCGACCGGATCACAGACCGCGCAGGCGTCGATCTCGCGGGCACACGCACCGAGACCGCACCCGACGACGCCCTGCGCCTCGTCGATGGCGCCGTCGCAGTCCTCGTCGGCGCCGTCGCAGGTCTCAGCCACCGGCTCGACCTCTCGCACGCAGCGCCGCTCGCCCTCGACGCACCGGGCGCGGCCCTCCGCGCACGCCCCCACCTCGCCGGTGGGACACGGCGGCTCCGCGAGGGCCTCGTCGCTGCGCCCGTCACAGTCGTCGTCGGCGCCGTTACACACCTCGGGTCGCCCCACGTTGGCCGACGCGTCACACACGACGCCCCCGCGATCACCGCACGCCGTCACCCCCTCCCCGGCGCACGACCCCACCCCCCGCACGCACGCCTCGCCGAGCACGAAGCCCTCGTCGATACGGCCGTCGCAGTCGTCGTCGGCTCCGTTGCAGACCTCAGCCCCCGCGGCGCCGACCACCGCGGTGCAGCCGGCGCAGGTGACGACGCCATCGGCCCGGCACGCGCCCCGGCCGCGGTGGCAGATCCGCCCGACGTCGAAGCCCTCGTCGGGCAGCCCATCGCAGTCGTCGTCGGCGCCGTTGCAGATCTCGGCCCCGCCCTCGCCGGCGACGGCGTCACAGACCACCCGCCCGCCTTCGCCACAGCGGGTGCTCCCCGCGCGCCGGCACAGCCCGATCCCCGCGGAGCACCCCGCGCCGACCCCGTAGTCCTCGTCCGTTCGCCCGTCGCAGTCGTCGTCGATCCCGTTGCACGCCTCGGCGGCGGGGGCGCCGACGGCGGCCTCGCAGCGCAGCGCCCCGTCGCAGATCGTCACGCCGACCGCCGCACACGCACCCAGCCCGGCGCTGCACGGACGGCCTACGCCGAGCACCGCCTCGTCGACCACCCCGTCACAGTTGTCGTCGGCTCCATTGCAGCGCTCCACCGCCGGTCGCACCTCCCCCGCGCAGACACCGCCCCCTTCGCAATCCCGCAGCCCCGCCCGGCACACGCCCACCCCGTCAGTCCCCGCCGGTCCGTCGTAGCAGGGCTCGGGAGCACACGCGCAGCCCAACGCTTCGTCCACCGATCCGTCGCAATCGTCGTCAGCGCCGTTGCAGACCTCCACCGCCGGCCGGACCTCGCCGGCGCAAACCCCGCCACCGCAATCCCGGGCCCCGACCCGACAGCGGCCGACGCCGACGGTCTGCTCCGGGCCCCCGTAGCACGGCTCCCCCGCCTCGTCCGTGAGGCCGTCGCAGTCATCGTCTACCTCGTTGCAACGCTCCGGCGCCGGCACGACGGCGTCGCAGCCCACCCACGCGCCGCCCTCGCAGCGCTCGGACCCCGAGCGACAGGCCCCGTGCCCCGCCCGCGCGCCGCACGCGCGGGACAGCGCCTCGTCGATGCGCCCGTCACAGTCATCGTCCGCGCCGTCACAGACCTCCGGCCGCGGAGCGCCGGGGACCGCGTCGCAGCGCGCGCCGGCCTCACCGCACATCCAACGCCCATCGACGCGGCAGGCCCCCACCCCCACCGAGCACGCGCCCCCGAGGGGCCAGTCCTCGTCCGCCTCGCCGTCGCAGTCGTCGTCGAGCCCGTTGCAGATCTCGTCGGCCGCCGCGCCGGGCTGCCCGTCACAGACATCGCCGCACCCCAGCCGACCGCGGACGGCGCAGGATCCGCGCCCCGCCTCGCACGCCTCGCCGAGCCGGGGCCAATCCTCGTCAGTCGCCCCATCGCAATCATCGTCGACGCCGTTGCAGCGCTCCGCCTCGCCGCCGCCACCGCGACAGACCAGCCCCGCGTCACCACAAGCCCAGACCCCGGCGCAGGCGCCGGCGGCGTGCTCGCAGGGCTCGTCAACTCGAGGCCAGTCCTCGTCGACGGCCCCGTCGCAGTCCTGGTCGACGCCGTCGCAGGCCTCGGCGACGGGCTCGGGCGCGCGGCAGACGGGGGGCCCGACGTCTCCGCCGGGACACTCGCCGACGCCGGTCGCGCAGGCGCCCTCGAGGCCGGTCTCGCACGGCTGGTCGGCGACGCACGGCGCGTTGCACACCCCCGGATCGTCCACGACGCCGTCGCAGTCGTCGTCGATCCCATTGCCACAGAGCTCGGCCTCGAGGCACGCACCGTCGGTCACGCAGACCCGGTCAGGGCCGCAGACCTGCCCCTCTGGACAGCCGCCCACCCGACAGCCCGGGTGGCAGATGCCACGGGCGTCGCAGAAGCTCGCCGGGGGGCACAGCCCGTCGTCGTCGCACGGCCCGTCGTGGCAACGCCCGTCGGCGCCGCAGTAGCCCGAGGCGCACCCCCCGACGGAGCACCGGAAGAGGCACTCGCCCGTCGCGGCGCAGACCTCGTCGGCCGCACAATCGACATCCGCGGCGCACTCGGGCCCCGGACCCGGGGAAGCGTCGCGTCCCGCCTCCGGCTCGAGCAGACCGTCGGCCTCGGGAGCGTCGCCGTCTACGGGGTGGCCCACGCCAGCGACCTGGTCGTCACAGCCAAGGAAGAACACGACCCCGCAGAACAATGTGACGATCGAGTGGTGCATATTGGAGATATGCACCATCTGCCGCCGCTCTTGTTCGCATTTTCTCTGCCGATCGGGGCGCGGGCCCAGCGGGCCGTGGTCGTCGGGGGCGACGAGCGGGCGCTGCTCTCCCGGGGCGACGACCGCGCCCAGATCTTCGGCCGACGCGCTGCGGGCCGAGACGTTCGGGGCGTGCATCGTCCAGCACGTCACGTGCAACCGGGTCCCTCGACGAGCCGTTCCGCACCATCACCGGTCTGGACCAGTTCAACGTCGTGCGAGCGGACGGGGTCGGCCGCTCAACGAGATGGCGCACGATGTGGTTTCCCGCTCGCAGAGGTGGAAGCGGTCAAGGCGCTCCGCCAGAGGAACGCTGCTGGCGACCTGAACCCGGCCGACGATGCCGGCGAGGGGGCATCACCGCCACTCCTCTAGCAGGCTCCGCAGGATCTTTCGCATCGTGAGGTGGGCGACTCCCCAGCCGTGATTCGTCTTCGCCCTCACTGCCGCTGCTGAAGGCCGGACGGGCCGCGGCGCGGACGGCGGCGCCGCCGCTTAGCCCCCGGGGACAGTCATTCGCAAGGTCGTCGTCGAGACGGGGGAGTGACGCTGGGCCCGGAGGTTGAGGCCGGCGCGTGGTTGGACGGCTGCCAACGCCCGATCCACGCTCCACCGCCTGTAGAGGCGGGGGGAGACGCCGTGACGAGGCTCTCCCGCGCGGACTGCGGGCATCGCAGTCGCGCAGCCGTGTGCTGCTCGCCGAGCGGATGGTCCAGCGAGGACGGTGAGGTGCTGTCTGTACCAACCCGCAAATCAGACGCCACACACCGACCCACATGAACGCACGTTTAGGATCTGCACCCAGTTCACGACGGGAAGCCGTAGCGATATCCGAAGATATCGCCACGCTTCGCAACGCCGAAATCGGTTGGCGGGCACGTGCAGTGCGCCGCGTCGCGACTCTGCCGCACCGTCCTAGGACGGTGCGGCAGACAAAGCGA
>CAYOBQ010000111.1:0-30699 GCA_964402225.1 uncultured Nannocystaceae bacterium | reverse complement strand
CTTTGTTTGATTATCAGACCAATTTGCCTCACGGGCTGGCCCCGAGGACCTCGTACTCCGCCCGGAGGCGCTCCAGCAGGGCAGCACGCGCGGCGCCGCGGCGCGCCTCGGCGAGGTGAGCCTCGACTTGCCCACGGACCGACTCCAGCGGCGGGACGGCCCCCGCCACCCGCTCCGTCACCCGCACCAGGTGCGTGCCGTAAGCCGAGGGCAACGGGCCGTGCCATCCGCCCACCGGCAACGGCGCGATGGCGTCGGCGAAGTCCCCGCCGAAGAGCCCCCGCACCTGCGCCTGCGTGCGACGCCGGATGCTCCGCCCGTGCACGAAGGCATCCCCCTTCGCGTCACCCCCCCCTCGCAACGTCGCGAGCACCCCCTCCCCGAGCGCCGCCCGTTCCCGCCGCAGGAAGACATGCTCGAAGCTCACCCGCGCCGCCGTCCGAAACGCGTCGGCATGCGCCCTCAGGTACGTCCGCAAGGCCGCCGTCCCAAGCGCCTCCGTCGGCGCCTCCTCGGCCAGAAACTCCAGCTTCTGGATCAACCTGCGCCGCACGATAGGATCCCCCGCGTCGAGGCCGAGCCGAAGCGCCTCCCGATACAACAGCTCCCGATCGACCCACGCCTGTACGGCGGCCTCCACCGCCTCGACGCTCGGCTCAGCACCGGTCTGCCCCCGTAGCTGCCGCGCGAGCGAGTCGCGCAACGCGTCGGTGACGACCACGCGCAGCGGGTCGTCTGGCGCCATCCACGCGTACGCCGCGAAGAGCAGCGCCCCGAGGACGACGAAGTGCAGAGTGGGCTCGCGCCAGATGGACACCCGAGTGGGGTAGCACGAAACGGCCATCGAGTGGCCGACCGCGCTCGACGCGCGAGGTTGGGCCATACACGCGTCGTAGCGATCGGGACGCTCAACCTCGCGACCCTCCCCAGGCTCGAGGCCTCGGCAAGCGTCCTCGACTCGGTCGCCGACCACGCCCGCCGACCATCGCAGAGGCAACTCGCCTCGCCGGGCATGCGCTGCACCCCCACGACGCCCTCACTCATCCGCTCCCCGCCTTGCGCGCCAGTCGCCACCATGCGAAACCCCCGCTCGGAGGCGCTTGTCAGCCGGTGCTGGCCCCGGACTTCAAATCCGGTGTGGGGCGGTGCTCCCGTCCCGGGCGGGTTCGACTCCCGTGCGCCTCCGCCCATTCGCAGGGAACCGCGTGAGATTATTGGCATTTCATGCTCGACGATTCCTATCTGCCCCCCTCTGCCCCCACCTGAAGTCGCGGACCTACCCGGACCGAGCGGAATCAGGGTGCCGAGGTCGCCGATGCGCGGGACCATTTCGACGGTTTCGCGCAGCGGAAGCGCCTGCCACAAGTCGATGTAGCGAGCGCGGCTGCTGCCGGCTCCGAGCGTGTGGCCCTGGAGGTAGTCGACCGCGTCAGGATGCGCACGGAGCGCGAGCATGACCAATTGCCGCACGACGAGGCAGAGACCACGACAACGCTTTTCGTCCGCGACCACCACTTGTCCGGCGGGATGATGCTCGCCACGCGGTTCTGCAATGAGCTCACCGCACGCCAGGCGCTCGCGATTGCGCATGAGGCCCGTGCTGAAGTCTTCACGTAGTCCGCCTGCAACACCGCAGCTCGCGTCTACGGCGAAGCGCTGCTCCGTCACTCCACCTGGGCGCGGCGAGCGTCGAGAGCGTCCAGCCACAGGAGCGCCTCCACCGATGCGTCGACCGGCAGCTCCGTAGCCAGTGCACGAAACGCGGTCGTGTCACCCTCGTAGGCCCTTTCGGTCGCGCGGCGATATCGCTCGTCCGGGAAGTTCGGCGGCTCCAGATCACCAGTTGTCACCATCTCAGCAAGCGTCCGAAATACCAGCGCCTGGCCGAACGGCTGACGGCCCGAGCCTCGCCATTCCAGGTAGAACGCGCGCGCCGTGTGACGAGCCGCGTCGGACTTCTCCGAGTGGCCTGCTTCCCGTTCGATCTCCGCCAGGAGCGACCAGGTCGCCCACGCCTGCTCAGCGCCCGCCCGTGCTTGCAACTCGATGGACCGCCGCGCCTCCTCGGTGGCCTCGGCATATCTATGCTCCGCCCGCAATAGCTCCGCGGTGTTGTGGCGAGCGGTCGCTTCGTGGGGTGCGTGACCCACCGACGCGAATGTGTCGGCGACGCTTCGGAGGTTCTCTATGGCGCTGGCGACCTCGCCCCTCTGGGCCTCGACCGCAGCCAGTTGGCCCCGGCTCGCCGCGTGATCAGACGCGTCGCCCAGACTCTCGAAGGCATCCGCCGCCTGGATGAGTGAGGCGCGCGCTTTGTCGAGCTCTCCGGCATGGTGGAGCGCGATGCCGAGCTGGTGTTTCGCCGATGCGCGGCCACGACGGTCGCCCAGCGCGTCGTAGGACTCCGCCGCCCGAGCAAAGGCGTCGACCGACCTCCGGTTATGCCCGAGCTCCAGGTGTGCTGTGCCGAGGTGGACGAGCGCCGTTGCCTCGAGTCGAAGCCGGCCGGCCTCCTTGGCCGAGTCAGCGGCCGCCCCGGCAGCTTTGGTCGCGGCCACGTGGCGTCCGAGTGCGGAGAGCACCATCGCGCGGTCGATCTCGATCGCGATTCGCCGGCCGGCAGGCGCGGCGTCTCCGAGCGATTCGCGTGCGGCCTCCAGCGTCTCCAGGGCGGCTTCGCCCCGTCCGGAGAGGGCCTCCGCTCGCGCGAGGTCCTGCAGGGCAAGCGCCCGATCCTCGGCATCGCCACCCGCGGCGACCGCATCGCGCGCCGCAGCGACCGCCTCGTCGAGGTGACCCAGCCTGAGCAGGTCGTCGATGTGTCGATGCGCCGAAGAAGCCACCAGCACCTCAGTCCGTTCACCCAATGCGTCGCGCAGTGCGGACAGCCGACCGAGCGTGACCTGGTCGTGCCAACCGCTGCCCATCTCGGCCACTCCGATGGTCACGGCCAGCAGCAACGACGGCTCGAAACCCGTCCGCGCCCCAAGCTCAAGCGCCTCCAGCACTCCCTGCTCCGCCTGGCGGAGGAGCTGCACCCCCGCGTGCTCGTCTCGATGTCGAAGCTCGTTGATTTCCCGCACGAGCCCGCACGACCCAGCGACCCAGCGAGCCTCCAACACCTCGCGCTCGGCCGAATCGACGTTCTCGAGGAGGGCGTTTCGTGCGACTGACCACAGGTAGAGCAACCCGTCAACCAGCCGGCCCAGCCCAAGGTCGAGCAGGCTCTGGATGGCTCTGACCGTCGCGGTGCCCGCCTCGTCGTCGAGAATGTACGCAGCGACCGACGGATGAACGCCACCCATGGCGACCGCGAGCGCTCGCGCCTCCGGCGGTACGCCTTCCACCGCGGCGGCGACCGCCTCGTCGATCGTTGGCCCGCCGCCCACGAGCGTCGCGGGATGCCCTCCAGCGGCCTCGATGCTCACCTTCGTCCCAGACATCTGTCGCAAGTGCTCGGCTGCCTCAGCGAGCAGGCCTCCCAGATGAACGACCGCCAGCCAATCCTCCACGGGCGCGCCCAGCCTCGTGACCAGGACGGTGAGACGTCCCTCGGCGACGGCTGCTGCATAGGTCTCCGGCAAGGCCGAGGGCTCGATGCCCAGCACGAGCGCGCCTTCTGGGACCGACTCGGGAGCGGGCAGCTCGCCGCCGTCGACCATTATCACCGTGCTGACTCGCCTGGCGTGCAACCACCACTCGCCGATGTCTGCGGCCAGGGTCCGCTTCCCCATCCCCGCCAAGCCCGCGATGCAGACCGCGCCATGGCGGTCGAGGCGACGCTCCAGCGCCTGTCGCTCGCGCCGCCGACCGATGAGCTCGACTCGTGCAGGTCGGGGCCCGATCCAGCGGACTATCCGCTCGGCTTGGGGCGCACCGTCATGGACCACCGGGCCGACGCTGCCCTCGAAGCAGCTCAGCGTGGTGTCCTCCGAGGAGGTCCGCGCCCGCGCGAACGCCTCCGCCACCGACGCACCACTGGCGAGCCCCGCGTACAGTCGTCCAAGGGCCGCTGCACGACCACCGCCCACGCACGCGACGGTCGTCACGTCGTCCAGCGCACCGATCGGCCCCAGCGGTCCACCCCCGCGCGGTGGACCCTCGGGACCCGCGAGCAGGGCGAGCACGAGTCCGGGCGCGCCGGAGACCGCACGCCACGCGTTCGCGTCCAGCTCGCGGTCTTCGAGGTGCACCGCGATGGGTCGTCCTCCGCAGGTCGATACCGGCGCAGCGAAGTGGACCACGGTGTACGGACAATCGGCAGCCAAGGCTGCTTGCAGCGCGTCGTGACGACCAGGGCACCAATCCACGACGACGTCGGTCGGTAGGTCGCGCAGCGCGGCGTCCAACTCCAGTCGGACATCGTAGTCGTCGGCGTCGTTGCGAACGACGACGAACAGCATCCTCGGTGGCTGCGGGGTGGCGCGACTCGGAGCGCGCCGGGGCCTGGCGAAGACCGTCTCGGGCGCCTCAAGCACAGCGGGCGCCCAAGGAACGTCGCCCAGCCGCTCCTCGAAGACTAGCCGCCGCCCTGAGCCACGCCAGCGCTCCACCAGTGCGTGCCGCGGCAGCTCGCCGTCGGGGGCCATCGACGACTCACCACGGAGCGGCTTGCCCTGGCTGTGATAGATGAGGGCCACGCGCTCTGGGTCGGCGGGCGTCGCGGCGCGACGTACCACCAGCTCTTCAACCCCGCGACGCGGGCTCGCGACGGCTGGCGCACGCGACGGCGGCGACGGGGCCCGTACGACCCGGCGGACCGGAACCGCGGGCTCGACCCACCGGGCACGCAGCTCAGGCAGCGCTGACACCTCGGGCTCTGCGCTCCGCGCCAGAGTCTCGGCCATGAAGGCGTCGAGCCGTTGGGCTGGTTCGGGGGCTGCGCTCCGACGCGCGTACTCGTCCCCAGCGGTGTTCAGGGCGTCGCCGACCACGACAACTGGGAGCTTCGTCGGCCATCGCGCGAGCGCCGTGCCCGGAGCCTGCCCGGAGACCACAACCAATCGACAGCGCGAGAGCTCATGTAGCCAATCGCCGACGCGCTCTGCATCGTATCGGCTGAGGTCCGTGAAGGCCACCGGCCCCTCGGAAGCAAACCGGCGGGCGATTCCCGGACCGTCGCCGTCCCGAGTCCGGGCGAGCGCGATGAGTCGCTGGCCTCGGGCCAACTGCTCTTCGACAAAGGCCGCGTCGAACACCAGGTCCACCGCGTCGGGCGCCCGCCCCATCGGCGTGAGGACCGCTGCGGTAGGCGCCGCGGTTTCCGGCCAGTCGATGCGTTCCGACACGATGGACGCGAGGTCCGGCCCGGTCGCCGTGAACCAACGATAGTCGTCGCTGTGGAGCAGCAGCACCACGTGCAGCCCATACGCCGGAATCGAGTCTCGACCGAGATTGAGCCGGCGGAGCACCCGGTCGCGGCGACCTCGTGGACAAAGGGACAGACTCGTCAAGAGCCTCTTCGACGGTCCCTCGGGACGGAACGGATCCGCGTCCTTGGTGAGATCGTAGCGCGTCAACTCGAGGTTCTGCTCGAGGAGTTGGGCGACAGGCCCCTGCTCGACGAGCGAGCCTGTACGTACGAGGCACAAGGATCCCCGAACGCGGTTCTCGATGACCAACGAGAGCAGACGGAGACCATGAGCCGCGGCGGGTCTCACGGCCGCGCGCTAGGCTTCTTCATCCACGGGTCGGTCAGAAGGTGTGAATACTGATGTCGCAGGAAGCGCAGGAGGAGCGGGTTCGGCCGATACCAGGGGAAGTCATTTGGATGACTCAGCACGAAGTTGAGGAAAAGCAGCTTGTCTGATCCGACACCCTGAGGTCGCTGCCGTGTCGCCCAGCTCTCGATGACCGCGGGCACGTGTCCCGGCTCCAAACGGGTGCTCATATCCCGCTCCAGCTCAGTCACCGCCGCAGTGAAGACGGCTCGGTCGACCGGCCCGTCGCCGTCGTCGAGCACGCTGTGCCGGAAGAGAGTCTCGCAAGTGAGGATGAGCGTCCTCGCAATCCCCCCGCTGAGTTCGATGAGGTCCCCGACCAAGTCACCGTCGAGCCCCCCTTCGAGGGCCAGGGACGGCTCCACCCCGGCCGCCTCGAAACGACGCTCGAGTAACCTGCGCATCGCTGTGAAGCCGCCCGCGTTTCGGGCACCGTCCGGTTTCTGGTCGAAGACCCGAAAGTTGCCCAACGGTAGATCCTGAAACGCGTCCAGCGCCTGACCCTCCATGTTGTAGCGGACGGAGAGCGGGGCCGTGTAGAGCACCGGCGCGGCCGGAAGCTCGAGGATGCCCGATCCGAAGACCCCTTTCATTCGCTCCGGGTCGAGGCGATCCAGTCCATCCACGAAGAATGCGACCGGGGCGTCCTCGTAGTGCGACTTGACCCAGTCGATGCACTCGTTGACGACCTCCCCCAAGTTGACGGCGGCGGAGTCATTCGAGCGCAGCGTTTGTCCGCGCCCCGGCAGCGGAAAGCGCTTGACCCCGCGCAACGCCGAGGCCGTCGCTCCGGCGGCAGCGATCGCGACGGCGGTCCCGGGCGCGCCAGCCTTCGCTGTCAATGCGGCAACCGGCGGCGCAAGTTTGGCGAGCAGCACTGCGAGGTCGATGTCGGCCCCACCATCGACGATCGACTTGTACGCGTTCTTGAGTTTCCTCCGGAGCTGAGTCGGTGCAGCACCGTCTCCGATCTTCAGGGCCGCCAGGCCGACCAGAAACAGAACCTGGGCTGCGGTGAGCTCCTCCGGCGTGAAGCCATCTTGCAGACGGAGCAGGTAGGTGAGCGGTGGGTCAGGCTCGGCCGCCACGACGTCCGCATAACTCGCCAACGCGGTGCTCTTGCCCGTCCCCGTGGCGCCAGTCAGCAGACAATGCCGCTTCGTGCCTCCCAGCCTGGTCCGGCGGAAGCGGTCGAGCGGATCGTCTTCGCGAGAGACGTAGTGCTCAGTCGTCGCTGGCGCCAATCCGTCGAATGACGACTGAAGCCGGGTGAGTAGCGCCTCGTTCATGCGAGAATCCTACGCCAATCGGCCCCCGCAAGCCCACTTCCGGGCTTCAGCCTCGACTCTCTGAAGAGGAAGAGCAGGAAGAGCTCCGGCGGCAGCCGAGGCCGGGAAATGACCATGAGTGCGGCGACGGCCACTCCGTGAAGTCGGGGCTCGACGTCAATGCCCCTCTCTGCCCCCAGCCCGATCCGACTCCTGACGGTTTCTGGGCGCAGCCGACCTACGAGCAGCTCATGTCTCGGGCCCTCGCCTTCGACGTGCAGGGGCGAAAGAGCGACGCGGTCGCGCAGCTCCGGGCCGCCGCGAAGGTGCGGCCCGAGGCGGCGGCGCCGTACGAGAAGCTGTGCACGCTGCTGTACTCGACCGGTGAGCTGAAGCTGGCGTTGGCGGCGTGCGAAGGCTGGATGGAGCGGGAGAAGAGCCGGCTTCGCCACGGTCAGATCAGGGGCCTCGTGGCGGTGCTGTCGAAGCGGCTGGCGGTGAAGTAGCGCTCAGTCGTCCCGCTCTCGGTGCCGCTGGCGTCGGCGCTGGCGTCGCTCGCGGCGGTGTTCGCGGAACTCGTTGCGCATCGTCTTGAGCTTTCGCACCTGGTCGGGCGTGAGCAGCGCGCGCACGTCGAGCATCAGGCCGAACCGGTGCTTGGCGAGCTCGACCTTGATGGTGCCGACCTCCTCCACGCGCTTCATCACGGCGGCTCGGTCGGGCGCCTCGCCGTCCAAGACACGGTGGAGCTCGAGCTCCGCCGCCTTGAGGCGCGCGCGCATCTCGATCCCCGCCTTCTGCGCAGCGTAGACCAGATCCTTGACGCGCGTGCGCGTGCCGTCGTCCAGGTCGAGGGCGTCGGCGGCGTGGGCGAGCATTCGAGGGCTCATGCGTCCCGCTCCACCTCCGCCACGGGGCCCGGCGTAGGCCGCGGCGGGGGCCAACAGACAGATCAACGCGAGCGTGCGAATCATCGGAACACCTCCAGTGGGTCGTCTTCGTCAAGGGGCGTCAGCACCTCCGCCAACGCCAGGTACTCATCGGGTAGGTCGGGTGGGGCGCCGTCGAGGCCCAGGTCCTCGTCGGTCAAGGCCCACAGCCCGTCATCAGCCCACAGCGCTTCGTCGACCGCCCCCGCCTCGAGCTCCGCGGGCCGCGGGGGAGCGGCCAACTCACCGGCGGGCCACAACAAGAGCATCAGCGCCGCGCACACCACCGCCGCGGGACCCCACCAGCGCACAGGGGCGGGCCCGAGCCTCCGCTCCAGCGCCGCGTCGAAGCGAGCGACCTCCGCGCCGGACATCTCCGGCGCCGCGAACGCCTCGCGGATGCGTTCCATCGCCCGTTCGTCGTCACTCATCACGCCTCCCACAGATCCGCCAACTCGCCCCGCAGCGCACGCAGCGCGCGGTGCAGATGGCTCTTCACGGTCCCCTCGGCCTTCCCGAGCGTTGCCGCCGTCTCCGAGACCGTGAACCCCTCGAGGTGCACGAGCACGAAGACCTCGCGCTGCCCGGCCGAGAGCGCATCGAGCGCCGCCGCGATCCGCCCCCTCAACGGCGCGTCACCTTGGATCTGCGGGCTCGCGGGCTCTCGTCCCGTCAACGCTCGCCAGCTCCTGCGCAGCCCCTCTCGGCGCCGGTGGTTGGCCGCCTGACGCACCAGGATCCGGTAGAACCACGTCGACAGCCTGGCCTCCTCGCGGAACCGGGGCAGCGCGCGCCACGCCCGGGCGAAGGCCTCCTGGGCGACGTCCTCCGCCGCCTGTGGGTCGCCGCCAACGAGCCGCCACGCGAGCCCGACCGCCTTGTGGCGATGGGTGGACACGAACGCCCGAAACCGGACCTCTCGGTCCACGAGCGGCATCTCGATGGCGACCTCCTGCATGCCCGTACTGACACGGCATGGCCTCGTCCGGTTTACACGATAGTTGGGAACTCCGCGGGGTCAGAGGGACGTGCGCGTCCTTGTGCTCAACCAGTACTTCCCGCCGGACCCCTGCGCCACGGGGCAGCTCGGCTTCGATCTGGCGGCCGCCCTCTCCGCCGAAGGACACGAGGTCCACGCGCTGTGCAGCCGCGGCCTCTACGGCGGCGGACGCTCCGCCGCCGCGCCCTACGCCCGCGAAGACGGCGTCCATCTGCACCGCCTCCCGGCCCCGGCGCTGGGCCGCGACTCACTGACGTCCCGGGCGCTGGACTGCGCTGGGCTCTTCGCGCCGATGCTCGCGCGCGCCTTGCGGCTGGGCCCCTTCGACGTGTGCGTGGCCCTCACGATGCCCCCCTTCGTCGGGGCGATCGGAGCCGCCCTCCGCGCGCGCCACGGAACCCGCCTCCTACTGTGGACCATGGATCTCTTCGAGGGCGTGGTCCCGCGCACTCGCGGCGCCGCTCGGTGGCTCTATCGCCGCGCGGACCACGTCGTCACGCTCAGCTCCGCGATGGCGCGCCGAGCTGTCGCTGGTGGCGCCGACCCCGCGCGACTCTCAATCATCCCCAATTGGATGCCCGGCGAGCCCCGGCGCCCCCCGGACGGGCGCCGACTCCGCGCCGAATGGGGCCTCGGCGACGCCCCCCTGGCTCTGTACTCCGGGAACCACGGCCGCGGCCACGAGCTCACGACCCTGGTCCGCGCCCTGGCCCGCGCCGACGCCCGCGCCCTCTTCGTCGGTGGCGGTGAGCGTCGCGCGTTGGTGGAGGAGCTGTGCGGCGACCTCGACGTGGACGCGACGTTCCGCCCCCCCCAACCCCTCGGGCGAGTGACCGAGGTCCTCGGCGCGGGGGATCTCCACCTCGTCGGCCAGGGCCCCAACCGCCTCGGGGTCAGCGAGCCGTGCAAGCTGGCCGCGGCCTTCGCGTGTGGTCGCCCCGTGGTGCACGTCGGCCCGCCCGCCTCCCACTCCGCCGAGCTGGCGCGCGCCGCGGGGGTCAGCGTCGTCTGCGGCGACGTCCAGGGTGCCGCCGCAGCGATCCGCGAGCTACTGGGCGACGCCAGCCTGCGCCGCCGGATGGGCGAAGCCGCGCGGGCCCTCTACGACGCGGAGCTCAGCCGCGCGCGGGGGACGGCGCGGCTGATCGAGCGCGTCTGCGCCCTCGCATCAGCGCCAGCCGCGCCCGGCCCATCCGCGGCCAGGCGTCCGGCTGGATGAGCATCGAGGTGGAGAGGAAGCACTCCTGCGTGCATTGGCACTTCGTCTGCTGAATCCGCGCTCGCACGGCCTTCGCCGCCGCTGAGGCCCAAAGCGCTGGGAGATCGCCATCAAAGTCGCGTACGTTGCCCAGCGGGTCATCGAGCATCTCGCACGCGTGGACCGCGCCATCCGAGTAGACCACCCCGGCGAGGGCACCGGCGGAGCAGCCGCCCCCCGCGCGCCGACCCTCCACGATGTCGAGGATGATCTCGCGCCGGGCGGCGTTCTTCGCCGACAGCCACTGCGCCGTGAGGTGCCCACCGTGGCCCGGCATGCGCCCCCCGCGCGTGCGCTCCCCCAGGATCTCGTGGGCGCGTCGATAGGCCGCCGGGTGAACCTCCACCGCCTGCGGATCCCGCGGCGCTCCGCGGGTGATGTTCACCATCCACTCACCGTCGGGGTTGAGGCGCTCGACGCACGCGGCGATCTCGTCGACCTGATGCTGGTTGGTGGCCGAGATGGTGGTGATCACGCCCACGTCGAAGTGCGCATAGCGAGCCTTGAGACCCCGCAGCGCGGTGATCGTCGCGCTGGCGTTTGCGTATCCATCCCGCACGCGGCGCACCAGATCGTGGATGGCGCCGACGCCGTCGAGGGAGACATCGACGCGGAAGGGTGTCTCCGGGTTGGCGCGCAACATTCGCTCGGTCTCCGCCACGATGTGGTCGGTGCGGTAGCCGGACGTCGGGATCTGGTACCGCGAGAGTCGAGTCGTGCGGCGAAACATCGTCGCGAGCTCGACGATGTCGGCACGGTGGAACGCCTCGCCCCCCGTCAGGCTGAGGAATGCGACGCGATCCATGGACCTCGCCAGCCGCTCGTAGTCGTCGAATGAGAGCGACGGCGCGCGCAGGTTCGCCGCCTTCCAGTCCTCGTTGAACCAGCAATGGCCGCAACGCATCCAGCAGGTGTCGCTGACGAAGAGAATGAGGTACGGCGGGGTGCGCAACACCCGCGACATCGCGTTGTTGAGCGCCGTGTAGATTGCGGCCTTCATCGATGTACCTCCAACCAGTCGGCGACCGTTCGAGCCGTCGTGCCCGGCGCCGCGAGCAGGTGCTGTAGAAAGTCCAGCAACCGGCGGCGGCGCGCACCGGCGCCGCCGCGATACAGACGGTGATGCGCGGGACGCCTTCGACCACCCAGATAGGGCGTCAGCTCGTAGCTATGGAACATGAAGACCACGGGGGCCCGGGTTCCCCTCGCTTCGGCGCAGATCGCTGCATGGAGCGCGCGAGTCGCGCAGGAGCCGAGGAGGTGCAGCGTCCCGGAGACGAAGGGCACGCCGACGCCGCTGAGCGGGATCACGGTGATCGGACCCTGTCGCCACGGCCACCTCGGCGCCGCCCATCCCCGCAGCGTGGCCCCCGGCGAGCCCCAGATGTCGAGGCGCTGGGGCGAGACCGATAGATCCGCTTCATAGCCGTGGCGCGCGAGGGCCGAGCGGGTCACCGACGAGGTCGTCATCCGGGGCCCACGAAAGGCCCGCGGCCGGCACCCGGTGGCGGCCTCGATCCGCCGCGTCGCGACGGACACGAGCGCATCGACGGTGGGCCCCGGCAGTCGGGCGTAGTCCTCGTCTGCGCTGTGGTGGACACCGTGGCAGCCCAGCTCGTGCCCGTCAGCGGCCCAGCGGCGGAGCTGCGCGCCATAGCGTTGTGCGGCATCAGCGGTCACGAAGACGGTGCAGGGCGCGCCCAAGCGGGCCAGATCGGCGTGGAGCACATCCAGGATCTCGCCCTGGGCGGCCTCGTCGTGATCGGCCGCGAACTCGAGATCCATCGTCAACAGCAGCTCAGCCATCGCGGCGCGCCGCGACGATCCGAGCGGCCAGCCACGGGGCGATGACGGCGTTGCGAAAGAGCATCCGGCGTGGCTCCCGCGCCCAACGAAAGGCCCACTCGAGGCGCGCCGCGCGGAGCGCCGCCGGGGCACGGGTCGCCCCGCCCGAGACGAAGTCGAACAGGCCCCCGACGGTCCACACCAACGAGACCCGCCCGGGGCGCGCGGCGCGAAGCCGGAGGGCGAAGCGCTCCTGGAGCGGACAGCCACGTGCCACCAAGACCCAGCGGGCGCCACTCGCCGCGACCTCGGCGACGAGCGACGGCTCGTCGTCGCAGTCATCAAAGCCATCGCGAGCTCCAACCACCGGTACCGACGGCCAGCGGCGACGCATCTGTTCCGCGGTGGCCGCGACGACCTCGGTGGTCGCGCCGATCAGGAAGACCGGCGCCTCGGTGCGCGCCATGACCAGCGGGAAGAGGTCAGTCCCGTTGAGGTCCGGGACCCGGCGACCCAGACCGCCGCGCGCCGCGAGCTTCATCCCGATCCCGTCCAGGACCAGGCACGCGTCGGTGGCGAGGCGTTCACGGAGGACGGCGTCGCGAGAGAGGCGAAAGGCGTTGTAGGCGTTGACGTGGACCACCACGGTGGGCGCCCCGGCATCTCGAATCAACCCGACGAGGAGGTCCGCGGCCTCGTCGAAGCCCGCGGCGTAGAGGGACCAGTCGCCGAATGGGACCTGTTCGCTCACGCGCGCCCCGCCCACCGCCACGCGACCGCCGGCGTGACCTCTCGGGCCCAGCGGCGGGCGCGATCGACGAGGCGCGGGAGCCCCCAGACACGGCGCCCGGAGAGGAGCGCCAGCGCGTAGCGTGCGACGGCGTCGGGATCGGCTTCGCCGGAGCGCGGACCCAGCCCCGTGGCGGCGCGAAAGCCCGTCGCCATCGGCCCCGGCGCGACGCAGCGAACGACCACCCCGGTGCCGGACAGCTCGGCGGCGAGCGACCGACTGAAGGAGAGCACGCAGGCCTTGGCCGCCCCGTAGGCGGCGAAGTCAGGCGCCGCCCCGAAGGCCGCGGTGGAGGCCACCGTGAGGATCGCGCCGCGTCCACGGGCGGCCATGCGCGGGGCGTGGTGCGCACAGAGCCTCAGCGTGGCGTTCGCGTTGAGCAGAAGCGTTCGCTCGATCGCGGGCCAACCAGCCCGCCGCACGGGGCCGACGCAGGCCCCCCCGGCGGCGCATACGAGCACCTCGACATCGGGCCAATCTGCGAGCAGGCCATCGACGGCGGCCTGGTCGGTGAGGTCCGCGACGTAGACCACCACGTCCTCGACGCGAGCAGCCAGCGCGGAGAGCGCCGCCTGGTCACGCCCGACGGCGACGACGTGGTGCCCCTCCCGCGAGAGGTGCCCCGCGATGGCGCCACCGAGCCCGCCCGACGCGCCGGTGACGAGGGCGACGCTCACGAGCGCGTACGCGACGGTAGCGGCAGATCGCCCCGACCGAGGAGGGCGAGGGGCGTCCGCAGTAGATGGCCGAGATCGCCCCCGAGACCGTTCCGACAGGCGTAGTCGGCGTCGAGGGCGAGTCGCTCCAGGCGATCGGCGCCATGCCGGCTGGCGAGCTGAGCGGGGCCCGTGAGGCCAGGCTTCACGTCGAAACGGGCCACGAATTGCGTCGGGCATGCGTCGGCGTCGGCCCGCGTCAGGGGGCGCGGGCCGACCAGGCTCATCGTGCCCCGGACGACCAGCAGAAGCTGCGGCAACTCGTCGAGGCCCAGGGGCCGAAGCCAGCGGCCCGCCCGCGTGAGCCGGGGGTCTCGGGCTACCAGCGGGCGCTCCGGGTGGGGATCCATGACGGCCGAGAAGGTGCGGAACTTCCACACCTGGATGGGTCGCCGGTCCAGACCAACCCGGGTCTGTCGGAAGAGCACCGGCCCGGGCGAATCGCGCCAGACCGCGAACGCGACGACCAGGGCGAAGGGGGCGGCGAGGACACAGAGGACGAGGCCCGCGAGCAGGTCGATGACGCGGCGAATCACGACCGCCGCCCCACCGCGAAGTACAGGGTCCCGGCGAGGACCTCGACTGTGTCGAGCTTCAGACCGGCCTGGGCGAAGAGGCGTTGGACGCCCCCACGGGTGTGGAAGTGAACCGGGCAACCGTGGAGGGCGTAGCGCACCTTGCGTAGCGGCGCCCTCAACGCCCAGGCCCGGCGAAAGCTGACCGCGACGCGCCCACGGGACCGCGCGGCCATCGCGGCCAGGAGCGCCGCACCGTCGTCGATGTAGTCAAAGACGCCGAGGGCCCACACCACGTCGAAATCCGCGCTCGGCTCGACCGCCTCGATGGTGCCCGCCCGCAGCTCGACGGCGGCGTGGGACCCGATGGCCCGCTGGGCGAGGGCGCGCATCCGAGGGGCTGGCTCGACGCCGACCACGCGCGCCGCGCCACGCTGGGCGGCGGCGACGAGCTGACGCCCGGGCCCGCACCCGACGTCGAGGACTGCGTCCCCTCGCCGGACCAGGGATACAGCGCGCTCGGAGCGCAGGTCGATGCCCCGCCGGATGAAGCGCCGACCATCGGACGCGTCGTAGTACGCCGCGAACGTGTCGGCTGAGCGGTCCCAGTATCGTATCGCGAGGTCGTTCATCGATGCCTCCCCGAGTCGCCATGTGGAACCCGGACCCGGCCCCCATGTCCCAATGCAATCGATGGGGCTCGACCGGGGTCCAGGGTCCATGAAGGTCCTGTTGGTTTGCCATCAGCCCCCCCCCGACCACGGAGCGGCGCGCGTGGGCGAGCGGGTCGACCGCGTGTTGCGGGCGGCCGGCGCAGATGTGCGCACGGTGCCGATCCAGACGTCCCGGACGTTGGGCGAGGTGGGGCGCGCGTCAGCGGGGAAGTTGGCGCGGACCGCCGCGCTGGGCGCCTCGGTGGCGCGCGCGTGGATGGCCCAGCGTCCCGACGTCATCTATTGGAGCGCCTCGTCCCACGGACTCGGGCTGTGGCGCGACGTGGCGCTGGCGCGGCTGGGGGGGCGCCGGCTGTTTCACTTCCACACGCTCGGTGCGCGGCGCTGGCGGGGGCGGTCCCGACCGCGGAGGGCGCTGCTGCGGCGGCACCTTGCGGGGGCGGAGCTGCTGCTGTTGGGTCCGCGCCACATCGAGGACTTCGCTGGGCTGGGCCCACTTCGCACGCACGTCGTCCCAAACGGCGTGCCCGATCCGGGCGTCGACGTGGAGGTGGTCTTCCGTGAGCGGAGGGGCCCGCCACGGCTGCTCTTCCTCGGCAACCTGCACCCTGCGAAGGGGTGGTGGGACGCGCTGGAGTTGGCCCGGAGGACACCGAATCTGCACCTCGACCTGGCCGGCGCCTGGTGGCGGGGTTCGGACCGCGCGGCCTTCGCGAGCTTCGTCGGGCGCCACCGGCTCGGGGCCCGCGTGCGCCACCACGGCTTCGTCGGCGGAGCGGAGAAGGACGCCCTGTTGCGGCGGGCCAGCGCCCTGGTGTTGCCCAGCCGGGACGACGCAGCGCCGCTGGTGGTGCTCGAGGCCCTCGCCTACGGGCTCCCGGTGCTGGCCACGCGGGTCGGCCTGGTCCCGGACCTCGTGTGCGAGCGGACGGCGGTGTTGGTCGACTCGGTCGCCGAGCTGCCGCGCGCACTGGAGCGGATGCGGGGGACGCACATGGACCTGGAGACGGCCCGAGCCTGTCGGGCGCGCTACCTGGGGCGCTTCACGGAGGCGCGCTTCGAGAGCGCCCTGCGCGAGGCGGTCGGGATCTAGACCGGTCTGGATCTAGACCGGTCTGGATCTAGACCATCTGCTCGGGGGGCTTGCGCTTGTCTCCTCCGCCGAGGCGCAGCAGACGGAAGCCCCAGTCACTGCGCACGACGCCGACGAGGAGCAGGACCAGGAAGAGAGCGACGCCCGCGGCGAGCCACCGGTTGTAGCCCGAGCGTACGAAGATGCGGCCCTCGCCGACGCGGTGGCGGGCGGTGGGCTCGGTGGAGAAGCCGAAACGCTTGGCGAGATCAGCCACGCGGACGAGGTGGACGACGGGGACGCCCGAGAGGATGAAGCGGCTCATGACCGCGTCTATCTTGCGTACGCCGCGGGGGGGCGAGAGGTTGAGGCCGGGCCGAAAGAGCCGCTTGCCGACGCGGGTGCCGACCGACGCGGTGCCCCCGCCCACGTTGATGTAGGCCTTGATGGGGGCGCCGCCCGCCTCGAGGTCGTAGGTCGCCATCCGCTTGTCGACGCTGTCGTCGTAGCTCTTGACGCGGAGGTGGCGGGCTCCGCTGCGTCGGATCGTGTCGTCCAGGAACTTCACGTTCACGTCCGAGACCCCCTTGGCGCGGTCCTCGATGCCGCCGCGCGAGGCCGCCACGGACTTGATGGAGAAGACGCTGCGCTCGCGCAGGACTCGCTCCATATCGAGCCAGAGCATCCCCGGGACGTTGGCGCCCCACTGCGAGGAGGAGGCGCTGGAGATGACGATGGGCCTCGCCCCGACGACCTCGAGGGCGGCGTAGACGCAGACGTTGAAGCCGGGGAAGGAGCCGGAGACGCCGACGGCGACCAGATCGCCTTTGCCCACCCCGACCTGCTTCAGCCAGCTCACGACGACGGCGGCGAAGTTGGGGTTGATCGACGCCTGCTTGGCCGCCAGGTGCCCGGAGTTGCTGGTCGCCGGTGAGATGAGCTGGCCGATCAGACCGGTCTCGGCGGGATCGCTCTCGGGGTCGAATTCGTCGCCCCGCTGAAGGCGCTCCGCCTGGATGGCGGTGAAGGCGCGACGCGCGAGGGCCGCCGCCCGGCTCTTCTCCTCGTAGTGCGGGAGTTCCTCGGTGATCTCGAACTGCTCCACCGCCATCAGGCCGAGGACGGCGACGAGCATCACGAGCAACAGCTCGATACGCGAGACGCTGTGGGGTCGCCAATAGAGCTTCTTCACGTCAGCGAATCCCCGACGACGACCACCAGCACCAGACGCACGACGATGGAGACGGTGACAATCGAGCTGATCGTCTCGACGACGCCCTGTCGGGCGATCCAGATGCCGATCAGACCGGGAATGATGAAGCCGATGACGGAGAAGTCGGCGCCGCCGCCGAAGACGGCGCCGGAGGTGAGCCAGGTGACGGCGATCCCCACCAGATAGCCGACGAGGATCATCAGCGCGGTCCGCCGACGCCCATAGACGACAACGACCGAAGACATCGCCTGCACGATCGCGAAGGTGGCGACCCCGGCGGCGAGGGTGACGACCACCGCCTCGGGGCGGTGGAGGTAGAGCGCGATGTAGCCGGGGACCACCATCCCGCCCGCGGCGAGGCCGAAGAACTCGGTGAACAGGAGGCTCACGCCGAGCCCGACGCCGACGGAGAGCGCGAGGAGCTGGTCGGCTAGCACGCCTCGAGCTCCTCGGGCGCCTCGCGGTTGCGGAAGTAGCGCACGACGTCGAGGCCGTCCCCACCGACGTTGCCCATCCCCATCACCAGCGCGCTGCGGGCCGTCAGCCCCACCACCAACTCGAAGAGCTCGTCGACACGCCGCTCCTCGGCGTAGACCAGCCGCGCGGGATCGAGCCCCGCGGCCACGGCCTCGCGGCCGAAGAGGTAGGTGCCGGTCCCCATCAAGACCACGTTGTCGGCGGGGGGCCAGCCGGCGATGGCGGCGCCGAGTTGCCGGCTCCGGTCCGGGCGATCCGCCCGGCAGTTGAACATCGCGATGCGCGACTCGAGATCGGCGTGGCGGTCGAGCATCATCCGCCACACCTGCTCCGTCGACTCCGGGTCGTTCGCCGCGAACCCGTTGACGAAGACCAGCCGGCGACCGAAGAAGTCGACGCGGTGCTCGGTCATCGCCCCGGGGTCCGGCGTCGCCGCCCACATCCCGGCGAGCGCCGTCCCTCGGTCCACGCCCAGATCCGCGCAAACGCGGAGCGCGAGGGCCAGGTTGTCGGGGTGCTCGGTGTAGCCGAACCCCTCGAGGTCACGGTCCCCGACGGCCGCCGTCGCCGCTTCACCCAGGGTGATGAGCTGCGCGCCCCGGTCAGCGCACGCGCGCTCGATGATGTCCAGGTGTCGCCGCTCCGCGGTGTAGAGGGCGCCCCCCTTGGGCACCATCCCCACCAGCGCGCGGGCGACGTCCTCCTCACCGGGACCCATCACGTCGAGGTGGTCGGGGCGCGCGTTGGTGATGACCGCGTGGGTGGCCCGGACGAAGCGCGCCTCGCTCAACCACTGCAGGCTCGGCTGCAGCGCCATGCACTCGATGACCAGGACCTCGGCGCTGGCCTCGGCGGCCGCCGCGACGATGCGAATCTGTTCGTTCACGTTCGCCCGCGCCGGCCGGAAGACGGGCATCTCCCGACCATCTGGGAGGATCATCCGCGCCAACGTCCCGGTGGTCTTGGCGCACGTCACTCGTCCGCCCGCGCGCAGCCCCGCGGCGATGAGTCGGACCACGCTGGACTTCCCCCGCGTACCGTTGACGTGAATCCGAATCGGGATCTGCCCCAGACTGCGCCGGTGCCGCGCCGCCTCCCACCCGCCGAGCGCGAGGAGCAACGCGGTGACCGCTAGGAGGACCTCGGCGACGGGCATCTGTGCGATGTACCACGCGCGGCGGAGCCACGCGAAGAGCGGCTACTCGAGAGTCACCTCGGGCCACTCGATGAAATCGAAGAGCCCGCCGTTGAGGCGATCGCATTCACCGCGCTCGCGGTCGTCGAGATCGGTCGGCAGCACCCGCAGCGTGTAGTCCACGCGCCGGTCACCGTCCTGTACCACCGTGTCCGCCGAGACGCCGACCAGCAACGTCCGGGCCTCGACACCGGCGCGCACGTTGATGCACTGCGCGCTGGTCTGCAACTCGAAGCTCTCCACCACCCCCGCCGGCCCCGCCAAGGGATCGACCGCCGTCAACAGCAAGACGCCGTCCACCCGCGGCGCGAACGCGAGGTGAAGCGTGCGGTCACTGCCCGGCGGCACCAGCAGCTCGTACCAGTCCCCGGTGCCGCGCTCGTCGTGGCAGATCCACGCATCACAGACGGCCACGCGCCCGGAGCCGAGGGGCGTCGCGCGCCGAAGGTCATCGTTGTCGGCCTCGAGCTCCCGCCAATCACGGTCGCAAACGTCGCCGGGCGAGACGACCGTCACGGTCACGTCGTACCCGTTCTGGTCCGCGTCCGGGCTGTAGACGCGAAGCAAGTGCTCCCCCGCCTCGACGCTGTCTTTGGGGAGCGCGATGAACTCGCCGTCGTTGCGGCTGTCGCCCACGGCGATGGGCGCCTTACAGGTCCCACGCACGCAGGCCGCGCCGGAGGGACAGTCGGCGTGTCGCGCGCACGCCGCGCCGCCGTTCCCCTCCCGGAAGAGCTGCACGTCGATGTTGCCGGTGCGGTGCCTGAAGTCCGCCGTGACGCAGAGCCTGCTCCCCTCCGCCACCACCGGGAAGGTGTACCAGTCCTCGTCGGGCGCAGCCCCCGGCGCGCACAGCGCCGCGTTGTTCAGCGCGCGCCGCCCCGCCCCCACCGGACGCAGGGCCGACGCCTGTGCGCTGCTGTCGTTGCGCACCATCGCCGGCTCGGCCAGATCCGCGGCGCAGAGCCCCTCCGTGGGCTCCCGGCGCACGAAGAGCGTGTAACTGCCGGTGCTGGCGTCGACGCCCCGCACCCTGACGTACATCCGGCCCGCGTCGGGGGCGATCGTCAGGGCGAATTCGGGCCCGTCCGCCGCCGGCGTCGAGCGCGCCACGTCGCCCCGCGGTTGGCCCCGCGCGTCGAGCAAGCCCACCGTGAGCTCGCCACGGGCGTCCTCGTGATTGATCCAGGCGCGCACCGCGTCGTTGGCGTCCACGTCGAAGGCGAAGAGGTCGGCGTCGCCCTCGCAGACCTCGAGGTTGAGCGGCACCTGGAGGTCGAAGCCCGCCGGGATTCGTCCGTCGGCGTCGGCCAGCGGTCCATCGCCATCGAGCTCCACCGCCTCCGCCAGCCCGTCGTTCGGCTCGGCCTGGTCGGTACAGAACACCCCCCGCCGCCGGAAGGCGAACGTCGCGTCGTACCCCTCGCAGACCACGTCCGCCTCGACCCCACGCACCCGCGCGCACCAGACGTCGGTGCTGAAGGCGCCCGTGTCGGGCAGCCCCACGAACCGCCGCACCGTCCCCCCCGGAGCGGGACTCGGCTCGCCCAGCGCGTAGGGCGCCTCCTCCGGACCGATGACCGCGAGGTGCCCGCTGCTGAACAGCGCCCCCTCAATCGCCCCGCACCCCTCGGGCGCAAAGACCGTCATCTCCAGCCCGTCGTCCGCCGACATCGGGAAGCAGAACCAGTCCGCATCGCCGCCGGGGCACAGGTCGCCCACGAAGGCGTCGGCGAACTCATCGCGCCGTCGCTGCCCAGCTTGCGCCGCGCCCGCCGGGACGTCGTCGGCGGGATCCCGCGCGTCGGGGAAGCAGCCGACCCCGCGCTCCGAGACGCGGAGGTCCACGCGGTAGCTCACCGCCTCCACCAGCCCCTCCCCGCGCACCTCGACCCGATACGTGCCCGGCGCCGCCGGCGCCCCGAAGACCGGGAATCGAATCCGCTTGGGCGCCGCCAAGGACACGTCCATCGCCACGACCTCGCCATCGGGGCCGCGGACCACGAGGGCGAGGTTGCCCAGCGCGGGATCGTAGATCAGGCCGACCTCGAGGCGCCGGTCGGCCGCGACCTCCACCGCGAAGTGGTCGGGATCACCGGGGCAGGCAACCCGGCCGCGGATCTCCGCGCCGGATCCCCCATGCACCGGGCCGAGCAGCACCACCGCCGCCACCTCCGGGCCATCGTCCCCGCCATCGATCTCCGCGGCGTCGTCCCGACAGCCGGCGACACATCGCCGCGTCTCCCCGTCACAGGCGTGTCCCGCCAGGCAGGGCGTGTGATCCGCGGGATCGCAGAAGGGGACACACGCCTCGGCGCCGGGGTCGCAGTAGCCTCCCTCGCACTCGTCGTCGTCGGTACAAAAGACTCGGCAGGCGTGGTCCCGCGCGCACCGTTGGGGCGCCACGCAGCTATCCGGCTCGGCGCGGCAGCCATCCCGGCAGCGCGCCCCGTCGCAGTATTGCCAGGCCTCACAGCCCTCGTCCGCCTCGCAGTCCGCGGGCACGCACAGCCGCGACACCGGGTCGCAGACGAGGTCCGCCGCGCACCCGCCGGCGACTCCGTCGCGGCAGCCGAGGGCGCAGCGAGCGTCGGCGTTGCAGTAGTCGGCGACGTCGCAATCCGAGTGCGCCTCGCACGGCGCTCCGCACGGGCTGGGCTCACACGACGCGTGCCCCGTGAGCGCCTGACCGACACACTCGAAGGGCGCCCGCAGTACGCAGGCCTGCTCGACACAGCACGCCGCCTCGGGCTCGCAGGCGTGGCTCTCCGGATTGCATCGCCCGCCCTCGCAGTCGCCGAGCCCGGGCCGACACCCGGGGACGCACGCCCCCGCATCGCACCAGGCCCCGGGGCGGCAATGCGCGTCTCGCTCACACGGCGCGTCGACACACACGTGGGACTCGGCGTCGCAGATCGACCGAGGGCCACACGCGTCGGGCTCGAGTCGACACCCCTCCTCGCAGACGCCGCACAAGGTCGCCTCGTCGAAGTCGCAGTACCGCCCCGCCGGGCACTCCTCGTCCTCGAAGCAGACGCACTCGACCCTCGGCACGTCCGGAGCGGCGTCCGGCGCGGCGTCGACCGCCACGTCGCGGGCTGCGTCGATGACCCCGCCACCGCCACCGTCGTCACAACCAAACACCAGTATCACCATCCACAGCCGCTTCATTCGTACCTCAGCGGCTCACTGCCGTGGCCCACTCCGAAGCTCAACGCCGCGTCCGCCGCCGGCGGCGCCAGGCGGGTCTCGGCGAGGAAGAAGAACTGCAAGACCCGCCGGCTCGTGCGCCGAAAGCGGAGCCGCACCAGCGCCCCCGGCTCGAGCGGGTTCAGGTTCGCGGCGACCGCCACGATGCGGTAGCGCCCATCCCCGATGTCCTGCACCACCACGTCCTTTGACGCGGCGACCGCCGAGGCACCGGGCGCCCACCCTTCGAGGACCGCGCGCCCCCGACTGTGGCGAATCAAGACCTCCGCGATCTGGGGCTGCAGCGCCGGCGTCCGTTGGCCCACCGCGATCGCCACCTCGAGGATCCCCGGATCCGCCGTCGGCACATCCACCAGCGAGAGCACCGGCCACCACGGCGTACCCACCGCGATCTCCTCGGCGGTGCTCACCCCGTCGTGGTCCGGATCGGCGGCGGCGTCCGTCGGGTCCAGCGGATCGAGCCCGGCCGTGCGCTCCACGCAGTCCGTCAGCCCGTCCCCGTCGCGGTCCTCCTCGAGCCCCTCGTCGACCCGGTCGTCGCAGTCGTTGTCGAGGCCGTCGCAGACCTCTTCACGCCGGGCCTCGCCGACGCAGACCACCTCCCCGCCGACGCACTCCGTGTGCGGCACGACGCACCCCTCGGCGTCCCCGCAGGGCGTCGACTCGAAGGCCTCGTCCACCGTCCCGTCGCAGTCCTCGTCGGTGCCCTCGCAGGTCTCGGCCCGCGGCGCGACGCCCCCTTCACACGCGCTCCAATGACCGTCCTCGCATATGGACTCACCCGGAGCGCACCGACCGACCACGTCGCCGCATTCACGGACAAGCCCCTCGTCGACCGCTCCGTCACAGTCATCGTCAGCACCGTTGCACGTCTCGTCCACCGGCCCGATCTCCCCCAGGCAGCGTCCCCATGTGCCATCAGCCCCGCAACTCCGCGCGCCGAAGCGGCAACGCCCCAGGCCCATCCCGCAGGCCAACACGGTACCGGGGGCGCACTCGCGGTCCGCGTCGGCATCAGCCATCGCGTCGCCCACCGACCCGTCGAACGGTGGCGGGGGCACGTCGCTGAGATCCGGCGACGCGTCGACCGGACCGTCGAACATCTCGCCCTGATCCAACAGACCGGCCCGCTCACCGATGTCGGGCATCGCGTCCCACACCGCGCCGTCGGGAACTGGCCCGAGATCGCCGCCCGCGTCCCCGGTCGCGTCGACCGCCAGGTCGGGCGCCTCCCCTTGGTCCATCACGGCGTCACGCGCGGCCACATCGACCGACGCGCCGCCGCCATCGACGACTCCATCAGCGGCCGCGGCGTCCGATGCCCCGTCTCCGGGGGCGCCGTCGAGCCCGAAACCGGCGACGCTGTCATCGCAGCCGAGGACCAGCAGGGGCAGCAGCCATCTCAACGACGCACCACGAAGTAGATCAGACGCACCGCGCCGGTCCCGCGCAGCACGCCGACCTCCGCGAGATCGGCGGCCGTGAGGGTCGCCACGCGCACCGAGCTCCCGACCGCCAGCGCGGGCTCCCCGAGCTGAGTCGCAGCGATCGGCGCGACGCTCGAGGCCGGATCGCGGCGTCGCTGCACCGCGCGACCCTCCTCGAGCCGCGTCAACCCCGCGTCCGACGCGATCCACACCGCGCCATCGACCCACGCGAGGTCGCGCGGCGCGAAGTCCAGTGGAGTAGACCGGACCTCGCCATCGAGCACCTCGACGGCGTCTAGCCGCAGCACGGCACGCCCGCCGGTGTCGCCCACGTAGATCTCGTCGCCGGCGACCAGGACCCGGCTCAGCCGCGCGCCGAGGCGCCTCGTCCCGAGCACCACGCCGGCCTCGGGATCCACGACGTGCAGCTCACCCGTCGTCGCCACCGCGACCAGCGTCCCATCCAACCACGCGGCATCGAGCACGCCGCGGAGCCCCGGAAGCTCCACGGCAGAGACCACCTTCAACGTCCCCGGATCGATCCGCCACAGCCGCGGCGCCCCGGAGTCGAACGCCCACACGGCGCCCAGCCCCCACGCCAACGCGAACGGCTGCCCACCCAGGGGCACGCGGCGCAACAGCCGCCCGGTGGACGTGTCCACCACCGCCAGCGCGCCGGCCCCCGGGAGCGAGAGGAGGGCGCGCCGGCCATCGGGCGTCACGAGCAGCGACCCCGTGCCGGGCCCGAGGGCCACCTCGGCCACCGGCTCGAACACGTCGATGCGCCGCAGCGGGTCGAAGTCGATCCGCGACAGACCCAGGTAGGCGTGGGTCCCACGGGCCCCGAGGGCCGCCACCATCGCGGTCCCCGCGTCGGCGACCCGAATGACCACGTCGACGGTGCGCTGCAAGCCCGAGGGGGCCCGCGCGACCACCCGCAACACATGCTCGCCCGCGTCACCGAACCCGGGGTGCCAGCGGACCCGCACCTGACGCGTGCGGATGCGAGCGATGCCCGCGTCCACCTCCCAGGTCGCGCCGCGGGGCAGGACGGGGACCTGGACGTCGACGGGACCGTCGAAGACGCCGTCCTCGATCTGCGCGGACGTCACCGCGAAGTCCAGGGCCAGCGGCTCATCTTCCGTGGCCTCGACCACCGATCCCACGCCGATCGACGGCGCCGCTCCCGTGACCTCGACCTCCCGCTCGACCTCGGTGATCCCGCCATCGCCGTCGTCGATGCGCGCCCGCACGACGTAGATGCCAGTCGCAGCATAGGTGTGCGAGACCCGCGTCACGTTCGCGAAGACCGTCCCATCGCCCATGCGCCAGCCGATGACCGGGACGTCCGCGTCGACGTCTTCGACCTCGAGGGTGAAGCGCGCCTCGGCCCGCACCTCGATCCGGTCGCTCGCCGTCTGGATCACGGCGCGCGGCGCCTCGTTTCGCACCTCGAGCAGGCGCTCGTCGGCGCCCTGGCTGCCGTCCGAGTCCTCCACCACCAGGCGCACCAGGAAGACACCGTCATCGGGCCACGCGTACTCGACCCGCTCGCCCTGCGCGGTGTTTCCATCCCCGAAGTCCCACAGATAGCCGACGATTGGGTCCGAGTCGGCCCCCGCCACGCTCCGGCTCGCGTCGAAGACCGCGGCGACCCCCTCGCTCACTCGGCCGCCCTCGATGTGGAGGTTCGCGTCGGGCGAGACGTCGGCCACGAAGATCCGGTGCGTCCGCTCCGTCCCAGAATCCTCATCCTCTACGCGCAGCGTCACGGTGAGCTCACCGCTGTCCACGAAGACGTGCTCGATCTCCGTCTGCGCGAGATCCTCCACCACCACCGGCTCGCTGCCGTCTCCGAAGTCCCAGACGTAGCGCCGCAGAGGATCGGCGTCGCCGCCGGCACGGGAGCCCCGGGCGGAGAAGGTCTCGGGGTGGCCCTCCAAGGCGAAGCGCGGCCCGTCCAGCCGCGCGAAGGGCTCCAGATCAGCGACCACCACGAGAATGCACGCGCGCACCGTGCTGTCGACGTCGTCCACCTCCAGGCACACGTCGAAGACCCCGCTCTCGGTGTACTCGTGGCTGGGGTCGCGGAGGTTCGCGCCGCTCTCGATGGGGCTGTCGTCGCCGAAGTCCCAGCGGAGCTCGGTGAGCGGCTCGGCGGCGGACCCGGCGGACGTGAGCCCCGCGGTGAAGACCACGACCCCGCCCTCGAGGAGGTCACCGGCGGACCGCGCCGCGAGCCCCCTGATCTCGGGCTCGACGTCGAGCACCGTCACGGTCGCTGTGTCCTCGCAGGCGGAGTCGATGTCCTCGACCCGCAACGTCACGGTGTACTCACCCTCGTCGACATAGCGATGGCCCGCCCGCGGGAACACGCCACGCACCGGAAAGCGCTCATCACCGAAGTCGAAGTCGTAGGCGATGACCGGCTCTGTCTCGTGCCCCGCCGCGGAGCCGCTGGCGTCGATCACCACCTCGAGGCCTTGGGCGATCTCGTAGGGCCCGCCCGCGTCGCAGACCGGCGACACGTCGACCAGCGTCACCGTCGTGTAGGCAAACTCTCGCGGCCCCCGGTCGGTGGTCACGCGCAGACCGACGCGGTAGGCGCCGTCGCCCTGGAGCGTGTCGAAGACGACGGTGGGCTCGCGGCCCTCCTCCTCGTCGAAGAAGCCGTCACCGTCGACGTCCCAGGCGTACTCATCGATGCGCCCAAAGGCCGGATCGACCTGGCTGCCGGACCCGTCGAGCACCAGCTCGGCGCCCTGCGCAGCCTCGTAGGGTCCCCCAGGATCGGCGCTCGGTGGCGGCACGACCGTGAAGCGTCGCTCGGCGCGGACCGCATCGCCCCCGCAGGGCGTGGCCTCGACGCTGGCGACATAGGTCCCCGGCGTGTCGATGCGCTGGCCTTGACCGAAGAAGCCCGCCGCCTGACCGTCTCGGAGCAGGCGCGCCTCCACGGCCTCGACGCACCCCTCGCCGGCGTCTACCTCGAAGCTCAGGTTCGCGGCGACCACGCGCCCCTGGTCGCCGATGGCCTCTCCGGCGCCATCGCGGGCCTCGAGCGCCACGGTGAACGCCCCGGCCGGACCGTGCCGCGTCGGGAAGACGACGCGCGCCGCGTTGCCGGCGATCTCCCCCGTTACGCAGTGATCGCGGACGACCACCACGCGCTCCGCGAGGCACCCGGCGCGGCGCTCGGAGGCGTCTACCTCCGGCGCGTCGTCGAGGGCGTCGACGACCTCGTACTCGATCTCCGGCGCGGCCCCCTCGAGGCACGCCCCCGCCCGCTCGATGTCCGCCTCCTCGAAGACCACGGTCGGCGGCGTCCGATCGATGTCGATGGTGGCCTGGGCGGCCCCCTCCTGCCCGCCCGACGCCGCCGCCACGCGCAGCACTCTGTCAGCGCCATCGACGAGCTGGTCGGCGGAGATCGAGACCTCGGCCTCGACGGCCTGCCCCGCCGCCTCCACCGGCACCTGCGCCCCACCTACGACCTCGTCGTCGAGCGTCAGCGTGACCTCGAGGGCGCCCGCCACAGGCGACGTCAGCCGGAGTCGGACCGTGAGATCGGTGGCGGGGACCAGGGGCTCGCCCCCGGGCTCGACGTCCTGCGCGAAGACGAGTCCACCGTTGACGCAGTCCCCTCCCCGGGGGCTCAGGATCTCCACCACCGGTTGGCCGAGCGCCGTCAGCGGGGCCGAGCAGAGCAGGATGGCGAGGGCAGTACGCACGGGTCTACTCGAGCTGCGCGCCTTCCATCGTGAGGATGTCGTTGGCCGGCTCCGGGGCAAACGTCGTACGCGCCTCGTCCCAGGCGAAGGCGTAGGGTGCGTCCTCACCGTTCTTCTGGAACCGCATCGTCACCAACGTCCCAGCGCCGATGCGGTTCGAGTTGTCCGCGCTGATGATGATGATGCGCAGCTCGCCCGGCGCCGGCTCGAAGACCTGGAGTTGCTTCTGCGCCGCCACGACCGGCGGCCCACGGACGATCGCCGGCTCTCCGTCGACGGTGAGCGTGAGCTCCGGCGGGTAGAGCACGCGCAACGTCACCAGGCGTGGCCGCGACTGGACGTTCTCGTCGTCCGGCGGCGCCTCCTGCTGATAGGTCACGTCGACGTTGATGAAGTCGGCGCCCTGCTCCGCCACCGCGAAGCCGAGGGCGTTGGCGTTGCACTCATCGTCGACGCGGCCATCACAGTCCTGGTCGACGCCGTCGCAGGAGTCATCGATCATCGCCTCCGGCTCCCCGGGCTCGCAGCCGATCTCCCCGTCGACGCACGAGGCTTCGCGCCGGCACACACCGAAGCCACACGCGGCGCCCTCACCTGCGCCATCGTAGTCTTCATCCGTCTCGCCATCGCAGTCATCGTCGACGCCATCGCAGCTCGCGTCGTCGATGGCGATCGGGTCGTTGACCACGCACATGACCTCGCCGGCCTCGCAGCTCCCCGCCGCGGCGCACGCGCCGACCCCGCATTCCTCGCCCACGTAGTCCTCGTCGACCTCGCCGTCGCAGTCCTCGTCGGCCCCATCGCAGGTGTCGTCGTTGGGCGCGGCGATATCGAGGGGCGCGCACTCCGTCTCCACGCCGTCCTCACATACAGACGTCGCCGCGCAGGCGCCGGCGCCGCAGGCCACCGCCTCGTAGTCCTCGTCGATCGAGTCGTCGCAGTCGTCGTCTGTGCCGTCACACGTCGCGTCGTTCTCCGCGGGCACCCCGGGCTCGCACGCCGTCTCCACGCCGCCCTCACAGCTCGAGGTCGCCGCGCACGCCCCGACACCGCACATCTCGGCGGCGAAGTCCTCGTCCACCTCCATGTCGCAGTCGTTGTCGACCCCGTCGCAGGGATCGTCGGCGCCCTCGTGGTTGTCGACGCTCTCCTCGTCGCAGTCCGCGCCGAGGCACCCGGGGCCGACCCCGTAGCCGTCCCCATCGACGTCTTCGCAGTCGCCGCAGGACCCGGTGACGGGCACGCACTGGTCGCCGTCCTCGAGCTCGGCGCACTCGTAGTCGTCGGGGCACCCATCGTCGTCGGCGCAGGCGGCGCCGCACACCATCTCGCCGCCCACCTCGATGCACCGAGCCTCCGCCCCCTCGCAGTCGTCGTCCGACTCGCAGGTCTGGCAGAGCGTGTCCTCCACCGCCCCGTCGGGCACGGCCCCGTCGGTCGCCGCGTCCGCCGGCTCCGCCATGTCGGGATCGATCATCCCGCCACCGCCACCGAGGTCTCCTTCGGTCCCCAGATCCATCGCGCCGCCGTCCGCCACGGTGCCGCCGCCGCCGCTATCCTCGTCCCCGGTCGTCGTCCCCGAGCTGTCGTCGCAGGCGACGGCGCCTATGACCAGCATCACCGCCAAGAGCAGATGTGTGTACGCACGCATTCCGCAGGGCCTCCCCAGCCCCTCTTCGTGGTCTACCACGCTCACAGGTTCACTCCGATGGTCAGCGGCTCGTCCGCGTGACCCACCCCAGTCGTCGCCACGTCGTTCGCCGCCGGAGGCGCCACGCTCAACGCGTTGAAGGTGAAGTCCGCGTCCCCCCCGGCGTCGATGTCGAAGGTCAGCCGAGCCACCTCTCCGGGCGCCAGCCGGTTCTGGTTGATCCCGGTCACCGTCACCCGGACGACGTCCTCCCCCGGCAGCGGGATGCCCCGGACCCCCTTCTGCGCGTCGGACGCCGACTGCCCCGCCGCCGCCGAATCGTAGCTCACGAGGGCGCCGTCGAAGGCCACTCGGATGTCCGCGGTCGTCGGGCGCAGCGCCCCGACGGGCTGGTCGATCACCACCGCCACGCCGACGGTCGCGGCGTCACCGGTGTCGAAGGGCTCGAGGTAGAAGATCGGCGCCCACGGCGTCAGCGCCTCGCACTCGTCACCGTTGTTCGTCCCATCGTGATCGTCGTCCGCCGCCGCGTCGTCGCCGTCCTCCGGATCGAGGCCACAGTTGATCTCGAGTTGGTCGGTGACGCCGTCCCCATCGCTGTCCACGGCGTCCGGATCGCACGCGTCGTCGATCCCATCCCCGTCCCCGTCGGCCCCCAGGTTCTGGTCCTCCGGGCAGGAGTCCTGGTCGTTGTTGATACCGTCGCCGTCGATGTCGTCGTCGCAGGCGTCGCCATCCCCGTCGTTGTCGGCGTCCTCCTGTCCGTCGTTGGCGTCCACCGGGCAATTGTCGTCCCCATCGGCCACGCCATCGCCGTCGTCGTCCCCGTCGCAGAGGTCCCCGTCACCATCACCATCGGTGTCGGTCTGGTCACTCGCCCCACCCAACAGCACCGGGCAGTTGTCGGAGATGTCGGGCACCCCGTCGTCGTCATCGTCGGCGTCGCAGGCGTCACCCGCCCCGTCGTTGTCCAGATCCTCCTGGCCAGGGTTCGCGTCGTCGGGGCAGTTGTCGTCGGCGTCCGCCACATCGTCGCCGTCGGTGTCGCCCTCACAGGCGTCGCCAAACCCAACGTAGTCGGCGTCCTCCTGGACCGCGTTCGCGTCGTCGGGGCAGTTGTCGTCGTCGTCGGCGACCCCGTCACCGTCGTCGTCCCCGTCGCAGACATCACCCGGGCCGTCGTTGTCCAGGTCCTCCTGGCCTGGGTTGGCGTCGATCGGGCAATTGTCGTCGCCGTCGGCGACTCCGTCCCCATCGTCGTCGCCATCACAGGCGTCACCGTCGTCGTCGAGGTCGTTGTTGGCCTGATCCGCGTTCGCGTCGTCGGGGCAGTTGTCGTCGGCGTCGGCAACGCCGTCACCGTCGCGATCGTCGTCGCACGCATCACCGGCCCCGTCCTCGTCCGCGTCCTCCTGCCCCGCGTTGGCGTCCGTCGGGCAGTTGTCGTCGCCATCGGCCACGCCATCACCGTCGTCGTCACCGTCACAAGCGTCGCCGTCCCCGTCACCATCGGTGTCGACCTGGCCGCCGTTGGCGTCGTCGGGGCAGTTGTCGTTGGCGTCGGGCACCCCGTCGCCGTCGCCGTCGGCTTCGCAAGCGTCGCCCACCCCGTCGTTGTCTGTGTCTTCCTGGCCGGCGTTCGACGCCCGCGGGCAGTTGTCCTGCCCATCGGCGACCCCATCGGCGTCGTCGTCGTCGTCGCAGGCATCACCCAACCCATCCTGGTCCAGATCGGCCTGGTCGCCATTGTCCGTCAGCGGGCAGTTATCGTCCCCGTCGTCCACCCCGTCGCCATCGTCGTCGGGGTCGCACACATCCCCGTCGGCGTCGCCGTCGGTGTTGGTCTGATCCGCGCTCGAGCCGTCGAGCGGGCAGTTGTCATCCCCATCGTCGACCCCATCCCCGTCGTCGTCGCCATCACAGGCGTCGCCCGCGCCGTCTCCGTCGGTGTCCGTCTGCGTGTCATTGGCGTCGAGCGGGCAGTTGTCGTCCCCGTCGTCCACCCCGTCGCCGTCGTCGTCGTCGTCGCAGGCGTCGCCGACGCCGTCGGTGTCGAGGTCCTCTTGGT
>CAYOBQ010000110.1:0-30913 GCA_964402225.1 uncultured Nannocystaceae bacterium | reverse complement strand
CCCGCCCTGAGCGGCTGCGCGCTCCGAGAGCGGTTCAGACGCCAATCATCGCTGGCCAGTTCACTGGCTGGATGGCCCGCCCCTCCGACACCGCCTTCGAGGCGGACCACAGCACGGCGCGTGGAGCGGTCGCGTTGTTGCTGGAGCTCCCGCCCGACGGCAGCGCCTACAACAGCACAACCTCGCCGTCGCCCTACCGGTGGGACCCCACCGACAGCTCCAACCCCTTCCACCCCAGCGGCGCGGCCTTCGCCGGCGACACCTACGCGCCGTTCTTCGACTCCGTCATGTACCTCGCCGAGCAGGCCCGCTCCCCGTGGTGCGCCCTCGACCCCGCCACGTTGACGCCCGACCCCGCCTGCGATCGCGACATCGGCCTGACGGGATCGAAGGTCGCCGGCTGCGCGGACTGCGTGGGCGCGCTCCGGTTCCACACGTCGGCCACCGAGTCCGTCGAGCGCATGCGCGCCGGCAAGCGCGAGGTCATCTACCGGGTGCAGAACTTCGACGCCTCGAGCACCGAGACGGCCCAGGTCACGGTGGTCATCTCGTCGCGCGTCGCGGGGAGCGGCTCGCCCTACAGCACTGACCTCGTGGACACCCAGAGCTTCACGATGTTCGAGACCTTCTAGAATCACGTAGCCCGGGTCTCCCAGGCCCCACCCCCTCCACGCCCCACCCCGATCGTGCCGCTCACCCGAGGGACGCATTCACGCGATTCGAGGCCGCGATGCTGGTTCACCCCCAGACGCCGACCCCCCCAGGGTTCGATCCGTTCCTGCGCGAGACCGACGGGGCGGAGGTCGCCCACGACACCGACGGTGTCATGCGCGCGATCGCCGCCGTCCAAGGGCGCGAGGTCGTTGTCGCGTGCGACGCCGTGAACTTCGTCGGGACCGCCATGGTGTGCGACCACCTGGGCATGGAGATGGCCGGGCCCTGCCCCATCGAGGTGGGACAGGAGGTCGCCGTCAGCGACCACCGCGGCCTGCGCTACGTGGGGTACCGCGCCGTCGTCGGCGCGGTGTACCCAACGCGGGGCCGCACCATGCTGCGGCTGTTCACCCCACGCTCGGCGGTGTTCTACCCCGGGCGCCGCTTCGTCCGCCTCGACGGCTCACTGGACGCCCACGTGGTGGTGGAGGTCGACGACGAGCTCATCCCCGCGCGGGGGATCGACATCTCGATGGGCGGCCTCGGGCTGATGATCCCGGCGAGCGCCGGCTTCGTGGTCGGCCAGAGCTTCATCGTCCACATGCGCTTCCCCGACGGGACCCTGAGCCTGCCCGCCCAGGTACGAAGCGCCAGCGTGGAGATCGAGGGGATCCGCCTCGGCGTCGAGTTCGCCGGCCACGACGCCCAGCTCCACGCGCGCGTCCGCACGGCCCTCACCTAGCGCGACCTGGTTGGACGACGGGCAACGACGGGCAACCACCAAGTCAGCCAGGCCGGTGGCGTCGGCGCGTCCCCTTCGATGATCGCGAGCAATGCGCGTCGGGCCGCGACCCAGGCTTTGGGATCCGCTGGCCAGGACACCCCGCCGTTGTCGGTGAAGACCGCCGGGAGCAGCCCGTCGACGACGCCCTCGGCGGCGTGTGCGTCGACTGCCCGCGCGAGCGCGAGGTAGCCGGCGTCCTGGATGCCTCGGCGCCATGCCTTGAGGCGAGCGGAGGGGATGACCGCGTCGACGCCGAGATCGTGCTCCGGGAATTGGCGCTGCCGACCGGGGTAGAGCAGCACCCCCTCGCCGACGCCCCACTCCCCGTGCTGGTTGTGGAAGGTCTCCAGGCTCGCGAAGGGGTCGATAGGGCCGCGCCCGCCGGGGTTCCAGCCGTTCCAGTAGACGGCGTGCCAGTAGAACCAGCGAGGCACCTCGAAGCGCCCCGCGATCCACCCGTTGGCGCGCAGATCGAGGAGCGAAACGTCGGCGCCGAAGGCACCGGTGAACGGACGCACTCCGTTGTAGATCCACACCCGCTTGCCGGCCGGTCGCTCCTTGGGATCGTAGGCCGAGGCGAGCTTCATCACGATGTCGACGGGCTGCTCGGCCACCGGATCGCTGCACGTCCAACCGACCGGCAGACCCGGGGCGCGCGCGACCCACGCCGGGCCCCAGGCGTGGCCGCATTGCTCGTCGACAGCGTAGACGAAGGCTTCGACGGCCTCCTTCAGCCCGGCCTGGTCGAGGGCGAGAGCGACCCCTCGAGCCCCGGCGACCTCGCTGTCGTCGGGGGCCCCGAGCGCTCCGTAGGCGCCGACGGCCACGACGTCGTCGCCTACGCCCGCGGCGGGTCCCCCGTAGCCCTCGGCGGCGGTGTAGAGCGAGCCGTCCAGGGCCGGGCGCAGGCGCCCCACATCCGCGGCGCTCCGGGCGTCGTGGAGCGGCGTGACACGGTGGCGGTGGAGCAGCCGCCAGAGCTGGCGCTCGGTCCGCGGGAGCCCCACCGGTCCCATCCGGTCGCGGAGCTGCGACCGGTTGTAGAAGAGCATCGTCCGCACGGGCCGCGCGGGCATCCGCGCCGCCCGCACATCGAGATCGATCGGGCGCGTCGCCACCGGCTTCGAGCCCGCGCGGACGCGCACCTCGCCATGTAGCCGCCCCGCGGCCTGATCCGCGGGGACCGTCAGATCGATCCAGACGACCCGCCGCTCCCCGAGGGGCACCGACAGAGGGTAGGGCGCCCAGCTCGGCGCCCAGGCGACGGGGATGAGGGCGTCGGCACGCCAACCCGTCGCGTCCCTCGGCGCGGCGCCGGCCCGCCAGCCCAGCGCACCGCCCCAGGGGCTCCCCGACGGGCGCTCGACCCGGACGAAGTGCCCCACGAAGCGGTCGACGGCGACGCCCTCGAGGCCGACGACCTCGACCTCGACGTCCGCGAGGGGCGCGCCGTCGGCGTGCACCACGACCTGGAAGGCGACGACCTCGTCGCGCAGGGCAAAGAGCTGCATCGACTGCACGCCAGCGACCGAGACGTCCGGGCGCACGCGGACGCCCTCGTCGACGAGAGAGACGGTGGCGAACAGCAGCGGGAGGGCGGAGAGCACCGCCTTGATCTAGGCGCCCAGGCGGAGGAAACGCCAGACGCCGGCCATTATCAGCCCGGCGGCGACGGGGACCATCCCATGCCAGAGCCAGCTCATCGCGTAGCTCGTGGGGCAGCTCGTGCAGGCCAGATGCAGCGTGACCATGCCCAGAAGCCCGGAGCCGGCGCCGAGGAGCCAGCCCGTCGGCGCGTGGCGACGAAGGACACCGTGGCCCACCGCCAGCGCGCTGACGGCGATACCCAGGGCGAGCCCCAGCCCAGTGCCGAAGCACGCCGCCCCCTTCGCGAAGGGGTGCGCGCCCGGCGCCTCGACCACGCTCGCGCTCACCAGCGCCAGCCCGGCGACGATCGCCGCCGTCAGCGCCCAACGCAGCCGTCGGCTCACCGCCACCGGCAGGCCGAAGGCGAGGGCGCACAAGGCGAGGCCGCTGACGGCGTAGCCCACGACCACCGCGATCTGGAGCGCCGACCCGAGCTCCGGGCGGTGCATGTCGGGGCGCAGCCCCATGCCGAGCACGAAGGCGAGGGCCCCCAGGGAGAGCAGGACCATGCGCACCGCGCGCGCCCCGCGCAACGAGTGGAGGTCGCCCTGAATCTCTGCGAGCAGATCCGGGGAGGGGTCGGGGATCTCCATCACTCCTCCCTCGAGCGGAGGCCGGCGAGGGTGGTCCTCAGGCGCTTGTAGCCGCGGTGCGCGCGGACCCGTGCGGCGCCCTCGTTGATCCCCAGGGCGGAGGCGACCGCGGCGAGGGGCTGCCCGTCGAGCTTGTGCATCGCGACCACCACCCGTTGGCTCTCGGGCAGCGCCTCGATGGCCGCCCGCACCTCGTCCACCAACCACTTCGGCGTCGGCTCGTCAGCGACCGGCGCCACCTGCTCGGGGACCGCGCCGTCCCGCGTCAGGCGGTCCCTCCTCGCCGCTCGCCGTCGCAGCGCGTCGATGGAGAGCCGGCGCGCGATGGTGATCACCCAGGGGCCGACGGGCGCGCCGCGGCGATAGCGGTCCCGCGCGCGGTGCACGCGGAGGAACGTCTCCTGGGTGAGATCGGTCACCAGCGCCCCATCGCTGACCCAGCGGTAGAGGCACCGCGTGACCACCGGGGCCAGGGTGTTGTAGACGTACTCGAAGGCGCGCGGATCACCGTCGGCGTAGCGGCCCATCGCCTCGCTGAGTGCTTCGTCGTCACGCTTGGGAGCTACGACCATTGAGACGCGGAGGTTACCACGGCGACGCGCCACCGGCGTTGGTCTTGGGATGCCCCCCGGGGCGGCGCCTGGAGCGCAGAGTCGACACCGCGCTGGCGCTCTGGCAGCGCGGCGCGGCGAGCCGTGTCATCGTCTCGGGCGCTGGCGAGGCCACGTTCGCGGCGGCGCGGCTGATCGACGCCGGGCTCCCGCCCGACTCGGTCCTGCTGGAGCCGTTGGCGCGGACGACCTGGGAGAACCTGGTGTTCTGCCGGGCTTTGATCGGGCCCGGCCCCGTGTGGCTGGTCTCGGATGGCTGGCACCTCCCGCGGGCGATGGCGTGTGCCCGGCGCCTGGGGTACGTACCAGAGGGAGTGCCGGTGTCATCAGAGCCGCGGCGGGTCGCTCACCTGCGCGCGGTGCTCCGCGAGGGGGGCGCCTGGACGGTCGCGGCCCTTCGCCGCCAGCTCTACTGAACGGTGCCCGCCCCCTCGACGAGGTGGGCCGGATCGATCCCGAGCTGGTGCAGGGCTCGCGCCCACACCTCGTCGGGCGCCCAATCGAAGATCAGCGCGGGGGTGGTCGAGCCGACGATCCAGGAGCCGGAGGAGATCTCCGCCTCGAGCTGGCCCGGGCCCCAACCAGCGTAGCCGACGAGCATGCGCAGCCGGGGCTCCTCCGCCTCGCACATGCGGGTGAGCGCCTCCCGGCTCCGGCTCACGGCGATGGTGTCCGCCACGCGCATCGTCTCGTCGAAGCACCAGCCATCGTCGTGCAACATCCACAGCGACTGGGGCTCGACCGGACCGCCCTTGGCGAGCTTGGCGCCGGGGACCCCGGGCCAAGACAGGCCGAAGCCCTCCGCGACCTTGGCGCATTCGTGGGAGAGCTCGTGGTTGATCACCAGACCGAGGGCGCCCTCGCGCGTATGCTCCACCATCACGACGACGCTGCGCAGGAAGTTGGGGTCCTCGAGCTGCGGGACGGCGATGAGCGTACCCGGCGCGGTCGAGAACTCCGTCATGCGTTGGCCTTCAGTCCGAGCTGGGCGACCACCGTCGCCGGGCGCCGGATGATCGCCCGCGTCACCAGCTCACGCCAGGGCTCGGGATCGAGGGTCCGGGTGATCGTCCAACTGTTGCCGTGCTCGTCCGCGTCGTCGAGCTGGATGCGCGACTTGCGCTCCGGGACGACCTTGCCTTTGGCGTCGCGCATGCGCTCGATGAAGACCTTTCGGGAGCGCGTCACCGGGGGCGGCGAGCGCCGGTAGACGTCTCGTCCGCGCAGGTGGTCCACGTCGCAGACCACCCCCACATCGCCGTTGTGAAGCTCGACGACGGTGCCCACCGGGAGCAGGCCCATCATGCACACGAAGACCCGCACGAGCTGCGGGTGGATGCGCGCTGGCGGGTTGGCTAGCAAATCGAGGCCCACGAGGAGCGCCGACTCCCGCGGGTGACCGTTGGTGCCGTTGCAACGGTCCAGGTAGAGCCTCGCCAGCGCGACGACCTGGCTCGAGGGCAACGGATCGGGGGCGCCGGAGATGTAGGGCGGCCCGGATCCGTCGGGGCCCAGGGCGCACTCGACGGCGGCCGCCACCCGCTGCGCCATCGCGGCTCCGAACTTGGACCCCTCGACGAGCTGCTTCACCGCCAGGGTACCCGCGGCCTCGGGGATCGTGAACTCCGCGGGATCGGGGTTCTCGTAGGCCGCTCCCACGCCGTGCAACAAGCCGGTCGTGGCGAGATCGGCGCACTGAACGGTGGAGAGGCCGAGGGCGCGCCCGGTCGCCGCGCACAGGATGCCCACGTCGACGGCCCGCCGCGCCGGCGATGGTTCCTGGCGTCCCAGGAAGGGCATCGCCGTCAACAGATCCTGCTCGCTGCCACAGGCGTCGACCAACTCCTGAGCGACGCGCCGCCCCGACTTCACGTCCACGGGCGTGCGGTCCATCACGAGCCCCATGCCCGCCGAGCACTTGGCATAGAACCACAGCGAAGCGACCCCTCGGACGCCCTGGCCGATGCCCTCCAGGCGTAGCGGCTGGGGGGCGAGCCTGACCTTGGTGACGCCCTCCTTGAGCAGCGCGCTCTGGAGAGGGTTGAATTGGTCTTCGGCGCCGTCCGGGGCTCGGAAGCGCGCGAACATGTTGAAGAAGACCTTGACCTGCTGCTCGGGCGGCAGCTCCGGGAAGATCAGGCCGCCGGCCTCGCGCTGGGCGAGGAATTGCTCGAGCGCCTGGGTCTGCTCGGTCGTGTTGGAGTCGAGCCAGAGCGCGTGGCTGTTGACCTGGGCCACGCCCTCGTGGACCACCAGGGTGATCCCTTGGCGCTCGATCTTGATGAGCGTGTCGAGGTTGTCGAGCAGCTTCTCGGTGGGCCGATACCACGCCTCGTTGTTGAGCTCGTGCACCTCCCCGGTCTTGATCAGCGAGAAGACGTAGGTCAGGAGCTGCTTCCCGGCCGCTTGAATCCGCTCGTGTCCGGCGTCGAATTGCGGGCGCGCGGCCACCTAGTCCCCCAGATCCAGTTGCAGGAAGTCCTTCAGCATGTCGTCTACCGTCGCGCTGGGCGCCGCGGCCTCCGCCTGGGCGGCCTCGCTGGGCTCGGGCGCGAGCAGATCGGGCTCGACGACGACGTCCTCGGCCTGCGCCGGGGACGGCGCGTTGGCGAAGAGCGGCGCCTCCGGCTCGGGCACCGGCGCGTCCATGTCGTACAGCGGCGGCGGCATCGACGGCGGCGCGGTGCTCGGGCGCGGCGGCGGGGTCGGCGATGGACCGACGGAGGCCCCGGCCGCGAGGGGCGGCGGGGTCAACGGCTCCGAAGCGAGCGGTGGTGTCGTGGGGCCTGACCCCGTCAGCGGCGGCGGCGTCAGCGGGGGAGCCGTCAGCGGCGGCGGCGTCAGCGGGGGGGCCGTCAGCGGGGGGGCCGTCACCGGCGGGGCCGTCACCGGGGGGGTCGTCAGCGGCGGCGGCGTCAGCGGAAACAGCCCCGTCGGCGCCTCGGAGTCGGGCGCCACGAGCGGCGGCGCGACCGGCGGCTCGCTCGTCGCGGGCTCCGGTGGGGGCTCGCTCGCCGGCGGCTCCACGGGCGCAGGTCCCCCCGTCAGATAGCTCTGCAGGATGTCTTCTACCGTCGTGTCGGGCTGATGGGTCCAGTCGGCGTGGGCGGTGGGGGTGCTGCGCTCGACGATGCGCACCGGCATCACCGGCTTCGGGGGCTCCGTCGCCCGCGTCTGGGCCGCCGCGGAGGCCGGCGGCCCAACCAACACGCCCCGGACGCCCGTCAGGCGGAACCGGTTGTCGGCCGCCTCGCCGGGCTCCGCCTTCAAGCGGCGTCGGTCGTCGGGGAGGAAGATCTCGCCGTCGCGCAGAATGGGTCGCTCGCCGAGCGGCAGGTCGAGGGCCGGCGCGGGAGCGACGGGGGCCGCCGCCGGCTGAGGCGCGACCTCTGCCGTCGGCTCGGCCGCGGGGGCCGGCGCCTCTGCCGCGGGGGCCGGCGCCGCCTCCTGCCTCGGTGGCGCGCCGGCCGGGCGCACTCGGGTCGGCGGCGCCACCCGCATCGCCGTGGGCAGAAAGACGAGGCGCTCGCCCATCCGCGACTCGCCGATCCCGACATCTTCCTCGGGCTCGGCGGCCTTTGGCGCGCTCGAGTCGAGCGCCTCGACGGCGCCGCCGGCGTCCCCCCGTTGGGCGAGGCGGATCGAAACGTCGCAGTGGGAGCCGAGGTTGAGGTCGGCGCGCTTCTTCACCTCGGCGATGAGGTTCAGCGCGTCCTTCGAGCCCATCGCCGCGAGGCCGCTGACGGCCGCGCGCCGCGTCGGGTTGTCGGCGAGGGTCGACTGCCCCCGCTTGAGCAGCTTGCCGACGAAGCCGCCGCCCCCGCCGTCGTCGATGTGGAGCTGCTCGCGGTACACGTCCATGAAACGCGCGCCGCCCAGCTTCGCGAGGGCCTCGAAGTAGAGGCGCTGCTCGTCCTCATCGAACTCGAAGAAGAGGCTGGAGCGGATGGCGGAGCCGAGGTAGGTCGCGACGGACTTGTCCTTGAACGCGACGAAGCGCGAGACGATCGCCTTGCGCACCTTGCTCGATGGGTCCCTCAGCAGCGGGAGCAGCGCCTCGCGCACCGTGAGGTCGTAGGTGCCACTGAGCCCCTCCACCGCCTTCGCCCGGACCTCCGGAGCCTGGTGCTTCAGCGTCTCGATGAACATCGGGCGCGCCTGGACCCCGAGATCGCTGCCCAGGATGACGTCGAGGACCTCCAACACCACGCCGGCGTTGGGATCCTTCAGCCGCTCCACCCAGGGGTCGAGGGACTCCGTCCCCTGTCGTCTGAGGAGGTCCTTGAGGAAGTCGACGCCGGGCGGGTTCGTCGCGCGGTTGATGATCGTCAGCAGCGCGGGGGCCTTCAGCACGCCCGCGCTCACGAAGTGCCAGCGGCACCACGCCGTGTAGTCGGTGTTCTCGGGATCGAGCGTGTGAGCCACCGACTCGACCAACGAGTCCCCGGCGATCGCCTCGTAGAGTTGGCGGAGGCGCACGGCGACGGTGGCGTCGAAGGTCTCCGCTTGCTCGATGAGCTGCCGCAACGTGCGCGTGGCGTCGGCGAAGCGCTCCCACGCCTCCTTCTCGAGGTAGGCCACCAGCAGCCGGGTGATGGCCTCCGCGATCGACTCCAAGGAGAGCGGCGACGGGTGCTTGACCATCAGGCAGCCGAGCAGGTGAGCCAGGTGGTCGAAGCAGTCGAGCTCGTCGTCGGCGGCGCGGAACTCCTGGACCAGCGGGGGGCCGTCGTCGACGAGCTGCTTGCGCAGGCGGATGGACCACGTGTCGGCGCTCTCCGTCGCCTGCGCGTCGGCTTGGGTCTCGCGAGCGCGCGCGGCCTCGTCGCCGGGATCGAGCTCCTCCATCGTCGTGAGGCCCGGCACGACATCATCGATGACGCCCCGGAAGGCGCCGACGAAGTCGGCCTCCGACATGAAGATCTTTTCGGTGAAGCCGTCGAGCGCGATGTACTGGATGTTGGGGAGCTGCTCACGCCAGAGCGTGCTCACGAAGTCCTCGTCGACCTGATCCGCCGAGCGGCACTCGGCGAAGCGGATCACGAAGGTCGTCACCTCTTCGTCGGTGAGCCCCGGCTTGAAGATGATCCGGCGCAGGCCTTGGCGGAACAGGTCGAAGGCGACGTTGTTCTCCTTGGCCTCGGAGCGGAAGGCGATGTCCTCACCGACGGTGATCCGGTTGGTCGCGACCTGAAGCTCGATGTCGCCGAACTCACCGGTGGCGCCTCGCAGCGTCGAGGCGATCTCGCCGCAGGCCTTGTCGAAGGTCTCGTCGTTGACGCCCAGGAGAGGGGCTGCGTCGCGCAGCCCCTTCATCGCCTCGCGAATGGCGTGTGCTGCGGAGCCTTCTTCGGCGGCCACTATTCCCTCCGACTTCGAAGGTTAACGCGATTCCAATCGGGCTGTCACTTCTTCACCTTCCCCTCGAGGCACGCGCGCACCGCCGCGGCGCCCGCGTCGAGCTCGGTGTCGGTCGTGTAGGGCGCCGGCCCGAGCCTGAGCACGTCCCCGCGCGCGTCCGCAAAGACGCCCTCGTCACGCAGCGCGGCGACGACCTCGGCGGCGTCGGGGACGCGATAGGCGAGGAAGCCGCCACGCAGCGGGTCCGCGCGCGGCGTGAGACACGGCGCGGCGCCGGACAGCGCCTCTCGGAGGCGCGCGGTCTGAGCCAGGGACAACGCCCGCAACCGCCCCACGCTCATCCCCTGCTCCGCGAAGAAGCGCGCCACCTCGAGGGCCCGGTAATGCGAGCAGGGGTCATAGGTCGCGCCGGCGAAACGATCCGCCGGCCGGGGGCCGTAGCCGACGGGACCCGCCGTCGGTGGCCGGTCGAGCCCCTCGAAGTCGCTGAACCAGCCGGTGATGCTCGGGCGCAAGCTCGGGTCGTCGGGCACCCGCATCCAGCAGCAGCCCTCCCCCCATTGAGCGTATTTGTAGCCGCCGCCGATGGCGAAGACCGAACCCAGCGCCGCGACGGAGAAAGGCACGACCTGGAACGCGTGGTAGGCGTCGAGCAAGACCCGCGCGCCGTGGCGGTGGGCGGCGTCGACGGCGACCTCGAGCCCCGGCACGACGGCGCTCGTGCGGAAGAGCACGGTCGAGGCCAAGAGCGCGGCGGTGTCGGGGCGGACGGCGGCCCCCAGGCGCTCACCCAGCGTGTCCAGGGGGTCTGGATCGATCCACTCCACCTCCAGCCCGTCCTCCGCGACGCGCGCGAGCTGCCGGCGCAGGCTGTGGAACTCGCCGCCGGTGGTCACCAGGTGGCCGCGGGTGGGATCGAGGGCGCTGAGGAAGCGGCAGACCAAGGCGTGGGTGCTCTCCCCCAGCGCGATCTCGGCGGCCGGCGCGTCGATGACCGCCCCTACGACGGCGCGGAGCTCGTCTGCGACCGCCGTCGCGCGACCCCACTTGTCGTCGACGTGCGCCGCCGCGTCGTCGTAAGCGCGCAGCAGCCCTCGCCGCGCGACGTCGGGCCACGCCTGGTGGGAGTGCCCCGTCAGCAGCACGCGGTTCGGCCGCAGAAACGAGGTATAGTGGCGCCGCAGCGCCGATGGCTCGAGGTGAGCACCCTCCATGGGGGAGTCCTACCTCGCCACGCCGTCATAGGAAAGGGGGCCCGCATGCTCGACGAACAGATCACCGGCGCAGCCGACTGGCGTTCCCAGGCCGAGAAGCAGAAGTCGATGCTTCGCAAGGCCTGCGCGAGCCTCTTCAAGACGTGGATCCCCGACCACCCCGAGGCGCAGATGGAGCGGGGTGAGGTGCCCCGCAACTGGCAGGCCGCGATGGTCGACGGGACGATGCCGGGCATCACCCTCGAGTCGATGCTCTCCCAGGGCGCGGAGGACATCCTCGGCCACGACTACCACGAGCAGGCCCTGTCGATGCAGGAGCTGCTCGTCCAGCGCGAGGGCTCAGACGCCTTCCTCGACCCAAAGAACGCGCTGCGCGTCGTGCGCCGCAAGTTCAACATGATGACCCTCGTCAGCCGCATGGCGTCGACGATGGAGCAGCGCAACATCGCCGCCATCTCGGTCCGGGGTGACATCCCCACGGAGGTGCTCACCAAGTTCGGCCGCCTCCTCGCCGCCCGGGTCGACGGGACCGCGATCGAAGAAGAGGCCGAGTTCAAGAAGAAGCTGCGCCGCGGCAAGTTCGAGCACGTCGAGGTGCTGTTTCACTCGGAGATGGTGGGGCGCCGGCTCCCCGTCCCTTGGCGAGCCAAGCACGCCTACACCCTGATCTCCCGCGCCATCAAGCGCGGCGAGCCGCCCGAGACCGCCACCGAACGGATCGCCGCCAACCGGGCGCCGCTGATGCCCGCCAAGGTCCTGCGGCAGCTCCTGCTCTTCGCCGAGGACGTGCGTGAGGAGCTCGACGCGCCGGGCGCCTACGACCCGATCCACACCTTCCTGGGCCACGCCGAGGAGCGCGCGCTCCTCAACGCTACCCGCAACATCTTCGACGAGTACCAGGAGCTCCGACGCGAGGCGCAGCACGCCCGCGCGATGAGCACCACCGAGGCGCCCACCGACGAGGAGGCCGCCGCCGCCGAGGTCGAGCAGGCCCTCGAGGACGACTTCCTCGCCGAGGCCCGCGGCGAGGACGACGACGAGTTCCTGCGTCTGGCCAAGGGCCTGGAGCTGGTGCGCAAGTCGCGGGGGCCCGAGTTCTTCAGCCGCATCACGATGGTCTCGGGGGACGTGAGCTTCGTGGCCACGGCCCTCGGCTCCGGGTTCTCGGAGGTCGAGCAGACCGTCGCGAACCTCGATCCCACGGAGGGTCTGCGCAAGGCGCGCGCCGTCACCGAGCCGTACTACCGCGCGCGGGCCCTGTCGGCGGTGGTGCCGCAGCTCGTCGAAGCGGGTCGAGAGGAGGACGCCGAGGCCGCCGCCGAGGAGGCCCTCGCCGCCGCCCGCAAATGCCACACGACGGACGTCGACCAGGCCTATACCGCGGCGCTCATCGCGCTGCTCGCGGTGGGCCACGAGCAACAGGCGGGGTTGGCGGTCAGCGAAGCCCTCGAGCAAGCGCACCAGCACAAGGACCTCGAGGAGCGCACCGCCTCGCTCATGCGTGTCGTCTCGACCTTGATGGAGGCCGGTCCGCTGCCTCCCTCCGTCCGCGGCCATCTCTCCAGGGCGATCCTCGGCAAGGACGTACACTTCTGGGGCAAAAAGGAGATCTCCTCGCCCCTCATCGAGGTGATCTTCGCGCTGCTGACGGGCGACGACGACGACACCCTGATCTTCCTGCAGAAGGTGATCGTGCACCCCAACGTCGCGGTGAGGCAGTCGGTCGTCCGATCGATGCCCTTCGACACCGAGGAGCTGCGCGGGATCCTGCTGGGCCACCTGCGCGACGACGACCCCAGCGTCCGCGTCGAGGTCGCCGAGCGGGTCGGCTACTCCGGGGACCGCAAGCTCGCGCTCTATTTGCAGAACCACGTCCGCCATGACGCCGCCGAGACGTTGCGCGAGAAGCGCGCCGTCGCGATGAACCTGGCGCGCCTCGATCCGGTGCGCTTCACGCCGCTGTTCAACGCGATGCTGGGCAAGATGGCCACCGAAGGGGTCGGCCTCACCGACAAAGTCAAGCCGCTCAAGGACGACGAGGAGTGGCGCCTCGCGGCCCTCGAGGTCCTGTACTTCCTCAACTCGCAGCAAGCGCACCGGCTCATCTTCAACGTCCAGAAGAAGGCCAAGGGATCGCTGAAGCCGATCCTCACCAGGATGTGGCGCATCGTGAAGGCCCGGCCCTACGGCGACCCCGCGCTGCCGCGCTCCAGTCACGACCCGGAGTGGTCGGAGGACGAGGATCTCGCCCTCGGCGCCCTCGTCGAGCGAGACGGGGCCGAGTTCGCCACGCCCGAGCCGGAGCTCCCGGAGGCGCCTGAAGAGACCACCGCGCCGCCGGAGGGAGCGCCCCGCCGCAAGGAGAAGACGACCGGCGGGTTCTTCAGCCGCATCAAGTCGAAGATCTTCGGGGGCGAGGCCGAAGAGGCCGCGGAAGCCCCGGAGGACGTCGAGGCGGACGCCGCCCAGGCGGTGGACCCAGATGTCGCGCCGGAGGTCGTGTCCGAGCAGGCCCCTGCCCCCCCGCCGGTGCCCGGCGCCGTTGCGGCGGACGCGCCGGCTCCGTCGGCGCCAGCGGCGCCGCAGATCCCGACCTACCCCGGGGCGGCGAAGGCCGCGCTGCGGTTCGAGGCGATGCTCCTCGAAGGCGAGGGCGCCTGGTCCGGCTCACTCCCGATGGTGTTCGCGCTCTACGGCACACCCGACGCACAGGCCCCGTTCTGGCAGGACGCGTTGGAGGAGGTCCCCGTACGAGAGGGCAGCTTCCAGGTGCTGCTCGGCGTCACCGAGGGCAACCGGCTCCCCGACGCCCTGCCCACCGAGGTCTGGCTCGGCATCAGCCTCGACGGCAACGGCGAGATGCAACCCCGGACCGCCCTCAGCCGGGCGCGGTCCGTGGTCCAGGGCTGAGCCTCTCGAGCTCAGGCTCCAGCGTGAAGTAGAAGGTCGCCCCCTCCCCTACGACGGACTCGGCCCAGATGCGGCCGTCGTGCATGCGCACGATCTGGCGCGCCGTAGCGAGCCCCAGCCCCGCGCCGTCGAACTCGGTGGGGCTGTGCAGGCGCTGAAACGGGACGAAGAGCTTGTCGCTGTACTCGCGGTCGAAGCCGACCCCGTCGTCGCGCACGAACCAGATCCGCGGGGCGCTGTCGGGGACCAGCCCGAACTCGACGGTGGCGTGGTCCCGCGGCCCCGTGTACTTCCACGCGTTCTCGAGCAACAGCGTGAGAAGGAGCGTCGCCAACATCGCGTCGGCCTCGACGACGGACGCCCTACACAGGCGCAGCGCGACCTTTCGATCGCTGTCCTCGGCGGCCAGCCCCGCGCCGACACGCTCGGCGATGGCGCACAGATCGATGCGTTCCCGCTGGAGCCGGTGGGCCGAGAGCCGCGACAGCCGCAGCAGGGTCGCCAGCAGCTCCCACATGTCGTTGGCGGACCGGCCGACGCGTTCGAGCATCCCCAGGTCTTCGCTCGAGAGCTGTGCGCCCAGATCATCGACCAGGATCGAGATGAAGCTGATGATCGAGCGCAGCGGCGTCTTGAGGTTGTGGGACGCCGAGTAGACGAAGGCCTCGAGCTGCTTGTTGCTGATCTCGAGCTCCAGGGTGCGCGCCGCGACCAGATCCTCGAGGCCGGCGTTGAGCGCCTGGAGCTCGCCTTCCGACCGCTCGAGGGCCGCCGTCTGCTCCTCCAGAGAGTGCCGCGTCGCCTCGAGCTGGCGCACATGGGCCGAGAGCTCCGCGGCCTGCCGCCGCAGCAACATCCGCTGCTCGAAGAGCTCGCGGAAGATGGCCACCTTCGACTGCACGACCCGTGGTTCGAGGGGCTTGACGAGGTAGTCGACGGCCCCGGCCTCGTAGCCGCTGAAGATCTGCTGGCGCGAGTCCCCGATACCGGTGACGAAGATGATCGGGACGTTGGCCGTGCGCGAGCTGCTGCGCATGAGTCGGGCGACCTCGAAGCCGTCCATCTCGGGCATCTGGACGTCGAGCAGCATCACCGCGAAGTCGTGCTTGAGCGCCAGACGTAACGCCTTCGGGCCATTGTCGGCCTTGTAGATCTCGACGTGATCGTCTTCGAGGATCGCCTCCAGGCTGAGGAGGTTCTCCTGCCGGTCGTCGACCAGGAGGATCCGAGTCTTGGTCACGCTCATCGTCGGGCTCCGTCGGTTCGGTGCGCCAGCTCACCGAGGAGCCTGGCGATGTCGGGGGGTGGCAGGAGGTGGTCGGGCTCGACTCGGTTCAGCGCCGCGCGGGGCATCGATGGCGCCGCGGCCGAGTCGGGGGTCTGCACGACGGTCATGCCGCCGCGGTCCGCCACGGCTCGAAGGCCGCCGGCGCCGTCGTCGTTGGCGCCCGTCAAGAGAACGGCGACGAGGTGCTCACGAAAGGCGCGCGCGGCGCTCTCGAAGAGCACGTCGATGGACGGCCGCGAGAAGTGCTCCCGCGGGTCGACGGACAGCGCGAGCCGGTGATCGCGCTCGACGAGGAGGTGGTAGTTCGGCGGCGCGAGGTAGACGTGGCCCGACCGCAGCGGCTCCTTGTCTCGGGCCAGGGCCACCTCGAGCTCACAGCGCGCGTCCAACACCGAAGCCAGGGCCCCCGCGCCGTGGCGATGTTGGTGAATCGTGGCGGCGACGGGGAACGGGTAGCCCGCCGGGAGTTCCGCGAAGAGCAACTCCAGGACCGCCAGGGCGCCGGCTGAGCCCCCGATCACGGTCGCCGCCGGAAGGAGATCACCGCAGTCGGTAGATGCGCGTGCCAGGGCACACCTCCTCGAAGGCGTCGGCGTGACCGGTGAAGTCGAGGGACTCCTGGCGGCCAAGGACCAGGTAGCCGCGGCGCACGAGGCTGTCTTTGAGCAGACCCACCACCCGCGCCTGGAGCTCGCGCCCGAAGTAGATGAGGACGTTGCGGCACGAGACGAGGTGCATCTTCCCGAAGCTAGCGTCGGTGGCCAGGTTGTGCTCGGAGAAGGTGGCGTTGCTTCGGAGCGCCGGCCGCATCGCCGCGAACCCGTGGGCCGCCGTGTAGTAGTCGGAGAAGGAGCTGGCACCACCATAGCGCTGGTAGTTGGCGGTGAAGTCGCGCAGCGAGTCCGCCGGATACACCCCCTCCCGCGTCGCCGCGAGCGCCTCCGGGTTGATGTCCGTTCCATACACGCGCGTTTGGCCGTAGAGGCCCGCCTCCGTGAGCAGGATCGCCAGCGAGTAGACCTCCTCACCCAGGCCCACCCCAGCGTGCCAGACCCGGATCTCGGGATAGGTGCGGAGCACGGGCACCACCTCGTCCCGGATCGCCGCGTAGACCTCGGGGGCGCGAAACATCTCGCTGGTGGTGACGGTCAAGGCCGAGAGCAGCCGTTCGAAATAGTCGGGTTCGCGCAGGACACGCCGGAGAGCCTCGTGGAAGTCCCCCGCGGCGGTGGTGCGGATCGCCTCCCGCATCCGCCGCGAGAGGGAGGCCGGCGCGTAGCCACGAAAGTCGTAGCCGTAACGCCGCCGCACGGCCTCCACGAGGAGCGCGACCTCGATCTCCTCGAGTTCGTCGTCCGACGGCTCGGCGACGGTCACGACGCGTCGCCCCGCGTCGGGCGCAGCCAGACGCGCAGAACGGAGAAGAGCCGGTCCACATCGATGGGCTTCGTCAGGTACTCGGAGGCCCCGACCTCGAGGCACCTCTCACGGTCGCCCTTCATCGCCTTCGCCGTGAGCGCGATCACCGGGAGGCTGCGCCAGCGCGACTGAGCACGGATCCGCCGGGTAGCCTCGAAGCCGTCCATCTCCGGCATCATCATGTCCATCAAGACCAGGTCCACGGGCTGCGCGTCCAGCAGCTCCAGGGCCTCGACGCCGTTCTCCGCGGGCACGACCTCGATGCCTTCGCGCTCGAGGATCTCCGTGAGGGCGAAGACGTTGCGGATGTCGTCGTCGACCAACAGCACCTTCGAACCCGCCATCCGCGCCCGCTCGTCGCGCCCCGAGGGCGACGCCCGACGGGGGGCCTCCACGTGGCGTAGGAAGAGGCGGACCTCCTCCAGCAGGCGCTCGGCGGCGCGCTGCCCCTTCAAGACCACCGCGCTGGCGCTGCTCCGGAGGCGTCGGAGCTCGTCCTTCGAGAGCTCACGGCCGGTGTGAACCACGATCGGAAGCGGCCGGCCCCCGTCGGTGCCCGCGTGGAGCGACTCGACGAGGGCGAAGCCATCACCATCCGGGAGGCCGAGATCCACGATCGCGCACGTGTAGGCCCGCTCGGCGACCCGCCGCTTCGCGGCGTCGGCGGTGCCCACCACGTCGACCTCGAGATCCTCCCGCTCGAAGAGATCCGCGAGGAGCGTCCGCAGCGTCGTGTCATCTTCGACGACCAGCAGGCGCTCGTCACGGCACCCCCGCAGGAGACCCGCGAGCACCCCCGACAGCGCCTCGGGCTCGGCAGGCTTCTGAAGAAAGCCCAGCGCGCCCCGACTGATGGCGCCGTGTTGGTCCTCCGCCGCCGACACGAAGTGGACCGGAATACCCCGCGTCTCCGAGAGGCTCCGAAGTCGGTCGAGGACCGTCCAGCCATCGACGTCCGGCAGCCCGACGTCCAGGACGATGCCCGCGGGCTGGAGCCTTCGCGCGAGGCCGACGGCGGTGGATCCGTCGACGGCCACCAGGCATTGGAAGCCCCGCGCCCGACCCAGCTCGACGACGACCTCGGCGAAGCGCACGTCGTCGTCGACGACGAGCAACAGCGGCCGGGTGTCGGTCAGCGCCTCGCGGTCGTCGTCGCAGGGTGCCCCGGCGAGGAGCACCTCCAACGCGGGCGGCGGGACCTCGAGGGCGGCTTCGGTGGGCGCGACCGGTGGCCGCGTCGGCGCGGGCCGAGCCCGGTCAGCGTCGGTCGGGGCTGGTCCCGCCTCCGGGAGGTAGACCGTGAAGCGCGTCCCGCGCCCGACCTCACTGTCGACCGCGATCTCACCTCCGAGGAGCCGCGCGAGGTCGCGAGAGATGGACAGGCCGAGCCCCGTCCCGCCGTACTTCCTGCGCGTCGTCCCGTCCGCCTGCTCGAAGGCCTCGAAGACGGACTCGACGCGGTCAGCCGGGATGCCGATGCCGGTATCGGAGACGCAGAAGGCGACGGTCGTGGCCGGCGCGAGGATCCCCGCTGGACCTTCGACGGGGCCGTCGGGGCGCACGACGTCCAGGGCCACGTGCCCGGCCTCCGTGAACTTCAAGGCGTTGGCGAGCAAGTTCCGCAGGATCTGCCCCAACCGCTGGCCATCGGTGCGTATTCGGGACGGGGCGGATGCCGCGCGGTCCAAGCGCAGCTCGAGGCCCTTGTCCCGGGCGACGGGTTCCAGACGGTCCTTCAGATCACCGACCAGCCGGTGGACCTCGATGTCCTCCAAGACGAGCTCCATCCGCCCGGCCTCGACCTTCGCCAGGTCCAGGACCTCGTCGATCAGCGACAGCAGATCATCGCCGGACCGCTTGATGGTGTGGGCGAACTCGACCTGTCGGTCGTCGAGGTTCCCCGACGCGTTGTCCCCCAGCAGCCGGGACAGGATGAGGATGCTGTTGAGGGGCGTGCGCAGCTCATGGGACATGTTCGCGAGGAACTGGGACTTGTAGGCGTTGGTCTCCTCGAGGGCTCGCGCCTTGGCTTCCAGTTGACGGCGCGCCTCCACGACCTCCTCGTTGCGAGCCTCGAGCTGGTTGCGCTCGGCCTCGAGCGCCTGCGCCTGGGTCTCGAGCTCCTCGTTGGTCGCCCGCAGCTCCTCCTGCTGCGACTGCAGTTGGCCGCGCGACGCCTGGAGCGCCTCGGTCTGCGACTCGAGCTCCTCGTTGGTCGCCCGCAGCTCCTCCTGCTGGGCCTGGAGCTCCGCCGCCTGCTCCCGGGCGCTCATCAAGAAGCCCTCGACCCGGGCCCGCCCGAGGGACCGGTGGAGCGCGGCGGCGATCTGCTCCGCCGAGCGGACGACGAAGGCATGGGCCGAGGCGTCCAAGGCGCGATGGCTCGCGAGCTCGACGACGCCCATCGCCTCTCCCTCGCTGACGACGGGCACCAAGGACAGGCCGACCGGCGCCGTAGAGCCGAGGCCCGAGACGATCGGCAGGTGCTCGGCGGGCAAGCCCTCGAGCAGCCGCGGTCGCCCGTCGGCGACGGCCTGGGCGAGCAACCCCTGCGCCCCCGGCTCGAGGGACGACGCGGCGTGGTCCGTACCGTGGGCCGCCGCCCGCCGGAGACGATCGCCGTCACGGACGTAGAAGAGCCCCGCGGTGGCGCCGGTCTCGTCCACGAGGGCGTCGAGGGCCGCCTGCGCGAGCTCGTCCACCGACGCGGCCCCCTGCAGCGCCGCTCCCAGACGCACGGCGGCGGCCTTGCCCTCGGCCTCCGCGGCCAACTCACGGTTGCGCTCCGCGAGCTCGGCCTCCCCCGCCTGGAGGGACGCCCGCATCCGGTTGAAGGCGCGCGTCAGGCCCCCGATCTCGTCGTCGCTGGTCACCGGCAGGTCGTGCTCGAGCGCCCCCGCCGCTAGGGCGTCGGCGCCGGAGGACAGCGCGAGGACGGGCTCACTGATGAGCCGTCCGCCACGGCGCGCCAGCACCGGCGCCGCCGCGAAGAGGACGATCGTCATCAGGACGAAGAGCACGCCGGCCATCTCCAAGACGCGGACCAACTGACCGACGGTCCTCGTGACCCGCGCCTCCAGCGCCTGGCTGAGCACCCCGAGCCGTTGCTCCACCGAATCCGCCCGGGGGAGCACCTCGGCCCGCATCCACGCCGCGGCGACGTCCCAGTTCGGGGCGGCGCGCAGGCCCAGGGCCCGACGGGCGACCTCTCGATACCTCGCGAGGCCCATGACGAGCGTGTGGTCCGGCGCCGCGAGGGGCAGGCTGGCGAGGTGAGCGCGCGCGGCGCTCAGGTGGGCCTCGAACTCCGCCCGGCGCGCGCCGACACCGGTCGTGACGAACTCGGTCAGCGGCCCGAAGGACTGGGCGATCTCGGCGCGGACATCCGCCAGGGTCTTGATCAGCGCGCCGCGGCTGTCGCCGCCCGTCCCGTAGCGTACCGACTCGATGTGCCCCGTCACCTGGAGGACCAACCTCCGATACAGCGGCGTCAGGCGCTGGTCGAGGACCACGCGGGCCGGCTCGTTCCCCGGCGTGCCGGCGACGTCCTCCACGTGCCATTGCCAGTCCTCGAGCGCCCACAGGTGCGCTGGTAGCCCATCGAAGGCCTGGAGTTCCTCGGCGGAGAGCGTCTGGCGGTTCGCCTCCAGCAACGCCACGGCCGGGCGGATCTCGTCGCGCCAAGCCGCCCGCCGCGCTTCTCGGAAGCGCACCTCGCCGAGCTCGATCCACCCGCGCAGGGCCGCCTCGGACCGGCGCACGCCGCTGAGCGCGCGCGCCGCCGCCAGAGCCCCCGGCACCGTGTCCTGCTTCACCACCCTGGCGCGGTGATACACGATCGGCCCCACGACCAGCCCGGCGAGGGGCACCACCGCGGCGAGGATCGCCACCGCGAGATGCGACCGCAGGAGCTTTCGGCCGATGCCCGTCCCGCGCGGCGTCACCGGCCTTCGAGCCACCGGGGCTCGCGGACGATCGCCGCCTCCAACTGCTCGAGCTGACGCATGAGCACGCCGATTCGCTGCCGAACCTGGGAGGGCGTCTTGCGTCCCGGCGGATACGCCAGCGGCACCCGCATGCCCGGCTTCGCCCGAGCGAGCAAGACCGAGAGCTCGGCGACTACTTGCCCGGCCAGGTCGTAGGCTTCGTCCGCGCCGATGCGCTGCATGTTCTCGAACCGAATCCGCTTCGCCTGCATCCCCGACCGCTCCGTGGAGGCTCGAAGCTGGCCCAACGCGCTCAGGAGATCGAGGTGCACGTCGCGCATCGATCGCCTGCGCTCCAGGGGCGGGTCGGCGGGAAACCGAGTCGTGTCGGGGAACAGCGCCAGCAGGGCTCCACCGTAGTGAACCGCGAGCGTGACCTGCTGGTACACATCGGCCGCCGTGACGCCCCGCTCCAACAGCGGCTCGAGTCGGCGATTCAGACCCCAGACCGCGGCGTAGACCCCCGAGGGCAACGCCTCGTCGGCCTCCGGCTCCTCCTCGATACGCTCAGTGATTCCGTGGTGGGACTTCACCGCGAGGACGCTCGCCAGCGCCGCATCCACCATGCGCCACACGTCCGTCGGGACAACCTCGGCGGTGTCGGCGAGCCGGGGCGGCTTGTGGCGGGCGCCGGTCCACTCATAGGCCAGCTCGTCGGCGTTGCGAAACAGCGCCTTGGCCTGGATCCACACGTCCCGCGGGATGGCGCCGGTGACGACGACGGTGGGCGCCTCCATCGCCGGGGCGCCCAGCTCGGCCCGCAGGAGGTCGAGCTCTGCGCTCAGCAGACGGATGCGCGCGAGGACATCGGCGGGGACCAGATCACGGGCCGCGACGGAACGACCGCTGACTGGCAACCGGCCGCTCTCGGCGGCACACACGACCGGTGCGAAGACAACGAGTCCTACCGCGACCGTCAGCGGCGCGAACCGCTCCCTCATGCGCCCCCCAACAGTGCCACGGGCACGACCGAGCACACCTCCCTGATACTCCGAGAGCGGGCGCCTGTCACCGGATTCCGCCGTGGCCGGCGGGGCGTGGATCAGGAGGGCTTGAAGATGAAGGGGTACTTGACGACGACGATGCCGCCGCCCTTGGGGGCCGGGAAGACCCAGCGCTTGATCTTGCGGACGAGGCAGCTCTCGACGCCGCGGCTGTTCATCGTGGTATCGGCGATGGCGGCGGCGATGACGCTGCCGTTCCCCGCGATGGTGAACTTGACGATGATCTTGCCGTTGAGGTCGCGCTTCTTGTTGAGCTGCTTCTCGTAGCAGTAGCGGTACTCGTTGCGGTGCCGTCGGATCACGCGACGGATGGTCTCTTTGTCGAGGGCGCCGCTGATGATTGGCTTGCCGGGGATGACCTTGGGCACCTTGGCCCGGCGCTCCCCCAGCCTGCTCGCGCCGCGCCCGTAGCCGGACTTGCCGCGGCCGCCGCGACCCATCGTGCCGACGTTGCCGACGCCGATGGAGTTCTCGCCGAAGCCGCCGCCGCCACGGCCCACACCGACCCCACCGAGGCCGCCGAAGCCCTGGGCGTCACCGACCCGGTCGCCGAACATGTTGCCGAGGGCGCTCACCGCGTCGGAGCCGACGGCGCGGTCGCCCTCGCCCCACACCGCGCTCAGCTCGCCCTCGAGTTGGAAGGCCGCCGACGCCACCGCGAGGGCCTCGGCCCTCGCCTTCTGCTTGGCGAGCTTGATGGCCTCCTGGTCCTGGGGCCCCTTCACGGCGAAGCGCTTGTTGGTGTCCTTCTCGTCCTTCTTGCCGAGCTTGCCCTCTTCCTCTTTGGCCTTCTCGGCGGCCTTGCCGTCGTCGAGGTCCTTGAAGAGGTCATCGAGCTTCTCCTGCTTCTCCTCTTCGGGCTTGAGGATGAACTCGACGAAGCGGTCGCCCATGTTGAAGCCGTCGAGGGAGAGGCTATCGGCGTCCTCCGGCAGGCTCAGGATGATCACGAAGAACAGCGCATGGAGCATCGCCGAGGCGAGCTTGTAGCGGTGCCCCTGCCAGTCGGTGGGTGAGGACACCTTCAGGGCGCCCGGATCGACCACCGAGTTGACGAGGAACGTCTGGTCGCCGAACTCGAGGCGGCAGCGGGCGCGCTCCGGCAGGCGCAGCGAGCTGAAGCCGGCGCCCCCCTTGCGGAGCTGCCCCGACTCGCGCATCTCGCCGATCTTGTGCACCTCGCCGTCGAGGAGCACGTCACCGTCGACGCCGTCGGGGATGTTGACCGTGATGTTCGAGCCGTCGGTCTCGGCCAGCGCGTGGGGGTCGGCGGGGAGCTTGATCGCCTCCGACACGAACTGGTCAGGGCCCCAGGCGCCCGGCGTGTCGACCATGAGCGCCCGGCAGATCCACTGCGCACCACCCAGGCGGGCGAGGCGGGTGCCGATGGTGTAGGTGCCGTCGCGACCGTACTCACCCGGCCCGACGATCCACTGGCGCATGAAGGCGAAGACGAGGGCGCGGGCGAAGAACCAGAAGGCGGCGATGGCGATGACCACCATGCCCATCTGACCCGCCATCAGGCGCGCGTCCATGTCCTCCTGGCCGATCTTGGAGTTTGCGACCAGCGTCGCCAGCTCCGCCCCGTACTCGGCGAGGCCGAACCACAGGAGCCCCGCGACGCCCAGCATCATGGCGCCGGTCATCGCCGACGAGGTGGACTCCTGGCGCTGGCTGTTCTGGTCGAGGCTGCGTTGGGAGGCGTGCCGGACCGTGAGGACCGTGTTGCCGACCAGCGACAGCACCTCCAACGCCCGTGCCGCTCCGGGCACCTCCTCGCCGTCGTCGAAGAGCGGGATGTTCTGCGCGGGCGCCACGGGCCCAGCGACGCTGGCCGACGCCTGCTGCGTCTGGCCCGCGATCGTCACCACCACCCGCAGGTCGCCCAAGGTGAGCTGGTCGCCGGAGCGTAGCTGCCGCTTGGTGACGCGCTCGCCGTTGACGAAGGTGCCGGTGGCGCTGCCGAGATCGAGCACCACCACATCGTCGGGGCCGTTGATCTCCACCACGGCGTGCATGCGCGACACGCTCTCGTGATCGAGCCGCACGTGCGACGACGAGAGCTTGCCGATCTTGACGGTCTGCTCGGTGAGGATCTCGCTGCGAACCAGCGCGTCCCCCTCGTAGATGTCGAACTTGACCGGAGTGTTTTCCATCAGGTCGCTCGTACGCCCCTCATCGCGCCTGTCCTAGATATCTTCGGCCGACTTCAGCATCTCCGGGACGAAGTTCTCGCGGATCCGGATGAGGCTGCTGTGCCGCGCGGCGCGGCGGGCGTCGAGGTATTCGCCTTCGGGGCGAACGAAGGAACCCTCGACGACGTCGTCTTCGAAGTCGTATTCGGTCTTCTTCTTGTAGACGACGCTCGGGTTGTCCGGGTCCTGCACGTATTCGTCGGGGTTGTCCTGCGCGTACGCGGACGTCGCGACAAACGACACCGCCACGACGACGGCGATGAGGATCCGGCTCATCCCCTGCTCCTTTCGACTTCCTCGAAGTTCAATGAAACTCCGCGGAAAGTATAGCGCCACGCACCGGGCTCACCAACCCAGTGCCGCTTTTGACAAGGATGGTGCAGAAAAGTTCCCTGGTGGGCGAGGAAAACTGACGTGAGGCGCAAAAAGACGACGCGAGAGGCGGTCATCCGTCCCCGGGCGCCGCATCACCTTCCTTGGTCGGGGCAGGGGTCGGCTTCGCCTTCTCCGCCTCGGCCTTCTCCTTCGCCTCGCGCTCCTTCTCCTGGCGCATCATCTCCTTCATCTCCTTTTCATTCTGGATCTGAATGCGGAGCGTCTGGATGCGCTGCGTCGCGGCCTTGCGCCGGCCTGGGTCCCGGGCGTGGCGCAACACGTTCTCGAAGGAGGCGATCGCCTCGGGGAGCTTCTGCGCGTACTCCTGGAAGAGCACGCCGAGGTTGAAGTGAGCCCCGACTTTGTTGGGGCACATCTCGATGACCTTCTTGTAGTCGGCCTCCGCCTCGCCGAGCTTCTCCAAGCCGCGCGCCGCGACCCCTCGGGACAGCAGCGCGTCGCAGGACTTGGGGCGGAGCTTCACGGCGGCGTCCCACGCTCGGTAGGCGGTGTCGTAGTCGCGGTAGCCGAAGGTGAGCGAACCCAGGTTGAGGTGGGCGTCGGCGTAGTCAGGGTCGGCCTGGACCGCGTCCTCGAACTTCTTCAGCGCGCCGGTGACGTTGTCCATCTTCAGGTAGACCAGCCCGAGCATGTTGTGCAGCCCGGCGTATTTCGCGTCGAGATCCAGGCCCGCGAGGCACACCAGGCGCGCCAACTCGTACTTCTTCAACGCGTAGTACGTCTTGGCGAGGACCTCGTAGGCGCGCACGTCCTGACTGTCGCGCTTCAGCGCCGTGCGGGCGTGGGTGACGGCGCCCTTGAAGTCACGTCGGCCGACCGCCGCCAGCGCCAGGTTCAGGTGGGCGGTGCCGTTGAGCTCCTCCTCCTGCACCGCGCGCTGAAAGAAGGCCATCGCCTCGTTCTTGCGCCCCTCGCGCAGGTACTGCACGCCGATGTTGGCCAGCCCATCGCCGCATTTGTCGGCCTTCTGCGCCCCCCGCTCGTACCATTGGCGGGCCTCGTCGGACTTGCCGAGCCGGTCGTAGAGGATGCCGACGTTGATGTAGGCCGCGCAGAACTTGGGGTCCTCCTCGACGGCGTCTTCCAGCAGGGAGATCGCCCGCTCGGGGTCCTTCGCCTGGAGCCTGGCCGCCTCCTCGAAGCCCTGCTTGGCCTCCTTGCTCTCGGTGGCCGGCTTGGGCTTGGCCGCCGCCGTCTCCGACGTGGCCCCGGTCGGTGTGGCGCGCGCGGGAGCCGATCCGCCTCCAGCGCTGGGCCGGGGTGCCTGCTGTCCACCGCACGCCGCCAGGAGGAGAGCCACCAGGGACGGGACGCTTCTGCGATGAAGCACGTTCACTCCTCCGCCTCCAGCTTGCTCTTGTAGGCGGCGGGGACGTAGTCGTGCCCCTCGCCGACGGCCTCGATGTAGATCTCGGCGTTGTAGCGGTACTCGCCGGGCTTGAGCTTCGCGAGCTGACGCTCGCACTCCTTCGTCAGGGTGTTCACCCAACGCAGCTCCTGGGACTTCTGCAAGCACAGGATGTAGGAGTCGGCGGCCTTCGCCTCGGGGATCTCCGCCTGCTGCTGCATGGCGCCCTTGAAGACCTCGACCTGCTCGTCGTTGAAGGACCCCGGCGCCGGCAGGTTGTAGATGTCCTCGGCCAGGGACTGGAACATCTGCCCAATCCGCGCCAGCGCCTTGATCGCCGTGTTCGGCGCCCTCAACTCGATGACCTCGAGGTAGAGCTTCCGCGCCTCGGCCACCAGCCTGGTGCGCTTGGCGATCTTCTCCTTCATCTTCTTCACGTAGGTCTTGACCCGCTTGTACGGGTGGATGCGCATCGGCGTCCGCTTGAACTGCCGGTAGATGTCCTCGGCCATCGCGTAGCGGGCCTCCGCCGCCGCCGTCACGCCTTGGGGCGTGAGCGCCTTCTTCTGGTCACCGCCGAGCTTGTCGAAGGTGATCCAGGCGTTCTTGTAGGCCTTCGAGGCGCCCTTGGTGTCGCCGCGCTTGCCCTTCTTCATGTAGGCGTCGCCGATCTGCACGTGGGCCGCGATGAGCAGGTCGCGCTTGGCGGCCCTTGCGTAGGTCTTGAGGAACTTGCCGTAGTGCTTGATGACCTTGTCCCAGGCGCGGTCGCAGCGCTTCTCGCACTTCTTGCCCAGCGTCTGGTAGACGGTGCCGAGGTTGAAGAAGACCTCCGCCGCCTTGGCCTTGTCCTTGCGCCCGACCATCTTCATGAAGGCCAGGTAGTTCTGGATCGCCTTGTCGTACTCCTCGAGCCCCTGGCGGAACTGGGCCGAGATACGCGCCGCGTCCTTGGCCTCGTCCTGGGTCGAGAAGTTCTTGTAGTAGTACTCGTAGGCCTGCGCGGCCTGGCTGTAGACCGCGATCGCGTGCAGGTTGCCGGCGATCTGGTACAGCGCCTTGGGCGTCAGATCGCTGTCGGGGTAGTGGTTGACGAGCTGGAGCCGGCACTCGATGGACTTCTCGAGCTTCTTGAGCCGCTCGTAGTTGAGCGCGGCGTTGTACCAGGCCTTGTCGGCGTACTCCCTCTTCGCATACTTCACGGCGAAGGCGCGGTAGCAAGACGCCGAGCGCTTCCACTGCTCCTTGCGCTCGAGGGCCTGACACTCCTTGAAGCTCGACTGCTTCTTCAGCTTCACGAGCAGCGCGTAGAAGCCCTCGTCGCGCTGGGGCGTGTAGATGCGCAGGAAGACGTCGACCTGGGCGATGAGGGCCTTGATGTCGCCGAGCAAGTTGTAGGTGTCGAGCAGGAGGTTCGCCGCGTAGATCGCGAGCCGGTGGTCCTGATGGTTCTCGGCGATGTCCTTGAAGCGCGGGATCGACTTATCGAACTGGTTGTGGTCGTAGTAGATGCGCGCAGCGTCGTACTGAATGTCGATCAGGTACTCGCTGTCCTTCACGTACTTCTTGTAGAGGTCGCACGCCGCGATGAACTTCTGGTGGTCCTCGGAGAGCGGCTTGGGCTTCGGAATGCCTGCGCTCTTCGCGTCACCGTCGAGCTTGTCGACGGTGCCCGAGCCCTTGTCCTGCTTGACGCGCAGGAGCTTCTTGTAGGCGAGGACCGCGCCGTGGGCGGCGTCCTCGGTGTACTTGCCCTTGCCGTCGAGGGCCAGGGTCTGCTCATAGGCGGTAGCGGCCTCCTTCCACTTCCTGAGCTTGTAGAGCAGCTCGGCGAAGAAGAAGGTCATGTCGTAGGCGTTGGGCCCGGTGGGGAAGACCTTCACGTAGTCGCGGTACAGGTCGTAGGCGATCGCGTAGTCCTCGTCGGACTTCGTCTTGAGCGACTGCCGGTGGTAGGTCACCGCCATCGCCCGGAGCTGCTCCTCGATGCCCTTGCGGTCCTTGGCCACTCGCTTCGGCTCGGCGTCCTTGGCATCCTTCACGGCCGACCAGAGGTTGACGAGCCGCTTGAGCTCCCGGACCGCCTCGACCTGGTTGCCGATGTTGGCCGTGTTGAGCGAGATCTGCCGCTGGTAACTGACGACCTTGTAGGTCTTGCCGGCGAGCTTGATGAGCTGTCGGAAGAGACGGTTCGACTTGCCGAACTGCCCCGTATCGCCATAGAGCTCCGCGAGCTTCTCGGCGAGATCGAGGAAGTTGTCCGGCGCCACCTTGCGGAAGAAGCCGATGGCCTTCTTGGGGCTCGCCGACTCGATGTGCACATACGCCCGAACCAGGTCGCGCTCCGCTTCCTTCTTCAGCGTCAGGCGGTTGCGGGTGTTGCCCGAGGCCTTGATGCGGTTGGTGTGCTCGATGACCTTCACGAACTGGCGCAGCGCGCGGGCGTGGTCGCCGACGTTGAAGTAGCACCAGCCGAGCTTGTAGAGGGCGTAGCCGAAGACCTGTGAGTCCCGGTAGTTGGTGGTGACCTTCCGGTAGGCCTTCAACGCTGAATCCACCTTGCCTGCGTCGAAGTAGATCTCGCCCACGTTGAGCAGCGTGTCCGGGATGTGATGCGACCGCGGGTAGCGCTTGATGAGCTCGATGTAGATCTTCTTGGCCTGCTCGGGGCGGCCCTTTTGCTGGTAGTTGAAGGCCAGCGCGAAGAGGACGCCATCGAGGCGCGGGTAGCGCGGGAAGTTCTTCACGATGTGGACGTAGATCTTGATCGCCTGGTCGCGGTAGCGCTGGGACGACTTCAGGATCTTCTCGCGCTGGGCGACGCAACGCTTCTCGAGGGCGGCCGAGCTGGCGGCGGCGAGGCACTTCTCCTCGTCGTCGAAGGCGCGGATGTCGGTGGCGCTCGCGCGCTCCCAGTACATCTCGGAGAGGCGGAAGTAGAGCTCGGGCTTGGCCTGGTCGCGGTCGGGCGTGTTCTCGATCAGCCGCTTGAGGATCTTGAACGCCTCCTGCCACTTCTCCTCGGCCATCTGCTGAACCGACTTGCGGACGAACTGCTCGCCGCCGAGCTTCGGCGCCGCTTTCTCCGCGCGGCGGCGCTTGGGCTGCTGGGTCTTGGGGGCCTTGAGCGCCTTGGGGACGACGTCTCGCTTCTTGGGCTGGGCGAAGGCGCTGGTGGGGAGCAGGAACGCGGCGAGCAGGAGAAGCCGGGTCATCGGCCACACTCCGATTGGATCGTATACAGGTAGTACCCGAGCTCGTCGCGCCAGTATTCGCCGGTGAAGGGCCAGTACACGTGCTCGTCGTCGGTCGCGTAGACCGGACCCCTCCGCGATTGCTTGTTCACGAAGCCGGCGCCCTGCATGCGATTCTGGAGGATGCCCTTCTCGGCAGACGCCACCTCGAACTCGATCTTCAGCGACTGGCTGATCAGGTCGTTGAGCTCGTTGACGACGCGCTGCAACCGGCCCTTGGCGAGGCGCCCGGCCTCGTGGACCGCCAGCGACTTGATGACCTCGGTCTCCTGGATGATCAGCTCCGCGAGCTTGGAGCGAGCCCAGCTCGACTTGGAGCGACGGATGAGGTCGCTCTCGCGGTTGAGCTCGCGCACGTAGGCGTTGATGCGCTTGAGCGCTTTGTCCTGGAACGCGGCGTTGAGGATCTGGCGCACCAGCGGGGAGATGGTCGCCCCACCGGCGCTCTGGAGCTTGTCGAGGAACTCGTAGAACTCCGTCGGGTCGGCGAAGGAGTCGAGGTAGCCCTTCACCTCGTCGCGCAGCGGCTCGTAGGTCAGCCGGAACTCGTTGATCGTGTCGCGCGTCCGCTCGTAGTTGCAGTTCGAGTAGAAGATGACCGCCGCCAGGATCGGCCCCTCCGGCACGTACTCGTCACCAAAGAAGGGCGAGTTCAGCGTGTGCAGGTTGCCCAGCGCCTTCTCGTGGTTGTTCATTCGGAAGAAGGTCCAGCTCGCCTCGAAGAGGGCGTCGAGCCAGAGCGTGCTGTCGAGGGGGATCTGGTCGTAGTACTTGACGGCCTGTCGGAACTGGCCGGTGCTGTAGAAGACCCGCGCCATGCTCAGGATGGCGAGCTGGTTGAAGTACCGGAGGTCCTCGGTCAGCTCGTCGGCGAGGATCGTCGCCCGCAGCAGCTCCTTGAACGCCTCGACGGCGGGCTTGGGCTGGTCCAGCCGCACGTAGCTGATGCCCTGGAGGAACTTGGCCTTGGGGAAGTAGCGGCTGCCGGGCGTGACCTGGGTGAGGAAGCGCAGCCCGGTTTCGACGGCGCCCTTCTTGTAGTGGTACTGCCCGAGCAAGAAGGACAGCTCCGGCCGAAACTCGGCGGGGCAGTCCTGGGGCTTGTACTGCGCGATCTTCTCGAGCAGACCGGGATCACCGGAGATCTTGCGCGAGAGGTAGTAGAGCCACTTGCAGGTCGCCTTGAAGTAGCGGTGCTCGGGCCCCGCCTGAACCACGCGGTCGAAGAAGTTGAGCGACGCCTGGAAGAGGCCCAGGCGGTACAGCGTCTTTCCGAGCGTGTACTCGGACTTCTGCTCCACCGGGGACACCGCCACTTCGTTGCGGCTCACCACCCGATAGAGGATCAGCGAAGCGCGAAGGAAGTCCCGCTTCTTGTACGCCTTGAGGGCTTCTTCGAGCTCGGCCTTGGTCTCCTTGTCGTCCTCGACCGCGATCGGCGTGTCGAAGACGAGGTCCTGCGCCTGGGCGCCGAACGGCGCCACCACGAGGCAGAGGATCAGGGACCAGCGCTGAGGGTTGGACATCGTCGCTCCCACGTCGCGAAAGAGGGGGATTCACAGAGGGTTTCTTATATGACGGGGGGTGCGGGAATTCAAAAGAAAGCTCCAGATCCAGCGCCGTTGACACGGACCGTGCCCCCCGTCCAGGATTCGCGAAACCATCGAGCGCAGGAAACCACTGTCGATGCGCGTCACCATCGCTATCTTTGGGGCTCTTCTGGGGGTCGCGGCCACCGGCTGCGACACCAGCTTCGGTCAGCCGTGCACGCTGCCGGAGACGGAGGAGTTCCGAAAGGCGTGCAGCCCGCCGCCCAAGGACCCCAACGCCGACGCCGGAATCAACGACGTCCAGAGCGAGTCGAAGGCCTCCTGCGCGGTGAAGAACTTCGCCGGCTGCGAGACACGCGTCTGCCTCGTCTACCGAGGTTCGTCGTCGTTCTGTTCCGAGTCCTGCGTCACCAACAGCGACTGCGAGAGCGACCTCTGCCGCCCGCTGCTGGGCGACCCGAACCTGTCCGATCCAGATATCTGCGAGCGAACGGAGTGCTACTGCATCCGCAAGGGCGACGCCGATAACTGATCCGCTGCAAGTCCCAGATCTGCGGTCGTCTTTGGAGAGGCTGTCAGCTTTCAGCCGTCAGCTTTCAGCTTTCAGCCGTCAGCTTGCTCAAAGGACCTTGACACCGTGAAGGACTTCCGGAAACTCCAAGTGTGGCGCAAAGCACACGAGTTGGTGGTCGACGTGTA
>CAYOBQ010000109.1:0-31273 GCA_964402225.1 uncultured Nannocystaceae bacterium | reverse complement strand
CTGAAAGCTGACAGCCTCTCCAAAGACGACCGCAGATCTGGGATTTGCACCCAAAACAGTTCCCGAGATTCGCGCCGTGAGGATGTGGGCCAAGCGCTGAGCGCCTGCCCTCGTCAACGCGAGACCACAGGCTATGCTGCGCGCCGGGAGGCGGGGGTCAAACAGGATTGACGGGCGGGCTCCTTCGTCGTCGGGACGAAGGACCCGCGCGGGCGGGGCGGCTCAGGCCTCGGCGAGATCGTCGTCGGTGGGCTCGGCCTCGGGCTCGTCGTACTCGGGTACGTCGTCGCGGACCAACTCGATGATGGACAGCTCGGCGTTGTCACCAAGGCGGCGGCCCACCTTGATGATGCGGGTGTAGCCCCCGGGCCGATCGACGTAGCGCTCGGCGATCTCGCCGAAGAGCTTCTGCAGAACCGGACGCCCACTCACAGTCTTGTTCGCGTGCCGCACCGCCGCCAAGCGAACGGCCACGAGCCGCTGCTTCTCGGCATCGTCGGTGCACGCGTCGATCGCGCTCTGCGGGTTTCGCTTCCCCAGCGTGATCAACCGCTCCACGACCCGCCGCAGCTCCTTGGCTTTGGCGCTCGTGGTCTGGATCTGCTCTTCCTCGATCAGTGAGACAGCCATGTTGCGAAACATGGCGTCGCGGTGAGTCGAGCTACGGCCTAGCTTTCGGCCTGATTTACGGTGGCGCATCTTCGGTTCCTCATCCCTTGCGGCGCGCGTCGGGGTTCCACCCTTCGAGCACCATACCGAGACCCAGCCCCATCGTCTGCAAGATCTCCTTGATCTCACGCAGCGACTTGCGGCCGAAGTTCTTGGTCTTGAGCATCTCGGCCTCGGTCTTTTGGACCAACTCGCCGATGAGCTTGATGTTGGCGTTCTGCAAGCAGTTCGCCGAGCGCACCGAGAGCTCGAGCTCGTCGACGCTGCGGTACAGATTCTCGTTCTGCAGGATCTCGTTCGCCGGCGACTCGTCGGCGTAGTCCGGCTCCGCCTCCTCATCGAAGTTGATGAAGATCGTGACCTGCTCCTTGAGGATCTTCGAGGCGTACGCCACGGCGTCCGCCGGCGCGACGCTGGCGTCGGTCCACACCTCGAGGGCCAGCCGGTCATAGTCCGTGCGCTGACCGACGCGGGCGTTGGTGACGGCGTAGTTCACCCGTCGGACCGGGCTGAACATCGCATCGATCGGGATGGTCCCCACCGACATCGTCGCGGTCTTGTTACGCTCGGCGGGCACGTAGCCGAAGCCCAGCCGGACCGTCAGCTCCATCGCGAGCTTCCCGCCCTCGGAGACGGTGCAGATGTGCTGCTCGGGGTTGAGCACCTCGACGGTGTGATCGGTGTCGATCGCCGCCGCCGTGACCTTGCCCTCGCCCGACACGTCGACCCGCAGGATCCGCGGCTCGAGCGTGTGCATCTTGAAGCGGATCTGCTTCAGATTGAGGATGATCTCGGTCACGTCCTCGAGCACATCGGGGACGCTGGAGAACTCGTGCAAGACCCCGTCGATGCGCACGCCCGTGACCGCCGCCCCTTGGAGGGAAGACAGCAGCAGGCGCCGCAGCGAGTTGCCAACCGTGATCCCCACGCCGCGCTCGAACGGCTCCGCGACGAACTTGCCGTAGCCGGCGTTCGCCTCGACGACGCTGATCCCGCGGGGCCGGATCAGCTCCCGCCAGTTCCGGGCGACCATCTCCATCTGGGGATCGGTCTGCACTTCGCCTTCGCTCATTGCAATTCCTCTCGGTGGAGAGTCGATCGGGCCACCCGAGTCCTCCCCGACGCTCGTCCCTCTCCATTGAGACGGCGCGGGACCACCCCGTAGCGACCGATGGGTGCCGACGCCATGAGCGCCGACGCACACGATTACTTGCTGTAGAGTTCGACGATGAGCTGCTCGTTGATCGGCAGCGTCAGCTCATCCCGCACGGGCGCGGCCTTGATCGTCCCCGTGAAGTTCTTCTTGTCGACATCGAGCCATGACATCCGCGGTCGCCGCTCGGTGGACTCCATCGCGTCGAGGATACGCTGCACCTTCTGGCTGCCCTCCTTGACGGTCACGACGTCTCCCGGGCGCACCAGGTACGACGGAATATTCACCTTCTTCCCGTTGATGCGGAAGTGGTTGTGCCTGACGAGCTGTCGAGCCTCCGTGCGACTCGTCGCGAAGCCCATCCGGTAGATGGTGCTGTCGAGACGACGCTCCAGCAGACCCAGCAGGTTCTCGCCGGTCACCCCGCGCATCGCGTCTGCCTTGTGGAAGTACAGTCGGAACTGCTTCTCCAGGACGCCGTAGATGCGCTTGACCTTCTGCTTCTCACGGAGCTGGTCGCGGTAGTCACTCGGGCGGCGGCGCCCCTGACCGTGCGTACCCGGCGGGTACGGCCGACGGTCGAAGGAGCACTTCTCCGTGTAGCAGCGCTCCCCCTTCAGGAAGAGCTTCGTGCCTTCGCGCCGACAGAGACGGCAAACAGGTCCGGTGTAGCGAGCCATTTGTGCAGTCTCCTCAGACCCGGCGCCGCTTGGGCGGCCGGCAACCGTTGTGCGGGACCGGAGTCACGTCGCGGATATGGGTGATCTTCAGCCCGGCGGTGTGCAGGGCACGCAACGCCGCTTCGCGACCGCCACCCGGACCCTTCACGAATACGCCGATCGAGCGCATCCCGTGCTCCATCGCCTGACGCGCCACGTCCTCCGCCGCGAGCTGCGCCGCGAACGGAGTGCTCTTCCGACTCCCCTTGAAACCGCGGGAGCCGGCCGAGGACCACGCGACGGCGTTCCCCTGCACGTCGGTGATCGTCACGATCGTGTTGTTGAACGTCGCCTGGATGTGGGCAATGCCCGACTGGACGTTCTTCTTGACCTTGCGCTTGCCGCCCTTGCCGCCAGAGTACTTGGCCATGGGTCGCCTACTTCCTCTTCTTCTTCGTCACGATGCGCCGCGGACCCTTCCGAGTCCGGGCGTTGGTCCGAGTGCGCTGCCCACGTACGGGCAAGCCGCGCCGATGGCGCAGACCGCGATAGCAGCCCAGATCCATGAGCCGCTTGATGTTGAGTTGCACCTCGCGGCGCAGATCACCCTCGACCTTCACGCCGTCGTCGATGGCCTGGCGGATACGCCGCACGTCCATCTCCGACAGCGAGTCGGTCCGCATGTTCGGGTCCAGGCCACACTCGGCCACCAACTTCTTGGCGGTCGTGTCCCCGATCCCGTGGATGTAGGTCAGGGCGATCACGACCCGCTTGTTGCGGGGCAAGTCGACACCAGCGATACGAGCCATCGATGTTCTCCGGTCAGCCCTGGCGCTGCTTGTGGCGAGGGTTTTCACAGATGACGCGCACCACACCGTGGCGGCGAATCACCTTGCACTTGTCACAAATCCGCTTCACGGAAGCGCGCACCTTCATGACCAACTCTTTCGTCCAACGAGACCCCCAACGGGCCTCGTGTTCCTAAATCTCTTTCGCGCCGTGGCCAGGCAGGCTCAACACCTGCGGCCCCGACTCCGTAATCGCGATGGTGTGCTCGAAGTGCGCTGAGCGCCGACCGTCGACGGTAACCGCCGTCCAGTCGTCATCGAGCATCTTCACCTCCGCGGTGCCTGCGTTCACCATCGGTTCTACGCAGACAACCATCCCCGGTCGGAGCGGAACCCGCGCCGACCGATCATAGTAATTGTAGACCTGCGGCTCTTCGTGGAGTTTCCGGCCAATGCCGTGCCCCACGAAATTCCGAACAACCGAGTAGCCGCGGGCTTCGGCGTGCCGTTGCACCGCCTTGCCGATGTCGCGAACGCGCTTGCCGGCCCGGCACTGTTCAATGCCGTGCTCCAGGCACTCACGCGTCGCGGCGACCAGCGCCTTCGACTCCTCGTCGGTCTCTGTTCCAACGACCACGGTGCGGGCGTGGTCTCCATACCAGCCCTTGTAGACCACGCCGAAGTCCATCCCGATGATGTCGCCTGCGCGAAGCACCATCTTCCTCGACGGGATCCCGTGCACCACCCCCTCGTTGACCGCGACGCAGAGACAGGCCGGGAAGTTGTAGAGCCCCTTGAACGCGGGTGTGACACCGCGCCGAAGGCACGCTTCCTCGGCATGCTGGTCGAGGTCCCAGGTGGTGATCCCCGGAACGATCATTTCAACGAGCTCATCGACGATCTCAGCGGTCGTCGAGGCCGCAATTCGCATCAACTCGATCTCCCTCGGACTCTTGAGGTTGATCGAGCGCCTGCGCGCTCTCATCGCGCGCGCGAGCATCAGACTTCGAGCGCCGCCAGGATGCCTTCGTAGATCCGGTCCATCGGACCGTTGCCGTCGACATGGCTCAACACGCCCTGCCGCTCGTAGTAGGCGATCAACGGTGCCGTCTGCGCCTCGAAGGTCTTCAAGCGCTGCTCGATGACCTCCACGCTGTCATCCTTGCGCTGATAGGTCTCTGCCCCACACTTGTCGCACTGCCCATCGATCTTCGTGGGCTTGAACTTCATGTGGAAGCTGGCGCCGCAATCGCGACAGACCCGGCGTCCAGTGAGGCGACCAATCAGCTCGTCCTTGGGCACCTGTAGGCTCACCACGCGATCGATCAAGATCTCGTGGGAGGCCATCGCTTCCGCTTGGGCCTCGGTGCGCGGAAAACCATCGAGGATGTACCCCCCCTGAGCGTCTTCCTCAGAGAGCCGCTCGGAGACCAGCGCCACGACCAGGGCGTCCGGCACGAGCTTCCCCGCGTCCATGAAGTCCTTGGCCTGGTTGCCAAGCTCGGTCCCGGCCTTACGCGCCGCGCGCAGCAGATCTCCCGTCGAGATCTGCGGGATGCCGAGCTCGGTGACCAGCCGCTCCGACTGGGTCCCCTTCCCCGCACCCGGCGCGCCGAGCAAAATGAGTCGCTTCGCCTGCATCGTCACGCCGTCGCCGGGCTCTCGCCCCGCTTCCGCTGTCGGATGCGAGGACCGCCCGTGTCAGAGAAGCCCTCGTAGTTGCGGGTGATCAGGTGGCTCTCGATCTGCTGGACGGTGTCGAGGGCGACCGAGACGATGATCAACAACGACGTACCACCGAAGTAGAACGACACCTTGAAGGCGTCCTGCACGAACATCGGCACCACGCAGACCGCCGCGATATAGACCGAGCCTCCGAACGTGATGCGCGTGAGCACATGGTCGATGTACTCGGCAGTCTTCGTCCCCGGTCGAATGCCCGGGATGTAGCCACCGTACTTCTTCAGGTTCTCGGCGACGTCCACCGGGTTGAACATCACCGCGGTGTAGAAGAAGCAAAAGAAGATGTTCAGCGCACTGAACATGACCATGTAGCGCCAATCGCCGGGGTTCAGCGCCGCTTGGATGGCGCGCATCCAGCCCGCGTCGGTCCAGCTCGAGATCGTCGCCGGGAACATGAGGATGGACGAGGCGAAGATCGGTGGAATGACCCCCGCCATGTTGACGCGCAGCGGCAAGTGGGTGCTCTGCGCGGCACCGACTCGATTGCCGACCAGCCGCTTGGCGTACTGGACGGGAATCCTCCGCTGACCCCGCTCGACATAGCAGATGAACGCGATGACGCCGTACACGATGATGGACAACGCGATCAGCTCGAAGAGCGTCATCTGCTGGCCCGCCACCATGTTCTTGGTGGCCACCAGCGCGTCGGGCAACCCCGCGACGATGCCCGCGAAGATGATGAGGGACATTCCGTTGCCGATGCCGCGCTCGGTGATCTGCTCACCGAGCCACATGATGAACGCCGTGCCCGCCGTGAGCGTGAGCACCGTCATCGCGCGGAAGCCGAGGGTCCCGGGCGCCAGGACGATCGTCCCGGCCTGATTCGAGGCGCTGATGTTCTCGAGGTAGAGGGCGATGAAGAAGCCCTGCACCACAGCCAGACCAATCGTGGAATAGCGGGTCCACTGGTTGATCTTCTTGCGCCCTTGCTCCCCCTCTTTGTTCAGGCGGTCGAGGGTGGGGATCACCACCGTCAGGAGTTGGAAGATAATGGACGCGGAGATGTACGGCATGATGCCCAGCGCGAACACGCTGAGCTGCTCGATCGCCCCGCCCGAGAACATGTTGAAGAGACCCAGAAACGAGTTCGCGGCGTTCGACTGCACGAACTTGATCATCTCGTTGCGGTCCACGCCGGGCAACGTGACGAACACGCCGATTCGGTAGACCGCGAGCAACGAGAGCGTGAAGACGATGCGCTTCCGCAACTCGGTGATCTGGAAGATCTTGATCAGGGTCTCCACGAACTACGCCTCGATACGCTCGGCAGAGCCGCCGGCCGCCGTGATCTTCTCGATCGCGGACTTGCTGAACTTGTGTGCGCGCACGGTGAGCCCGGCGGCGAGTTCGCCGTCACCCAGGATCTTCACCAGATCGCGTCCCTTCTTGAGCAGCCCCTGACCGCGCAGCGCGTCGACGTCGACCACGCTGCCGGCCTCGAAGCCAGCGAGCCGGCTGAGGTTGACCACCGAGTACTCCACCCGGTTGCGGGGCACGAAGCCGCGCTTCGGCAGGCGGCGCGCGAGCGGCATCTGGCCGCCCTCGAACCCGACCGCCGGCTTGTTCTTGCCACGGCGGGCGCGCTGACCCTTGTGTCCCTTGCCCGAGGTCTTCCCCAGGCCCGAGGACTCACCACGCCCGAGGCGCTTCTTCTTCCGCACGGCGCCCACGGGCGGCGTGAGTTGGCTGAGCTCGCTCATCGTCCTACTCGCTCACCATCTCCCACTCGACGAGATGGGAAACCTTGTTGATCATTCCGCGCACCGACGGCGTGTCCTCGAGGACCCGCGAACGGTGCATCTTCGTCAGACCGAGACCCTTCAGCGTTAGGAGCTGCTTACCGTTACGCCCGATGGCGCTGCGGGTCTGGGTGACCTTGAGTTTCTTGGGCATCTCGTCGTCCTTTAGGGCAGCACGTGGCCGAGCTCTTCGACGGACTTGCCGCGACGAAGGGCCATCTCCTGCGGAGAGACAAGCTGCAACAGCGCCTCGACAGTCGCGCGGACGACGTTGTGCGGGTTGCTCGAACCCAGCGACTTCGTCAGCACGTTGTGGATCCCAGCCGCCTCGAGGACCGCACGAACCGGGCCCCCGGCGATGACACCGGTACCTTGGCTCGCCGGCAAGAGCAGAACGCGCCCGGCTCCATGCACGCCGAGGATCTCGTGGGGGATCGTGCCGTTGATGATCGGCACCTCGAACATCGCCTTGCGGGCGCGCTCGTTCCCCTTGCGAATCGCCTCGGGCACCTCGTTGGCCTTGCCGAGACCGACACCGACCATGTTCTGACCGTCACCAACGACGACCAGCGCGCTGAAGCTGAAGCGCCGGCCGCCCTTGACGACCTTCGCAACGCGGTTGATCTCGACCACCTTGTCGATGAGGTCGAGCTCGTTATCCTTGAGGACCGCCACTATTTCGCTCCAATACGCTGGGCACCGCAACGGCGCTGGTCCCGCAATTGCAGTGACCAGGACCAGAAGCGCGGCGTTTTACCCCAGACGCTCTTTGTCTGTCAACCGTGCCCTTCCGGGCCCGCTAATGTGCTTCTAGAACTTCAATCCGCCTTCACGCGCCGCGTCAGCGACCGCCTTCACGCGCCCGTGGTAGATGAAGCCGTTGCGGTCGAAGACCACCGCCTCGACGCTCTGCGCCAAGCAGCGCTCGGCCACCAACTTCCCCACGAGCTGCGCTTGCTCGATCTTTCGCTTCCCTGCGAGCGCCTCCTTGAGCTCAGGGCTCAACGTAGACGCCTGCACGAGCGTCACGCCCCGGACATCGTCGATGACCTGAGCGTACATGTGCGCATTGGAACGGAACACGCTCAGCCGGGGGCGCGCGGCGCTCCCGGACAGACGCTTCCGTATCGACTTCTTACGCCGCAGCCGAGCTGCGACCTTCTTGTTGAGCTTGGCCATCAGTCTCTCCTACCGGGCGCCCGACTTGCCTTCCTTGCGGCGGATCACCTCGTCCGAATACTTGATGCCCTTGCCTTTGTAGGGCTCAGGCGGTCGGAACGAGCGGATCTTCGCCGAGACGGCGCCGACGAGTTGCTTGTCAGCGCCGCTCACGCTCAAACGCGTGACCGACTCGATCTTCACGTCGATTGCTTCCGGCACCTCGTAGTAAATCGGGTGCGAGTAGCCGAGCGAGAAGACGAGGTAGTCGTTCCTCTGCTCGACGCGGTAGCCGACCCCGATGATCTCGAGTTGCTTGCGAAAGCCCTCATGAACACCGGTGACCATGTTGTTGAGCAGGCTGCGAGTCAGCCCATGCATGGCCCGCGATGTGCGGTCATCACCGTCGCGCTCCACCACGAGCTGGCCGTCCTGCTTCACCACGCTCACGCGAGGCGGCAGCTCACGAGCGAGCTCGCCCTGCGGACCCTTCGTTCGGATCCGACCTTCTGTGATCTCGACCTCGACCCCGCCAGGGACCGCGATCGGGAGTTTGCCGACACGAGACATCGGTTCCCCCTACCAGACCGAGCAGAGGTGCTCGCCACCCACGTGGAGGGCGCGCGCCTGCGTGTCGGTCATCACCCCGCGGGACGTGGACAGGATGGCGACACCCAGTCCATTGCGTACCCTCGGGAGGTTCTTGGCCTTGACGTACGAGCGTCGTCCCGGCGTGGAGACACGCTCGAGGGCGGTGATCACCGACCGTTGGTCGGGGGTGTACTTGAGGTACACGCAGATCACGTCCTGCTTGTCGTCGCGGATCACCTTGAAGTTGCGGACGAAGCCTTCCTCTCGCAGGAGGTTCACTACGCGCAGCTTCAGGTTTGACGCCGGAATGAGGACCTTCGAGTGCCGCACCGCCGAGGCGTTGCGGATCCGGGTCAACAGGTCGGCGATCGGATCGGTCATTCCCATCGATCTTCCCCTCAGCGCGCGCCGCCAGGCTTGCGGAACGGCATCCCGAGACGCCGCAGCAAGGACCTGGCTTCTTCGTCGGTCGTGGCCGTCGTCACGATGGTGACGTTCAGGCCTTTGATCTTGTCGGTTTTGTCGTAGTCGATCTCCGGGAAGATGATGTGCTCCCGGATCCCCATCGAGTAGTTGCCCTTGCCGTCGAAGCCCTTCGGGTTCACGCCGCGAAAGTCGCGGACCCGCGGAAGAGCCACGTTGAGCAAGCGGTCCAGAAACTCCCACATCTGGACACGGCGCAACGTCACCGACACGCCAATGGGCATGCCCTGACGCAGCTTGAACGTCGCGATGGAGCGCTTCGCCCGGGTGACCACCGCGCGCTGGCCCGCGATGGCGGTCAGCTCGGCCTGAGCCGACTCGATGATCTTCGGGTTCTGCACCGCCTCGCCGAGCCCCATGTTGAGCACGACCTTCGTCACGCGCGGGACCTCATGCGGGTTCCCGTACGAGAACTCCTCGCGGAGCTCGGGTACGATCCCCTCGCGGTACTTCGTCTGCAGCCGTGCCATCAGAACTCCTCCCCGGTCTTCAGGCAAACGCGCACCTTCTCGATTCGGTCGGGCGCCGCCGCGAATGTCGCGGTCGCCTCGGCCTTGGTCGCGAAGTGCTGACCGTTGTCGCCCTTGAACCGGAAACTCACACGAACGCCTCGCTCGAGCTTCTCCGAGTAGAGCATCACGTTCGAGAGGTGAAGCGGCGCTTCCTTCTCGATGATGCCACCCTCCGGGTCCACCGGGCTGGGGCGCTTGTGGCGCTTCACCATGTTCAGGTCGCGTACGTAGACGCGGTTGTTCCCGCGGTCGACCCGGAAGACCTCACCGGTGGCGCCCTTTTCGCGCCCGGCGATGACCTGCACGGTGTCGCCCGTCTTGATCCGCTCGGCCATCTCAGAGCACCTCCGGCGCCAGCGACACGATGCGCATGAACCGACGGGCGCGGAGTTCACGCGCCACGGGTCCGAAGATGCGCGTGCCTACCGGCTCGCCTGCTTCGTTGATCAGCACCGCCGAGTTGACATCGAACTTGATGTACGACCCATCCGGGCGCTTGATCTCTTTCCTTGTCCGCACGACGACAGCGCGCCGAACATCGCCCTTCTTCACTCGCGAGTTCGGCAGCGCCTCCTTCACCGCGACGACGATGATGTCGCCGATGGAGGCGTACTTACGCTTGGAGCCGCCGAGCACCTTGATGCACTGAAGCCGCTTGGCCCCCGAGTTGTCGGCGGCGCTGAGCGTGGTCTGCATCTGGATCACGGTTGCTACTCCTTCACTGAGCCCGTCGGGCTCAACCTGGCGCCTAGACGGCCTTCTCGGTGATCGTCTTCAGACGCCAGTGCTTGTGCCGACTCAGCGGACGACACTCCTCGATCAGCACGGTGTCGCCGACGGACGCTTCGTTGCGCTCGTCGTGCACCTTGTACTTCTCGCGCTGGCGCACGTACTTCTTGTAGACCGGGTGCATGACCATCTTCTCGATCTGCACCACGATGGTCTTTGCCATGCGGTCGCTCACCACCACGCCTTGTCGGCTCTTGCGGTGGCCGCGGGTCGCGGTCGTCGTCGCTTCGCTCATCGCAGCCGCCTCATTTCGCCGTCTGCGCGATGTCGCGCTCACGGATGATGGTCTCGATTCGGGCCACATCGCGCCGCGTCGTCTTCAGTGACGCGGTGTCCACGAGCTGTCCCGTGTAGTGCTTGAAACGCAGGTCAAAGAGCTCCTTGCGGCGCTCCAGGCCGAGCTCACGAAGCTCGTCGACGCTCTTCTCACGCAATTCGGCGGACTTCATGTCACTCCCCCCTGCGCAGAAATCGGGTGCGCAGCGGCAGCTTGTGGGCCGCCAGCCGCAAGGCCTCGCGTGCGGTCTCCTCGTCAATGCCCGCCATCTCGTAGAGAACACGGCCACGGTGAACCACGGCGACCCAAGCCTCAACTGCACCCTTGCCCTTACCCATGCGGGTTTCGGCGGGCTTCTTGGTGACCGGCTTGTCGGGGAAGACCCGAATGTAGATCTTCCCTTGCCGGCGCACATGGCGGGTCATCGCGATACGGGCGGCCTCGATCTGTCGAGCGGTCAGCCGCCCGCTCGAGACGGCCTGCAGTCCGAAGTCCCCGAAGTGGACGTCGTTGCCCCCCTTCGAGACACCGCGGATGCGACCCTTGTGGCACTTGCGGTACTTGGTCTTCTTGGGCGAAAGCACGTTCGTTCTCCTCAGCGACCAGCGCGCTTGCCGCGCTGGGACTCGACGTCGCCCTCGAGGACCTCACCCTTGAAGATCCAGCACTTGATGCCGATGATCCCGTGGGTCGTCTTCGAGATGGCGGTACCGTAGTCGACGTTCGCACGCAGCGTGTGCAGCGGAACGCGCCCCTCGTGGTACCACTCGTAGCGGCCCATATCGGAGCCACCGAGACGGCCCCCAGCGGCGATGCGGAACCCCTTGGCGCCGAACTTCATTCCCGTCTGCATGGCCTTCTTCAGCGCGCGGCGGAAGGCCACCCGACGCTGTAGCTGAGCCGCCACGTTCTCGGCGACGAGCGTCGCGTCGAGCTCGGCCTTGCGGACCTCCTGGATGTTCAGGAAGACCTGCCCGCTCGACAGCTTCTCGACCTGACGCTTCAGGTCGTCGACCCCCGCGCCGCGCTTGCCGATGACGATCCCAGGGCGGGCGGTGAAGACCGTGACCTTCACCTTGTTCGCCATGCGCTCGATCTCGATACGCGAGATGCCGGCGTGGAAGAGCTTCTCCTTGATGTAGCGGCGCAGCTTGATGTCCTCGTGCAGCCACTCCGCGTACCGCTTCTCCTGGTACCACTTGGAGTTCCAGCTACGGATGACGCCGAGGCGGAAGCCGATCGGATGTGTTTTCTGTCCCACGAGTGCTTCCCCTAGCTCCGCGTGCCGAGGACCACATTGACGTGGCTCGTCCGCTTGTTGATCCGAGTGGCACGGCCCATCGCTCGCGGACGGTACCGACGCTGCGTCGGCCCCTCGTCCACGTAGATGGTCTCCACGTACAGGTCCTCGACATCCACGTCCGCCTGCTCGGCGTTGGCCATCGCGCTCTCCAGGAGCTTGCGCAGTGGCTCGGACGCCGCGCGCCGAGTGAAGGTCAGGATGTTGATCGCCTCTTCGACGTGCTTGCCACGCACGAGATCGGCAACGAGCCGAGTCTTGCGGGGGGACACACGGAGGTAGCTGAGCTTGGCCTTCATCGTCGCCTACCTCCGCCTCGACTTCTTGTCGGCCAAGTGGCCGCGGAACATCCGGGTCGGCGAGAACTCGCCGAGCTTGTGGCCGACCATGTTCTCGGTGACGAACACCGGAATGAAGCTCTTGCCGTTGTGCACCGCGAAGGTGTGGCCAACGAACTCCGGGAGAATCGTCGAGCGCCGGGACCAAGTCTTGAGGACCCGCTTCTGGCCCGACTGGTTCATCTCCTCCACCTTTCGGTAGAGCTTCGGCTCAACGAAGGGACCCTTGCGAATCGAACGAGGCATCTCTTCCCTCCCTTACTTCTGGCCGCGACGGCGCACGATGAACCGGTCGGTGCGACGGTTCTTCCGCGTCTTTTTGCCCTTTGTGGGCACGCCCCACGGCGACACCGGGTGACGACCACCCGACGTGCGCCCCTCGCCACCACCATGCGGGTGGTCAACGGGGTTCATCGCAACACCACGCACCTTCGGGCGCCGGCCCAGCCAACGGCTCCGACCGGCCTTCCCCAGCTTGATGTTCCCCTGCTCCTCGTTGCCCACCTGACCAATGGTGGCCCGGCAGTTGACGTGCACGAGGCGCATCTCGGTCGAAGGCAGCCGCACCGTCGCCCAGTCCCCCTCCTTGGCGAGGAGCTGTGCGGAGGCGCCGGCGGCCCGGCAGAGCTTCGCCCCGGCGCCGATCTTGACCTCGACCGCATGGACGAGCGTGCCGATCGGGATATCCCGGATCGGCAGGCTGTTTCCGGGCTTGATGTCCGCGCGCCGACTCGAGATCAGCGTGTCTCCAACCTCCACCCCACGCGGGCAGAGGATGTAGCGGCGCTCACCGTCGGCGTAGGTCAGCAGGGCGAGGCGTGCGGTCCGATTGGGGTCGTACTCGACCGCCGTGACCCGAGCCGGGATACCGTGCTTCTCGCGACGGAAGTCGACCACGCGGTAACGCCGCTTGTGCCCGCCACCCCGACGGCGCACGGTGATGCGGCCGTAGACATTGCGACCCCCCTTGCGGCGCAGCGCACGGGTGAGCCGCTTCTTGGGCTTCGCCGATGTCACATCAGCGAAGTCGCTGCCGCTCATGTCGCGGCGACCCGGTGAGGTCGGCTTGAACTTCTTGACACCCATCTCGCTACTCCGTGGCCTCGGGAATCTCGAGCTCTTCGAGGGCCTCGAAGAACTCGACCTCTTCACCGGCTGCGAGGGTCACGACCGCCTTCTTCCAGTTCGGACGGCGACCGGAGTGACGGCCCATGCGCTTGCTCTTGCCGCGGTACACCATCGTGTTGACCGAGGTCACCTCGACGCCCAGGAGCTTCTGGACCGCCTCGCCGATCTCGTTCTTGTTGGCGTCCCGACGGACCTTGAAGACCACCTGGTTGGCGTTTTCCTTCAGCAGCGTCGTCTTTTCCGTCACCAACGGGCGGCGGAGGATGCTGTGGAGATCCTTGGCCTTCATCCGAGCGCTCCTTCCAGACGCCGAATGACCGGCTCCGTGAGCACGATCTTCGGGTACTTGAGCACGTCGTAGACGTTGATGCCGTCGGCGTTGAGGAACTTGACCTTCGGCAGGTTGCGGACCGAGAGCTGGAGCTCACGGTTGGCGCCGTCCACCACCAGCGTGTGTCCGTCGGCCAAGCGCTCAAAGACCGCCTTGGCCTTGCGCGTCTTGATCTCGCCCAGTTCGAGGTCCTGCACCACCACCAGATTCCCGGCCTGGGCTCGAAGGCTCAGCGCGGAGCGCAGCGCAGCGAGCCGGACCTTCTTGTTGATCCGGTACGCATAGCTGCGCGGGCGCGGGCCGTGAACGGTGCCACCACCAACGAAGTGCGGTGCACGCCGAGAACCCTGCCGCGCGCGGCCGGTCCCCTTCTGGCGATACGGCTTCGCGCCGCCGCCCTGGACCTCGTTGCGGCCCTTGGTGGCGTGGGTGCCTGCACGACGCTTGGCGAGTTGCCATTTCACCACCTCATAAAAGAGGTGGCGGCGGACCTCGCCGGCGAAGACGCGGTCGGAGACGTCGATCGTGCCGACCTCTTCACCGCTCAGGTTGTAGATGGGAAGCGTTGCCATCGAAGCGCTCCTAGCTCTTCAGCTCGACGTTCACACCAGCGGACAGATCGAGCTTCATCAGAAGGTCGAGCGTCTGCGGCGTGGGCTCCAGGATGTCGAGCAACCGCTTGTGGGTGCGGATCTCGAACTGCTCCCGGCTCTTCTTGTCGATGTGCGGTCCGCGCAACACGGTGTAGCGCGAGATCGCGGTCGGCAGCGGAATCGGGCCCGCCACCTTCGCCCCACTGCGGCGCGCGATATCGACGATCTCAGCCGCCGATTGATCGAGCAGCTTGTGGTCGTACGCCTTGAGGCGGATTCGGATCTTCTGGCTGGTCGACATTCGTCTGTCCTTCATCCACCCAGGATGCGTCGCGACGTCTCATCGGACACCGGCGCATACCGTGAAAACTGCATCGTGTAGGTGCCCCGGCCCTGGCTCTTCGAGCGCAGGTCCGTTGCGTATCCAAAGAGGCGGGCCAACGGAAGGTCCGCCTCGATCACCTGTGCGGGCCCTCGGGCCTGCATGTTCTTTACCTCGCCGCCGCGGCTGTTCACATCGCCGATGACGTCACCGAGGTACTCCTCGGGGACCACCACCTCGACGTCCATGAACGGCTCGAGCAGCCCCATCCCTGCGGTCTCGCAGGCCGCTTTGTAGGCCATGCTTCCCGCCACCTTGAACGCCAGGTCGGACGAGTCGGCGTCGTGGTAGGTGCCATCGTCAACCTCGACGGCGACATCGACCATCGGGTACCCGGCCAACACGCCGGAGTCGTAGGCGCTACGCGCCCCGGCCTCGATGGCGGGCACGAACTCCAGCGGGATGACCCCGCCCTGGAGCTTGTTGCTGAAGCTGAAGCCGGACCCGTCCCCTCCCGGCTCGACATGGATCCAGCAGTGGCCGTACTGACCCTTGCCGCCGCTCTGCCGCACGAACTTGCCCTCACCGCGTCCCGTGCCCACGACGGTCTCGCGGTAGGCGACCTGCGGCTTGCCGACGTTCGCCTCGACCTTGAAGTCCTTCAAGAGCCGGTCGACGATGACCTCGAGGTGAAGCTCGCCCATGCCGGCGATCAGCGTCTGCCCGGTCTCGCCGTCGACGTTGACCTGGAACGACGGATCCTCGACAGCCAGGCGCCCGAGCGCGCTCGAGAGCTTCTCTTGAGCGGCCTTGGTCTTCGGCTCGATGGCGATGCGGATCACCGGGTCTGGGAACTCGATGCGCTCGAGCAGGAGCTGCTGGCCCTCGGAGCACAGCGTGTCGCCCGTCACGATGCTCTTGAGCCCGACGCCAGCGACGATGTCGCCAGCGTGAGCGGCCTTGACGTCTTCCTGCTGGTTGGCGTGCATGCGCAGCAGCCGCCCCACCCGCTCGCGCCGCCCGACGCGTGGGTTGTACACCGTCTTGCCGGCCTCGAGGGTGCCCGAGTAGACCCGAAAGTAGGTCAACCGGTCGACGAAGCGGTCGCTCATGATCTTGAACGCCAGCGCAGCAAACGGCGCGTCGTCGTCGGCGGCGCGGGTCACGATCTCGTCGGTCGCCTCGCCCTTGCGCACCCCATGCCCGGAGACCGGGGGGACGTCGAGTGGCGAAGGCAGGTAGTCCACGACCGCGTCGAGCAACGGCTGGATGCCCTTGTTCTTGAAGGCAGAGCCGCAGAGCATCGGAACGCCGACCCCCGCCAGGGTGATACGCCGAATGGCGTCTCGGAGCTGGTCGGCGTCTGGCGTGAGCCCCTCGGCGTAGAGCTCCATCAACGTGTCATCGAGGCTCGCGACCTGCTCGACGAGCAGCTCGCGGTGGAGCTCGGCCTCCTCGACGTCGAAGTCGGTGATGGGTCCGACCACGAAGTTCGCGCCCAGGCTCTCGTCTTCCCAGACGATCTGCTCGTTGGCGACCAGGTCGATCACCCCGACATGCGCGTCCTCGAGGCCGATCGGGCGTTGGAGCACAAGCGGTGTCACCCCGAGACGCTCCTGCACGTCCAAGACGCACTTCTCGAAGCTCGCCCCGACCCGGTCCATCTTGTTGGCGAAGACCAGCCGCGGCACCCCGTACTTATCGGCCTGGCGCCAAACAGTCTCGGTCTGCGGCTCCACGCCCGCGACGCCGTCCAGCAATGCGATGGCGCCGTCGAGCACACGCAGGCTGCGCTCGACCTCGATCGTGAAGTCAACGTGTCCCGGGGTGTCGATGATGTTGATGGTGTGCTCGCGCCACTGGGTGGTGGTCGCCGCGGAGGTGATCGTGATCCCCCGCTTCTGCTCCTGCTCCATCCAGTCCATCACCGCGTTGCCGTCGTGGACCTCGCCCATCTTGTAGGTACGGCCGGTGTAGTAGAGCACCCGCTCGGTCGTCGTGGTCTTACCCGCGTCGATGTGCGCCATGATCCCGATGTTGCGGATCGTCTGAATGGGTGTTTGGCGCGACATGACTCGTTTTCGTTCGACTCGATGACTTGGAGGCCGACTACCAGCGGTAGTGGGCGAACGCTTTGTTCGCCTCGGCCATTTTGTGGGTGTCGTCCTTCTTCTTGACGGCGTTACCGCGGCCCGCTGCGGCGTCGAGGATCTCGCCCGCCAGCTTCTCGGCCATGGTCTTCTCGTGCCGGTTACGCGAGTAGTTGATCAACCAGCGCATGCCCAGCGCAGTACGCCGCTCACCGCGGATCTCGATCGGCACCTGGTAGGTCGAACCACCAACCCGACGGCTCTTGACCTCGAGGTTCGGCTTGATGTTGTCGATCGCCTTCTTGAAGAGCCGCAAGGGATCTTCCTTCGAGCGGTGCTCGACCAGATCGAACGCCCCGTAGAGGATGCGCTCGGCGACGGACTTCTTGCCGCCCTGCATCAGACAGTTGATGAACTTGGCGACGACACGGTCCCCGTAGCGGGGATCGGGCAGCGTCCGGCGGCGCGGAACTTCGCGGCGGCGAGGCATGAGTCTTCCCTACTTCTTGGGGCGCTTGGCGCCGTACTTGGAGCGACTCTGACGACGGGAGTCCACGCCCGTCGCGTCCAGCGTGCCGCGGATGATGTGGTAGCGAACGCCCGGCAGGTCCTTCACACGCCCGCCCCGGATGAGGACCACGGAGTGCTCCTGGAGGTTGTGACCCTCCCCCGGGATGTAGCTCGTGACCTCGATGCCGTTCGTGAGCCGAACACGGGCGACCTTGCGAAGGGCCGAGTTGGGCTTCTTGGGCGTCGAGGTGTAGACGCGGACGCAGACGCCCCGCTTCTGCGGGCAACGCTGCAGCGCAGGGGCTGTGACCTTGCGCATCTTGTTCTTCCGGCCCTTGCGGACCAACTGGCTGATCGTCGGCATCCGATCCTCGACTCGCAATGTAGGTGAACCAATCGGAGGGCCGCGCCCGAAATGGACGCAGAGCATGTGCCACTCGGCAACATGCGAAGCCCCCCGGTGGTTCGGCGCCGCCTCTAGGACGGCCCGCCTGCCGGGAGAGTCGCGTGGCCTCGGAAATCCGGGGCCTCGCGCCCGCCCACTGGGGCGAAGCGTGGCGGCATTATAGGGATGACTGAGCGGGCGTCAAGCGGAACTTGCCCCCCCCTCAGAGTTCCTGAATTCTAGGCTTGCTCTGCGAAGGCTGCGAGCTCTTGGCCTGCGCCCTCGGGCTCGTCCGCCTCCATGTTGAGGGTGCGGTAGCCCTGAAGACCGGTTCCCGCCGGAATCAGCCGCCCCATGATGACGTTCTCCTTGAGTCCGCGCAGGTAGTCGATCTTCCCAGAGATCGCCGCCTCCGTGAGCACCTTCGTCGTCTCCTGGAACGAGGAGGCCGAGATGAAGGACTCCGTCGACAGCGACGCCTTCGTGATTCCGAGCAACAGGGGCTCGCCCTGGGCCGCGGTACCGCCCAGCGAGACGACCCGCTCGTTCTCCTCCTCGAAGATCCACTTCTCGACCTGCTCGTCGATGATGAAGTTCGTGTGGCCCACGTTCTGGATCTTCACCCGGCGCAGCATCTGACGGACGATGACCTCGACGTGCTTGTCGTTGATCCGCACACCCTGGAGCCGATAGACCTCTTGGATCTCGTCGAGCAGGTACTTCGCGAGCTCTTTCTCGCCCAGGACCTTGAGGATGTCGTGGGGGTTGGCCGCGCCATCGACGAGCGCTTCACCCGCCTGGACACGGTCACCGACGCGGACCGTCAGCGGCTTGCCCTTCGGGATGAGGTACTCCTTCGGATCTCCAATGTCCGGTCGGACGATGACCTTGCGCTTCCCCTTGGTGTCCTTCCCGAACTCGATCCAGCCGTCGATGTCCGAGATGACCGCCGCCTCCTTGGGCTTGCGAGCCTCGAAGAGCTCCGCCACCCGCGGCAGGCCACCGGTGATGTCCTTGGTCTTGGAGGTCTCCCGCGGGATCTTCGCGAGGATCTGACCGGCTCGCACCGTTTCGTTGTCGTTGACCACGATGTTGGCGCCAACGGGCAGAACGAATCGCGCCTCACCCCGACGACCGGCCAGCTTGGCGACCTGGTTGGTCTCGGGATCGCGGATCGCAATCTGCGGCCGAAGGTCGGCGTCTCGGCTCTCCACGACGACCTTCTGGGACAAGCCCGTGACGTCGTCGAGCTCCTCGTTGATGGTGACTCCGTCCTTGATGTCCTTGAACTGCACGACGCCGCCGATCTCGGAGAGGATCGGGACGGCAAAGGGGTCCCACTCGGCCAACGTGGCGCCCGGACGCACGGTGTCACCGTCGGACACCAGCAGCCGCGCGCCGTAGATCACGGCATATCGCTCGCGCTCGCGGCCCTCCTCGTCGATCACCACGATCTCGCCCTGCCGGTTCATCACGACGTGGTGCGTGGTCTCGCCGTCGACAACCTCGACCGACTCGACGCCGCGGTATTCGACGCGACCCGGGCCCCGGGTCTCGAGAGTGCTCTGCTCGGCGCGCCTCGACGCAGCGCCACCGATGTGGAACGTCCGCATCGTGAGCTGAGTGCCAGGCTCACCGATCGACTGGGCCGCGATGACGCCGATGGCTTCGCCGATGTTGACCTTCCGGCCTCGAGCGAGGTCTCGTCCATAGCACTGGACGCACACGCCGCGCTTGGTCTGGCACGTCAACACGGAGCGGATCATGACGCGCGTCACGCCCGCGTCCTCGATGGTGTCGACCAGCTCCTCATCGAGGGAGGAGCCCGCGTCGACCAAGACGTCGCCGGTGTGGGGGTCGTACACGTCGTCGAGGGTGACGCGACCGAGGATGCGGTCGCCGAGCCGCTCGATGATCTCACCGGCCTCGACCAGCGCCGTGATCTCCATGCCATCGAGGGTGCCGCAGTCGATCTCGGTGACGATGGCGTCCTGCGCCACGTCGACCAGTCGACGCGTCAAGTACCCGGAGTTGGCCGTCTTCAGCGCGGTGTCCGCGAGGCCCTTCCGGGCGCCGTGGGTCGAGATGAAGTACTGCAGGACCGACAGACCCTCGCGGAAGTTCGCGGTGATGGGCTGCTCGATGATCTCGCCGGACGGCTTCGCCATCAGGCCACGCATCCCGGCGAGCTGACGAATCTGAGCCGGGCCGCCTCGAGCACCGGAGTCGGCCATGATGAAGACCGAGTTGAAGCTCGGCGTGGTGACCTCCTCACCGTCCGGGCCGACAACCGTCTCGGTGCCGATCGCGTCCATCATCGCCTCGGCCACCTCCTCGGTGGCCTGCGCCCAGATGTCCACGACCTTGTTGTAGCGCTCCCCGTGCGTGATCAGCCCGTCGAAGTACTGCTGCTCGATCTCCTTCACTTCCTCGCCCGCGTCGCTCAGGAGCTTGTCCTTGAGTTCGGGGATCGCGAGGTCGCGGACGGCGATGGAGATGCCGGCTCGCATCGCCTCATCGTAGCCGACGGTCTTGAGTCGGTCGGCCAGGAGGACGGTGTCCTTCGCCGAGCACAGCCGGTAGGCCGTGTCGATGAGCGTTGCCAGCTCCTTCTTCCCCATCACGTGATTGATGTGCTCGAAGCCCATGCCACCCGGTAGGATCTCGTACAACAGCACGCGGCCCGTGGTGGTCTCGATCAGTTCGCCGTCGACCTTGCACTTGATCTTGGCCTGAAGGTGGATCTGGCCATTGTCGTAGGCCATCCGAACCTCTTCAGGCCCGGAGAAGATCTTGCCATGACCGCGCACGAAGAGCTGCTCGCGCGTCATGTAGTAGCAGCCGAGCACGATGTCCTGCGTCGGCACGATGATCGGCTTGCCGTGTGCGGGGCTGAGGATGTTGTTGGTCGACATCATCAGGACGCGGGCCTCGATCTGAGCCTCGACCGACAACGGCACGTGGACCGCCATCTGGTCACCGTCGAAGTCGGCGTTGAAGGCCACGCAGACCAGCGGGTGAAGCTGTAGCGCCTTGCCCTCGATGAGCACCGGCTCGAAGGCCTGGATGCCCAGCCGGTGCAGCGTCGGCGCACGGTTGAGCATGATCGGGTGCTCTTTGATGACCTCGTCCAAGATGTCCCAGACCTCGGACTTCTGCTTCTCGACCATCCGCTTCGCGGTCTTGATGGTCGTGACGTGCCCGCGCTCCTCCAGCTTGTTGTAGATGAAGGGCTTGAACAGCTCGAGGGCCATCTTCTTCGGGAGGCCGCACTGGTGCAGCTTGAGCTCTGGACCCACGACGATGACCGATCGCCCCGAGTAGTCGACGCGCTTGCCGAGCAGGTTTTGGCGGAACCGACCCTGCTTGCCCTTGATCATGTCGCTGAGCGACTTGAGCGGACGCTTGTTCGGACCGGTGATCGCCTTCCCACGCCGTCCGTTGTCGAACAGCGCGTCGACGGCTTCCTGCAGCATCCGCTTCTCGTTGCGGATGATGATCTCCGGGGCGTTGAGCTCCTGGAGGCGCTTGAGCCGATTGTTGCGGTTGATGACGCGGCGGTAGAGATCGTTGAGGTCGCTCGTCGCGAACCGCCCGCCATCGAGTGGGACCAGCGGTCGCAGGTCCGGTGGGATGACCGGGATGACCTCGAGGATCATCCATTGGGGCAGGTTGCCGGAGTCGTTGAGCGCGTCGACGACCTTGAGGCGCTTCGCCAGCTTCTTCCGCTTGGCGACGCTGGTGGCCACGCGCATGTCAGCGCGGAGATCCACCGCGAGGGCCGCGATGTCCTCCTTCTCGAGGATCTTGCGCACCGCCTCGGCGCCCATGCCGGCGCCGAACGCGTCGTCCCCGTTGCGATCGAGGGCCTCGTAGTACTCGTCCTCGGTCAGGACCTGCTTGAACTCGAGGTCGCTGGTCCCCTTCTCGTAAACGATGTAGGCGACGCAGTAGAGCACCCGCTCGACGTCCTTGAGCGTGATGTCGAGCAGGTTCGCGATTCGGCTGGGGAGGCTCTTGAGGAACCAGATGTGCGCCACCGGCGTCGCCAGATTGATGTGAGCCAGGCGCTCGCGCCGCACGCGGCTCTGGATGACCTCGACGCCACACTTCTCGCACACGACACCGCGGTGCTTCATGCGCTTGTACTTGCCGCACAAGCACTCATAGTCCTTCACCGGACCGAAGGTCTTCGCGCAGAACAGCCCATCACGCTCCGGCTTGAACGTCCGGTAGTTGATCGTCTCGGGCTTCTTCACCTCGCCGAACGACCAGCTCCGGATCTTCTCCGGGCTGGCGAGCGAGATGCGGATGGCGCTGAAGCTCAGCGGATCCTTGGGCTTCTCGAAGAAGTTGAAGATGTCTTTCACGCTTCGTTCTCCTTCGCCTAGACGGTTTCGGTTTCGATGAGCTCGACGTCGAGCGCGAGGCTCTGGAGCTCTTTGATGAGCACGTTGAACGACTCGGGCAAGCCGCTCTCGAGAATGTTCTCACCCTTGACGATGGCCTCGTACATCCGCGTACGACCGAGCACATCGTCGGACTTGACGGTGAGGAACTCCTGCAGCGCGTAGGCCGCGCCGTAGGCTTCCATCGCCCACACCTCCATCTCGCCCAGACGCTGGCCGCCGAACTGGGCCTTGCCACCGAGCGGCTGCTGGGTCACCAGGCTGTACGGCCCGATGGAGCGCGCGTGGATCTTGTCATCCACGAGGTGGTGGAGCTTGAGCATGTACATCACGCCCACCGTGACCTCGCCATCGAACGGGTCGCCGGTGCGGCCGTCGAAGAGCGTGGACTGACCGGTTCGCTTCAGGCCCGCGAGCTCGAGCGCGTCGCGGATCTCCTTCTCGGGCGCGCCATCGAAGACGGGGCTTGCGACGTGAACGCCATTTTTGACCTTCGAGATGGCGCGGCGCACATCGTCGTCGTCCATCTCATCGACCAACGCCTTGTGCGCATCGGAGGTGTAGCAGCGCTTGAGCTCTTCCTTGAGCGCCTCGGTGCTGTACTTCTCCTCCATGAGCTTGTTGAGCCGCATGCCGAGTCCCCGCGCCGCCCACCCGAGGTGGGTCTCGAGGATCTGGCCGATGTTCATCCGGCTCGGCACGCCGAGCGGGTTGAGCACCACCTCGACGGGGGTACCGTCGTCGAGGAAGGGCATGTCCTCCTCGGCCATGATGCGCGAGATGACACCCTTGTTGCCGTGCCGACCCGCCATCTTGTCGCCGACCTGGAGCTTGCGCTTGATGGCGACGTAGACCTTCACCATCTTGATGACGCCCGGAGGGAGCTCGTCACCCTTCTTGAGCTTGTTGATCTTCTCCTGGAAGAGGACCCGGATGGTCTGGATCTCCTCCCGGAGGTCCTCGACGATCCGCTCGATCTTCTCCGGCACGCCGGAGCTGTGGTCGACCTCGATCACGTTCCAGTACATCTGGGGGATCGCGTCGACGCGCTCCTCCGTGAGCTCGTCACCGGACTCGAGCAGCACCTGGCCCTGGTCGTCCACCAACCGCGCGGCGGCCGACGCGCCGATGAGCAGCTCGCGGATCTTTCGGTAGGAGCTGTTGCGGATGATCTTGATCTGATCGTTCTGGTCCTTCTCCAGCTTCGCGATCTCGGCGTCCTCGATGTCCTGCGCGCGCTCGTCCTTGTCGATGCCGCGGCGACTGAAGACCTTGGCGCTGATCACCGTGCCGACCACGCCGGGCGGGACGCGCAGCGAGGTGTCGCGTACGTCACCGGCCTTCTCGCCGAAGATGGCGCGTAGCAGCTTCTCCTCGGGGGAGAGCTGCGTCTCCCCCTTCGGCGTGATCTTCCCGACGAGGATGTCCGAGGGGGTCACCTCGGCGCCGATGCGGACGATGCCCGACTCGTCGAGGTCGGCGAGGGCCTCCTCACCGACGTTCGGGATGTCCTTGGTGATCTCCTCCTTGCCGAGCTTGGTGTCGCGGGCGACGCACTCGAACTCCTCGATGTGAATCGAGGTGAAGACGTCTTCCTTGACGACCTTCTCGGAGATGAGGATCGAGTCCTCGAAGTTGTAGCCACCCCACGGCATGAACGCGACGACCATGTTGCGGCCGAGGGCGAGCTCACCGCTGTCGGTGCCAGGACCGTCGGCGATGACGTCGCCGCGGCGCACCTTGTCACCCTTCTCGATGATCGGCTTCTGGTTGATGCAGGTGTTCTGGTTGGAACGCCGGAACTTCTGGAGGTTGTAGATATCCGGCTTCGCCGAGATGTCATCGGAGTCGACCTTGACGACGATGCGCGTCGCGTCGACCGACTCGACGATGCCGTCGTGCTTGGCGACCGACGTGACGCCGGAGTCGCGGGCCACGATGTTCTCGATGCCCGTCCCCACGAGCGGCGCCTGCGTGATCAACAGGGGCACCGCCTGACGCTGCATGTTCGAGCCCATCAGGGCGCGGTTCGCGTCGTCGTTTTCGAGGAACGGGATGAGCGAGGCGGCCACCGAGACGAGCTGGTTCGGGCTGACGTCCATCAGGTCGATCCGCTCTGGCGGGACCATCACGAAGTCACCGGTCTTCCGGGCGCTGATCTGCTCGCCCAACAGGGAGTTCTCATCGTCGAGCCCGGCGTTCGCCTGCGCGATGAGGTGCCCCTGCTCATCCAGCGCGCTGTAGTACTTGGGGACCTCGCGAGAGACGTTGCCCTCGGAGACCACGCGGTACGGCGTCTCGATGAACCCGTAGTTGTTCACGCGGGCGTAGGTCGACAGCGAAGCGATCAGGCCGATGTTGGGCCCTTCAGGCGTCTCGATCGGGCAGATGCGCCCGTAGTGCGTCATGTGGACGTCGCGCACCTCGAAGCCCGCCCGCTCACGGGTCAGGCCGCCCGGCCCGAGGGCCGAGAGGCGGCGCTTGTGCGTGACCTCGCTCAGGGGGTTCGTCTGGTCCATGAACTGCGAGAGCTGACTGGACCCGAAGTACTCCTTGACCACCGCCGACACCGGCTTGGCGTTGATGAGGTCGTGGGGCATGAGCGTCTCGATTTCCTGAGACATGCTCATTCGCTCTTTGATCGCGCGCTCCATGCGGACCAGACCGATGCGGTACTGGTTCTCCATGAGCTCACCGACCGCGCGGACCCGACGGTTGCCGAGGTGGTCGATGTCGTCGATCTTGACCAGGATCTCGATCTCTTCCCCTTCATCCGTCGTGCGGACCAGATCGGCCTTGCTGTCGCGCAGCGCGAGCAGGTAGCGAACGACCTCGATGATGTCGCGCTTGGTCAGCACGGCGTTGTCGAGGGGCTCCTCCAGCTTGAACTTGTGGTTCAGCTTGAGGCGCCCGACCTTGCTGAGGTCGTAGCGCTCGGGGTTGAAGAAGAGGTTGTTGAAGAGGTTGTACGCCGTCTCTAGCGTCGGCGGATCACCCGGGCGCAGACGCTTGTAGATCTCGAGGACCGCCTCGTCGGGGGACTCGATCTTGTCGACCGTCAACGTCTTTCGCAGGTACGGGCCGGCGTTGACGTTGTCGATGACCAGGCACTCGACCTCGGTGATGCCTGCGGCGCGGAGTTCGTCGATCTTGACCTGAGTCAGCTCATCGTTGGTCTCGAAGAGGACCTCACCGGTCTCGAGGTCGACGATGTCCGACGCGTTGACGGAGTTCTCGACCTCATCGAGCATCGCCGGGACCTTGTCCACGCCAGCGGCGCGCATCTTGCGGAGCGCGCTCTGGGTGAACTTCCGGTTCTTACGGACGAGGACCTTGTCCTCGGCGTCGACGACATCGAGGCTGGCCTTTGAGCCCAGGAGCGTGCGCAGGTCGTGGGGACGCCGATAGAAGACACCGCTCTCGGTGTCCGCGATCAGGATGTCCTCCTTGGGGTAGAACTCGTCGAGCAGGTCCTCGGTGTCGAAGCCGAGGGCGCGCAGCAGGACGGTGGCCGGGAGCTTCCGCCGCCGGTCGATGCGCACGTGCAGCACGTCCTTGGCGTCGAACTCGAAGTCGAGCCAGGAGCCCCGGTAGGGGATCACCCGCGCGCTGAAGAGCAGCTTCCCGGACGAGTGCGTCTTGCCCTTGTCGTGGTCGAAGAACGCGCCCGGCGAGCGGTGGAGTTGCGACACCACGACCCGTTCGGTCCCGTTGATGATGAAGGTCCCGTCCTCGGTCTGCAGCGGGATCTCACCGAAGTAGACCTCCTGCTCCTTGACGTCGCGGATGGACGGAATCTCCCCCTCCTCGCCCTTGTCCCAGACGACGAGCCGAATGACCACCTTGAGGGGCGCCGCATAGGTCATGCCGCGCTGATGGCACTCGATGACGTCGTACTTGGGACGCTCGAGGTGGTACGAGACGAACTCCAACGAGCACGTCTCGTTGAAGTCCTTGATCGGGAAGACGCTCTTGAAGACGCCCTGCAACCCGATGTCGTCTCGCTCGTCGGAGGGCGTATCCATCTGCAGAAACTTCACGTAGCTCTGCTTTTGGATGTCGATCAGGTTCGGGAGGTCGATGACCTTGTTGATCTGCCCGAAACTGTTGCGGATCCGGAAGTTCTGCTGGACGACGGACGCCATGGGGCTCCTCGAAGGTGCGCCGAGACGGCAGGTTGCGCGCCAAAGTAAGGGCGCGTCATCGCCCATGTGAGACGATGACGCAAGCCTGTTCTGAGATTTCGGCCCGCCCCTTGCAGTTTGCAACGGACGGACCGACCACTGTCGCAGATCGGCTACTTGACCTCGACGCTGCCGCCCGCGTCCTCGATCTTGGCCTGGACCTCCTCGGCCTCGGCCTTGGAGACGGCCTCCTTGATGGCCTTCGGGGCCTCGTCGACGAGGGCCTTGGCCTCCTTGAGGCCGAGCCCGGTCAGCTCGCGGACCGCCTTGATGACCTGGATCTTCTTCTGGCCGGCGGCGGTCAGGATGACGTCGAACTCGGTCTGCTCGGCCGCGGCGGCCTCGCCCCCGGCGGCCGGGGCGGCGGCGACGGCGACGGCCGCCTGCGCGCTGACGCCCCACTTGTCCTCCAGCTCCTTGGTGAGGTTGGAGATCTCGAGGACGGTGAGGCCGCTGAGGTAGTCGACGACCTGGTCGTGGCTGATGCTCATTTCGTTTCTCTCTTTTCTTTGTGATTCTTGGTTGTTCGGGTTTGGTGTTCAGGCGTTCGAGAGCTGCTCGCCGCGGGCGGAGAGCAGCTGCGCGAAGGTCTGCGGGCCGGCGGCGAACGTCCGGACCAGCTTGGTCGGCGCCGCCATGAAGACGTTGAGCAGCGTCGCACGCAGCTCGTCCTTGCCGGGCAGCTTGGCCAGCGCCTCGACGCCCGCCTCGTCCAAGAGATCTCCGTCGAGCCACGCGCCCTTGAGCGCGATGGAGGCGTCGGCGTTCTCCTTCAGGTAGTCCCTGAGGATCTTCGCCGCGGCGGCGGGATCTTCTTCGTGGTACGCGATGGCCGAGTTGCCCTTGAACAGGGCCTCCAACGACTCCTTCGGCGTCCCTGACACCGCTCGCTTGACCAACGTGTTCTTGACGACCTCGTAGTGAACCTCCGCTTTGCGGAAGCGACTTCGGAGGTCGTCGGTCTGCTCGACCGTCAACCCCTTGAAGTCCGCTACGACGACCGCCGGCACGTTGGCGAGCGAGGCCTTGAGCCGATCGATCACCACTGCTTTGTGGTCACGAGTCACTCGGATGGACCTCCTCTTCTCCGTGGCCGGAGGGGGGATCGCGCCACCATGGCCGAACCCCGCCTCGGCGGGCGCGCCGAAGCGCTTTGAGCAACTGCACCCGCTGTCACTGGCCGGTCTCGCCGGGCGCTCGGCCCGGACCTGAAAGGGTCCCGATTCGGGGCCCAGGAATCTTGCTACCGATCAGGCTTCGCTCACGCTCTGCATCGAACCGACGTCGAGACCGATGCCCGGTCCCATCGTCGAGGTGAGCGAGGCCTTCTTCATGTAGACGCCCTTCGCCGTCGCCGGCTTCAGCCTCATCAGCGTGTCGATGAGGGCCGTGAGGTTGCCAACGAGCTTGTCGGTGTCGAAGGACATCTTGCCGATGGGGGCGTGGACGATGCCCGCCTTGTCGACCCGGAACTCGACGCGACCGGCCTTCATCTCGGCCACCGCGCGGGCGACGTCGAAGGTGACGGTGCCGACCTTGGGGTTGGGCATCAGCCCGCGCGGCCCGAGGATGCGGCCGATGCGACCGACGAGACCCATCATGTCCGGGGTCGCCACGGCCTTGTCGAAGTCGAGCCAGCCCTCGTCCTTGATCTTCTTGACCAGGTCCTCGCCGCCGACGAAGTCAGCCCCCGCCTCACGCGCCTCGATCTCCTTGTCGCCTTTGGCGAAGACCGCGACCCGCACCGACTTGCCGAGGCCGTGGGGGAACACGACCGCGCCGCGGACCATCTGGTCGGCGTGTCGCGGGTTCACCCCGAGGTTGACGGCGACCTCGACGGTCTCGTCGAACCGCGCGTAGCTGGACTTCTTGAGAAGCTCGACGGCCATGGTCGGCTCGAAGACCTGAGCGCGATCGACCTGGGCGCTGACGCGCCGGTAGTTCTTTCCACGCCTGGACATGCTGTCCTCCTTCGCGTGCCCCGGTGCAGACGCGCGACGCGGTGGCCACGCTCCCGGGGGTTTAGGTGTGTGCCGGGTCGCCCGTTCAGGCCGACTCGACGATCAAGCCCATGGACCGCGCCGTGCCCGCGACGCTGCGGCACGCGGACTCCACGGAGTCGGTGTTCAGATCGGGCAACTTCAGCTCGGCGATCTCACGGATCTGCGCTTCGGTGACGGTGCCAACCTTGGTCTTGTTGGGCTCACCGGAGCCCTTCTCGATGCCGACGGCCTTCAACAGCAGGACGGCCGCGGGCGGCGTCTTGGTGATGAAGCTGAAGGAGCGGTCGGCGAACACCGTGATGACGACGGGGATGATCATCCCCGCCTGCTCGGCGGTGCGCGCGTTGAACTCCTTGACGAACTGCATGATGTTGACGCCGTGCTGACCCAACGCCGGCCCGACAGGGGGCGACGGGTTCGCCGCGCCAGCCGGCACCTGCAGTTTGATGTACCCGGTGATCTTCTTGGCCATGACTTCTACCAGCCTTCTTCTGCTCGCCGTGTAGGCGCGCTACGCCTTCTCGACCTGCGAGAAGTCGAGCTCGACGGGGGTCGCACGGCCGAAGATGCTGACCAGCACCCGCAGCTTCGCCTTGTCGGCGTTCACCTCGTCGACGGTTCCATTGAAATTGGCGAAGGGGCCGTCGGTGACGCGCACGGACTCACCCTCCTCGAAGCGCTCCTTGGGGACCGGGCGCGCGGCGCCTTCAGTCATCTGGTTGGTGATCCGCAGCACCTCACGCTCAGGCACCGGGCGCACTGAGCCGGGCTCCTTGCCGCCACCCACGAAGCCGGAGACGCGCGGCGTGTCGTTGACGATGTGCCACGCCTCGGTCGTCAGCTCCATCTTCACGAAGATGTAGCCGGGGAAGAACTTCCGCGCCGCCCCGCGCCGATCCCCCTTGGCCTCGTCGGACTCGCGGGGCACCAGGATCTCGCTGAACAAGTCCTCTGCGCCTTGTTGAACAATGCGCTCGTTGAGGGCGTGCTCGACTCGGTTCTCGTAGCCCGAGTAGGTGTGCACGACGTACCACTTGTGCTCGTTCTGCTCGGAATCGGATTCCACGGTTGGGGCTCCTTCAGCAGCCGTCGGGGCGTCGCTAACCAAGGATCATGCTCGTCAAGTTGCCGAAGACCTGGTCGAAGACCCACAGGATGAAGGCGATGATCAGCGTCACGATGATCGTCACCTTGGTGTGGTTCTTGGTCTCCTCCCAGGTCGGCCACGTCACCTTCGTCAGCTCGTCGCCACACTCCCGCAGCGAGGGCATGATGGTCTCGTGGCGAGTGGCCCAGAACAGCAGGGCGACCCCCGCCGCGGCACCGAGCAGGTGGGCGGTGGTGAACTGCTTCCCCAAGAGGTGCGCGTTGCGCATGCCGACCGTCAGAAAGACCAATTCGAAGGTCTTGTAGAAGACGACGGCGGCGGTCAGCGTGCTGGCCACCAGGAACAGATTCACCATTCGCTTGCTGGCTTCCATGACCCCTCGCCCGGGCTACGCTCTCCCCCATACACGGGGTCTCAAACCGACGCGGCAGGCCCGGAGGGAATCGAACCCCCAACCCCCAGATTTGGAGTCTGGTGCACTGCCTAGTTGTGCTACGGACCTATAGTCGGGATGGATTCGCGCTCGCCCTGTTGGCTTCTCCTCGTTCCGTTGCGGCTTGCGCCGCGGTAGATACGCCAAAGACCCAGGAGGCCTTGGGCCGCCCGGGTCTTCAACGTGAAGGGCGCGCGCTGCTCGAAAGCAACGAACGCCTCATCGGACGTGTCGGCTACTCGTTGATCTTCGTGACCCGACCAGCGCCGACGGTACGACCGCCCTCACGGATGGCGAAGCGCAGGCCTTCGTCCATCGCGATCGGGGTGATCAGCTGGACCGAGACCGTCGCGTCGTCGCCGGGCATGCACATCTCGGTCCCCTCGGGGAGCGTGCAGTCGCCGGTGACGTCGGTCGTCCGGAAGTAGAACTGCGGACGATACCCGTTGAAGAACGGGGTGTGGCGTCCACCCTCTTCCTTCTTGAGGACGTAGATCTTGGCCTCGAACTTCAGGTGCGGCGTGATCGAGCCGGGGGTCGCGAGGACCTGACCGCGCTCGATGTCCGTGCGCTTCACGCCACGGAGCAGCGCGCCGATGTTGTCCCCCGCGCGCCCTTCGTCGAGCAGCTTGCGGAACATCTCGACGCCGGTGACGGTGGTCTTCGTCGTGTCCTTGATGCCGACGATCTCGATCTCCTCGCCGACGCGGACGATTCCCCGCTCGACGCGACCGGTCGCGACCGTGCCACGGCCCGAGATCGAGAACACGTCCTCGACGGGCATGAGGAAGTCGCGATCGATGTCGCGGACCGGCTCCGGGATGAAGGAGTCGACCTGCTCCATGAGCTCGGTGATCGACTTGACCCCCTCCTCCTTGCCCTCGAGGGCCTGGAGGGCGGAGCCGATCACGATCGGCGTGTCGTCACCCGGGAACTCGTACTTGTCGAGGAGCTCACGGACCTCCATCTCGACCAGCTCGAGCAGCTCCTCGTCGTCGACCATGTCGGCCTTGTTGAGGAACACCACGACGGCCGGAACGCCGACCTGACGAGCGAGCAGGATGTGCTCCTTCGTCTGGGGCATCGGGCCGTCGGCCGCCGAGACCACCAGGATCGCGCCGTCCATCTGGGCGGCGCCGGTGATCATGTTCTTGATGTAGTCAGCGTGCCCAGGGCAGTCGACGTGCGCGTAGTGGCGGTTGTCGGTCTCGTATTCGACGTGGGCCGTGGCGATCGTGATGCCACGCTCCCGCTCCTCCGGAGCGTTGTCGATGTCCTCGAACGCCGTGAACACGTTGTCGCCGCCGCGCTCGGCCAACACCTTCGTGATGGCCGCCGTGAGCGTGGTCTTGCCGTGGTCGACGTGGCCGATCGTGCCCACGTTGACGTGCGGCTTGTTGCGAACGAACTTTTCCTTCGCCATCTGAACAAGCTCCCTGGGCTCATCGCCCCATGGATTATCGAATCGTCGGTGGGGCAACCGACGGGGCCTCATTGGAGACCCTCATTTGCAAACCTGAGCCGACGACCGGACTTGAACCGGTGACCCCGTCCTTACCAAGGACGTGCTCTACCGAC
>CAYOBQ010000108.1:0-31393 GCA_964402225.1 uncultured Nannocystaceae bacterium | reverse complement strand
GGCCGGTTCCTGCTCGCCGAGGCCGGCGGCGACGACCCGCCCGAGGATGTCTTCGAGGTCGTCTTCCACCTCAACCGGGGCCGTGCGCTGGTGGAGGACCCGGCCGAGGAGCTACGCCTCGCGGCGCTGAACCTGGAGGCGGGGCGACGGGCGGCGGCGTCGGCGGCCAGTGACGCCGCCGTCGGCTTCTTCGACGCCGGCATCGAGCTGTTGCCCGAGGGGGCCTGGGACGCCCACTACGAGTTGACGATGGGGCTCCACCGCGGCGTCGGGGAGGCGACCTATGCCCTGGCGGAGTTCGACCGCTCCACCGCCCTGATAGCGCGCTGCATCGCGCAGGCCCGGACGCCCATCGAGAAGGCCGATCTCTACGTCGTGGTGGTCATGCAACACACCGCCTCGGCCCGTTATCCAGAGGCGATCGAGGCCGCGCGCGCGGGCCTCGCGCTGGTGGGCTTCGAGCTGGTCGCCGACAACTACATGGACGCGATGATGGCCTCCTTCGGTGAGCTCCAGGCCAAGCTCGGCGGCGCGCGGGCGGCGTCCTTCCTCGACCGACCGCAGATGAGCGACCCGGAGGCCATCGCGCAGTGCCGCTTGCTGAGCTGGACCATGGCGGCGGCCTTCTACATCGATCCGCTGCTCTACAGCGCGCTCACCTTCGAGGCGATGAAGCGAATCGTCGACCACGGCAACCCGCGCGACGCCCTCGCGATCTACGCCCAGTACGGGCATCTGCTCGGCGCGATGTTCGGGGATCCCGTAGGCGGGTTCGAGTTCACGATGCTGAGCCGTGAGGTCGCCGAACAGAATGGCAGCCTCAAGGACAAGGCCCAGGCGTGCTTCCTGTGCGGGAACTTCGCCTTGGCGTGGGTCCGGCCCATGGGGGAAGCCCGGGCCATCCTGCGGGAGGGGATGCAGGCCGGCATGCAGTCCGGCGACCTCCGCTTCGCGGGCTACAACTTCCTCTACCAGGGCGTCAACGGCCTGGTGATGGGCGATCCGCTCGACCGCGTGCTCGCCGACACCGTCGAGCACCACGCGTTCTGCTCGAGGCAGCGCGAGCGGATCGCGGAGGACGCCATCGCGTCGGTACGACGGGTCGCCAACAACCTCGCGGGAAACACCGGCGCCGCCGACGACTTCACGTGCGACGGCCTCGACGAGGCCGGCTTCGCGGCGCGGCTGAGCGCCAACCAGTCGTTGATGGTCGTCTGCTACTACAACGCCTTCAAGTGCGCCGCGCTGGTGACCTACGGCGACTACCCCGGGGCGCTGGCCGCCGCCGAGGTGGCCACCGAGCTGGTGGCGACGATCCCCGGCAACATCAACGTGGGGCGCCTCGCGTTCCACACCGGCCTGGCGATCGCGGGGCTGTTGCCTGACGCCGACGACCAGCGGCGCGTCGCGCTTCGTGAGCGGGCCGACACCATCGTCGAGCAGCTCGCGGGCTACGCGTCGCATTGCGAGGCGAACTGGAGCCACGCCCACGCGCTGCTCAGGGCCGAGTTGGCTCGGGTCGATGGTCGCAGCGGCGCCGCGCTGGAGGACTACGAGACGGCGATTCGTCTCGCCGAGACCCACGGCTGGCCCAATGACCACGCCCTGGCCTGCGAGCTGGCGGGCCGGTATTGGCGAGCCGCCGGGCGGGACGAGCTGAGCGGCGGATACCTCTCCCAGGCGCGATATGGGTACGAGCAATGGGGGGCGCGGCGGAAGCTGCAGATGTTGGAGGCGGAGTTCCCGACGCTGGTCCAGAATCTACCCCAGACTCGGACGCCCGGCGTGCTGCGTTCGGTGTCCGTCACCGCGACGGAGAGCGCGGCCGGCGCCCTCGACCTCGCGAGCGTCATCAAGGCGTCGCAGGCCATCTCCGGGGAGATCAAGCTGGAGCGGCTGGTCGGGCGCCTGATGGAGCTCGTGCTCGAGAACGCCGGCGCGGAGTACGGCGTCCTGGTCGTCGACGAGGGGGGCGAGCTCGCCGTGCGCGCGGCGGCGTCGATCCTGGTGGACGCGGCGGGCGAGGGCACGCTGCACGCGGACGTGGCGTTGAACGTGTCCCTCGAGACCTTCGACGAGGTGTCGGCGGCGATCGTCCGCTACGCGAGGCGTACCGGGGAGGCGGTCGTGCTCAACGACGCGCTCGGGGAGGGCCGCTTCACCAAAGACGCCTACGTCCTACGACAACGGCCGCGCTCGGTGTTGTGCGTGCCCGTCCGCAACAAGGGGGCGCTCATCGGCCTGCTCTATTTGGAGAACCGCGCCGTCACGGGCGCCTTCACGGAGGAGCGGATGGAGGTCCTGAACCTGCTGGCCTCCCAGTTCGGGATCTCCTTCGAGAACGCGCGCCTCTACGACGAGATGGAAGCCAAGGTCGCGCGGCGGACCGAGGAGCTGGCCCGGAAGAACGCGGCCTTGGAGCGGATGCTGGCCGACCTGCAGACCGCCCAGGCCCGGCTGCTCCACGCCGAGAAGATGGCGTCCCTCGGCACCCTCACGGCCGGCGTCGCCCACGAGATCAACAACCCGCTGAACTTCGTGAACAACTTCGCGGAGATCGGCGTGGAGCTCGCCGAGGAGCTGGTCTCCTGGAGGCGTGGCGACGGCGAGGTGGAGGACGCGGAGGTCGAGGGAATCGTGTCCGACCTGCGGCGGAACATCACCGCGATTCGAGACAACGGGCGGCGGGCTTCGGGGATCGTCCGCTCGATGCTCGACCACGCGCGGAGCGGTGGGGGGGTCGTCGAGATGACCGATCTCAACGAATTGCTGGAGCGCTACGTCAAGCTGGCGAGGTTCTCGCTGCGGTCGTCGGAGATCGATCGGAAGCGGCTGGAGATCGAGGTCGAGCTGGGAGAGCGCGTCGGCACGTTGCCGCTCATCGGTGAGCAATTCGGCCGGGTCGTCGTCAACTTGCTCAACAACGCCGTCGACGCCGTCAGCCAGCGCGCGGCCCGTGAAGGCGAGACCTTCCGTGGCTACATCCGAGTCCGCTCGGAGCGTGACGGAGACGGCGCTCGCGTCGTCGTCGAGGACAACGGCGGCGGGGTGCCGGCGGAGCTGCGCAGTCGGGTCTTCGAGCCGTTCTTCACGACCAAGTCGGGGACCGATGGGACCGGCCTGGGGTTGTCGCTGAGCTACGACATCGTCGTGAACGGACACGGTGGGACCATCGAGGTCGGTGACGCGGGCGGAGGCGCGCGCTTCGACATTCGTCTCCCTGGCGGCGGAGTCGACCAATGAGGTTGCTCATCGTAGACGACGAGCGCGACGTCACCTTGCTCTTCGAGCAACGTTTCCGGCGCCGAATCCGCAGAGGGGAGATCGAGCTCTGCTTCGCCTACGACGGGCACGAGGCGCTGGAGCGGCTGCGCGCAGATCCAGAGATCCACGTGGTGCTCAGCGACATCAACATGCCCGGGATGGACGGTCTGACGCTGTTGGGCGAGGTCGGACGGCTCGATCGGGTCGTCGAGGTCATCATCGTGTCGGCCTACGGTGACATGACCAATATTCGCACGGCGATGAACCGCGGCTCCTACGACTTCCTGACCAAGCCGATCGACTTCACGGATCTCGATCGGACGCTGGACAAGACGCTCTCCCACGTCGAGCAGCGGCTGGCGGCCGTCGACGCGAGCCGTCGGGCCCGCGAGCTGCAAGTCAGCAACGAGTTCATCCGCTCCACCTTCGGTCGCTACGTCTCCGACGACGTCGTCGAGCATCTCCTGAAGGATCCCGACGCCCTGGAGCTCGGTGGGGAGCGGCGGTCGATGACGATCCTGGCGGCGGATGTGCGGGGCTTCACGTCGCTCGCGGAGCGGCTCGAGCCAGAGGAGGTCATCATCCTCCTCAACCGATACTTCGAGGCGATGTTCTCCGTGATCCATCGGCATGGCGGCACCGTGAACGCGATCCTCGGCGACGGGCTCTTCGTCTTCTTCGGCGCGCCGATCGTCCAGGAGGACAGCGCGCGCAGAGCCGTGGCCTGCGCCCTCGAGATGATGCATGCCCTCTTGCGGCTCAAGTCCTCGGGCGATCCCCACACCGCCGGGCTCGAAGCGGGGATCGGCATCCACACGGGCGCCGCCGTGGTCGGCAACATCGGCAGCGCCGACCGGGCCAAGTACAGCGCCATCGGGCGCGACGTGAACCTGGCCGCTCGCATTGAGGCGTGCACCGTCGGTGGGCAGATCCTCATCTCGGAGGCGACGGCCGAGGCGGTGCGACCCGATCTCGTGCTGTCGGAGCCGATGGAGTTTGCCGCCAAGGGCATCGGGCGAGCGCTGGTGCTCTTCGAACTCCAGGGCCTCGAAGGGGAGGGGGCCACGAGCTACCGGCGGGAGCGCTCCCCGCTTCACCTGCTCTCACCACCGCTCAGCGTCCGGCTCCGCTCGATCGACGGTGGCGTGGTCGCTCCCGCGGCCCACCCCGGGGCGCTGGTCCGGGCGTCGTTGTCGGAGGGCGAGTTGGCCACGGAGGTCGAGTTTGCGCCCCTTGGTGATCTCGTCGTGCGGCTCTTCGATCGGAGCGGCGAGGTGGTGGAAGGGGAGCTCTACGCGAAGGTTCTGGGCGGCGCAGAGTCGGGGACGCGCATCGGGTTCACCTCGATGTCACCCATCGTGCGCGCGTTCCTCGCGGGGGCGCTGCCCGGCGATCAGTAGAAGTTGAGCCAGAGGTGCAGACCCCCGCCGTGGCTCACACCCAGGTCGGCGGATTGCGAGCCGTCGTAGCGCGCCTGGAGCCCGAGGTTCGCGCCCGTTCCCGGGGCGAAGTCCCAGCCGACGCCGCCCATCCAGCCGACGCCGTCCCCCGTGGAGGCGGCGACGCTCGCGTCCCCGTCGCGGTCGTCCGTCAAGCGTCGTAGCTTCGCGGCCGAGGCCCAACCTGCGCCCGCGGCGATGTTGAGCGGCAGGTCGGCGACCGGGAAGTACATCGTCTCGAGCAGGATCGCGGAGACCATCGCGCCGGTGTTCTCCTCCTCTTCCCAGGCGAAGAACTGCCCGACCAAGACGATGTGACCGCCTACGAGGAGCTGGTCGTTGATGGCGCCGCCGAGGCGGACGCCGAGCGTGGCCGCGAACGGGGTGTCACCCAGTGATTGCTCGGCGAGGGTCGAGGCGCCGGCGCCGAGACCCAGGCCCAGGTACATGGCGCTGCGCTCGATGGCCTCCTTCTTCTCCTCGATGGGCTCCTTCTTCTCCTCGACGGCCGGCGTCGGGGGCGCCTCCTGAGCCGTCGCCAGGCCCGGGAGGCACAGGGCGGTCACCAGCATTGGGTTGAGGCACCTCACTGGTCGGTCCTGAAGCGGGCGGTGCTGGTGATCTTGAACGAGAGCTCACCCTCACGGGGGCAACGCCCGTAGACGACGTAGCAGCCGGTGACCTGGCGGTGGACCTCACCGGTCCGCAGCTCGTGTAGATCGGTCTCGCGCGTGACCGTGAGCACGGTCTCCATGAAGGCGTCGATGTCCCCGACCGAGGCGACGCCGCCCAGCTCGTTTTGGAAGACCACGCCGTAGTCATCACGCACGATGCGCCCCGGCGTTGCGCCCCCATCGCCACCGACGGCGAGGAACTCGTGGGTCTCGTCGACCACCATGTCGGTGTCGATCTCACCGTAGGCGTAGTCGGGCTTCTCGGGTCCCTTGAAGGTCGCGTAGCCCCAGACCTCCAGGTCCTGATCCTCGGGGACTTCGAGGCAGGCGGGGTCGAACTCCGCGGCCTCGATGGGGAACCAGCGCCCGGTGCCGACCAGCTTCATGTCCTCGAAGGCGATGACCTCCCAGTTGTCGACCACGCTGCTGTCGATCTTCAACGTGCGCGCGAAGCAATCCACGTCGGTCGGGGTGAGCGCGACGATCCCGCTCTCGCGGTGGCTCACGTTGAACGGCGCCGTGTCCTCCGCCGGGTCCTCGGGCGTCACCGTGATGGTGATCTCCAGCTCGTTGGGGATGCCCAGGCGGACGACCGCCTCGAGGCAGGCCATGATCTTCTGTGCCAGCTCCAGCGAGGTCGTCTCCGAGGTGACGACGAAGGCACAGGCGTCGATGCCTTCGCTCAGCGCCATCGAGCTGTCCGCGTCGCCGAAGTTGATCGAGCGCTCGGAGTCGTCCACCCGCGGGGCGCTCCCCCCCTGGTCGTGGTCGACGCCCGGAGGCGGGAGCACGACCCCGTCCCTCGAGCGGACCGCCACCGAGTAGATGAGCGGCGTCTCCGACTCGACCGTGAGCTCGGGAATATCGAGCCCCAGCAGCGGCTCGCCCCCCTTGTCCAGGCGCGCGACGTGGGCCGCGAGCACCGGCCCGAAGTGCTTCGCCACGAGCTGGAAGAAGGGGTTGTCCTGGTCGAGTTTGACCCTCAACCGCAACGGCTTCAGCCGTGTCTCCTCCCCGTCATTCAGGTCGAATGGCAACACGTCGACATCGACGTCGGTCGCCGTCGCGTCGCTCAGGGCGTCGACGAGAAGACCGCAGCCGCTCGTCGCGACGGCCAAGGTGGCCAACAACAGGATCGATTGCCTCATACTCCCTCCTCTCACGAACACACATTCGGTCTACGCCTCCGCGAGACCTCGGTCAAACGACGACGGTTCCACGCAGCCACCCATTCCCGCTTCGCCCGCTCCTCAAGCGGGGCGCCGCGGGTTGGGAAGAGGCCCTGAAGGGCGAGCGCTTCGCCCGCGGCGGCTACGCGGGCGGCACCAGCTACAACGCCCGCGTGATCGCCTGCAATCGGCATCGCGACAGCCTCGCCAAGAAGGTATCGAAGGCGATCAAGGCGAAACACACCTTCCCCGGCACACTCTCGACGCGGCTCATCAAGGGTCACATCAAGTACCTGAGTTTCGCCCCCCTCCGGTATGGATACGGCCTGAAGCGCAGCGGCGGTACGTGGACGGTCATCGCGCCCATCGAGTTCCACTGGCCCGCGAAGTGGCCCAAGCGGCTCGACATCCCGATGGCGTTGGCCGACAAGCTCGGCATGGGCAACACGATCTGCAAGACCACGAAGAAGAAGGCCGGCCACATCGACCGCGGCTATGTGCCGGAGAAGATGAAGGTGAAGGACCTGAAGGCGGCGGGCTGGAACGACGACGAGATCGAGCGTTTCCGGACCCGCGGCGGCTTCACCGTCGACATCAAGGTGGTCAACCTTGGGGAGCTGAAGGGGGCGACGCTGCAGGCCTACGAGAGGGGCAAGGCGGTCTGGCCCATCCGCCTGAACCACCGTCCAAACGGCCGCGCGACGTACAAGGCGATCATCGGCAAGCCGCACCCGCTCTACGCCGGCCTCGACCGCGACACCTTCGTCCACGAGTTCGGCCATTGGCTGGGCCTCGACGACGAATACCCGGAGGGGAACAAGCCCCCGGACTGGCGGAAATGCCGGGATCTCGGGGGCGAAGAGTACGTGATGTGCAGCATGCCCTTGGACATGCCCAAGACCGACGCGAAGGGGGTCTACGCCTGGATCGTCACCCGGAGATACGCCGTCGGCTCCAAGCTGAAGGTCGAGGAGAGGTGCAAGCGGGACTCGGAGTGCGGCAGCCGCGCCTTCTGCCCCAAAGCGCCGGCCAAGCGGGTGTGCAAGTCGAAGAAGGCGAAGGGGAAGGCGTGCACCAACAAGCGGCAGTGCCTCTCAGGCAAGTGCCGGGCGGGCCGCTGCAAGTAGCCGTGTCCTATGCCCGGAAGTCGTCCGGGGCGAGGCCGGCGCGTTCGAGGCGGCGATAGAGGGCTTGGCGGCTCATTCCGGTGGCGCGGGCGACGGCTGCGACGCTCCCGTTGTGGGTCTTCAGGAGCGCCTCGAGGTCCTCCTCGTCGGGGTCGACTCGCTTCGCGGGTGGGCCGTCGGGGGCGGACTCCGGCCCCGCGGCGAGCCTCGCTTGGATCTGGAGGGCGTCGAGAACCGGGGGCGTGAGATCCAGGGCGGTGGCCTCGGGCTGGCCCAGCCGGGCGACGCGCAGGATGTTCTGGAGCCCACGCACGTTGAGGGGCCAGGGGTGCAATAGCAGCGCCTCCATCAGCGCGAGCGTGACCTCGGCGCGGTCGGTGAAGTGCCGAGTCAGGGCGCCGATGTCCTCGCGGCGCTCACGCAGCGGGGCGGTGTGGAGCGTGCACTGGGCGAGGCGCGCGAAGAGGTCGGTGCGGAAGCCGCCCTCCCTCGCGGCGGCGAGCAGGTCACGGTTGGTGGCGGACACGACGCGCACGTCGACGGCCCGCTCCTCGGTGCCGCCGACGGGCCGTACGCGACGCTCCTGGAGGGCTCTGAGCAGCCGCGGCTGGAGCTCGGTGGGGAGCTCGCCCATCTCGTCGAGGAAGAGCGTGCCGCCGTCCGCGCGCTGGAACATGCCATCCTTGCTACCCTGTGCGCCGGTGAAGGCGCCCTTGACGTGGCCGAAGAGCTCGCTCTCGAGCAGCTCGGGGCGCAGCGAAGCGCAGTTGACGGCGACGAAGCGACCGCCGCGCCGCCCGATCTCGTGGAGCGCGTGGGCGACGACCTCCTTGCCGGTGCCCGTCTCCCCGATGAGCAACACGCTGATGTCGCTGCCGCCGACCTCCGCCAGGCGGGCCCGCAGCGCGCTCATCGCGCCTCCGGGGCCGACCAGGTCCGGCGCCACGAGGGCCCCACCATGGATGGGCATCAGGTGGTAGACCAGCAGCGTGCCGCCGACCCGCACCACGTCGCCGGGCGTCAGCTCGTGCCCCTCGACCTGGGTCCGCGCGACGAAGGTGCCGTTCTTCGAGCCGAGATCTTGGAGGCGACAGCCCTTCGCGCCAGCGACGAACTCCACGTGGGCGCGGCTCATCCGGTGGTCGTCCAGGGGACCGGCGGGGAAGGTGTCCGAGGCCCGGCCCAACGTCACGCGGGTGCCCGCGGGCAACAGGATCTGCTCTCCCGTGCGCCGGAGGCCGTTGGTCCACGCGATCGTGAGCGCGGCGACGGTCTCGGAGACGCCCTTGGAGTCGGTGGGCGGGGTCGTGTAGGTCTGCGTCTGGGTGGTGTAGTCCACGTTCCCTCTTCGCCTTCTCAGAGCCCGCAGCAGGACTCGACGAGCGCCTCGATTTGTCGCCGCTCGCGGTCCACCACCGCGCACACCAGCCGCCGGCATCGCGCCATCCAGACGCGGACCCAGCCGCCATCGGCGAAGCCGGGGGCGAGGTCGCCCGCGCTCGCGTCCTCGGGGAGGGCGGCGACGGCGTCTGCCAGGTCGCGCTCGAAGCCCCGGAGGAGCGCCGGCACGACGCGCCGCGTCAGCTTGTTGATCTCGGAGTGCGTGGCGTGGGTGAAGGCGGCGTCCAGGCGCTCCAATCGGGCGGCGTCGGGCCCCAGGCCGCGCAGGGCGGGGGCGAGCTCCTCCCGCAGGTCCCGAAGGGCGAAGCGGGCCCGCTTCTGGTGCGTCTCGAGGAACTCGCCGTAGGTCGCCGACAGGGTCCGCGCGGCGGTTCGCACGGTCTTGCCTCGCCTCCGCTCGAGGGCCCCGGACTGCTCGAGGGCCGTCCAGACGCGGGCGGGGCTCGGCAATTGATAGCGAGGCCGGAAGGCGTGGTCGAAGGCGTCGTAGAGCCGCGCCTCGGTGTGCGCGAGCCCATCGGCCAGTCGTCGACGTATCTCGGCGGGCTCCACCGACTCGGTGGGGCCGTCTTCGGCGATGCCCGCCAGATCCTCCGCCAGGGCCACGCCGCCGCGCAGGTCCACCAGATCGGCCAGAAAGGCGGCGGTGTCGAGGGGCTCGCCGGGCGTCTCTGCGGCGAACGGCGCCGCCGCCTTCGCGAGGGGCGACCCGATGAGCGGAAGCTGTGTCACTGCGCGGAATCCTAGCGGCTCCGGGTCCGATTGACACCCCTCGGGCGGCGATTTAGCCTCCTGCCAGCCCACGGTCGTCGGGTCGGTGTCAACTATGCGAAATCTCACAGTTATTGCGTTTCTCGTCGCGGGCTGCTCCTGCAATGGGGGGGAGTCGTCTACGCCCTCGAAGCCCACGCCGGCGGCGGTGACCGGGATCGGGACGCCGAATCCGCCCTTCGCCGGTGAGGCGCCCAAGGGCGCGATGGTCGTCGAGGACGGCGAGATCGGACGCTACGGGGACACCCTCGTGCGCGCGACGGCGGGCAACCCCAAGACCTTCAACCCGCTGCTCGCCAACGAGAGCTCGAGCACCGAGCTGCTCAACGGGCCCATGTTCTCCTCCTGCGGCGGCTACCACCTGGTCAAGCAGGAGAAGCAGGCTGGGCTCTGCGAGAAGTACGAGCGCTCGAAGGACGGGATGACCTACACCTTCACCCTGCGCGAGGGGCTGCGGTGGTCGGACGGGGCGCCCCTCACCACCGAGGACGTCGAGTTCACCTGGCGGGTGGTCACCGATCCCAAGATCCCCAACTCGGTGAAGGACCTCTTCAAACAGGGGACCGGCCCCGACGGGAAGCCGCTGTTCCCCACCTTCGAGAGGGTCGATGCGCGCGTCTTCCGATACCGGCTCGCCCGCAAGGACGTGCTCTTCGACTCCGCTGTCAACAGCATCTACTTCGTGCCCAAGCACCTCTGGGAGAGGACCTACGAGGCCGGCCAGTTCAACAACGCGATGGGGCTGGGCACCCCGCCGGAGAAGATCGTCGTCTCGGGCCCCTTCCGCCTCAAGACCTTCGCCAGCGAGGAGCGGATCGTGCTGGAGCGCAACCCGCACTTCTGGAAGGTGGATCGGGAGGGGAACCGCCTGCCCTACCTCGATCGGGTGATCACCCTCGTGGTCCCCGACTTCAACGCCGAGTTCCTGAAGTTCACGGAGGGGGAGACGGACGTGCACGCCGTGCGACCGGAGCAGTTCGACGCTCTCAAGCGCCGGGAGGCTCGGGCTGACTACGTGGTGAAGGATCTCGGGCCGGCGTTCGCGACCTACTGGTTCATGTTCAACCTCGACGATGGCCTCGACAAGGAGGGCCAGCCCTACGTCGATCCGATGAAGGCGAAGTGGTTCAACACGAAGAGCTTCCGCAAGGCCGTCAGCCACGCCATCGACCGCGACGGCATCGTGCGCACGGTCCTCAACGGCCGCGGCGTGCCGCTGTGGACCTTCTACTCCCCCGCCAACAAGCTCTGGGCCCACGACGGCGTCAAGAAGTATCCCTACGACCTCGAGCGTGCGCGCGGGCTGCTGAAGGCCGCGGGCTTCCAGCACACCGACGGCAAGCTCCACGACCCCGACGGCAACCCCGTCGAGTTCTCGATGGTGACCAACTCCGAAAACGCCACGCGGGTCGCGATGCTCAACGTGATCAAGGACGATCTCGGCAAGCTGGGCATCAACGCCCACATCCGGCCCGTGCCCTTCAACGACCTGGTCCTGGCGCTGCGTACCAACCGCAAGTTCGACGCGATGCTCTTGGGGTGGGGCTCCGGCGTGCCGCCCGATCCGGCGCAGTCGCGAAACATCATGTTGAGCAGCGGCCAGTCCCACGCCTGGCACCCGGCCCAGAAGACGCCGGCGACGCCTTGGGAGAAGCGCATCGACGAGCTGGTGCACCTCACCAACAGCTTCTATGACCACGCGGAGCGAAAGAAGCACCACGACGAGCTGCTCGAGATCTTCTCCGAGGAGCTGCCCCAGATCACGCTCGTCACGCTCACCGACTTCGCCGCGGCGCGGAAGAACGTCGGCAACTTCATGCCCAACGCGCTGTCGCGGAAGTGCCACTGGAACCTGGACTACCTGTTCTTGAAGCAGCCGAAGCGCCGCCGGTAGCCGCGCCGCGTGTGGATTTACATCCTCCGGCGGCTGCTCGCGATCCCGCCGCTCTTGCTCGCCGTCAGCCTGCTCACCTTCGGGCTGATCGATCTCGCGCCGGGCGACTACTTCACGCGCCTCGCCGAGAACCCGGCCGTGACCCAGGAGTACGTCGACGCGCTGCGCGAGACGCGGGGCCTCGGCGGCGGCTTCTGGGAGCGCTACGCGAAGTGGGTCATCAACGCGTGTCAGCTCGACTTCGGCTACTCCTTCAAGGAGAACCGGCCGGTCTTCGACCTCGTCGGTGAGCGTCTCTTCAACACGCTGATCCTCTCCGTGGGGGCGCTGGTCCTCGCGTGGGGACTGGCGCTGCCGCTGGGGGTCCTCGCCGGCGTCAAGCAGGGCAAGCTCCTCGACCGGGTGGCCGGCTTCATCTCCTTCGTCGGGCTCTCGATCCCCCGCGTCTTCTTCGCGCTGTTGATGGTCATGTTCGCGGCGCGCACCAAGTGGTTCCCCGTCGGCGGGATGCGCGACAACGTCTATTGGGACGAGTTCACGATGTGGGAGAAGGTGTTCGATGTCGGCCACCACCTGGTGCTGCCGGTCATCGTCATCGGCACCACGCAGATGGCCTCCTACATGCGCCAGATGCGCGCCGAGATGGTCGAGACCCTGTCGAAGGACTACGTGCGCACGGCGATGGCGAAGGGGCTGAGCCACTGGCAGGTGGTCTACAAGCACGCCTTCGGCAACGCCGTGAACCCGCTGATCACGCTGTTCGGCTACAGCCTGGCCGGGCTCCTCACGGGCTCGTTTCTGGTCGAGGTCGTCTTCGCCTGGCCGGGGCTCGCGCGCCTCACGGTCGACGCCGTCTTCGGACAGGACGAGCCGGTGGTGATGGCTTCGGTGGTGATGGCCACCGTCATGCTCGTCCTCGGGAACCTCATCGCCGATCTGCTGCTGGCGTTCGTCGATCCGCGGATCGGTCTCGAATGAAGGCGTCACGGTCCCCGTGGGAGATCGCCTGGGCGAAGTTGCGCCGGAACCGCACGGCGATGGTCGGGCTGTATGTCCTGGCGGCCCTCTACTTCTCCGCCATCTTCGCCCCCTTCCTGTCGCCGTACGGCTACACGAGCCAGTTCCGCCAGCACAACTGGCAGCCCCCCCAGCTCCTCCGCGTCCACCTCTTCGACGAAGAGGGCTCTTGGCGAGGGCCCTTCGTCTACGGCGGTCTCGGCGCCGACGACCTCGTGGGTCCGGCGAAGAAGGGCGCCTGGAAGCTCCTCGCCGTCGAGGCGGAGGACGAGACCACGATCCTCCTCGAGTCGAAGGGCGTGCGCATGGAGCACGCCGCCACCATCGCCGACGCGAAGTCGAAGCTCGCCGCCGGCGGCTTCCAGGGCGTCCTCGTCGATGAGCGGCTCTCGGGTGCAAAGGACTTCCTACGCACCTGCCGCGCGGCGCCGGGCATGGAGCGCTGTCTCTTGATCGCCGGCATCGGCCACCTGCTCGACCCGGCCAAGGTCCTCCCCATCGACTTCTTCGTCACCGGCGAGCCCTACACCTTCGTCGGCATCGACTCGTCGCGGCATCTCTTCGGGATCCGCGGCGGCGAGGCGCCCATCTTCCTCTTCGGCAGCGACGAGCTCGGCCGAGACCTCTTCACGCGCGTGCTCTTCGGTGGCCGCATCAGCCTCTCCGTCGGCCTCCTCGGGATCCTCATCAGCATGTCGTTGGGCATGCTCATCGGCGGCATCGCCGGCTACTTCGGGGGCGCCATCGACTTCGGCCTCATGCGCCTCGTCGAGCTGATCCTCTCGATCCCCGCGCTCTACCTCATCCTGACGGTCCGCCAGGCCTTCGGCCACGACCTGCCGAGCACCCAGTCCTATCTGATCATGGTCTTCGTGCTCGCCTTCATCGGTTGGGCCGGTAACGGCCGTGTGATCCGGGGGATGGTGCTCTCCATCAAGGAGAACGAGTACGTCGTCGCCGCCGAGGCCCTGGGCTTGAGTCGGCTGCGCATCATCGTGCGCCACATCCTGCCCAACACCCTGAGCTTCGTGATCGTCACCGCGACGCTCTCGATCCCCTACTACATCCTGGGTGAGGTGGCGCTCAGCTTCCTCGGCGTCGGCATCCAGGAGCCCGAGGCTTCCTGGGGCAACATGCTGCGCGCGGCGCAAAACGTCCGCTACCTCACGGACTACGGGTGGATCGTGGTCCCCGGCTTCTTCATCTTCGTCGCTGTGATGGCCTACAACTTCCTGGGCGACGGCCTGCGCGACGCCGCCGATCCGCGGAGCCTCGAATGAGCCAGCCGTTGCTCAGCGTCCGAAACCTCCACACGCACTTCCGCACCGTCGATGGGATCGCCCGCGCCGTAGACGGCATCTCCTTCGATGTGGCCCCGGGTGAGACGCTGGGCATCGTCGGCGAGAGCGGCTGTGGTAAGTCCGTAACCAGCCTGTCGATCATGGGCCTCGTGCCGTCGCCCCCTGGTTTTCACCCCGGCGGCGAGGTGATCTTCGACGGCCGCGATCTGTTGAAGCTGCCCGAGCGCGACATGCGCAAGCTGCGCGGCGCCGACGTGGCGATGATCTTCCAGGAGCCGATGACCAGCCTCAACCCGATCTTCCGGGTCGGCGCCCAGATCGGTGAGTCGCTCCGCCAACACGAGGGCCTGTCTCGGCGGGAGGCGCGCACCGAGGCGGTCGGCCTCCTGGAGCGGGTCGGCATCCCCGATCCGGCCAAGCGGGTCGACGACTACCCGCACCAGATGTCGGGCGGGATGAAGCAGCGCGTGATGATCGCCATGGCGCTGGCCTGTCGCCCGCGGCTGCTCATCGCCGACGAGCCGACCACCGCCCTCGACGTCACCATCCAGGCGCAGATCCTCGATCTGCTGAGCGATCTCCAAGAAGAGCTGGGGATGGCGATCGTGCTGATCACCCACGACCTCGGGGTCGTCGCCGAGACCGCGCATCGCGTCGCCGTGATGTATGGCGGCCGCATCGTGGAGGAGGCGCACACAGACGCGCTCTTCGAGAACCCGCGCCACCCCTACACGCTCGGCCTGTTCCGCTCGCTGCCCCAGCTCGACGGCGCCCGGGGACGCCTCGCCGTCATTCGGGGCATGGTGCCGAGCGCCACCGACTTCCCGTCGGGCTGCCGCTTCCGCAATCGATGTGACTTCGCCGACGACGCGTGCGCTGATTCGATGCCCGAGCTGGTCTCGACGGGGGAGGCGAGCACCGCAGCGTGCATGCGCCTCGCCGCGGTCGACGACTAGTCGTCGTCTTCGACGATCAGATCGTCGTCGCCGTCTGCCTCGACCTCGACCTCGCCGTCGGGGAGCTCGCCCTCTTCGCCGTCAATGGCCGGGGCCTCGGGCTCCGCGTCTTCGTCGTCGTCGTCGCCCTTGACGCCCTCGAAGCTCACGTTCTCACCGTCGAGGTTGATCTCCTCGACGTCGTCCTCTTCGTCGTCGTCGTCCTCGTCGGAGACGACCTGCGTCGCGGCGGCCTTCTTCGCGGCTTCCTCTTCGGCGGCCTTGGCCTTCTTCCGCTCGGCCGCCTTCTTCCGGGCCTTCTTGCGGCTGGAGACGGGTTGGACCACCGTCCCGCACTTCGGGCACGCGGGCTTCGGCCGCTTCAGGTCGTAGAACCGTGCCCCGCACTCCTCGCAGGAGTGCTTCTCTCCGAGGTCAGCACGCTTCGCCATGGTGTCTCCCTGCGCGGGTGGATGGCGGGCTTATGCTTGACCCTGGGCAGTGAGTCAAGTCCCCGTAAACGCGCCCCTTGCTTGACGGCGCGAGAGCGCGCTGGGCAGGGTGCTCTCGATGTTCGGGTTCGCCACGCGCCGGCCGGTCGCCGTGCTGATGATGACGACCGCCGCGGCGCTGTTCGGGGTGCTCTCCTACCAGCAGCTCGGGCTCGAACTGATGCCCGATCTCGCCTACCCCACGTTGACGATCCGCGTCGAATACCCAGGCGCGGCGCCCCAGGAGGTCGAGTCGGAGATCGTGCGCCAGCTCGAGAGCCGGGTCGGCACCGTGGAGGCGCTCGTCGGGATGCACAGCAGCAGCCGCGCCGGCGTCGCCGAGGTGGTGCTGGAGTTCGACTGGAACTCCGACATGGATCGCGCCGCGCAGCGCGTGCGCGAACGCATGGGGCGACTCGATCTGCCAGACGCCGCCGAGACGCCGGTGCTGCTCCGCTACGACGCGACCCTGGTGCCGGTGCTGAGCCTCGGCGTCAGCGGCGAAGGCGACCTCACGCTCACCCGGCTGCGCACCTACGCCGAACAGCGCCTGGCTCCAGAGCTCGCCAAGGTCGCCGGCGTCGCTGCCGTGCGTGTCCTCGGCGGGCTCGAGCGCGAGGTGCAGGTGCGTCTGGACGAGTCCGCCATCGCCGGGCGGGGGCTCGGCGTCCCGGAGGTCGTCGCGCGGCTCCGGGCGGCCAACGTGAACCTGGCCGGCGGCACCCTGCGCGAGGGCAGCGTGGAGTTCCTCGTGCGCACCCTCGCCGAGCTGCGCACGCCCGCCGAGCTCGAGCGCATCGTCGTGTTGCAGCGCGGCGGCGCCCTGATCCGCCTCGGCGACATCGCGACCGTGGTCCCCACCACCCGCGAGCGCACCTCCCTGGTCCGCGTTGGCGGCCGCGAGGCGGTCCGCGTCGACGTCTTCCGCCAGGCGGACGCGAACATCGTCGAGGTCTGTGACGACGTCCGCGACGCGGTCTTCGGTACCGAAAGCCAGCGGGCCTTCGTGGCGAACGGTCCCTCCGAGGAGGCCCGGCCGGAGCAGAAGGAGGGGGCGAAGAAGGGCAAGCGTGGGATGGGCAAGCGCATGAAGGCCAAACGCGACGCCCTGAAGCGCCGCCAGATGACCGACTTCATCGCCTACCGTGCGCCCCGCGGCGCCTCCATCGACGTGCTCGGCGACCAGTCCGTCTTCATCCGCGCGTCTCTATCCGAGGTGAGCAGCGCCGCCCTGGTGGGTGGGCTCCTGGCCGTCTTGATGCTCTACCTCTTCCTCGGCAGCGGCTACCCGACCTTCATCATCGCCCTCGCGATCCCCCTCAGCATCGCGGTGACGTTCGCCCCGTTGAAGCTGTTCGGCGTGAGCCTCAACGTGATGTCCCTCGGCGGGCTCGCGTTGGGCGTCGGCATGCTCGTCGACAACTCGGTGGTGGTGCTAGAGAGCATCTACCGTTGCCGTGAGGAGGGCGACGCGGTGGTCGCCGCCGCGCTGCGGGGCACCCGCGAGGTGGGGGCGGCGGTGGTCGCCTCCACGCTGACGACGGTGGCCGTCTTCTTCCCCATCGTCTTCGTCGAGGGCGTCGCCGGCCAGGTCTTCGGGGATCTCGCCCTCGCCGTCGTCTTCTCCTTGTTGGCCTCTCTCCTCGTCGCGCTCTTCGTGGTGCCGATGCTCGCCTCGCGCACCTTCGACTTGAGCGCCGCCCAGGGGGCGCCGACGCGCTGGAGCGTCCCCATCGGCGGGTTGCCGGTGCTCTTCAGGCAGGCCCGGAGTCCGCGAGGTTGGGTGAAGCTCATCCTCCTGTCGCCCTACGGTCTGCTCCAGACGCTGCTCGGGCTCGTCGGCAACCTCGTCGTCTTGCTCGCCGCCCTCGTCGGGGTCCCCGTGGTCCTGGCCTTTCGTGGGATCTCCATCGTCGCGCGGGGCCTCCTCTACCTCCCAACCCGCGCCGCGACGGCGCTCATCGAGGCCGCCCGCGCCGCCTACGGGCCGGTCCTGCGCGCGTCGCTGCGGGCGCCCGTCGCGCTCCTGGTCATCGTCGCGCTCACCACCTGGGCGGCGTGGGCGACGGGACGCGGCGTCGGCGCCGAGCTCATCCCCGAGGTGCGCCAGGGCGTGCTCGTCGCCGACGTGCGCTTCCCGGTGGGGACGCCGCTCACGGACACCGCCACCCGCGCGGCCCGAGTCGAGGATGTGCTGAAGGCCCACCCCCTCGTGGAGCGCGTCGAGAGCTTCGTCGGGGAGCCCGAGGCGGGGGAGGACGACGCGCGCGAGCGCGGACCCCACACGGCCGCCGTCACGGTTCGGTTGAAGGACGGCGACGGACCGCTGCGTGCGCGCGAAGACGAGGCCGTAGCGGTCATCCGGCGCGCGGTCGCGGCCATCCCCGGAGCCGAGCTCGAGCTCAGCCGCCCCGCCCTCTTCAGCCTGCGCCCGCCGATCCGGGTGGTCGTGCTGGGCCACGCGCTGCCGCACCTCGGGCACGCCGCCGGCCAGGTCCGCGCGGTCCTCGAGGCGCTCCCCGGCGTCTCGGACGTGCGCTCGTCGGTCCGCCGCGGCTACCCCGAGATCCAGGTCGCCTACGACCGCCAGCGCCTCGCCTCGCTGGGGCTCGAGCCGCGCACCGTCGCCGAGCGCCTGCGGGGGCAGATCGAGGGTGAGGTCGCCACCGAGCTGCGTCAGCGCGAGACCCGAGTCGATGTCCGCGTGCGCCTCGATCCGGCGCGCGTCACCAGCCGCCGCGATCTGGAGACGGTGGTCATCAACCCCGGCGAGGCGGTCCCGCTGCCGTTGGAGTCCGTCGCGCGGCTGGTCCCGGGGGAGGGCCCCGCCGAGATCCGACGGGTCGACGGCCAGCGCGCGGCCGTCCTCACCGCCCGCACCGGAGTCCTCGACCTGGGGACCACCTCCGCCCGGCTCGACGCCGCCCTGCGCGCGGTCTCGCTCCCCGCGGGGCTCGAGGTGCGCCTGCGCGGCCAGGACGAGGAGATGAAGAGCAGCCTCGAGAGCCTGAAGTTCGCGCTCTTGCTCGCCATCTTCCTGGTCTACGTCGTGATGGCCAGCCAGTTCGAGAGCCTGCGCGCCCCCCTCGTCATCATGGGCACGCTGCCCCTGGCCGCCGTCGGCGTCCTCTTCGGCCTCGGCTTGATGGGCCACCCGCTCTCGGTGGTGGTCTTCGTGGGGCTGATCACCCTGGCCGGCATCGTCGTCAACAACGCCATCGTCCTCGTCGACTACGCCAACCAGCTCCAGCAACGGGGCCTGTCGGTGGACGACGCGTTGGTCGCCGCCGGAAAGACGAGGCTGCGCCCCATCTTGATGACCACCGCCACCACCGTCCTCGGGCTGCTGCCCCTCGCCTACGGCGCGGGCGAGGGCGCCGAGCTACGCCAACCGATGGCCGTCACCCTCATCGCCGGCCTGGTCTTCGCCACCGGCCTCACGTTGCTGGTCATCCCGGTCCTCTACCGCTGGGTGGTGGGCGACTCCGTAGCGAGGCCGGAGACAGGATACGACTGTCGGTCGTGAGCGTCCGGGCCCGGCTCGCTAGTGTTCGCCCTGGAGGCGAGGGAGGTAGACGATGCAACCGCTGGCGAACACTCGAGGGGGCTCCCTGCCGGTCGGTCGGGGGCGACCAACGCTTGTATGTGGTGGAAACGGAGTCGTTTCGGCTGGACGCGCACACATCGGGCGTCATTCCCACCAGGCTCCCTGGAGCGGCTCCCCCACGCCTTCGAGGCGCTGGTCGGCTATAGTGCAGGTCGCCCTGCGGAGGTGACGATGCCCCGACCAGACCTGGAACGTATGACGATGTCCGAGGCCGCGTACCTGGCGTTGGAACGCGACAGCGACACCAAGCACGAGTACGTCAACGGCGTGGCCTACGCCATGGCGGGGGCGAAGACGCGGCACAACCTCATCGCGTCCAACGTGCTTCTCGCCCTCGGCGGTCGGCTCCGCGGTCGCCCATGCCGGCCGGTCGGGAGCGATCAGCGCGTATACATCAAGTCTACGGGCGGCTTCTTCTACCCGGATGTCACGGTCTTTTGCGGGAAGCCCGAGCACCACCCCGGTGATGGGATGTCGTTGACCAACCCGAGCCTCATCGTCGAGGTGACCTCTCAGTCTACGTCCCACGACGACCTGGGTCCGAAGGTGGAGCACTACCAGCGCATCCCGACCCTCACGGACTACCTTGTCGTCCACCAGGACCGGAGCCTCGTCGAGCATTGGGCGCGCGGTGAGGACGATGCCTTCGCCTATGGGGCCGCAAGCTCGGGCGAGGTGCGGCTCGAGTCCCTCGGTGTTTCGGTGCCCTTCGATGAGATCCATGACCTCGAGATCTTGTAGCCGCTATCGCAGCGACTCCAGGTTCTGCCTGGCCTCCCGGTGCGTCGGGTCGACCGCCAGGGCGCGCAGGAAGGCGTCGCGGGCCATCGCGGCCCGGCCGAGCGCGAGCAGGGCGACCCCGGCGTTGTTCAGGTATTGGGCGTTTGTGGGGGCGCGCACCGACGCGGCCATCCAGGCGCCGGCGGCCTCCTCGAAGAGGCCCGCTCGGTAGAGGGCGCGGCCCAGGCGCTGGTAGCCCCAGGGGCTGGTCGGGTAGGCGTGGGTCATGCGGGTCCAGAGGCTCACCGGGTCGTGCCACGCGGTGTGGGTCTGTGCGGAGGTGAGCCCGAGCAGAAGGACGGCGACAACGAGCAGGCGGCGCCGAAGCAACGGGACGACGAGGGCGCCCAGGAAGGGGAGGGCGAGGAAGAGGTAGCGATCGGCGCGGTAGACGGTGCCCCGGCCAATGAGGTGCAGGTACGGCAACAGCAAGAGCAGCGGGATCGCGAGGCGTGGGTCGCGCCACTTCGCGAGGGCGCCGAGCCACGCCGCGAGGACCACGGCGCCGGCGACGGGGACCCAGACCTCGGGGCGTGTGAGGTAGATGTGGTTCAGGTCGAGGGGCCACACGAGGCTCCAGAGGTAGAGGGCGGGGAGGGCGAGCCGGTCGGCCGCGGTGAGCGCGGGCAGCGCGGCGCCGGTGGGGGCGTCGGCCATCACCGCGGCGCCCCTCGCCACCAGCGGGGCCAGCGCCAGCGCCAGCACCCCGACGGCGGCGATGGTCGGCCAGGCGCGGCGGTCGCCCTTCTCCCACCACCACACGCACGCCAGCACCGCGGGGGCGACGAGGACGTGGCCCTTCGACATCGCCGCCAGCGCGAAGCAGAGCACCACCGCGGCGCTCCACCTGCGACCCTCGCCTCGGAGGACGCGGCGGAATGCGAGCAGCATCGCGAAGAAGAAGACGCCGGCGAGCAGGTCCTTGCGACCGCTCACCCAGGCGATGGGCTCGACGGCGACGGGGTGGGCGAAGGCGAGGAGCACCGCGGCCTCGCTGCGCAGAAACGCCATCGCGAGCCAGGCGACGAGGCCGGTGAGGGCGAGGTTGTGGAGGTGGGCGAGGGACGGCGTCTGGCCGTGGACCAGGAAGTCGAGCCAATGGCTCAGATCCCGCAGGGGACGCCAGTTGGGGCGGTCTGTGTCGAAGATGTCCGCCAGGGCCCCCACGTCGGTGCGTCGCAGGAGCTCGTTGTTCAGGAAGATCGTGTTGTCGTCGAAGTCGACGAAGCCACCCCAGAGGGCGACGGAGTGGATCGTGAGCAGAACACAGACGGCCGCGAGCCGGAGGCGGCCCCGCTCGGTCACGGCGGCGCGGGGAACTCCAGCCCCTCGTAGAGCACCACCAGATAGATGAGGTCCGGACCGCCGGCCGCCACGTAGTCGTGGCGGCTCCCGGCGGCGTGCTGGTCCTCGTCGCCGGGGCCGAAGAACCGCCCGCCGCTGGTGAACCCACCCTGGAGCACCAGCACGCGCTCCTCACCGAGGTGCTCGTGGAACGGAAAGGCCTGCCCGGGATCGACCTGGACGAACCCGACGTCGGCCTGCGCGTATTGGCCCGGGAGCTCGATGTGGAGCAACGTCACGCCCGTCCACGGGCTCGCCTCCCACCGCGCCTCGTCGGCGATGGACGCGAGCAACTCGCGGGCCTTCGCCGCCGTGATCTCCAGGAAGCCGGCCACCCGCTCGGCCCAGCCAGCGAGGCGCGGCTTGGGGGGAGCCGCCGCCAGCAGGCGCGCGCGGCCGCCAGCGGGCGGCGCGACCGGCTCCAGGGTGTCAGGCACCGCGTCTAGGACGTGTCGGAGCTCGTCGAGCCGCTGGCGCAGCGCGGGATCCCCCGCCAGCGCCGCGTCGATCTCGGCGCGGCGGTCGGGGGCGAGCAGATCGAGGGCGTACTCGAATAGCAGCTCCTCACCGATCACGACCCACCTCCTCTCTCGGCCATCGCCGCCCGGAGCTTGCGCAACCCCGCCGCGGTCCGCGACTTGACGGTACCGGCTGGGACGTCCAGGCGCTGGGCGATCTCACTGGAGGAGAGCCCGCCGAAGTACGCCAACTCGAGCACCTCGCGCTGGACCGCGGGCAGATCCTCGAGGGCGACCCTCATGCGCGCCCTGTCGGGGCCCAGCGCCGGGTCTTCACCCGGCGGGGCCGGGCGCTCCTCCACGGGTCGGTCCTCGCTCGAGACGGTGCGCGTTCGCTTCACCGATCGCAGCCGATCGAGGGCGCGGCTGCGCACCCGCAGCGCCAGCCACCCGCGGACCGAGCCCCGCGCCGGGGCGTAGTCCGCGGCGCGCTTCCACGCCTCGAGCAGCACGTCGTGGAGCAGATCCTCCGCCGCCTGGCGGCTCCCCAGCATCTTGATGCCCAGCGCCAGCATCATCCCCGAGTGGCGGTCGTAGAGGCGCCCGAGCGCCTCGCGGTCTCCCCCGGCCATGGCGGCTACCAACATCGCGTCGGTCGATTCCGTGCACTCGGCCATTCGAGTATCCGCGTCCGTCCCCCGGGCCGGGCACGCTAGCAAGGGCGGAGATGGGCGGTCAACGCGCGCCCGCGAAGCCGCGCGGTCTTCAGAGTCGTTACGGGCGAGGCGACCAAACGGATCGGGTTGTCACTCCATTCCGTGGTTTCGTCTGTATATTCGGCGGCATGCTGTGGGCCGTTCTCCACGTGGTGGTCCTGGCCGGCGGCGGTGACGCCGCGGACAACCACCACAGCCACCTCGTTCACGTGCGCGGCGCGGTCAGCGTCCTCGCGGAGGCGGGCGTGCCGTCCGAGCGCGTCCACGTCTTCTGGGCCGACGGCGACGACTCGGGGCCCGATCGCGCGGTGGTGCGCGAGCCCCCCGTCGCCGGGGCATGGATGCTCGCCGGTACCCCCCTCGACCGCCTCACGCAGCCCGGTCCCGAGCTGGTCGACACGCGCTTTCCCTACGCCGTCCAACCGGCCACGCGGGAGGCCCTCAGCGGTTGGATCGAGCGCAACGGCCCCCAACTCGGCCCCGGCGACACGCTCCTCTTCGCCGTCACCGACCACGGCGAGCCCGGCCTCGAGGGCGACACCAGCGTCACGCTGTGGGGCGAGAGCTGGAGCGCCTCCCAATTCGAGGCGGATCTGACGCCCGTCCCGGAGTCGGTGCGCGTCGTCCTCTGGATGTCGCAATGCCACTCCGGCGGCTTCATGCGTGTCGCCCGGAACCGCCGTCGCACGTGCGGGGCCTTCAGCGCCGAGGCGGATCGCGTGGCCTACGGCTGCTTCCCTGACCTCGCGGGGCGCCCCGATGTCGGTCACTTCGCGCATCTCCTCACGGGGCTCGCCCGCGGGGGTGTCCTGACCACCGCCCACGACGAGGCGCTGCTGACGGATGACACCCCCGACACGCCCCACCTCAGCAGCGACGAGCACCTCTTCGCGGCTTACGAGCAGGCCTCGGAGGCGGGCGTCGGGCCGCAGGTCGACGCCGGCCTGGCTCGGGTGGCCCCCGACACTCCGGAGCGGCGTCTAGCCGCCCGCATCGCCGCCCGCTACGGCCTGGGCGTAGTCCCGGACTACAGCGCCGTCCTCGAGATCCTTGAGTCGCTGCGCCGCACCCGCCACGCGTTGACGGCCTGGCAGGGGGCGACGGGGGCGGCCCTCGACGAGCTGCGCGACCGGCTGACGCGGGAGCTCGCCCGCAAGCTCGGTCAGCCCAAGGGGCGTGCGGCCCGTCGTCGCGCCCGCGCCAGGGCCGTGGCGCGAATCGACCGCCGCCTGAAGCGTCGCCCCGGGCTGCGGCGTCGGCTCGGCGCCCTCGATCGGGCCGACGCCCGCGCCGGCGGCTTGCTCGACCGCCTCGAGCTGCAAGAGGCCGCGGCCCTCCGCGTGGCGCGCCTCTACGAGCGCCTCGCCGCCCCGGCGGTCTTGGGGGACACCGTGATGCGGCGCTACGCCGAGCTTCGCGCGTGCGAAGAGGCGCCGCTGTGGACCCCGCCGCCGGCCCCCGATCCCGAAGCCTTCGTCGGTCCGCCCTACGAACCCGCGCCGATGGTCCCCGTGACCCGCCTGGCCGCCGAGGTCGAGGCGCTGCGCCCGGGGTACTTCGGCGTGACCTACCGCGACGCCCGCCGAGGTGGCGTCGAGGTCACGGCCGTGATGCCGGGCGGGCCCGCCGCCGCTGCGGGGCTGCGGTCCGGCGACGTCGTCTCCGCGATCGACGGTTGGAAGCTCGAGCGTGGCGCGGATCTACCGCTCGTGGCCGCGTCGAGTGCGCCGGGGGCGCGCCTCCGGTTGTCCGTCCACGGGCAGGCCGACGAGCTCACGCTGGTGGCGGCGCCGAAGCCCCTCCCGTTGATGCCGCTCGTCACCGGCGAGCTCGTCCCGGCCCTGCGGCTCGTCCCCCACCGCGGCGTCGAGCTGCCGCGAGTCGCCGACGGCCGGCGCACGCTGCTCTTCTTCTGGGCGACGACCTGCGGCCCGTGCAAGCGGGCGCTCCCGGCCCTCGAGGCCTACGCCCGCGAGGAGGGGGTGGCGGTGATCGCGGTCACCGGGGAGGACGAGGCGACCGTACAGTCCTTCCTGAAGACGGCGAGCTTCCCGTTCCCCATCGCGCGGGATCCCACCCGCACGGCGATGGACCTCTTCGCGGTGGATCGCACGCCGACCTTCGCGGTCATCGACGAGCGCGGTCGGTTCGCGAGCTATGGCGTGGGCTTCGAGGGCGCGCTCCCCGTACGTTGACCCTCCGCGTGCGCGCGCGTAGGCTGCCCCCCATGTGGTTCCTCTGCGGAAACGTGCCCCATCAGCCGGACGTAGAGCGCGAGTAGCGCCCCGCTCGGATCTGTTTCCCACCACATTCCCTGGAGATTCACCCCATGGCGGACGAGCTCTCGCTCCACGTCGAGGTCCCGGCGGCGCTCAAGCCCCCGGTCACCGCCGACGCGCTTCGGCACCGCGACCTCCTCGACGGCGACTTCTGGCGCCGCATCCCTGCCTACTCGGAGGTCGACGCCGCGACCTTCGAGGATCACCGCTGGCAGTCGAAGAACACCATCACCCGGCCCGACAAGCTGCTCCGCGCCCTCCAAGGCCTGGTCCCGGACGCGTTCATCCGCGACGCCGAGGAGGGCTTCGAGCACGCGCCGATGGCGGTCCGCGTGAGCCCGTACCTGCTGAGCCTGATCGACTGGGACGACCCCTACGGCGATCCGCTGCGCATCCAGTTCGTCCCCCTCGGGACCCGGTTTCTGTCGGACCACCCCAAGCTGCGCTTCGACTCGCTGGCGGAGCAGGAGGACGCCCCCACGCCGGGGCTGACCCACCGCTACGCCGACAAGGCGCTCTTTCTGCCGATCGACACCTGCCCCGTCTACTGCCGCTTCTGCACGCGCTCCTACGCCGTCGGCGCCGACACGGAGCACGACGAGAAGGTCTCCCTGAAGGCCAACAAGCAGCGGTGGCAGGCGGCGTTTGCCTACATCCGCTCCCGCGAGGAGCTGGAGGACATCGTCATCAGCGGCGGCGACGCCTACAACCTGCGCGCCGACTGGATCCGCGAGATCGGCACCACGCTGCTGCGCATCGACCACATCCGGCGCGTCCGCTTCGCCTCCAAGGGCCTCGCCGTGATGCCGCAGAAGGTGCTCTCCGACGAGGCGTGGTTCGACGCGATCTGCGAGGTGCACCGGCTCGGCCTCGAGCTCGGCAAGGAGGTCGCGTTCCACACCCACTTCAACAACGCCAACGAGATCACGGCGCTGTCGAAGCGGGCGATCGACCGCTTCTTCAACGCGGGCATCACGGTCCGCAACCAGTCGGTCCTGCTGCGCGGCGTCAACGACACGAACGAGTCGATGGGCCTGCTCGTCAAGCGCCTCGGCTACGTCAACGTCCACCCCTACTACGTCTACATCCACGACCTCGTGCCGCGCGCCGAGGATCTGCGCACCACGCTGCAGACCGGCCTCGACATCGAGAAGTGGGTGCGGGGGTCGACCGCCGGCTTCAACACCCCGACCTTCGTGGTGGACGCCCCCGGCGGCGGCGGCAAGCGGGGCGCGCACAGCTACGAGGCGTACGACCGGATCACGGGCATCTCGATCTTCACGGCGCCCTCCGTGAAACGCGACCGGCTCTTCTACTACTTCGATCCGGTCGACCGCCTGTCCCCCGAAGCCCAGGCGCGCTGGGCCGATCCGTCGCAGCACGAGGCGATGCTCGCGGAGGCGCGGGGCGCGATCCGCTGAACTGACCCCACGGCTCAAACGAACGCCGTTATCGGACGTATTCGGTGGGGACGCACGGGAGTGAGCCATGCATATCGACGGAGAGCCGACTGTTTCAGCCGAGGTCGCCGAGGCGCTCGACAAGCGCCTGCGCGGCGGCATCGCGCACGATCTGCGCAACCCACTGACGGCGCTGGTCCAGATCGCCGAGTCGATCAGCGCCCGGGAGGTGCTCACGCCCGACGGGCGCGCCGAGCTGGCCGGGTTGCTCCAGGCCGCCAAGGGCGCGCTGCGGCGTGCCGACGCGTTGACGGCGGGGACCGACGAGGGGGAGCCCGTCCGAGCGCCCGCGCCCACGGCGGTGCGCGACGTGGTGGCGGAGGCGGCGCGCTGCGTCGGCTACCCGCCATCGGTGGTCCAGTGGCGGCCCGCGGGCAGCGACCCCGTCGCGGTCCTCGACGCCGAGCACTTCCGTCGGGCCCTCGAGCACTTGCTGGCCAACGTGCGCCGGCACGCGCGGGGGACCGCCAGCGTCGTGGTGACCTGCTCCGACGACGGCGTGGTGGTGGAGGTCGCCGACCGGGGGGCGGCCCAGGGCGATGCCCCCGAGGCGGGTCGCGGCCTGGAGTACGTCCGCGAGGTCGTCGAGCTGCAAGGCGGGACGCTCCACATCGAGACCCGTGGCACCGGTGGCCTGGTCGTCCGCACGGAGTGGCCCGGCCCCGTCGAGATGCGGGAGGACCAGAGCGACGCCGACGACGACGACCAGCGCCCGCTGCGCGTCTTCTTCGCCGACGACGAGGCGCTGGTGCGAAAGGCCCTCTCGCGACTCCTGCGCGGGACCGGCTACGAGGTCAGCACCTACGACAGCGGTGACGCCATGCTCGAGGCCCTCGGCGTCGTCGAGGAGGTGCCCGACGTGGTCATCTGCGACGCCGACATGCCCGGAACCCACGGCCTCGATGTCCTCGCGCGGGTGCGGCTCATCGCCCCCTCGGCGGCGCGCGTGCTCTACACCGCCTACCAGCCGACGGGGCGGGTCGTGGAGGCGTTCAACAACGGCTCGGTGCAGCGGTTCATTCGCAAGGGGCAGGACGCCAACGAGATCGAGTCCTGCCTCGCCGGGCTGGCGGAGGAGCGCAAGGTGCTCGGCACCACCGCGGAGCGCCGCGACAACGCGCTGCGCGTCGACTTCGAGAAGCTCCTCGCCGATCGCATGTGCACCCTCTTCCTCCAGCCGATCTGTGACGCGCGGACGCGGCGGGTCGTGGCCTGCGAGGCGCTCTTGCGCAGCAAGCACCCCAGCTTCCGCGGCCCCCTCGACGTCATCGACGCCGCCCGCGCCTTCGGGCGTGAGCACGCGCTGCAACACCTGCTCGCCGGCTTCGCCGCGGAGCTTCGCGCCCAGCTCCCGCCGGACGTCGACCTCTTCATGAACGTCGATCCCGCCTGCGTGCGCGCTCCCGAGCGGCTCGACGAGGCCTTCGCGCCGATCTACGAGGGCGCCGGCAAGGTCGTGCTCGAGATCACCGAGCGCGCCTCGCTGGGAGACAGCGGCGCCTGGCAGCAGTCCGTGCGTGCGCTGCGCGACCGCGGATTCCGCATCGCCCTCGACGACGTGGGCGCCGGCTACAACTCCTTGGGCGCGGTAGTCGCCGTGAACCCCGACGTCATCAAGCTCGACATCTCACTCATCTCCGGGTTGCACCAGGACCGCGCGAAGGCCGATCTGGTCGGGCTCTTGAGCGACTACGCCCGCCGCCAGGGGGTGATCACCATCGCCGAGGGCATCGAGGAGGCCGAGGAGGCCGAGCGCTGCCAGGCCCTCGACGTGCGGTGGCTCCAGGGCTACCACCTGGCCCGCCCCGCGCCCATCGAGGACCTCTTCGAGCGGTTCTTCGCCAGCGAGCAGCGCCGCTCGGCCTGAACCGTTCAGCCCTTGTGGTCGGGGAGGTAGCGCTTGAGGTGGCGGCGGAAGTTGCTGCGGTCGAGCTTCGCGTGTCGAGCGGCCTGGGTGACGTTGCCCTCGAACCGATCGAGCAAGCCCTGGAGGTAGGCGGCGCGTATCGCCTGCTCGGCCTGCTCGATGGCCTCCTTCCACGACACGTCCAGATCGACCCCGGTCGGCAGCGTCGCGGCTCGCGCGAGGGGATCGCTGTCGCGCAGGTCCGCCGGGAGGCTGCGCGGCGTGAGATCGCTCTGCGTCCCGAAGATCACCGCGCGCTCGATCACGTTCTCGAGCTGGCGGATGTTCCCCTTCCAGTTGTGGGCTTGCAGGCGATCCATGCAGTCGGGGCTGATCCGGCGCACCGGGCTCTCGTGTCGCGCAGCGCAACGGCGCAGGATCGTGTAGGCGAGGTGCGGGATGTCCTCCCGCCGCTCGTTGAGCGTGGGGAGCTGGATGTTGACCACGTTGAGTCGATAGTAGAGGTCCTCGCGGAAGGAGCCCGCCTTCACGGCGGCTTCGAGATCGGCGTTGGTGGCGCTGACGACGCGCACATCGACCTGGATGTCCCGCTGGCCCCCGACCCGACGGATGACCCCGTCGTTGAGGACCCGCAGCAGCTTGCGCTGGGAGTCGAGGGGCATGTTGCCGACCTCGTCCAGGAAGATCGTGCCCCGGTTGGCGGTCTCGAAGAGGCCCTCCTTGTCGGTCACCGCGCCGGTGAAGGCGCCCTTCATGTGGCCGAAGAGCTCGCTCTCGAGCAGGTCCGACGGGATCGCACCGCAGTCCAGGCAGACGAACTCCTCGTCGCGTCGCCGGCTCATCTCGTGCAACGCCTTGGCGAGGGCGGTCTTCCCTGCCCCGGTCTGGCCCGTCAACAGGACCGTCGCGTCAACCCGGGCCAGGCGACGCACCTGATGCACGACGGGGCGCATCGCGGGGCTGCGGCTGTGCAGCACGTCGGGCCCACCCCCGCCGCCCCCGGCCTCCATCCGACGTCGCAGCTCGACGTTCTCCTCTGCGAGGCGCTTCACGCGCGCCGCCTGCCGGACCCGGTTGATGCAGGCGTCGAGATCGACGAAGGGCTTGGTGATGTAGTCGAAGGCCCCCGCCCGGGTCGCGTAGACCGCGTCGGCGATCTTGGCCTGGCCGGTCATGATGATGACCTCGATGTCGGGGTAGGCCTGCTTGACGTGCTCGAGCAACTGCAGGCCCGTCATCCCGTCCATCACCACGTCCGTGAGGACCACGTCGACGTCGTGGGCGGCGAGGTGGGTCGAGGCCTCGACGGCGCTGGCGCACAGCGTGACCTCGAACTCGTCCTTGTCGAGCATCACCCGCCACGCCTTGCGGACGTAGGGGTCATCGTCGACCACCAGCACGCGGGCCGCAGGCGTCATCGGGTCGACCCTAGCATGGGGGCTCGTGTAGGGTGGCGCGCCTTTGGAGGGGGAGAGCGATGCGGCCTGCGGCATGGTGGCTGCTCCTTGTAGCGTCGGCGGCCTCTGCGGAGCCGCGAATCATCAACGTGCACGAGCACATCCAGTCGGCCAAGGAGGCCGACCGGCTGCTCCAAGCGATGGATCGTCACGGCGTCGCCAAGACCGTGCTGATGGGCAGCTCCTGGGTGACCATCACCCTGAGCCAGCGGCGGGGCTTCTCGGCGTGGGAGCGCAACAACGAGGAGCTCCTCGACATCGTCGAGCGCCACCCCGAGCGCTTCGAGGCGTGGGTGACGATCGATCCCACCGATCCCGAGAAGCTCGAGAAGCTGCAACGCTGGGTGGCCGAGGGCGCGACGGGGCTCAAGCTCTACAGCGGCCACGGGGTCCGCGATCTGCGCCCCGGCCACGGTCCCTACTTCTTCCACGAGGTCGCCATGGACCACCCGGACATGCTCCCGGTCTTCGCCTACGCGGAAGAGACGGGCTTGCCGATCTGCTTTCACGTCAATCCCGGTCCAACCACCCCCGGCTTCGCCGAGGAGTTCGCCACGGTCCTCACGCTCTTCCCCGACCTCAAGGTGAACGCACCGCACTTCATGCTTTCGTCAATTCTGGCCTCGCGCTTGAAGACCTTCCTCCGCGCCTTCCCCAACCTGCACACCGACGTCAGCTTCGGGCAGGACAAGTTCCTGGTCCCGGGGCTTCTGCGCATCTCCCGCTCCCCCGAGAAGTTCCGCAAGCTGCTGCGCGAGTTCCCCACCCGCTTCATGTGGGGGACCGACGTCGTCGTGACGCGCGCCGCCGTCAAGTCGCCGGACTTCATCTCCGTGCGCATGCAGGCCTACCTCGACATGCTCACCCGGGATCGCTACCAGACGCCCCTCGTCGAGGGCGTCCTGCGTGGGCTCGCGCTGTCCCCCGAGGAAGCCGACCGCGTCTTGTTCGGCAACTACGAGGCCTTCGTGAAGAGCCGGCCCCGGGGCACCCAGACCGGCGAGGTCGACTGGACCGCCGTCGGCGTCCCCCTCACGCTCCGCGATCTCGGCACCTTCGTCCCCCCCCGGGCGAAACGGTAGATCGCGGCGCCCCTCCGTCCGTAGAAGCTACGTGAAGGAGGTGCCGCCGTGCTCTACCGCTCGCTCCCGCTCGCCCTGCTCGCCGCCCTCGGCTGCGACACGCAATCCGCCCCGCTGCGCCCCATCGTCGGCGCCGGCGGCACGATGCCCGCCGCCGACGGCCGCTGGTCGGTGCAGCTCGTCGACGAGTGGGGCCGCGCCCTGCCGAGCTGGCAGCACACCGGCGCCACCTGGATAGAGGGCAGCTACGGCGCCCGCTACAACGTCCTCGTCACCAACCACACGCCGCGGCGCGTCGAGGTCGTCGTCAGCGTGGACGGCCGCGACGTCGTCTCCGGCCGCCCCGGGGACTTCGGCGCCCAGCGCGGCTACGTCGTCGACGCCTACGGCAGCGTGACCATCGAGGGCTTCCGCCGCAGCCACAACGAGGTCGCCGCCTTCCGCTTCACCCACCCGGGCGACAGCTACAGCGCGCGCATGGGCACGCCGCAGAACCTCGGCGTCGTCGGCGTGGCCGTCTTCACCGAGCGCCCCTTCGTCCCCCCGCCCGTCGATCTCGAGACCAAAAACGCCCCCGCCACCGCGCAGCCCCGTGGGGAGGACGTCGCCGGCGAGCGCCAGCGCCTCGGCACGCGCTACGGCGAGACCCGCCACTCCGCCGTCGTCGACGTCCCCTTCCGCCGCCGCGCGCAGAGCCCCGACGCGGTCCTCGCCCTCTACTACGACGACCGCAAGGGCCTCGCCCGTCGCGGCGTGATCCAGGCCCCGCAGCCCATCCACAGCGCCGGGCCCCCGGCCGGGGGCCCGGGCCCGGGGGGGGGGGCGGGGGGGGGGGGGGGGGGGGGGGGGGGGGGGGGGGG